>JANMDU010000009.1:0-6358 GCA_031376455.1 Variovorax sp. | reverse complement strand
GCTTGGTCAACTACGTCATCAAGCGCCCTAGCCTCGAGCCCATTCGCAATATCGATCTGAGTGTGGATTCCAACGGCCAATTCGGCGCGGCGCTGGATTTGGGCAACCGTTTCGGCGAAAACAACGCCCAAGGCTATCGGCTTAACTTGGCTACAGATCGCCTTTCTAGTGCAGCGCCCGGCACGCGCGGCAGCCGCCAACTGATTGCCTTGGCGCTGGATTCCCGCATCGGTCGAAGTGGATTGTTAGAGGCGGAATTTGAATCGAGCCGCCAGAGCCAGCCCAACGTACCTGGCCTCTCTCTGCTGGGCAACTCGGGCGTGTTGCCCGCAGCCGACCCGAGGCTCAATCTTAATCGCCAAGCGTGGAGCCAGCCTACAGTTTTCGAAGGGCTGACAGGTTCGCTGCGCTACACGCAGGCCTTGAGCAATCAATGGAATATGACTGCGCACCTGAGCAGTCAGCGCTTGAAAACGGATGATCGCGTGGCCTTCCCCTTCGGCTGCACCGACAGCAATGGCGTTGACTATTACGCAGACCGGTTTTGTCCGAATGGCGATGCTGACATTTACGATTTCCGCAGCGAAAATGAGCGTCGTAACAAGCAAGCGGCACAAATCAAGCTGGATGGCAGCATGCAAACCGGGAATGTGCGCCACGGCTTGAGCTTCGGTGCGCTTCAATCGTCGGCTCGCATTCAAACGCAGCCCAGCGCCTACAACTACTCTGGCACGATCAATCTCACCAACCCGACGCAAGCCATTCCCGCCGATCCTTCGCTCACGCAGCAAGGAAACACCCTGCGCGAGAAAACCAGTGAGCTGTTTGCCACCGATGTCATCGCTTGGAACGAAAGCTTCAAAACATGGCTCGGATTACGCCACACGCGCTTGCAACGCAGCGATGTCTCAGGAGCGAGCGACTATAGCCAAAGCTTCACCACGCCCTGGATTGCGCTCAGCTTGCAGATGGGTGCGCACACGTTTTATGCGAGCAGCGGCCAAAGCATTGAATCCAGCATGATTCCCAATCTGCCCGCATACGGCGCATCAGCAGGTATACCATTGGCGGCACAACGCAGCAGGCAAACGGAAATCGGCATCAAATCACTTTGGAAACAGACGGGCAGCCAAACCGAGACAGGCTTCACACTGTTCGATATGCAGCGCCCACTGGCGGTGGACACGGGAAGCAGCGTCGTCTTTGACGGCCAACAGCGCCATCGCGGCGTAGAGGCCAACGTATCGCACATGCAAGGCGCTTGGCAGCTCAGCACATCGGCGACAGTGCTCAACACCACCCAAGAAGATGCGCAAATCAACCCTGCACTCAATCGCCTCAAACCCACCAATGTGCCAGGCCACATCTTGCGCCTGAACGCTGCTTACCGCATTGCGCCCGAGTGGCAACTCGGCGCACATCTCAGCCACGAAGGCCGCCGCGCCATCTTGCCCGACAACAGCCTTTTCCTACCCGCTTGGACGCGCCTAGACGCGAGCCTGAAATGGGACACTCCAATCAACGGCGTGAAGAGCAGTTGGCAGCTCAGCGTTAACAACCTTTTGGGCAAACGCTTCTTCCAAGAAAGCCCTTATCAGTTTGGTCACGCCTATCTTTTCCCGACGCAACCTCGTACGATTCGCCTAGCGGCCAGCTTTGCGATGTAATGGAAATCAGCAGGGTGCGAGGCATTTTTCACCCGCTGACTCTCGAAACCATAGCAATTTTCAGGCTATAATTTGAGGCTGTTCCTCGATAGCTCAGTTGGTAGAGCGCCGGACTGTTAATCCGTAGGTCCCTGGTTCGAGCCCAGGTCGAGGAGCCAAGAACTTTAGTGCCTTAGAAGTTAAAAAGGCATCAAAAGCCCGCTGTCCACAATAAAGCGGGCTTTTTTAATTTCCATTGCACTCACTTCACGGTTTTGTCACCCACTTCTTCATCCGTTGCCACTTCGTCAATGCACGATTCATCGCTTATTGACATCGTTTACCTCTGGGTGGATGGCCATGATCCGGTATGGCGAAAAAAGCGTAAATCCTGCTGAGAGGCGCTGGGCCAAACAGAACGCAACACCGCTGGCCCGCACGGCAATGTTGAAGGGCGCTTTCGAGACAACGACGAGCTGCGCCAGCGGCTGATTTCGGGCAGTAGGAGTGACTTCTCGTCTGCAGAGCATTGAGAGCTTACAGAGTTTGCTTAGCACTGTCTGAAGCACAATTGAAATTACTATGATCGAAACGAAAAAATTTATATTCCTCAGTAGCCTACAGCGCAAATGGGTTTCCTACCTACTAGGATTTCTATTACTCTTTGCTGTAGGCCTCTTGGTAACGTACACGCGATTTGTTCACGACCAAGAAATGAAAGTCCTGAGCATTGACCTTATAAAGCTTTTCGTGACGGCTTGGGGCGGCTGGGGGTTGATTTTGCTTTACGCGTCTTCTAACTCATACAAGAGGATCAATGCCGAAACGATGGCATTTATGGAGATTGACATCCCAAGAGCCTTTGTATCCGCAAAAGTACAGCTCAAAAATCGACCCGTGGATCCGACGGATCTTGGCTTAGAGCTGGAAACAATTATTAATACAAATCAGGCTACCGTTTACCGTTTCTCTGACGGCACTGATTTCAATATTTACTTTTACTGTAGGTCTAACATTTATGACATGACTGTCATGCTTTACTTACCGGCAGATTCCGTAGAAAGATCCGAGGAGATTTACAAGACTTCGCTAACGTATTTGCGCGACAGTAATGTCAAAGTCACTTCGATGGGAATATACGACATGAATTGGACCGACACGGTTGAAAGAAGGCTTGTGTATCAAATCATTCGTTCTGTTGGTGAAGATTTCTTGTTTGACGCGGCAAAACGTGCTTATCTCGCGAACTGTATTTACGGAGATGTACGCGCTTTTTTCTTAAGGGCACGTCAAGCTACCTTACACCCCTCTTGAAAAACACAAATTATGTGCATTGCATTTACCTTACAACCATTCGCACTTAGAGGTTGGACTGTGCAGGTTCAGTTTTGGTTGTTCGCGTCAGCACATCAACGTTGAACAAAGCCAGCAACAACGCTAACGGATATACACTTGCATTGCTTAAGCTGCAAGCAATTCCCTGATCTCAAACAGCTCGCGGCGCAATTGCCGCAAAGGCACGTGAATTGAGGATTCTTCAGCAAACTCGATGCCAGAAGGCAGTTCCATATCTGCGCCATCGCTGTCTTTGAAATCAGAGGCTGAGAAATCGCTGTCAAAGTTGTCGCCGTGATCTTCTAAACCGTCAAGCATGACCTCACCGGCTTTGCGCTTCTCCCGCTCGGCCTGGATCAGATCGTGGAGCTTATTGCGAGCGCCGCTGATGGTAAAACCTTGATCGTAAAGCAAATCGCGAATTCGGCGAATCATGAGCACTTCGTGGTGCTGGTAGTAGCGGCGGTTGCCGCGCCGCTTCATGGGTTTGAGCTGGGCAAATTCCTGCTCCCAATAGCGCAGCACATGCGGCTTGACGTCGCAAAGCTCGCTGACCTCACCAATGGTGAAATAGCGCTTGGCTGGCAGGGGCGGGAGAGCTTTTTCCATTCAAATCAATAGGGTTACGTCGTCATTGTGTATCTTTAATCACGAATTTACTCCAAACCTGCCCAAGATGCAAAGTTTGTTCATGAAACGGATGTAAGCCCTTGTCGTTGCTATGATTTTTTAGCTCTGAAAGATGGAGCAAGGAATGTAACAGCAGTGTGCAGCGCGCAGAGACTTGAGGGTGTAATTGTTAAGTATTTATGCCTCAAAACCACTGTTGGCACAACGCAACGGGATCTCCAGCTAGCCGCCAGAGTTGACAGGCATCAGGTCAAAACACCACTCACTAAGCGCGCCATCCGGCCACATTTTGCGGCCAAGTTTTCATCATGCGTTACCAAGATAAATGCTGTGCCTTGCGTTTGCGCCAAATCAAGCATGAGCTCAAACACACCTGCCGCAGAGGCACGGTCTAAATTACCGGTCGGCTCATCGGCCAGCACGCAAGCCGGTCGCATCACCAGCGCCCGCGCAATCGCCACGCGCTGCCTCTCACCGCCCGAGAGCTCCGAGGGGCGATGATGCAGGCGATGTGCCAACCCAACGCTCGCTAGCATTTTAGTAGCAGTCTGCGCAATATCCACGAAGGCAAGTTGCCCTTTTTGCTTTGAAAATTGCTTCGCAATGCGCATGGGCATGGCCACATTGTCTAAGGCGCTGAACTCGGGCAGCAGATGATGAAACTGGTAGACGAAGCCGAGCTGCTGGTTGCGCCAAACGCCCTGCTCGGCGGCGTTCATCGCTGCGAAATCTCTGCCCATCAATTGCACGCTGCCAGTTGTAGGTGCGTCAAGGCCGCCCAGCAGGTGGAGCAGCGTGCTCTTGCCCGAGCCAGATGCGCCTACGATAGCTAGCGTTTCGCCTTATCTGACTTGCAGATCGACACCTTGCAAAACGGTCACGTCCAGCGGGCCTTCGTGGAAGCGCTTGGTGATGCCTTGGGCGTTGATCACCAGATCGTTCATCAAGTTACTCATAACGCAGCGCCTCCGCCGGATTGACCCGGCTGGCGCGCCAGCTCGGATACAGCGTGGCCGCAAACGCCAAAATCAGCGAAATCACCGCCACCGGCATGATGTCTGCCCATTGCGGATCACTGGGCATTTGGCTAATGAGATAGACATCGCGCGGCAAGAAACTGGCTCTGAAAACGCTCTCTAAAAACGGCACGATCACATCAATATTGAAAGCCACCAGCAGCCCCAACGCGAGGCCTGCAAACGTCCCAATCACGCCCACCAAAGCGCCCTGCACGACGAAGATTTTCATAATGCTCAGAGGCGACGCACCCAACGTGCGCAAAATCGCAATATCTGCGCGCTTGTCTTGTACGGTCATCACCAGGGTAGAAATCAAGTTAAAAGCCGCCACCGCCACGATCAGCGTGAGGATGATGAACATCATGCGTTTTTCGAGCTGTACAGCGGCAAACCATGTGCGGTTTTGCCGCGTCCAGTCGCGCACCACATCGCCGCCAGAGAGCTTCACAGCCAGCTCAGAACCAACTGTACGCGCCTCGTGCAAATCACTCAGCTTCACGCGTACGCCGGTCGGCCCTTCTAATCGAAACACCTTGGCCGCATCATCCACATGCACCATCGCCAGCGTCGCGTCGTATTCGTAATGCCCTGAATCAAACACACCCACCACGGTAAATTGTTTCAAGCGCGGCACCACGCCCGCCGGCGTTACTTGCCCGCCGGGTGCGATCACGGTCACTTTATCGCTCATGCGAACACCCAGATTGCGTGCAAGTTCGATCCCCAGCACGATACCGAATTCCCCGTTTTTGAGCTGCTGCAAAGTCTGCAAGGCCGCTGCCTTGACGTTCAGATTGGCATTCGCATTTCCAGCGCCATCCGCATTCGCAGCATCAAGCTTCCCGCCAGAAACATCCGTGACTTGCGGCTCCAGCGCCGGATCAATCCCGCGAATGATCGCGCCTTTCATGTCTTCGCCCCGCGCCACCAGTGCCTGAGCTGCTATAAAAGGTGCAGCGCCGATCACCTGCGGATGCGCTTTGACTTCAGCCAATGTTCGCGCAGCATCCGGCAGAGCCGCCCCGCCCGGCGCAAACACCTCAATATGCGCGACGACGGAGAGCATCCGATCCCGCACCTCTTTCTGAAAGCCATTCATCACCGATAAAACGATGATCAGCGCCGCCACGCCCAGCGCAATGCCCAGCATCGAAACACCAGAGATAAAACTGATAAACCGGTTAGACCGGGAAGAGCGCCCCGCCCGCGTGTAACGCAGGCCAACTTCAAGTTCGTAAGGTAAATTCATGTGGTTTGGATTGTGGCATGCCGCGTTTGGTTGCACGGCACCCGCTCGCCTGCTGCGCGATGGCATGCTATTTACTCTCAATTCAATAGCGCTCTGCGCATATTCTATGCCGGCTAGAGGCCTAAAACGCCTTGAACGCCTTGAAAAGACACGGCAGACGCAGCGCCATTTTTATTCCGCAGGTTTTGCGATATATATTACTTAGGCATCACGCACCTATCTCTTTTCCCGCACCACCCCTCACACCAACCAGGACTTCTCATGAGCCATCCGATGTACACACACTCTGTTCCCGTCTTCAAGCAAATGCTCAATGCGTTAAAGGCGGTACTTGCGCAGTCGCAAGAACACGCAAGCTCTAAATCAATTGAGCCGGACGCCCTCCTGCAGGCTCGTCTATTTCCCGACATGTTTCCTCTGGTCAAGCAAGTGCAAATTGCTGCTGATTTTTCACGCGGAATCACGGCGCGGCTCGCAGG
>JANMDU010000003.1:0-91946 GCA_031376455.1 Variovorax sp. | reverse complement strand
AGCCAAAGAAGGCATCAAACGCGTCCTCAACGGGTATTGACTCCGTGAATTCCGTGTACTTTTGTGCCCTCCGTGTTCTCCTTTCTTCGATAGAAATAACATCATGAAACTCCTGATGATCGACAACTACGACAGCTTCACTTACAACATCGTCCAATACTTCGGCGAGCTGGGTGCTGAAGTCATCGTGCATCGCAATGATGAAATCACGATCGCTGAGCTCGATAAGCTTTTCAATGCCAAAGCGTTTGATCGCCTGTGCATCTCCCCTGGCCCGTGCTCACCTAAAGAGGCGGGCATCTCAGTTGCAGCCATCGCGCATTTCAAAGGCATGCTTCCTATTCTGGGCGTGTGCCTCGGCCATCAAGCGATTGGCCAAGCCTTCGGCGCTAACATCGTCAGAGCGCAAGAGCTGATGCACGGCAAGACGAGTGTGATCACGACAACGCAAGAAGGCGTATTCAAAGATCTGCCCAAGCAATTCACCGTCAACCGCTACCACTCCCTCGCCATTGAGCGCACCACTTGCCCAGCCGAGCTCGTGATCACTGCGCAGACCGATGATGGCGAGATCATGGGCGTGTACCACAGCGGTTATGCGCATGAGGTACGCATTGAGGGCGTACAGTTTCACCCCGAGAGTATCTTGACCGAACACGGCCACACGATGCTGAAAAACTTTTTGCTATAAATACAATAGCACCTCACGCAGAATGTACGCCGGCAAAGTGCCTAAAACACTTATAAATTAAGATGCCATCATGAAACCCATTGATCTGCGCAGCGACACCGTAACGCAACCCTCATCTGCCATGCGCGAAGCGATGCTGGCTGCGAAGTTAGGTGACGATGTGTTTGGCGATGATCCAACGGTGAATGCACTGCAAGAAAAAATTGCTGTGCTGCTGGGCTTTGAGGCGGCGCTCTTCGTGCCGACGGGCACTCAGAGTAATTTTTGCGCAATCCTCTCGCATTGCCAACGCGGCGATGAATACCTCGTTGGGCAGATGGCGCATTGCTATCGCTGGGAAGGTGGCGGCGCAGCGGTGCTTGGGAGTGTGCAACCGCAGGCCATAGCCCATGCAGCGGATGGCACGTTACCGATCTCAGAGATTGAAGCGCAGATCAAGCCTGACGATGCACACTTTGCGCGTACACGTTTACTTTGCTTAGAAAACACGATTGGCGGCAAGCTGTTGCCTTTAGATTATGTGAAAGCGGCCACCGATTTAGCGCGCAGCAAAGGCTTGGCCGCGCATTTGGATGGGGCGCGATTGTTCAACGCTGCCACGGCTCAGGCCGCAAATTTGATACCAAATGGGCATATAGCCGGCATATATCCTGCGCAGAGTGCTATTAATTTAGAAGCAAAACGAATTGCAGAGCGTTTCGATTCAGTCAGCGTCTGCTTCAGTAAAGGCTTAGGCGCACCCGTGGGCTCAGCGCTGTGTGGCTCGCGTGAGTTCATTGCGCGCGCTCACCGCATCCGCAAAATGGCCGGCGGCGGCATGCGCCAAGCGGGCATGCTGGCTGCGGCGGCAATCTATGCTTTAGATCATCATGTCGAGCGCTTATCGCACGATCACGCGCTGGCTCAGCGCTTGGGCGAAGCGCTTGCGAAGATCGATGGCCTGAAGCTCGATCCGGTGCATAGCAATATCGTCTTCGTCGATGTGCAAGAGCGTTTGAAAGCGAAGGCAGCTGGCTTGATCGAGCACCTGAAATCACACGGTATCTTGGCCACGGGCTTGTATAGGCTGCGCTTCGTGACGCATCTGGATGTGGATGCACAAGGCGTAGATCGGGCAATTGCTGTGATTCAAGATTATTTTTCATCATGAATCTTAGGAACACGAAAGGCATGAAAACTACACGGAAGACACAGAAAGTTCAATTTCTTTTTTGTGACTTCCGTGCATCCTCTGTGACTTCCGTGTTCCTCGTCTAAATCATTATCACAATCTCAACAGGAGAGAAAA
Source organism: Variovorax sp. (assembly GCA_031376455.1). Taxonomy (GTDB): domain Bacteria; phylum Pseudomonadota; class Gammaproteobacteria; order Burkholderiales; family Burkholderiaceae_C; genus JANMDU01. Next base: position 89,967 of record JANMDU010000003.1, on the reverse strand, counting down.
TGCCCATCACCCCCCAAGAAGCCCTGCAGCGCACCATTGAACATCGCGAAATTTTTCATGACGAAATGCTCAAAGTCGTGCGTCTGATCATGAGCGGCGAGATGAGCCCGGTGATGATGGCCGCGCTGATTACCGGCCTGCGCGTGAAAAAAGAAACGATTGGCGAGATCACGGCTGCCGCGCAAGTGATGCGTGAGTTTTCCACGAAAGTGAATGTAGCGGATAAAAAGCATCTCGTGGATATCGTTGGCACAGGAGGCGATGGCTCGCACACGTTCAATATTTCCACCTGCTCGATGTTCGTCGCCGCTGCTGCGGGCGCAAAGGTGAGCAAGCATGGCGGGCGCAGCGTGAGCAGCAAATCGGGCAGCGCGGATGTGCTCGAAGCCCTTGGCGTGAATATCAATTTGAAGCCCGAGCAGATCGCGCAATGCATCGAAGAGATCGGCATAGGCTTCATGTTTGCGCCAAACCATCACACGGCAATGAAGCATGTCGCGCCGATCCGCAAAGAGCTGGGCGTGCGCACGATTTTTAACATCCTCGGGCCGCTCACCAATCCTGCCAGCGCACCCAACATCTTGATGGGTGTTTTTCACCCCGATCTCGTGGGCATCCAGATCCGTGCCTTGCAGCGCCTTGGCGCAGAGCATGCTCTAGTCGTGTATGGGCGTGACGGCATGGATGAAGTCAGCCTAGGCGCAGCCACACTGGTGGGCGAGCTGAAAAACGGCGAAATCACAGAATACGAAGTTCACCCCGAAGATTTTGGCCTCATGATGAGCAGTAACCGCGCCCTGCGCGTGGAGACACCTGAGCAAAGCAAAGCGATGATGATGGATGTGCTCGATAACAAAGCCAGCCCTGCCAGAGACATTGTGGCTCTAAATGCAGGCGCGGCTCTTTATGCGGCCAACGTGGCGGATTCCATCAAAGCTGGCCTGCATCTAGCTCAAGATGCGCTAGCCTCAGGTGCAGCAAAAAAGAAGATGCAAATGTTTGTAGTCAAGACCGCTGCTCTTTCATAAGGCTTAGTTTGCGCAACTACTCGACGGTAACGCTCTTTGCTAGATTGCGTGGTTTATCCACATCCGTTCCCTTGGCCAGCGCTGTGTGATACGCCAGCAATTGCAACGGCACGACGTGAAGAATTGGCGATAAAGCGCCGTAGTGTTCGGGCATGCGGATGACATGCAGGCCTTCGGCGGATTCGATGCGGCTGTCGGCATCTGCTAAAACGTAAAGCACGCCGCCTCTGGCGCGCACTTCTTGCATATTGCTTTTGAGTTTTTCGAGCAGCGCATCATTCGGAGCTACCGTCACGATCGGCATTTCGTCCGTCACGAGCGCCAGCGGCCCATGTTTGAGCTCGCCGGCGGCATAGGCTTCGGCGTGGATGTAGCTGATTTCTTTGAGCTTCAAAGCGCCTTCCATGGCAATCGGCCAATGCAAACCTCTCCCTAGGAACAGCGCATTTTCTTTTTTACCGAAATCTTCTGCCCAAGCGATGATTTGCGGCTCCAGCGCGAGCACGGCCTGCAAGGCGACGGGCAGATGGCGCATCTCGCCGAGGTATTGCGCTTCTTGTTCGTCAGAGAGCAAGCCCTTGGTTTGTGCGATGGCCAGCGTGAGCAAGAAGAGGCCAGCGAGTTGCGTGGTGAAGGCTTTGGTGGAAGCCACACCGATCTCCACACCGGCGCGCGTGATGTAAGCATGTTTGCATTCACGCACCATGGCGGATGTACTCACGTTGCAAATCGTGAGCGTGTGATGCATCCCAAGGCTCACTGCATGCTTGAGCGCAGCGAGCGTGTCTGCTGTCTCACCGGATTGCGAAATCGTGACGACGAGAGTGCGCGGGTTGGGCACAGAATCGCGATAGCGGTATTCGCTGGCGATCTCGACATTGCAAGGGATTTTGGCAATCGATTCGAGCCAGTATTTAGCTGCTGAGCCGCTGATGTAGCTCGTACCACAGGCAAGAATCAAGATGTTATCAATCGCTTTGAATGTGGAGAATGCCCCATCACCAAACAACTCGGGCGAGATGCCGACCACACCCTCTAGCGTGTCGGCAATCGCGCGTGGTTGCTCGAAGATTTCTTTTTGCATGTAATGTTGATAAGGCCCGAGCTCGGCCGCACCGCTGTGAGCATGAACGGTTTTGACGGGGCGCTGCTCCGCGTTGAGCACCTTGCCATGATTGCCTGCAATCCAGTATTTACCGATTTGCAGATCAACCACATCGCCTTCTTCGAGATAAACGATTTGGTCGGTCACGCCGGCGAGCGCCATGGCATCGGATGCTAGAAAATTCTCAAAGCCATCTTTACCCACGCCTAAGATCAACGGTGAGCCAGCGCGTGCGCCCGCAATGCGATGCGGCTCATCTTTGTGGATCACAGCCAACGCATACGCACCATGCAACTGTGCAATGGTGGCCTTAAGCGCTTCAAAAATATCACCGTCGTACAGCGAATCGAGCAAATGCGCGATCACCTCAGTATCTGTTTGGCTCACAAACACATAGCCTTTGATTTGCAATTGCTTGCGCAGCGTATCGTGGTTTTCAATGATGCCGTTGTGAACCAATGCAACGCGACCCTTAGCGCCATTTTCGCCTTCCTTGCCGTTGGGGCCTAGGCTGAAATGCGGATGTGCGTTGTGTACCGCAGGCGCGCCATGGGTGGCCCAGCGCGTGTGGGCGATGCCTGTAAATCCTTCAAAAGCTTTGCCGCTCGCAGCATCCGCATCCATCTGCGCTTGCAGTTCGGCCACGCGAGAAGTGGTACGCGCACGCTTGAGGCCGCCACTATGAACTGCGACGCCGCAGGAGTCATAGCCGCGATACTCCAGCCGCTGCAAGCCTTGCACGAGGATGGGGACGATGTTGCGCTGGGAAACTGAGGCGACGATACCGCACATGGGGAGCTCCTGTTGAGATGGCAATGGAGCATATGCTAGGCTTCTTAGCGAGAAATATATGGTTGATTTATTAGTTATTAAGAAATAAAATTCTATGAATTTCATTACTAGAAATATTATTTCTTTATATTTATGAATTCAGAATTAAATTCACCTCGTGAGTTGGATGAAATCGACGTTCGCCTGCTCCAAGCCTTGCAAACCGATGCCTCACCGAGCAACCAAGATTTGGCGGCGAAGGTGCATGTCTCTCCGCCCACTTGCTTGCGCCGCGTCAAGCGCCTGCATGAGCTAGGCTTGATAGAGCGGCAGGTCGCGGTGCTCCATGCGGATAGATTGAAGCCCTTGATTGGTGCGGGGCTCACGGCGATTGTGGAAGTGACGCTCACCGAGCAAACTGAAGAAGTGCTCGCCGCGTTTGAAGCGCGCGTGTTGCCCGACGCGCAAGTACAGCAATGCTATCGCGTGAGCCCAGGGCCCGATGTGGTGTTGATCGTGCAAGTGCGGGATATGCCGGCTTACTTGGAACTCGCTCAGCGGCTGTTCACGCAAGATGGGAAAGTGCGGAGTGTGAAAGCGTTTTTTAGCGTGAAGAGGGCGAAGTTTTCTACTTCTTTAGCTTGGATTTGAAGCTTTTTGGGTAGATCGCCGTTGTATTTGCTGCGCAGAGTGCTATTCAATCAATAGCATCAAACCTCATCCTTCTCCCCTGGCTCATACAAAGCCTCGCGCCCCATCCGATCCATCACGAGCTCCGCCGTCCAAGGCAGCATGAGCGAGCCGCAGCGGCTGTCGCGATACAAACGCTCCAGCGGCAGATGCTTCATCATGCTCTGGCCGCCGCAGGTGCGAATGGCGAGGCGAGCAATATCGTTGGCGCCTTCCATCACGCTGTAATGCGCGGCATACAGGCGCAGCTTTTCGTCTTTACTCGGGTTGGGTTTTGCCTCTTGAATCGCTCGCAAGAAAATGCTGCGCATATTCTCCAACTGAATGCGCATTTGCGCCACGGCGATTTGCTTCGTTGGATACTGGCGGCGCAACACCTTCGGCTCGCCCTCGACCTCACCGCGCAGATATTTCACGGTGAAATCATAGGCTGCGTTTGCGATACCGAGATACGTTGGTGAGAGCGTAAAAAACATCGCCGGCCAAGTTTGCGCCGCTTTGAAATATACGCCGCGCGGCATGAGCTGCTCATCATCAGGAACGAACACATCCTTAAAAGTGAGATTGCGGCTGACTGTGCCGCGCATGCCCATCGGATTCCAATCGCCGCTGATCGTTAATCCCTCGCTCGTGGCGGGCACAGCGATGTAGAGCGTGTCGCGTGGATCAGGATTTTTGCCTTCAATATCCTCGGTGCAGAGGATGCCGTAATAGTTGGCCGCGCCAGACAGGGATGCCCAGATTTTTCGGCCATTGATCACCCAGCCGCTCACGCCACCCTGCACGCTCTTGCGGGCCGATGTGCCAAACGGCGCGCGGCCTGCGGCAGCGGCAGTGCCTTCGCTGAAAGGCTGTGCGTAGAGCGCGCCCTGCTCCACGATGCGCTTGAAATGCAACGGGCGGCGCGCATGATGCTCAGAGAGCTGATCCGCCGTCATGGCAATGCCTTCAGAGAGCACGCCTGTCCACATCGTGGAGCAAATGTGCATGTTGAGTGTGAGAGCTGTCGCGCCGCAATAGCGGCCAATCTCTGCGCCCGTCATCATGTACGTAGCGTAATCTGCCCCCAAGCCGCCATGCGCAGCAGGGACGCACATGCGCAAGATGCCAGCGTCGCGCAAATCATCGTAATTCGCCAACGGAAAAGTGGCCGTGTCGTCCCATTGGGGCGCACGAGGAGCGAATAAATTTTTGCCGAGCTGTTGAGCTGTGGTGAGCAGCTCGCATTGCAACGATGTGAACGTGGTATCGCCAACGGCGGGAGTGAAATTCAAGGTGCGCATGCCATGCATCGTAGCGGGAAACTGGCATCTTGTGAAACTACTGATTTGATAGCACTCTGCGCAGACTCTATGACGGTAACGGGGGTTTTTTGCTTTGAAATTGTTTGCACGTTGCCGCCTGAGCATGCCGGCTGTGATTGGGTTGTGTGCAGCGCGAGTAAATACGAACGCAGATGCAGATCTCTTGTGCTCCAAGTAGGCCACGCGCTTGAGGCGCTGTGATTTGGATATCTGACGCAGTTATCATATTGGGGGAGCGCCAGCCGAAGGCCAGCGCGGAGGACATTCACGGAGTCGGATACCCAAAGCGCAGTGCCTCAGACTCGCAGCCGCACTAGCCAAAAGAAAATCTGCGCATTACTATCAATTAAATAGCACTCTGCGCAGTAAATGCGCCGGCTAAGCGCTTATATCACCTTAAATCCGGCCTTCTTCCACCGCATGGCAAGCAATGCGAATGCCACTCCGCTCAATCAAGTTAGGTCGCTCCGATTTGCAGCGATCATTCACATGCGGACAGCGCGGATGGAAGGCGCAACCGCTTGGCGGGTTCAGAGGATTGGGCACCTCGCCCTGCACCGGCGTGCGCGCCTTGCCGGTATCGTGCATCTTCGGAATCGCGTCCAGCAGCATGCGCGTGTAGGGGTGCTTTGGATTGGCAAACAATGATTGCTTGTCGGCCAGCTCCACCAAGCGCCCCAGATACATCACGCCCACCGAATCACTCACATGCCGAACCACGGCGAGGTTGTGGCTGATGAACAAGTACGTCAGACCCTGCTTCTTTTGCAGGTCTTTCATGATGTTGAGCACCTGCGCTTGCACGCTCACATCGAGTGCGCTGGTGGGCTCATCACACACCAAGAATTCGGGCTGCGTGGCCAAGGCGCGGGCAATCGAGATGCGCTGGCGCTGGCCGCCAGAGAATTGGTGCGGGTACTTCACCATATCCAGCGGAGACAGACCAACCGATTTGAGCAGCTCGCCCACGCGCTCGGCAAGTTTTGCCTCATCTTCAATGATCTTGTGTTCCTTGAGCGGCTCGCCGACGATATCTCCCACCGTCCAGCGCGGATTCAGGCTGGCATACGGATCTTGGAAGATCATCTGAATGCGCTCGCGCAGCTTGCGGCTACCTGCGCCTTTGTACGTCTCGTTGGCATCCATGCCGTCGAATTGGAAGTTGCCACGAGAAGGCGTGTACAGGCCTACCATCAGGCGAGCGACGGTACTTTTGCCGCAACCGGATTCACCCACCAAGGCGAGCGTCTTGCCCTTCTCGATCTCGAAGCTCACGCCGTCAACCGCCTTGAGAAAGACTTTGGGTTTGCGCTCGATCACTCGGTTGAGCCAAGGCGGGGAGACGTCAAAGCTCATCGCCAGATCATCGACTTTGACCAATGCTTGCTTGCTCATGCTGATTTCCCTTCTGCCAACCAGCAAGCTGCGCGCGTTGCGCCGGCATCCATCAAATCAGGGCGATCTACTTTGCAGCGATCGAAGGTCTTGGTGCAGCGCGGATTAAAAGCGCAGCCAGCAGGAATTGCATTCAAACGCGGCATCGCGCCATCAATCTGCGCCAAATGCTCCCGATCCACGCTCATGTCAGGAATCGAAGCCATCAAACCTTCGGTATAGGGATGCGCGGGGCGATTGATCACCTCATGCACCGGGCCAATCTCAGCCACGCGGCCGGCATACAGCACGGCCACACGATCACAAGTCTCGGCAATCACACCCATGTCGTGCGTGATCAACATCACGCCCACGCCGCGCTCTTTGCACAGGTTTTTGAGCAAGCTGATGATCTGCGCTTGGATCGACACATCGAGTGCCGTGGTCGGCTCATCGGCCACGATCAGCTTGGGCTCGGCAGCCAAAGCCAGCGCGATTACCACACGCTGGCGCATACCGCCGGAGAATTGATGCGGGTAGTGCTCGATGCGCTCTTCAGCGGCGGGAATGCCGGTGGATTTGAGCAAATCAATGGCGCGCTTGCGAGCCTCAGCTTGATTCACAGGCAAATGCGCTTGAATGGTCTCCATCAACTGGCGACCCACAGAATACAGTGGGTTCAGCGAAGTCAGCGGATCTTGGAAGATCGCGCCGATCTTGCGGCCGCGAATGTGACGCATTTCATCGTGATTGAGGTTGTCAATCCGCTGGCCTTCCAGCAAAATCTGCCCGCTGGCTATGCGGCCAGGCGGCTCCAGCAGGCCAATGATGGACGCGCCCGTGAGCGATTTGCCCGCACCCGATTCTCCGACCACGCCTAAGATTTCACCGGGGGCGATGTCGAACGAGATATCGTCCAGCGCCCGCAGCGTGCCACGGCGGGAGGGGAATTCGACGACGAGGTTTTTGACAGATAAGAGACTCATATATTTAGCTCGAATAGCATGCTGAGTAGAGTGTTACCCCGAGCAATCAATGAACACGGAAGGCACAGAAATTTGCACGGAAGGCACAAAAAACTTCCGTGACTTCCGTGTACTTTTGTGTCTTCCGTGTTCTTAATGTGGACATACAGCAATCTCATCATTCGGGGCATGACCCATCTTTTGCCGTTTGCATATCAGCGCAAACGTGGATTTAGCGCATCACGCAGCCAATCACCCAGCAGGTTGACCGACAGTGCAATCAAGATCAGCATCAGCCCCGGCCAGACGGTGATCCACCATTCGCCGGAGAAGAGGTAATCATTGCCGACGCGGATCAGTGTGCCCAGAGATGGCGAGGTGGGTGGTACGCCGACGCCGAGGAATGAGAGCGTGGCCTCGGTGATGATGGCGGTGGCCACTTGAATGGTGGCCAGCACCATGACGGGGCCGAGCACATTGGGCAGCACATGGCGCAACATGATTCGGTGGCTAGCCACGCCGGTGACTCTGGCCGCTTGCACGTATTCTTTGTTGCGCTCCACCAGCGTCGTGCCGCGCACGGTGCGGGCGTATTGCACCCAGCCGGTCAGCGTGATGGAGATGATGAGTACGCCAAATGCCACGCTGGTGTGGGCATTGGGAAACATGGCGCGGCCTACGCCTGCGATCAGCAGCGCCACCAGAATCGGCGGGAAAGAAAGCATCACATCGCAGATGCGCATCAGCAGCGTATCGATCCAGCCGCCCAAGAAGCCAGCAAGCAAGCCCAGCGATACGCCGATGAGGACGGACAGGATCACAGAGATGATGCCTACCGCTAAGGAAATGCGAGCGCCATACATCAAAGCCGAGAGAATGTCGCGGCCTTGGTCATCGGTGCCGAGGAAGAAAGTGGCTTTGCCGCCTTCGATCCATGCGGGCGGCAAACGAGCGTCTGAGAGTTCGAGCGTGGTGAGATCAAACGGGTTGTGCGGCGCGACGATGCCTGCGAAGACGGCGCAAAAGATGCAGATGAAGGCCACCAAGGCAGCCACGATGGCCATCGGAGAGGTTTTAAAACTGTAGCCAACATCGCTGTCGAGCCACTTGGAGATCACGCCCATACTTAACCTTTGATTCCGATCAAATCCGTTCGCACTGAGCTTGTCGAAGTGCTGGTTGCGGTTTCGACATCAGAGCGAACGGTAAACATTACTTCACACTCATCCACTTAAACGGCATGAAGTTGTCGGCCAATTGCACCAGTTCAACCTTCTTGCTCACGCCCCAAGCCAGCGCTTGCTGGTGCAGTGGCAAATGGCCAATATCATCCGCATGCAGCTTGAACGCTTCGGCAATCATGGCTTGGCGTTTAGGTTTATCCGTCTCCGATTGGATTTTGAGGGTCAGCTCATCGACCTTCGGATTGCAGTACGCACCAAGGTTAAATTGGCCTGAACCTTTTTCATCAACACAGCGAAACAGCGCGTTCAAAGCATTGTGCGAATCGTACGTGCCCGGTGTCCAACCGAGCAAATAGAAGCTGGTATCACGGCGCAAGATTTTCGGGAAATACGTGCCCTTGCCTTCGGCTTGCAAATTGATCTTGACACCGATACGCGAGAGATTGGCGGCGACGGCTTGGCAGATTTCGCCATCGTTCACATAGCGATCGTTCGGGCAATTCATCGTCACCTCAAAACCTGCTGGGTAGCCAGCCTCAGCCATGAGTTTTTTCGATGCTTCGATGTCAAAAGGCAAGCGTTTGTTCATCGCTGCATCAAAACCATTGATACCGGGGCCGACCATCAGCGCCGTGGGATTAGACGCGCCACGCATCACGGTGCGCTTAATGCCTTCCATATCCAGCGCTTGATAAAACGCTTGGCGCACACGCTTGTCTTTAAACGGATTCTTACCCTTCACGCTGGAATACAAAAGCTCATCGCGCTTTTGATCCATTCCCAAAAAGATCGTGCGCAGCTCCGGGCCTTGCATGGCGCGCGCATTGGCGCTCGCGTTCACACGCACCACGTCTTGCACTGGCACAGGCTCCATCACATCAATCTCGCCGGAGACGAGTGCAGCCACGCGGGTGGCATCATTGGTAATCGGTGTATAGATCACCTCTGTCACATTACCGTCAATCTTGCCCCAGTAGTTGCCATTGCGAGCAAATGATGTTTTGACGCCGGGCTGGCGCTCACGCACGCGATACGGACCAGTACCATTGGCGCGAAAGGAGGCTGCATTCTCAATACCTTTGCGGCGATCTACTGGCTTGGTAGCCTGATTGTCTTCGCTCCATTTTTTACTCATGATGTACACGAGCGAGATCACCTCGGGCAGGATCGGGAATGGCGCTTTGGTGATGAATTCCACGGTGTGCGCGTCGATTTTTTTGATCTCGCTCACATCGTTGGTGTAGCTCTTCATATCTGAGCCATCCCCGCCAGAGCGCTGAAACGTGAAGATCACGTCATCAGCAGTAAACGGCGTGCCATCATGAAATTTCACGTCTTTGCGCAGCTCGAAGCGCCAAACGGTAGGCGAGGTTTGCTTCCAAGAAGTGGCCAAGCTGGGTGCAAGGCTCAAATCTTTGTTGCGACCCGTGAGGCCCTCATACACATTACCTGTGACGCTCAATTGCAACGATTCATTGAGCGAATGCGGATCCATAGAGAGCGCATCTCCTTGGTTGCCGATGCGAATCGTTTTCGCACTTGCTATTGAAATCATAGCTGCTGACGCAAGTAATACGCCGGTAACAACCGTTTTTTTTATTGAAAACATATCAATTCTCCTTTTGAATGAAACTAAACCGAGCAAGGCATCGCCTGCTCCACCAAACTCGCAAACAAAGCGCTGCCCAGCGGGAGCACTTCATCGTTGAAATCATATTTGCTGTTGTGAAGGAAGCATGATCCCATACCGTTTTTCTCGCCTTGGCCTAAGCGCAGATACGCGCCGGGTTTGACTCGCAGCATGAAGGAAAAATCTTCTGCACCCATGCTGGGCGGTGTATCCCACATCACATTCGACTCGCCCACAAGACCCGTTGCAACAGCCGCTGCAAACCTAGCCTCAGGCTCGGTATTGATCGTGGGCGGATAGATCCGTTCGTAATGCACAGTGGCCGTTGCACCAAAACTTTGCGCGATGCCGCTACACAGTTCGCGCAGACGCTTTTCAATCATGTCTTGAACAGCAGGATGAAAAGTGCGCACCGTGCCCACTAGAGTTGCTTCGCCGGGGATCACGCTCATGGCATGCACATCGCCTGCTTGCATCGCACAAATGCTAATCACAGCTGAATCCACTGGCTTCACATTGCGCGAGACGATGCTTTGCGCCGCTGTGATGATGTGCGCTGCTACGAGCACGGGATCTACGGCGAGATAAGCATGCGCGCCATGCCCGCCTTTGCCTGTCACCGTGATCGTGATGCGATCAGCCGAGGCCATCACAGCGCCGGGGTTCACGCCAATCTCGCCGGGGCGCATCGCCGGAGCATTGTGCATCGCGTAAGCCGATTCCACCGGGAAGCGCTCAAACAAACCATCGTCAATCATGGCTTGCGCACCAGCAAAGCCTTCTTCGCCGGGCTGGAAAATGAGAACGGCTGTGCCTGCGAAATTTCTGGTTTCTGCAAGATAGCGGGCTGCGCCGGTGAGCATTGTCGTATGGCCGTCATGCCCGCAGCCGTGCATTAGGCCGGGTTTGACGGATTTCCAAGCGACATCGCCATGCTCGGTCATGGGCAGGGCATCCATGTCGGCACGTAGCCCAATCATGCGATTTGATTTGACTTTGCCGCGAATCACGCCCACCACGCCTGTCTTACCGATGCCGGTGTGAATCTCATCCACGCCACAAATCTCTAGCGCCTGACGCACGCGGCCTGACGTATAAATTTCTTCAAAGCCCAGTTCAGGATGCGCGTGCAAATCACGGCGAAAAGCAGTGAGCTCAGGATGAAAAGCGCGGATGTGCGCAAATGCACTTCCGTTGGCTTTGAGCTTCGGTGCAAGCATCGCTTAGTGACCTTTCCCGCCGATACGTAAGCGCGGATCGACTACAAAATACAGCAAATCCACCACCAAATTGATCACCACAAAAATCAATGCCACGATGCAAAGATAAGCCGCCATGACGGGAATATCCGCAAACGTCACCGCTTGAATAAACAGCAAGCCCATGCCCGGCCACTGAAACACAGTCTCGGTGATGATGGCAAACGCAATCAAGCCGCCCAGCTGCAAGCCGGTGATTGTCATCACCGGCACGAGCGTATTTTTAAGCGCATGACCAAAGTGGATCGCGCGATTCGACAGGCCGCGTGCCCGCGCAAACTTGATGTAATCCGTGCGCAGCACTTCCAGCATTTCGGCTCGTACAAGTCGCATGATGAGTGTGAGCTGGAAGACGGCAAGCGTCACAGCGGGAAGCACAATGTGATGCCAACCCTTGGCCGTCATCAGCCCGCTACTCCACCAGCCAATTTGCACCACATCGCCCCGACCAAAGCTGGGAAACCAGCCCAACCAAACCGCAAAAATTAAGATGAGCGCGATACCTATCAAGAAAGTGGGCAGTGATACGCCCAGCAGAGAGATCGTCATGAACACTTGGCTTAAGAACGAGCCGCGCCGCAGCGCCGCATACACACCCATCGGAATGCCAGCAATCAGCGCGATACCCGCAGCGACCAAGGCCAATTCAAAAGTCGCAGGAAATCTTTCGCCCAAAAGCCGAGAGACTTTTGCACCTTGGCGTAGTGACAGACCAAACTCACCCTGAACTGCATTGCCTAAAAACGCACCAAACTGTACGATAAAAGACTTGTCTAGCCCCAAATCAGCGCGCAACTCGCGGATTTGCTCGGGTGTGGAATCTTGGCCCAGCAAGAAAACGACTGGATCACCCACATACTGAAAGAGCATGAAAGCAATGAAAGCCACCGTGATCATCACGAGAGCTGCTTGAATGAGACGCTGGAGGATAAAGGCAAACATTGATGTACTTCTGGCAAGACAGTGATGCTATCAGAGCAAAAATTGCGCCGGGATGGGGTTTACAGCAGTTTGTCGTTCGGACGACTGGCGTCCTCAGACGTTGCGAACACCCGATTCCACATGCCCCGCCGGCACATGATCCGCCGCAGACTCGACATGCCCTGTTTGATCGTCGAAGAAGAAATCGGGTTCGAATTCTTTCAAAAACTCACCCTTCTCCAGTCCGCCTAAAAACATCGCTTCATCGACCGTGATGTTCCAAGCCATCAGGGTGCGGATCGCACGCTCGTGCGCAGGCGCGCTGCGTGCCGTGACCAAGGCTGTGCGGATGCTGATATTGGCAGTGCCCTCGCTTTGCAGACGATGCAAGGCTTCTAGCAATGGCTTGAACGGGCCGGGTGGCAGTGGTTGCTCGGCCTTTTTCACTTCATTTTTAATGAATTTATCCAAGCCGCCTTTCGCGTACACACGCTCAGCTTCGTCGGAGAACAGCACGGCATCGCCGTCGAATGCGATGCGCACTTCATGCGGATGCAAATCGCTGGCTTTTGCAGAACGCGTAGCAACTGTCGCAGCAGGAAAGCCATTCGACAGCGCTGATCGCACGTCTTCGCTTTTGGCAGAAAGAAACAAATTCGCTTTGAGCGGCCGCAAATAACGCCAAGGTGGCTCGCCGCGCGTAAACGTGCAACGTGCGATTTGCAGCTTGTAATGCTCAGCACTCTTCATCACGCGCAGACCGCTCACGGGATCGTTGCGTGAGAGGATGACGACTTCCACTTTTTGCGCAGCCTCGCTGTTGAAAGCAAGCAATTTTTTCACCAGCGAAAAAGCCACGCCGGGCTTAGCTGGTCTGTCAATGCGATCCATTTGCATGGCCATGTAGGCTTTGTCCGCGGATTCTTCAAACACGGAATTTTCTTCTTCGAAATCGAAGAGGGCGCGCGACGAGATCGCGACGACGAGTTTGCCTTGAAGTGTGGGTGCCATTTACTTGACCAATTGATTGAGCTGAATGATAGGCATCAACACAGCCAAAACGATGAGCAGCACCACCACACCCATCACAACGATGAGCAGCGGCTCAAGAATAGTGGCCAGCGCAATCGCTTTGCGCTGCACTTCCCCGGAGAGCTGTTTGGCCGCGCGTTGTAGCATCTCGGGCAGCTTGCCAGTTTGCTCGCCCAATCGAGCAAACATGGCGATCAAGCCGGGAAAGTTTTTCTTTTGTTGCATGGCACTGGCCAGCGGAGCGCCTTCACGCACGAGGGCTAGCGCATCGAGTGCATCGGCTCGCATAGCACGGTTATTTAAGGTTTCAGCAGCGGCTTGCAGGGCCTTCAAAATCGGCACGCCCGCACCGGCGAGCATGCCTAAAGTGGATGCAAAGCGAGCCGCATTGAATCCTTTGGCCAGCTTGCCCACCACCGGCATACGCAGCCATGCGGCATCCATTTTTAAGCGAAATGTGTCGATTGATCTGAGATAGATTGCGCTGCCAGCTATCAAAATCAGAGCAGCCAGCATGTAAATGCCATAGCCGCGCACAAATGCAGAGATGCCCAGCATGATCGTGGTCAGCAGCGGCAAGGCTTTTTTGCTGCCTGCAAACACACCAGCGACTTGCGGCACCACATAGGTCACTAAGAAGATCACAATAATGATCGCCACCAGCGTGACGATGGCGGGATACAGCGATGCGCCAATCAGCTTGGCCTTGAGCGCTTGGCTCTCTTCCAAATCATCGGCCAGCTTCTCCAGCACAGTATCAAGATGGCCTGAGGCCTCGCCTGCGCTCACCACGGCGCGGTAAATCTCGTTGAACTCGCGCGGGTGTTGACTCAGCGCTTTGGCAAAGCTTGCGCCCGCATTCACTTCAGAGCGCAGCGCAGCGATGATGTTTCGCTGCTTGTCGTCTTCCGCTTCTTCACTCAAAGCAGTGAGCGCGCGCTCCAAAGGCAATCCCGCAGATAACAAGCCTGCCATCTGGCGCGTCCACACGCAGAGCATCGGGCTGGAGAACACGCGTCCACCCCACAGATTGATTTGCCCCCAGCTTTTTGCTGCGCCATCAGAGACTGCGCCCTGCCCCATGATGGCGGTGACTTCCATCGGCACCAGCGCTTGCGTGCGCAGCATCGCCCGCGCTGTTTTTACCGTGTCAGCCTCGATCACGCCTTTGCGCGAATTGCCTTGCGCATCGAGCGCTTCAAATTGGTAGGCGGGCATATTTGAATGGCTAGTCTCGCGTCACGCGAACAACTTCTTCGAGGCTTGTGATGCCGCTTTGCACTAAGCGCTCGCCATCGGTCTTCATGAGTTGCATGCCGCCTGCAAGTGCTGCGCTGCGGACGTTGGCTTCGGCAGATTTATTGTGGATCAAAGCACGCATCTCATCATCAACTTGCAGTAGTTCAAAAATGCCTGTGCGGCCTTGGTAACCGGTGTGGCCGCAGGCATCACAGCCCCGCGCCTGCCAGGCGCCGTTCACGTTCTCGTGGCACACAGAGCAATAACGTCGTACCAAACGCTGAGCCAGCACACCGAGCAGCGATGAGCTCAGTAAGAAGGGCTCAACGCCCATGTCTGTGAGGCGCGTTACGGCGCTGCTGGCATCGTTGGTGTGAAGCGTAGCGAGCACGAGATGGCCAGTAAGAGAGTCTTGAATCGCGATTTGTGCGGTCTCAAAATCTCTAATCTCGACGATCATGAACACATCGGGGTCTTGTCGCAGGATGGCGCGCAGAGCTTTCGCAAACGTCAAATCAATCTTCGCGTTCACTTGCGTCTGGCCGATGCCACTCAGCTCATATTCAATCGGGTCTTCCACAGTCATGATATTGGTACTGGCCGCATCTAACTTTGAAAGCGCGGCATACAGTGTGGTGGTTTTGCCCGAGCCTGTAGGGCCAGTCACCAAAATAATACCGTGCGGCTGCGTGATGAGATGTTCAAACTCAGAGAGCACCGTGCCCTGCATGCCCACTGCACCCAGCGTGAGCTTACCGGCCGATTTATCAAGCAAGCGCAACACAGCTCGCTCGCCGTGCGCTGAAGGCAGTGTCGAGACGCGCACATCCATCGCGCGCGTACCGATGCGCAAGCTAATGCGGCCATCTTGCGGCAAGCGCTTCTCAGCAATATCCAGCTCAGCCATGATTTTTAGACGCGAGATCAGCGCAGCATGCAAAGCGCGATTGGGCTGAACGACCTCGCGCAGTGTGCCGTCGACCCGAAAGCGCACGCTCGATGTGCGCTCATAAGGCTCAATATGAATATCGCTCGCGCCATCTCTCGCAGCTTGCGTGAGCAAGGCATTGAGCATGCGGATGATCGGTGCATCGTCTTGGTTTTCTAGCAAATCTTCAATCGCAGGGAGCTCTTGCATGATGCGCGAAAGATCCGCATCGCCTTGCACCTCGCTCACCACGCTGGCCGCGCTTGATTCGCCTTGTGCATAGGCCGCACTGATGCGTTGGATCAAGGCATCAGTCGCTATCTTTTTTATAGCACTTTGCGCAGTATGGATGCCGGCAAAGCCGTGTTTTCGCATAATTTCTGCAATGGCAGAGCGCGGCGTGGCATCTGACATCAAGAGTGTCAGGCCACTTTCATCGCTCTCCAGCAAAACTTGATTGCTGCGGGCAAAGGTGTAAGGCAAAGGATAGCGCGCCATCACGATTGATCTCATGTATGGTTATGTTTAGGGCTTTGCTCTGATCGCAGGCGCAACCAGTGGCGCAGGCGATTTGCCGGCTGTGCCCGAGGGCTGCTGCGGTGGCAACACAGGCGCTTCGCTAATGCTACCTAAAACGCTGCTTGGCGCGGGCTGCACATCTTTTTGACCGGAGCGCATGAGTTCGTAACGATCAAGCGAGAGCGATTGCGTGCTGCTCGCATCGCGCACGATCACAGGGCGCAGGAAAAGCATCAGCTGGCGTTTATCGCGTGTACGGCTCTCACTTTTGAACAGGTTACCAAAGAGCGGGATATCGCCAAGGCCAGGCACTTTTTGCGCACCGTTGCTGAAGCTGTCTTCGGCCAAACCGCCGAGCACCAAGATGCCGCCATCTTCGACAATGATATTGGTTTCAATCGATTGCTTGGTTGTGGTTGGTCCGTTTGCGTTGCTGGAGGTGTCGCCTTCAATGCCAGAATTTTCTTGGAAGACTTGCAAGCGAACTTGTCCGTCTTCGCTGATTTGCGGCTTGATGCGTAGCGTCAAACCCACGTCTTTGCGCTCAATCGTTTGGAAAGGATTGGTCGCGCCGCCACCGCTTGCGCCCGTGTTGGTGAATTGGCCGGTGACGAAAGGCACATTGCGCCCGACCACAATTTTTGCTTCTTCGTTATCCAAGGTCAGCAAGTTGGGCGACGACAAAATATTGCCTTCATTGTTGTCTTCTAAAAATTTAGCGAGTGCCCCCAAAACGTATACGCCATTGGTTCTGATGGCGAGGCCGAAGTTAAGGCCTTTGCCAAGTCCTGCGGCTGCTAGGCCGGCTGCGTCTCTCGATGCGGCCAAGCCAATGATGTTGCCCGTCGTGCCGAAATTCGTACCGATCCCGCCCAACACAGAATTACCTGCTTTGCCCAGACCCGTCTGCCACTGAATGCCAAATTCCGCCGCTCGCTTGCTGCTGACCTGCGCAATCAACACTTCGACCAACACCTGTGCTCTGCGCTGATCGAGCTTATCAATCACGGCGCGCATTTGCCGATACTGCGGCTCAGGCGCAGTGATGATGAGCGCATTCGTTGCAGGGTCAGCTTGGATTTGGCCGCCTGTAGAAGGCTGGGCTGAACCAGTCACGGGCGCTGCGGCTGCGCCACCGGGCGCGGCTGCGGTGCGCGCTGCAGGCGAGGCACTCGCGCCGCCGCCATCGGCGCTGATCGCGGCGCGCAGTGTGGCGGCCAGCTTCACAGCATCGGCATTTTTCAGATACACCACATAAATGTTGCCTGCATCGCCATTGACAGTACGCAAAGGCGGCTGATCGAGCTTGTCGATGAGCGACTTGATCAGATTGACGCGCGCTGGATTGGCCGCACGCACGATCACAGCATTGCTGCGCGATTCAGCCAAGATGCTCGTTTTAAACGAGGTGTCGGCTTGCCCACCCGCCGCCGCGCCGCCGCCGCCCGATTCGCTCAGGCGAATCAGCAAGGGAACGAGATCGGAGGCTACTGCATACTTCAAAGGGAAAATTTCTAAATCCGTGGCGTTGCTGATATCCAGTGCAGCCACGATTTTCGCAATGCGCTGCAAGTTGTCGGCGTAATCCGTGATGATGAGCGAGTTGTTGCCCGGGTTGACGTTGATTGTGTTGTTCGGGCTGATGAGCGGGCGCAGGATAGCGACGAGGTTGTTGGCGTTCTCATGATTCAAGCGAAAAATTTGCGTGAGAATGACGTTGGTGTTGCCGCCGGCGCGCACTTCCCCCGCATTCACCGCACCGCCTTGCAGCTTGGCTTCTGCTTCCGGCACGACTTTGTAAATGCCTGCTGCTTCGACCACGGTGAAGCCTTGCAAACGCAGCGAAGCGAGGAATTGGTTGTAAGCCGAGGCCACGGACACAGAGCGATCCGTCGTCAAATTCATCTGGCCTTTGACGCGCGGATCGACCACGATGTTGCGATTCATGATCACGCCAAATGTCTTAGCGACTTCCGCGATCTCAGCGTTGACGAAATCGAGCTTGATACCTTGGGCGCTGCGCGTCGCGCCGGGGGCGGCTGGCGCAACAGTGGCTGCGGCAGGCGGTGTCTGCGCAGACACGGCGAACGCATTTATCAGTAAAAAAGCACTGATAGCCGGCATGAATACTGCGCGACATGCTATTGAAATAGGAGTGAAGCCATGGAAAAGCGAGCTTTGGGTATTCATAAATCAACCTAAGGAGATGATAGATTTGGTGCCTTGCCGGCGGCCAATGATGTTGAGCACATTGGATAGCGCATCTTGCTGCTCAGGCGAAGCGCTGGCCTCGCCCGTGAAGCGGATGCGAGAGCCGACAAATTGGCCAGAGCCGGAGAGTTGCAATGCGCCTTGCAGGGTTTGCAAGCCAATAGTCGGCACATCGCCGCCATTGATGTTGAGGCGATAGTCGCCCAGCGGGACGAGCGTAGAAAGCCGCGAAGACATACCGATCATGTCGAGCGTGATCTGACCTTCCAACCGCGCGCGGCCTGCGATGGCTTGCACTTGCAGTGCTTGCGTGTTCAAGCTGAGCTGGCCTTGGGGATCCAGCGTGTTCCAAGGCGCACCTAAGCCAGAGAGCCACGGCGCGGGCAGATTGATTCGCGCGGGGCCGATGTCCAGCGCATTTTGTGACCAGCCGGGCTTGAGCGCGAGTTGCACGGGCGCAGCGGCGCAGCACGGCAAATTCAAAGCTACATTCACACCACCCAGGCTCGGACGCAGACGCCAATCGATGCGCCCAGGCAGGCTGGCCGCGTCCGTTGAGCCCGCGCCGCCCGTGAGTAGCAATTGCGCTGAGCCACTCCAGACTGAGCCTTGAGGATCAGCCAGCACTACATGACCGCGAGTCGCCTCTTGCACGCCGCGCGCAAGCCAAGCAGCCGGCGCGAAGACGATCAGCGCACCCAAAGCACCCACACTGGCGCCCAGACAAGCCGCCAGCGCAGCCGTGCGCCACGGCGCTGAAACAGCCGCTGCAAGGCGTGGTTGAGTGGCTTGGATGCGGGTGCTTTTCATGCGGTGTTTCGATGCGGTAGATCCAATGCGATCAGCGGGAAGGCAGGCTAAGCACCATCGTGCCGTCCCATGTCGTTGAGGCTGGCGTTGAATTCACAATGTTTAGAGCATTGGGCGCAGCAGAAGTTGCCGCCTGCTTCAAGCGCAGCTCGCTGGGCACAAGCCGCGCATTCGATCTGAGCTGCGCGAGCATTTGCGCCAAGGCATCGCCATTGATGCCGCGCAGCGTGATGCTGGCTCGCGCATCGCTCACCGCTAACGTTGCCACCGCGCCTGCCGCCTTTACGGTGCTTTCTAGGCTTCGCAGCGACTCATCGTAGCCGAGCAAGCGCTGCGCTTTGAGCGCTGTAGCCTGCGCTGCTTGCGAACGCATCAACTGCAATTGCGCATCCAACGCAGGCGCTGCGGCTTGCGCTTGGCGCAGCTGCGTCAATGCAGGCGAGATACCGATCCACCACAGAGCAGCTGCTGCGACCAAGGCGATTGCGCTGCCCACCAGCATGCGCTCGCGCGAAGCAAGCGCTGCCCATTTCGCATTGAGTGCATCGACGAGCCCCATGTTTTTTGTAGCGCTCATGGCTTACCTCCAAACGCTGGAGGATTCGCGGCTGCAGTTGAATCACGATGCGAAATGATCAAAGCCTGCGCATCGCTGCGCACGGCCAAGCCGGCGTATTGAAATCGTGGCAGCAAGGCATCGAGTTGCGCACCTGATAGCGCACTGCCGCGAAGCTGAACCTCGTTTGCTACATATTCAATAGCGCTTGGCGCAGCATTCATGCCGGCAACTGAGGAAAAACGCCCATAAATACTCTCGAAGCCTCGTCCACTGAGCTGCCCCTGCGCCTGAGCCAGTGCAGCTGTCTCGCGCTGCATTTGCAGCGGCGCATCGACAATGACTTTCACATTCGGAAAACTACTCGAAAGCAATTGATTCATCTGCGCACGCTTGGCTTGGCTCTCAGCGTTTTGCTTGTGACTCCAAGCATTGAGTCCGATCACATTGGCAAGCAGCAAGAGTGCCAAGCCCCAGCGCGCTGGCGTCCATGCCGGCGCAGCGAGCATCTCGCGCAGCGTGCCCGTCACGCGCTGCCAAGCCCGCCCGCCGCCCGATACAGCCAAATCGCCTTGCGCCAAATCCACACCGCGCTCTTGCGCAGCTGCTGCGACAAGCACTGCCCATTGCGCGGCCTGCAAAACATTCACTCTGCTGCCTAATACCTGCTCCGCTTGCGCGGCCACGGCAGGTTCTGCGCTGATCGCCAAGTTCTCTGGCGAGTTGGGCAAAAAAGCAGCTTGAGCCAGAGGCAGACACAGCACGCCTTGCGCATCCGCATAGATCAGCGATGCCGCATCGGATGCGCCGTAAGCATGCAAGCTCACAGCATCACTCGGAAACACCTCGGGCACGATGCGATTGAGGGGCACACGCGCAGCTTGCAATTGCGCAATGGCCGATTGCACAAGTGCTTTGTCGCAGGCCGCCACCCAAGTTTTGCCGTCTTGGACAAGCGTCGGGCAAGCCGCCAAATGCATGTGCGCAGCGTCATCGAGCAATTGCTCTTCCAGCACGCCAGCAAGCAAAGCTTGTGTCTTTTGTGCGGAACTGCCGCGTGGCAATTTTGGCAAGGAGGCCAAATGCCATGAAATAGCTTGCGCTGGCACGATCAGCGTCGCCGTGTCTGCACGCGGCAGCAAAGCAGGCGACGCCTTGCCATGCGAGGTGAGCGCGCCGGCGCTCGAAAGCAGCGCATAGGCAAACTCGTCGCTGGCGCTGCCCGATGAGATAAGAGTAACGAGAAGTTGGCTCATGGAAATATTCAGATTGCAATCATTATCGCTTTTCGCTTAATTCAGTCATTCGCACGTTCAGCGCCCCTCATCGCCGTAGCGCGCCCGTGATTTCTTCCACCGTTTTGCCGCCTTGAGCTATCGCGAAACTGCCCCGCTCGCGCCACAGCACTTTCACATCCAGTCCATCGCGCTGCACGACAGAGCGTTCCGTCACCACGGTGCTTTGCACGCCATCCGCCAAGCGCAGCCGGCCTGTGACTTCAAAAAAACGGCTGGCTACGCTGTGTTGCCCCTCGTTAAACAGCCCAGCCTGCTCGGGTAACAACGCGCCTACATCGGCCAAGCTCTTAAAGTGCTGTTTGCTGCGCTCTTGCACCAGCTTGCGAGCACCGGCGAGCTCCAAGCTGCTCACGCTGGCATACAACACCTCGGCGCTAGCCGTGTTGACATTGATCGGGGTGCGGCTGGGCAGCCAAGTGATAAAGGGGCGCAAACGCTCTAGGCTCGCGCTTGACAGCCCCAGAAGGCCAAGCTGATCGACACGCTGCGGCAAGAGCGATGCGCGCTCACCCGCTTGAACATCAGAACCTAAATCAGAGGCGAGCCGCAAGTTCTCGGCAAAAGCGCTCAGCTCGGCAGCATCGAGCCCTTGCAGATCAAACAATTTGGCCAACGCGGCCAGCGCAGGCGGCGAGATGCGGCCCGCTTCGATCAAGTTGTACACATTCAGCTTGGCTTGCAGATCTTGCATTTGACCCGAGAGAAACACATCATCGTTGGCTTGATCAGCCAGCAAAGCAGCAGTGGTTGCATCAGCAGCCAAGAAGCTGGACAAACGTGATTCTTGCAGCGCGACAGCCCAAGGCTCGCCCAAATGATCCGCGCCGCCTGAGCGAGCATCCTCGCGCAAAATCAGTCTCCCCCAATCGAGTGCGCCGATCAATATCCAAGCAGCCTGCGCTCTCGTGCGCTCGGCCCGCTCAATTTCGACCCCTTTGAACTGTTGCCAAGCAGCGCCTGCGGCCAATGTTGCCACGAGCGCCAACGTCAGCATCGCTGTCAGCAGTGCTGCTCCTGAGGCTTTGCGAGATGTCATGATTTGCCACCTCCTCGCGTCGGCTGCACCCAATCTATCGTAAGTTTACCGCCGGGCTGCTGGCCGGGCGACAGCTGCAAAATCAGGCGCACGCCATCTGGGTTCGTGCTGCTTTGCGCGGCAGCCCCATCAGAGGACTGCGGGTTGCTCCATGCATCGTTGCGGTAATAAAAAATCTGCCACGCATCGATACCAAGCACCGTTGTCTCAAGCGCTGTATCTTGCGCGCTCGGATTTTGCCCCCAACGCCCCGCTTGATCCCAAGCAGCCTGCCATTGCCCGCGCGTACGAATCGGCGCCGATACCCAACGCATGAAGCTTTTTGTGCTGCCCGTATTGCTTTGGATTTGGCGCGTACCCCAAGCCACAACGCGCATCTCGTTGCCCGAGAAGCGCCGCGTGATCCGCAAAACGCGGCTGTCAAATTCAATCGCTTTTGCCACGCTCGCGCCGCCAGCTGCGCCGCCGCCTAAGAGCGCGGGCGCAGTCTGCGATGCATCAATCATCTGATCCAAATCTGTGCGCCACTGGAGCAGCCCCGTTTGAATCGCTGCCACATCATCAGCCCGAAGCCGATGCTGTGCGCTTGCCTTGGCTATGCCATCAATCCCTTGCCAAGTCAGCACCGCCATGATCGCCATCACAAGTAGCGCCACCATCACTTCAATCAGCGTGAAGCCTCTTGAATGAAATGTGCTCTGACTCCATTTAATTCGTTTCATCTCAATACCGCCCGACCACGGTGGAGACTTGCACGATGCCATATTGCGTTTGTGCATCGCTCACATTCGCCTGCACACGCAAAAAGCTGGGGTTGGGCGTGGGGTTGACTTTTAACTGGACGTTGAACGTTCGCCCGCCTTGGCTGCATTCATTGCTTGATTCGCCCACACCGGGCATCTGGCGCGCGAGGCGAATGGCATACAGCGCGTTGTCAGCACACATTTGCGCGAGAAGCAAATCTGTTTGCCGCTGCGAAGACCGCGCCAAAGCCGATGTGGCTTGCGTGCCGGCAAAAAGCGCAATCGCCACAATGCTGAGCGCAACCAGCACTTCGATCAAAGTAAAGCCGCGCTGCAGCTGACGCGACGCATTCATGGCTTACCCAGCTCATCCACACTTTGCACCGCAAAAGGCCGCAGTCCATCTGTTCCGACTCGCAAACGCCTTGTGCCGAGGGTGAGCAACACGCTAGCTGGCGCAATCATCGGCTCTGCGCCGAGCAGCAAGCTTTGCTGCGGTGAATTGGTCGTCGCAGAGACAATTTGTGCATTGAGCCCCGGCGCGAGCCATGCATTGATGCTGCCCGCGCTGATCTCAAGCGGCTTGCCCACCAACTGATCCGCCGGCAACACCACAAATCCCTGCGCCAGAGGCAACCAAGCGAGTGCCACGCCGGAGCTGCGCGATTGAACCCGAGCAGTTTCTAAAATCACGCTCAAGCGATCTGCCTCACGATCCAGCAGCGTGGATGCGTTATCGCGAATCGCAAAACTCACACCTGCTGTGGCGATGGCGATCAACGTGATCACCACCATGAGCTCGATCAGGGTGAAGCCACGCGAACGCTGCATACGCGACACAGACGACGAAGGCGACACTCGTATCGCATAAGCCGTAAAAGAAGAATCACTGCCAACTGCCGACATCCGCATTTTTGCCTTCCCCGCTGGCCTGCCCATCCGCACCAAAGCTCATGACATCAATCTCGCCTTTGATGCCAGGGTTCAGGTATTGATAGGCTCGCCCCCACGGATCGTTGGGCAGTTTGTCCAGATAAGGCTTCCAGTTGCCGGGGATCGCGCCCACTGTGGGCTTGCTGACCAAAGCCGCCAAGCCTTGTTCGCCACTGGGATAGCGTTGGTTATCCAGCCGATAGAGCTTCAACGCTTGCACCAAATTGTTGATATCCGTCTTGGCCGCCGTCACGCGCGCATCATCGGCGCGATCCAGTACATTGGGCACGATCAACGCGGCCAAGATGCCGATGATCACCAGCACGACCATCAGCTCGATCAGCGTAAAGCCGCGTTGAATCGATTTCAACGCAGCACGAGGCAAAGGTTTGTAAGCGGACAACATGTGCAAAGAAAGAAGCTTCATATAAACACGATAATAGCCGCATGCAACGCTCCCTTTGGATTCGATTCGCAACATTTCTTGTCTGGCTGCTCGCGGCTGGCTGTGCGGTGTATTGGGCACTCAAATTCGTGCGCGGGCCAGCGGCTCCCTTCTCAGCCGCAGTCGCCGCTTCAACTGGAGGCGCGAGCACGGTTGATGTGCAGGCTCTGGCCAGAGGCTTGGGTGGCGGGAAAAATGCTCTAGCCAGCCCGCCTGAGGTCGGGGTTGCGCCGAGCGCGCTTGCATCCTCTCGCTTTGTACTAACAGGTGTGGTGGCGCAAAAATCCAACCGCCAAGGCGTGGCTTTGATCGCGGTCGATGGCAAGCCGCCGCGCCCTTATCGCGTCGGTACGTCTCTGGCCGATGGTGCAATGTTGCACAGCGTATCCGCCGGCAAAGCCATGCTTTCTGCGAGCATGGATGCACCGCCTAGCTTGATATTAGAGCTGCCCCAGCTGACCAGCGCCGTGGTTGGCACAGCAGTGGCCACGCGCCCTCAATTACCGTCGCCCATCTTCACACCACCCATCACAGCACCTATGGCGACACCGCCAGCCAATTCGTCGGCCAATGCCTCGGCCAATGCCTCGGCGCTTCCCAGCGCAGCACTTGGCAATAGGCCAGCGCGCTCCTTGGCCAATCGCTCGCAAGAAGCCTTGAGGGCACCGCCTGAGAATCAGCCATCGCAATAAGGGTTTGAAAGGGCTGCTGCGAGAGCCATTGCACCGCGCGAATCACGCCGGCATGCGTGATCCAAATCTGATCTTCCCCACTTCGTGCGCTCTCAAAGAGCCGCTGGGCAACGCGCTGCACAAACTCGCCGGTAGATTGCCCTGTGCCGCCACAGCGATAGCTGACAAAGCTGTCGGTCCAAGCGACTAGCTCATCGGGCGCAATCGATGCCCAAGCTTGCATCTCCCAATCGCCGAAATTCATCTCGGCGAGCCGATCATCGGTTTTATAAGAGAAATCAGCCTCGCGCCGGCACAGAATCTGCGCAAGCTGCTCACATCTTGATAGCGGCGAGCTGAGCATGCCGAGCCCTTTTGGCAACACACTCATCAAATGATCAGCGGCTGATTCCAATACTTCTGGGCTACAAACCACATCGCTCGCACCATAGCAAACTCCTTGCGCCACGAGCGGCTGAGGATGCCTGACGAGATACAGCTGCATCAGCTCACACCGATGACCAACAATGCACCCAGCAAAAACGCGATCTCGCAAACCTGCTGTACAGCGCCCAGCGCATCGCCCGTGAAGCCCTGCAAACGCACGCGCAGCCGCCACCACATGATGCACCAAGCAAGAAATGCGCAACCCACACCCGCTATAAATTCAGTAGCGCTTTGCGCAATGAATACGCCGGGCAACAGTGCAAAACACCATAGAAAATTACTCAAAAGCGCGCCCGAAGAAATACTGTCAGCCAACGGCTTCGATTTGCTTCCAGCAGCGTCGCCCACATGCGGCAGCAGCGCCAAAAGCAGCATCGGCAGCGCCCGAGACACCACATGGCTGGCGATGATCAGCATCATGATCTGAGCGCCGCCCAGCTCACCCAAAGCGGCCAGCAAAGCGATCTTCGTGACCAAGGCCAGCACCAGAGCCATCGCGCCAAACGCCCCCACGCGAGAATCTTTCATGATCTCTAAAGCGCGATCTCTGCTCAATGAGCCGCCCAGCCCATCGGCCAAATCAGCCAAGCCATCCTCATGAAAACCGCCCGTGAGCAGCACAGTGGCAACCGTTGACAAACAAGCTGCGGTCAAAGGCGCATAGCCTCCTATCAGCAGCGCCTCAAAACTCACATAAACCAATGCAGCAACGATGCCCACCACCCAACCCACGCCCGCAAAATGCGCCGCACTTTTGCGCAACATCTCCGGGCTAAACCCCACCCATTCAGCCAGCTTCCCCGTGATGGGAATGCGGGTAAAAAACTGAATAGCGAGGAGGAAATGCTTGATCAACATCATTGATAGGAGTTTGCGCTCTTGAAGTTTGGAAGAACACGGAAGTCACGAAAGTAGCACGGAAGACACTGAAAAAACAAACGGCTATTTTCTGTGTCTTCCGTGGAGTTTCCGTGCCTTCCGTGTTCTTCTTTTCAGCACGCCAATCGCCTCAAACCTTTTGCGACACCCCTGCCGATTCAAAGCTCGCCATCTCATTGAGCAAGCGAGCGCTCGACACGACCAATGGCCAAGCCAGCAAAGCGCCCGTGCCCTCGCCTAATCGCAATCCCAAATCGAGCAACGGCAATGCAGCCAAAGCTTTCAGCATCGCCTGATGCCCAAACTCTGCGCCCACATGCGTGAACACCATGTAATCTTTCGCTGCCGGAGCGAGGCCCACGGCGACCAAAGCCGCTGCGCCTGCAATAAAACCATCGACCAAAATCACGCGCCGCTCAGAGGCGGCTTGTAGCATCGCGCCCGCCATCATCGCGATCTCAAAACCGCCCACTGCACACAAAATCTCAAACGGTTTTTTGATGCCATGATGCCGTTTGCGCGCGCGCGTGAGCGCAAACACCTTCTTCTTCATCTGCTCATCGGTCAGCCCCGTACCGCGCCCCGCGCAATCTTCAATCGGAATCGGTGTGAACATCGACAAAATTAGCGCGGCGCTCGATGTGTTGCCAATGCCCATCTCGCCGAAGGCCACCACATTGCCCGCCAGCGAGCGCACGACCCCCATGCCGGCTTGTAGCGCCGCAACCGCTTGCAAATCACTCATGGCAGGTGCAAGCACGCTGTTGCGCGTGCTTGGCGCGATTTTCAGTTGCAAGAGCTGCGGATGCTCAGGCAAAATGCTCGCCACGCCCGCATCCACCACGGTGAGGTTGAAATTGTGTTGATGCGCGAGCACATTGACCGCCGCGCCGCCTTTTTTGCCACCATTTTTGTCACTGCTGCCCAGCATGTTGGCCACCATCTGCGCCGTCACAGCTTGCGGATAAGCAGAGACCCCTTCATCCACGATGCCGTGATCGCCTGCAAACACCACAATCTGCGGCTGCTTCAAGCTCACCGTCTCGCTGTTTTGAATCAAGCCCATTTGCACGGCCAAGGCTTCGAGCTGGCCGAGTGAGCCCAAGGGTTTGGTTTTTTGATCCAGCTTGTGCTGCAACTTATTGGCCAGCTGCACGGCGGCCAGGCCTGTGCGAATGGATGCGATCTCGGGAAGTTGAATCAAGCTGGCTGTCATATCAATTCTTCAAAAACAAACGGTAGGCCGGATTGGCTGTTTCGTCCACGGCGGGATAGCCTAAATCTGCAACAAATTGTAAAAAAGCATTATCGTCGGCTTTTGGCACTTGCAGGCCAATCAAAATTCGCCCGTAATCTGCGCCTTGGTTGCGATAGTGAAACAGCGTGATGTTCCAGCCCGGGCGCATGGCATTTAAAAATTTCATGAGTGCGCCGGGTCGCTCGGGGAAGATGAAGCGCATGAGCCGCTCGTCTTGCGCTAATTTTGATGCGCCGCCCACCATGTGCCTCAGATGCTCTTTGGCGAGTTCATCATGCGTCAGATCAATCGTGGCAAAGCCTTTTTTCGTAAAGCTTTTAGCGATTTTTTCGCTTTCGCCCACACCATTTATTTTTCCATGCGTCGTGAGTCCGACGAACACGTGTGCTTTTGCATTGTCCGAGATGCGGTAATTGAATTCCGTCACATTGCGCGCACCGCCCGGTAAATCAGCTACCGCCGTGCAAAAGCGCCGAAAGCTGCCGCGCTCCTCGGGCACGGTGACGGCAAACAGCGCCTCGCGCTCCTCACCCACTTCCGCGCGCTCGGCCACAAAACGCAGCCGATCAAAATTCATATTCGCGCCGCACAAAATCGCGGCATAGGTCTCGCCCTTGGTCTTGTGCTTGGCTGCATATTGCTTGATCGCCGCCACAGCCAACGCGCCCGAGGGCTCCACGATGGAACGCGTATCCACAAAAATATCTTTGATCGCCGCGCAGACTGAATCGGTATCGACCACCACGAATTCATCAATCAAGCCTTTGGAGGCGCGAAATGTTTCCTCGCCCACGAGCTTGACGGCCGTGCCATCGGCAAACAGACCCACGTCGGCGAGCGTCACGCGTTTTTTCGCATTCACCGATTGCAGCATCGCATCTGAATCATTCATCTGCACGCCAATCACTTTAACCTCTGGCCGCACGGCCTTGATGTAATTGGCCACACCTGAGATCAGCCCACCGCCACCGATAGCGACAAACACCGCATCGAGTTTGCCGCTAGAGACGCGCTGCACTTGCCGCAAAATCTCCATCGCAATCGTTCCCTGCCCAGCGATCACATCGGGGTCGTCAAACGGATGAACGAAGGTGAGCCCCTGCTTTTTCTCAATGCTGAGCGCATGGTTGTAGGCATCGGTATAGCTGTCGCCATGCAAAACCACTTCGCCGCCCAAACCGCGCACTGCGTCAACTTTGATCTGCGGCGTGGTGGTCGGCATCACGATCACCGCCCGTGCGCCCAGCTTGCCTGCGCCGAGTGCCACGCCCTGCGCATGATTGCCCGCCGAGGCGCAAATCACGCCTTTTTTAAGCTGCGCAGGCGACAAATGCGCCATCTTGTTATAAGCCCCACGCAGCTTGAAGCTAAACACCGGCTGCTGGTCTTCGCGCTTTAAAAGCACCGTGTTATTCACGCGCTGCGAGAGCTGTTTGGCGGGCGTGAGATCCGACTCGACAGCCACGTCATACACGCGAGCATTGAGGATTTTGGCGAGGTAGTCTGCGGGGGAGAGCTGTTTTTTTGCGTTTTTAGGCATGTCGCATTGTAAAACCCACAAAAAAGCCTCAGCGTCATAAAAAAAGCCCCAGCGCTTTCGGGCTGGGGCTGTGAACTAACCCATCTTTCGAGGGGTTGAGGAGACAAGCAATCATTCTAAAGCTTGAAATGCTGCGTTGCATCAAAAGCGTGATAATCGCATCACGTTTAGAAGGAATATCCGATGGAATGCACGGTTAGTTGGACAGGCGGCACAAACAGCACAATGGGCACCCGCTCAGGCATGGGCTTCGTGGCAGAGACAGGCAGTGGCCATGTGCTCACGATGGATGGCGCACCAGATGCCGCCAAGCCCGAAAATGGCGGCCAAAACCTAGCACCCCGCCCGATGGAAGCCGTCCTCGCCGGCACGGGTGGCTGCACGGCCTACGACGTGGTGCTCATTTTGAAGCGTGGCCGGCATGATGTGCGCGGTTGCTCCGTCAAGCTGTCTGCAGATCGCGCCGAAGTTGATCCCAAAGTATTCACCAAGATCAACATGCATTTCACAGTGACTGGCAAAGCTTTGCAAGCGGCCGCCGTAGAACGCGCGATTGCCATGAGCCACGAGAAATATTGCTCAGCCACGATCATGCTAGGCAAGACGGCGGAGATCACAACGAGCTTTGATGTGGTTGAGGCTTAGTTTTTAAGCGTTTTAGGCAATTAGCCGGCGTATTTAATGCGTGAGGCGCTATTAGTTTTGTAGTGCTCGGAATATCTTTACTTCTATAGAGCGGCTACGAGGGTTGGGGCTGCTGCGTCTGCCTCATGTACCCTGCTCGGGATTTGCGGCACTTGCCGCAAGATAAGAAACCAAAACGCTTCGCGTTTATTTAGCCTGTGCTGCGAAAATCGGCAGCCGCAGCAACCCC
Source organism: Variovorax sp. (assembly GCA_031376455.1). GTDB lineage: Bacteria > Pseudomonadota > Gammaproteobacteria > Burkholderiales > Burkholderiaceae_C > JANMDU01. Next base: position 60,317 of record JANMDU010000003.1, on the reverse strand, counting down.
AACCCTCGCGGCCTGTTCGTAGCGCAAAATATCTTTGCGTGCCAGTGGTGGCAATTGCAAATATTGTTCCCGGGCTGCGATCCTGCTTCGCCGCGCCAACCACCGGCCTGTGGGAGCCGTATTCGGGCGGGCGATTTTTGCATCGCAGCGTTTAAAAACGCAATGCGTTTTTACTTCAACATTTCAGGCGACGGGTGTCGCCATGCTCGCGAGAAGGAACCATGAGCCCGCCCAAATACGGCTTCCACAGGCCTAAGTCACACCAAACATATTCAGAGAAAAATGGGCCGTTAGCCCAAGCAGCATCTGCGCAAAGTGCTACGAATTAAATAGCAAACTCACGTCCCACCCACATACGGATTACTCTGCCGCTCAGCGCCAAACGTGCTCTCTCTGGCCCATGCCCGGGGATGAAAACTGTGTCGTTGCCATAGGGCCACAGGCGCTCAGTGATGCTCGCGATCAAATCTGCATGGTTGCCGCGCGGAAAATCTGTGCGCCCTATGCTGCCGGCGAACAATACGTCCCCCACAAAAGCGCGATTGAGGTCGACGGAGTGAAACACCACATGCCCCGGCGTATGGCCTGGGCAATGGCGTACGGTCAACGTGTGCCCGCCTAAGCTCACCGTATCGCCATCTTCGAGCCAGCGCGTTGGCGTAAAAGCATCTGAATGCGGAAAGCCAAACATCGCGCCCTGCTCGGGCAATTGATCGATCCAAAATTTATCTTCCTGGTGTGGCCCGATGATGGGAATTTGCAGCATCGCAGCGAGCTCGGCGGTTGCGCCGGCGTGATCGATGTGCGCGTGTGTGAGCCAGATTTGTTCGAGCTTGCTGCCTGTTTTCTTGACAGCAGCCAAGAGTTTGTCAATGTCGCCGCCCGGATCAACGATGGCGGCCAGCTTGGCTGCATCACACCAAATGATGGAGCAATTTTGCTGAAAAGGCGTAACAGGAACGGTGATGTAGTGCAGTATGCGCTTAAGTGTAACGCTATAAAATAAATAGCACTCTGCGCAGCTAATACGCCGGCTAAGCATGCTTTTGGCTTAAAAATGTGGCGCTGACTCGCCCAAAGGCATGAATTGCCCAATAATCTACTCATGCAAATCCTAGAATTCACTGCTGACACGCTACGCTTTGCCAGCGAAGTGCCCGAGCAAGCACCACCGGATGGCTTTGTCTGGATTTATTTGGATCGAGACGATTTTTCGCAGTATCAAGGTGCGTTGCAGCAAGCCGCACATCGGCTAGGCGGCTCGGCTGTGCTTGATGTGCATCTGGAGGATATTCAGAATGCGCAGCACCCCTCGCACTACGATTTCACCTCCATCTACGATTTGATTGTGTTTCGTCGCTTGGCCACGCCCGCAGAGATGCAGCACGAAAGCACTCAGGAGGCGGCAAAAGATGCTTACCATCATCACACCACGCCACCTCCAGCGTCCTTACCCGCTTCCTTGCGAGATAAGAGCGAGCCGCATTTCAAACGGATCAGCTCCAAAGCCGTCGGCTTTGCGGTGTTTGATCGCTTGCTGATCACGGTGCATCCGCGTGGTTGCTACGCAGCGCGCAGCTTTGTTCAGCGCTTTCTTGACGATGCGAAAAACAGTGTGGATGCCGTCAGCGCCCGCAGCCGAATCCCACTAAACCCCGCAGATTTAGCGCTTCGCATGATCAATGTGATGGTGGACAGTTATTTGGATTTACGCAAAGAGCTCTCCACACAGCTCGACCACTGGCAGGCGCAATTGCTCAAACCCACTTCGCGCTTTAACAATTGGGGCGCTTTGATGAAGGCACGCAGCCAGCTCCACGTCTTGGAGGATTTATGCGATGAGCAGCATGATGCGATCCAAGAATGGCTCGATACGATCCAAGAATCGCCGTTGTCCACATTTCACAGCGATGCGACCAAGGCGCAGAACCAGCGAGACCAGCTGATCGCGCGAGCACGCGATGTGATGGAGCACATCACGCGCGTGATGCATCACGCGCGCCGCTTGGAGCAATCCGCAGAGACGGTGGTGCAAATCCATTTTTCTGCGCAAAGCAACCGCACCAATGACATCATGCGAACGCTCACCGCACTGACAGCTATTTTTCTACCCCTCAATTTGATTGCGGGTATTTTTGGCATGAATTTCGAGTTTCTGCCTTTCATCCATTCACAAAACGGTTTTTGGTGGGCGCTTGGCAGCATGGTGTTCGTAGCCGGTGCTTTAGGCATCGTGTTTTGGCGCAAGAGATTTTTGGCGCGTACGAGAGGCTAGCGGCCTCTCGTACGCGCGGATAACAAATTCAACAGGCCTGAAAGACCCTGCTCTGATTATTTCAAACCAAAAAGCGCCGCACCATTTTCCCAAGCTACCTTGCGTGCCACATCAGGCGGCAGGCCGCCGAGCCAAATGCGGTAGCCTTTCATCAACTCCTCGTAGTACAGCCAACGCTGGTTGACCCAAGTGTCTGAGCCAATCATGAAGCGGCTGGGGAATTCTAAAATCAGCGCGCGCCACTCGGGGCTCAGCTGGCCGTTGTCTTGGGTGAGATTGGGGCGGTAAGACAGCTCTCCCATTAGACCGGGATATTTGCGCATCAAGCTTCGTACGCGCTCCACAGATGCGCCGCCGATGCCGGTGTGTGCCCAGATGAGCTTTACCGTTTTCTTCGGCGCATGCGCCATCAGCAAATCAATGGCGACATCGTCCACATGCGCGAGCACGGCGAGGCTCTTTTCTTCTGCCAGCCTCATGAGCTTGACCGCAACAGCGCCATTGGCATTGGCGCTGTCGTACAAATGAAATTCACCGATGCCTTTATAAGCGCCGCTGGCTGTGCCTCGGGCAAGCTCACCCTGCACCATGGTGTAAATCGTCTCGTCGCGAAACCAATTGTCGTAATCGGCGCGATTGCGATACAAGCGAATGAAGGGAATCACTGTCACGCCTGCTTGGGTGGTTTGCTCTTTGGCCGCAGCCAGATTCTTCGTACCGTCGTTAGGGCGAGAATTGGCCACAATGGCTTTCACGCCACTTTTTTGCATGCGGGCGAGCACATCTGCGATCGGATGCGCACCTTGCGCTTCATCGTTGTAATGCAAATGCGCATCGAGTAAAGGCCCGGTGTAATCAGCTGCTTGAACGTTGTGTACAAAAGCACTGAATGCCAGCGCAGCGGCAATCGCGCACAATTTAAGATGGTGAAATCTCATAAGTTTGATTTAAACCGTAACAATGAAGTCATCGTAGCCCAATGTCATCACTCCTGCCAACTCTCTTCATCTCTCATGGCTCGCCCATGTTTGCGCTTGAGCCCGGCCAGGCCGGCTCGCTGCTCACGAAGCTTGGCCAAGATTTGCCGCGCCCAAAAGCCGTTGCCGTGATCTCACCGCACTGGATGACGCGCGGCGCAGCCGTTTGCACCGCAAAGCAGCCTGAGACGATTCATGATTTCGGCGGCTTCGATCCGCGCTTGTATCAGATGCAATACCCATCCATCATGGATACAGCCGCCATGGAATCTGCGCAGAGTGCTCTTCAATTATTAGCAAATGCCGGCTGGAATCCATTGGCAACGGAGCGCTGGGGCTTGGATCACGGCACGTGGGTGCCGCTTCGGTATCTTTATCCGCAAGCGGATGTGCCGGTGTTTCAAATCTCACTGCCTGCGGGCTTATCGCTCGCGCAGGCGCTGGCCTATGGGCAGGCGCTGGGCGAGTTGCGCAATCAAGGCGTGCTCATCATCGGCTCTGGCAGCTTGACGCATAACCTCAGCGAATTCGGTGGCGAGCGCAACATGGATGCGCCGATATCTCCTTACGTGATGGAGTTTGTCAACTGGGTGCGCGCCGTCGTCACCGCAAGTGAAGCTGATGCACTGTGCCGTACGTTTGAACTCGCGCCGCATGCGCACCGCGCTCACCCCACCGATGAGCATTACCAACCCTTGCTTGTAGCGATGGGCGCCTCCATCACGGCGGGCCGGGCTGAGCCGGCTCGCGTTCTCGATGGCGGCGTGGCTTACGGCATCATTTCAATGGATAGCTTTGTCTTTGGAAACAGCTGAGGAGAAATGGTTTGAGTCTCATCGTTCATACGCCCGCAAGCGGCACGGCCAAGCAATTGTTTTTGCTGTTTCACGGCGTGGGCGCTGCGCCGGATGATCTCGTACCCCTTGGGAAAATTTTGGCTCAGCAGTTCCCGCAAAGCGCTGTCGTGAGTGTTCAAGCGCCGCATGATTGCCCGTATTCGGATGGCTATCAGTGGTATTCGGTGGACGGCATCACGGAAGAACTGCGGCCTGTGCTAGCCGCGCAGGCCATGCCTTTGTTCATTGAGGCCGTGCAGCAGTGGCAGGCAGCTTTTAAGGTCGGCGCGGAGGCTACTGCCTTGGTGGGCTTTTCGCAAGGCGCGGGCATGGCGCTGGAGAGCACGCAACTTGCTGCGCCCACCGTGCCCTTGGCCGCGCGAATTGTGGCGCTGTCTGGGCGATTTGCTGTGCTACCTACGCTTGCCCCTGAGCAATGCACCTTGCATTTGATTCACGGTAAGCAAGACGCTGTCATATCGTATTCGCACACGGTGCTAGCGGCTGAGCGTTTGGTGCAGCTCGGCGCAGACATCACTGCCGATGTGATTCCGTTTGCGGGGCATGAGATCAACGCGGAGATTGCTGCGCTTGTGTTGGAACGGCTCACAACGCATGTTCCCAAGCGCTTTTGGGATATGGTGCAAAACGACGCGCAAACTGCTGCACCGAGTGAAAATTTGCCGCCCGTTTAATCGGTCACACGGTCGAGCCAAGCTTTCAAGGCCGCAAACACTTGCGCTCGGTCTGGATCGTTAAAAATCTCGTGATACATCGCCTCAAAGCATCGCGATTGAACCCAACGCGCGGGAGCAGCAGCGGCAAACGCACGGCTACCCTGCGGATTGACCAAAGCATCCAGACCGGCATACATCAAAAGCGTTGGCGTCTGCCAGTGAGCAGCCGCTGAAATGCAACGAGCGCCCTCATCCGCAATAAAGCAAGCCATGCGGCCGCTGATTTTGCGATGCACGAAATGATCGCTTTTATAGGCTTGCACCACCATCGGATCGCGGCTCAATTGATCTAGTTTCAAACCGTTATTCAAGCGAAAATCGGGCGCGATTTTTGCCAAGGTAGAAAGTAGAAATTTTTGCAAGCTAGACAGGCCGAGATGAAGCGCTGGCGAGCTGAGCACGATGCCATCCACAGGCCTCATTTGTTGGCGCACAAAAGAGGCCACCACCAAGCCACCCATACTGTGCCCGAGCAAAATGAGCTTTTGCCCCGCACGCATTTTGCGCCGCGTGTCGTCCACGATATCGGCCAAATCATCGACCAATCGCATCTCGCTGGGAAGACCGCCACGCAAGCCACCCGATTCACCGTGGCCATACTGATCGTAAGCTCGCACATGAAAACCTGCTTCATTCAAACGCTGTGCCACAAGCGTATATCGAAAAGCGTGTTCACCCAATCCATGCACAATAATGACTGTGCCTTTGATCGCTTGATCTGGCCAAACATCGGAATCCATGTCGGGAAGAGGCCAATCATGAATGGCGATGTTTTCTCCGTCAGAGGCCGTCAATGGCGATAGGGTGGAATCCATTTTCGAAGAGACTAGGCCGGATGAGCCGCGATCACGCTGGCCACCGAAGCAGTAATTTTCTTCGCGTAATCCACTTGTAAAAATTCATTGGGCCCATGCGCATTGCTTTTAGGCCCGAGCACGCCGCAGACCATCATTTGCGCCTTTGGGAAACCCTTGGCCAGCATATTCATGAGCGGTATCGTGCCCCCTTGGCCGATATAGCCGCAGGGCGCGCCGTAGTAAGCGTGGCTTGCAGCGTCAAGCGCTGATTGCAGCCAAGGCGCTGTACTCGGGGCGTTCCAGCCACTGGCCGCGCCACCGCCTTGGAAGGTCACTTTGGCTTGGTACGGTGCGTTGTCTTCCAGTAGTTTTTTCAGTTCCTGCATCGTGGCCACTGCATCAACGAGCGGAGGCGTGCGCAGCGAGAGCTTGAAGGCGGTGTAGGGGCGCAGAACATTACCTGCATCCTTCATGGCAGGAAAGCCTTCAGCGCCGGTTACGCTCAGCGTGGGCTTCCAGGTGCGATTGAGCAAGCCTTCAACGGGATCTGTGGTTGTGGGCAATGCAAAGGCCGTTGATCCGCCGCAATCGGCATGTGCCCATGGAAAGCGTTTGTGGACTTCATCACCCAAAATTTTTGCGGTCTCTCGCGCCTGTTGCAGACGATCATTTGGCACTTCGCAATGAAAGCTTGCAGGCAGCAGCCGGCCTGTGGCGCTGTCTTCCAAGCGATCCAGCACTTGGCGCATGATGCGAAAGCTCGATGGCACGAGGCCACTGGCATCGCCCGAATGCACACCCTCTGTCAAAATATCCACGCGCAATGTGCCGCTCACCATGCCGCGCAAACTGCTGGTGAGCCAGAGCTGATCGTAGTTGCCCGCGCCGGAATCCAAGCAGACAACAAGCGACACATCGCCCAAGCGGCTTTTAAGTGCATCAATATACGGCAGCAAATCGTATGAGCCTGATTCTTCGCAGGTCTCGATGAGACCGACGATGCGCGGATGCGGCGCGTTTTGTGCCTTGAGCGCTTGGATCGCTGCGATGCTGGCATACACCGCATAGCCATCGTCTGCGCCACCTCGCCCATACAGCCGCGTCGCGCCATCGCTGCCAGTTTCTATTTTTGGTGTCCACGGGCCCAGATCATTGCGCCAGCCGCTAAATTCTGGCTGCTTGTCTAAATGGCCATACATCAGCACGGTTTGCGTGGACGTATGTTGATGCGCTGGTATTTCGAAAAACAACACCGGCGTGCGCGGCTTGCCTTGCGCATCGTTCAACCGCAGCACTTCCAAGCTCAAGCCGGGCACTTTTTGCGATTGCACCCAATTGGCAGCTTCGCGCAGCACTTGCTCAATGTGTCCATTGGTATGCCAGTCGGCATCAAAGCCGGGCGATTTGCAGGGAATGGTGATGTAGTCGCTGATGCGTTGCGTGATGTCGCAGTCCCACGCTTGGGTGGCGTGCTCGAGGACATCGGCAGTATTTAAAACAGAGGCAGGGACGCGGGCATTCATGATGGAAACCTTAAAGCAAGAGCCCCCATGTTAAGACGCTTTCAGAATTTACCCAAGCTTTGCACCCAAAAGACAACAGCCGCGCACACTGCGAGCACCACCAAAGCGCCGACCCGACTACCCGCCGTGTCTTTGGATGATTCCACCGCTTGCGCCATTTGTTTGTCGCCCTGAATCATCGGAATAATCAGATTTTGCTTTTTCTTCAACAGATAAATCATGATGGCCGCAATGTGCAGCACGATCATCGCCACAATTACTTTATTGCCCACTTCTTTGTGCCACCAAGTCGCCAAGCTCACAGTCGCATTTTTAACAAATCGCGTGAGTGGCCCGGCGTTGGTGATTTCGTCATCACTGATCAGCCCCGTTCCGACTTGCAGTGCTAAAAACGCCAGCAGCCCAAAAACAGAAAGCGCGCCCAGTGGGCTGTGGCCAGCTGAATGCTCGGGCTTGCCTTTGCCTGAGAGATAGTCAAAGAGAATTTTTGGCGAATACATAAACGATGCAAAGCGCGACCATTTGCCGCCGACCAAGCCCCAGACGAGACGAAACAGCAGCAGCGTCATCACGCAGTAGCCGAACCTGAAATGCCATTCCATCCACATGCCGCCCACATTGCCCGTAATGAGGAGGCCAACGATGCACACCAACAGGGCCCAATGAAATACACGGGTGGGCAGATCCCAAATGCGGACGGTGTATGTCGAGCTCATCTTCAAAATTCTCGCTATAAAGTTTTGTATATTGAACAGAATCATTGTGCCGTTTTAGAGGCTCGGACGCAGGGTCTTCGCATAAATTTACTTTTGACTGGCAGACTAAGATTCCTCTGCAATGCAGCTCAGATTGAGCCATGCCTCTGGGGATTTCCCTAGGGCTACTACTTGGAACTTTACACGATAGTTCTGTCTCTAGGATCATATATAGCCACTTCAACAGGAGCCACCATGAGTTTTCGCATCGCTTTAATTCTCGCCACCAGCACTTTGCTCGCCAGCGTCTCTGCCCAAGCGCAATTCGCCAAACCCGAAGACGCGATCAAATACCGCCAAAGCGCCCTCTCCGTGATGGGTGCTCACACAGTCCGCCTTGGCGCGATGGTCAATGGCCGTGTGCCTTTTGACGCACGCGTCGCGCAAGAAAACGCAGACATCATTGCTACGATAGCTCGCCTGCCATGGCAAGGCTTTGGTGCGGGCACGGAAGGTGGCAAGGCCAAAGCCATTATTTGGAGCGATGGCGCGCGCTTCAAATCGGGTAACGAAAAACTCGCAGTTGATGCTACTGCGCTGGCTACAGCGGCTAAATCAGGCAACCCCGATCAAATCAAAACGGCATTCGGCACGTATGCAGCCAATTGCAAGACCTGCCACGACGTCTACCGCGACCAGTAATTTTTTTCCTCCTCGACAGCCCTTCAACGGCTGTTTCTGCCCGCAGGTCTTTGATCTGTGGGCATTTTTTTGAGTTGCTTACTATTGATTTGATAGCGCCTTGCGCAGGTTCTGTGACGGCTAGGTGCTTGTTTTGCTTAAAACTGTTTTTTATGTTGTTGGCGCGGCTTGAGGCCTGTGGGAGCCGTATTCGGGCGGGCTCATGGTCCCTGCTCGCGAGCTAGGCGACACCCGTCGCCTGAACTGACATAAGAAAACGCTAAAGCGTTTTCGACGCTGCGCTGCGAAAATCGCCCGCCCGAATACGGCTTCCACAGGCCGTTGGTTGGCGCGGCGGCGTTTTGATCGCGGCGTGCAGACCGTATTTGCAGACGGCATCATTGGCGAGCGAAAATCTTTTGTGTAGCGAGTAGGCCGCGAGGATTGGGGTTGCTGCGGCTGCCGATTTCTCGCAGCGCAGGCTCAAAAACGCGAAGCGTTTTATTTGTCATCTAACGGCAGGTGCCGCAACTCCCGAGCAGGGTACATGAGGCAGACGCAGCGACCCCAACCCTCGCAGCCGCTCCATCCAAAAAGAAACCCTCCGAACACTACAAATTCAATAGCGCTCTGCGCAGTAAATACGCCGTAAAAACCCAAAAACGCTTAAAAATCAAACCTTCTCAGTCAGCAACTGCTCAATCAACCCATGCAGCGCCACAAAATCTGGTGTGCCGACATAGCGCTTAACGATCTCGCCTTTTTTATTGACGAGATATGTGGTGGGCGTGAGCTTCACATCGCCCCATGCGCGTGCCACTGCGCCCGTGTTGTCTATCGCCACTTTGAACGGCAATTTGTGAGCTTCTGCAAAGTTGACCACAAGAGCCGGTGGGTCATAACTCATCGCCACGGCGATGGTGTCAAAGCCTTGCGGTGAAAATTTTTGGTAGGTCGAGATGATCTGCGGCATCTCAGCCACACAAGTTGTGCAACTCGTCGCCCAAAAATTGACCAAAGTGACTTTGCCCTTCATCGCCTCCGTGGTGTGCGGCTTACCGTCGAGCAAAATCATCGTGGATGCAGGTGCAGAGCCCGTGAAATCTGCCACGTTGTTGCAGCCGGTAAGCGACAAAGCGGCTACGCCTGCGGTCAACGCGCAGACTAGTCCAGCGTTGAACACCCAAGCAGTTGCCAAACGGCGTGACAATAGCAGTGATCGTGGGGCAATATGCAGCATTTATTGATCGGTCTATCTAAAGGGGCAATATTCATGAAACGTCGTCAGTTTAACCAAGCCGGCGCTTCCGCGCTCGGCCTATGCATCGCAGCCGCTTACCAACAAGCACACGCCTTGTCTATCGGAGACCTGTCCAATGCAGATGCTAGCGCTGGCCTGAAAACGGCTTTGGAGCGCGGCGCTTTGTCTGCGATTGGCATTTTGGGCAAGACCGATGGCTTTCTCGGCAATCCGCTAGTGCGTATTGCGTTGCCGGGGTTCCTCAATGATGCGGGAAAACTCATGAAAACGCTCGGGCAAGGCAAAAGAGTCGATGAGCTGGTCACTGCCATGAACCGGGGTGCGGAGCAAGCCGTGCCGTTTGCCAAAGATTTGCTGGTCTCCGCCGTCAAGGGCATGAACGTGACGGATGCGAAGAATATCTTGGGTGGTGGCGATACCTCGGTGACCAAATTCTTTGCCGAAAAAACGCGCTCGCCGCTGGTTGGAAAATTTCTGCCTATCGTGACGAAGGCGACGGAGAAAGTACAGCTGGCTGAAAAGTACAACGCCGTAGCCGGCAAGGCTCAGAGCATGGGCTTGGTGAAAAAAGAAGATGCGAATATTCAGCAATACGTGACGGGTAAATCGCTGGATGGCCTATACACGATGATTGGCGAGGAAGAGAAAAAGATTCGCAAAGATCCGGTGGGCACGGGCAGCGCTATTTTGAAGAAGGTGTTTGGCGTGCTGAAGTAAAGCACATCGCATTACTTTGCGCTTTATTTTTGCGCAGCTAATGTGCGCAAATCCGTCTCATAGCCCTTGGCAACTCGGGCAGCATAGGCGCGCTGAGCAGGCGTGGTGCTGGCATGAATGCTGGCGAAACTGGTGCAGGCCTGAAGTGTGAGGCGCTGGATATAGGCTCGGTAGGCGGGATCGGGCGACTCCCAAGCGCGCTGCATATAAGCGCGCAGCGCCTGCTGACTGACAGCCGGAGATGCTTTTGCCGATGACAGGCTGCTTAAGAGTTCGATCAGTTCTAGCTGGCGACGCTGGCGCTCCTTGAGGGCAAAAACGGGATCAAAGATCGAAGTGGAAAGCGCTTGTTTGATGGCACTGATTTGGGCATCTTCGAGCTTGCCGTAGAAGGTTTCACTGCGACTGAGTGTCTGCTTGAGGCGCTTCGCATCGCGCTCTTCCGCCGTGCCTTGAATGAACTCACGCTTGAATTCATCGGCAGATTTGGCATATTTTCTTTTCAAATACTCAATTTGTGGCGGTGTGATCGTCGGCGCAATACCGGCCATGGCGGGAAGAGCTTGGTTGCTCACGTTGTCAACCAAGCTTCTGCCTTGCTCATAAATTCGGCATGCTTGGCTTGCACTCACCTCGCCCGCCATGAGCTGCCCAGCTTGCGCCAATAAATCGGCTGTCTTAGGCAATTCTGTGGCGCGATGCCATGCGAACAAGCGCGTCAACTCATCGCGCACCTTGGGCGTTTGCTGTTCATTGAAATCAAAATAGCCGTCAAGATACCAATAGCTCAAATCGGGCGCTTGGTTGTAAGCCAGCTTGACGGCGCTGCAAGCCCCGAGCAGGCTTACCGCGATAATCAGGCCAGTGAGGCGAAAAAAAGATATGAATTTAGACATCGTGATCATGGCTGCGGGCAAAGGCACCCGCATGAAAAGCAAACTTCCTAAAGTGTTGCACAAATTAGCAGGCCGCGCCTTGCTAGGGCATGTCCTGTCCACGGCAGCGCAATTGCAGCCGCGCCGCGTGATACTCATCACTGGCCATGGCGCTATGCAAGTGATAGCATTCAGCGCAGATTTCATGCCGGCAAACAGCGGAATTTCCTTAAAAACTGTGACACAAGAGCCGCAACTGGGCACAGGTCACGCTGTGCAGCAAGCTGAGCCTGAATTGGGCGATGAGGGCATCACGCTGATCTTGAACGGCGATGTGCCGCTGATAGAAGCTGACGCGCTGAAAAATTTAGTTGCTGCATGCGCAGGTTCTCATTTGGCACTGCTCACCGTTGAGCATGGCGATCCGAGCGGCTACGGGCGCATTGTGCGCGATGGCGAGGCTGTGAAAGCGATCATCGAGCACAAAGACGCCACGCCCGCGCAACGCGAGATCCAAGAATGGTACAGCGGCGTGATGGCAGCGCCTACCGCGCAACTCAAAAAATGGCTCAGCCAACTGACAAATAGCAACACGCAAGGCGAGTATTACCTCACAGACATTGTGAAGATGGCCGCCACTGATGGCACAGGCTGCGTCGCCCTCAAAACCACCGACGGCCTGCAAGTCGCTGGCGTCAACAGCCCAGTGCAACTGCAAGAGCTGGAAAGAGCGTATCAAAAACGTGCCGCCTATCGCTTCATGGAGAGCGGTGTGCGCATTGCAGATGCGGCGCGCTTTGATTTGCGCGGCGAATTAACGTGTGGCCAAGATGTGAGCATCGATGTGGGCTGTGTGTTTGAAGGCACGGTCAAGCTTGGCTGTGATGTACGCATCGGGGCGCATTGCGTGATCGCGAATTGCACGATTGGAGCGGGAGCGGCGATTGCGCCGTTTACACATATCGATGGCGGCGCAGAACCTGTGCAAATCGGCGCGGGCGCGATGATTGGCCCGTTTGCAAGGCTGCGCCCCGGTGCAGTGCTGGCTGAAGACGTTCACATTGGTAACTTCGTTGAAGTCAAAAATTCCACCATGGCCAAGGGCTCAAAAGCGAATCACCTGGCCTATCTAGGAGATGCCACCGTCGGAGAACGCGTGAACTACGGCGCAGGCTCAATCACGGCAAACTACGATGGCGTCAACAAACATCGCACGGTGATTGAGGCCGATGTCCATGTGGGTAGCAATTGCGTCTTGGTCGCGCCCGTCAAGATAGGCGCGGGTGGCACGATTGGTGGGGGCTCGACGATCACGAAAGACACACCGCCGGGCGCTTTAAGCGTGGCGCGTGGCAAACAAACTTCAATTGAGAATTGGCAGCGGCCGCTCAAGAAGAAGTGATCTTCCGATTTCTGTTTGGACAGAACAGCCTCGATTGTGATTGGGTTATCCCCCTCCGCGAATGTCCTCCGGCTGGCGCTACGCGCGTGCCTCCCCCTTTATTTCGCTGCAGGAGATAACCCAATCACAATCGAGGCCTTTTGACGTGTGTAGATCGGAACTCGCAACGCAGACAGCTTAATTGACCACGCCCACTTGGCGCAGCCCCATTTTCTGCGCGAGCGCGGTCATCGAAACCACTAAAGCGTAGGGCGTATCAGGCTCTGGCGTGATGTGAATCTCTGGTTGCTGAATCTGTGCTGCGGCCTCTTTCAAACGCGCATCCAGCGTGGCCACTTCGCTGATGAGCTCGCCATCCCAGCGCACAAAACCGTTGGCATCGATTTGCACGCGAATCAATAGGGGTTGCGCTTGCTTGGCTTTAGAGGGCATATCCAGTGGCACAGAATGCAATTGCGCAGGGATAGTGATGATGAGCATCACAATCAGCACGAGCAACACATCAATCAGCGGCGTGGTGTTCATCTCCACCATGGGCTGGGCCTGTGCGTTTTGCGCAGAGGGGTTGTACAGGCCTTTAGGGTAGAGCTTCATGGCTTGGCCCTTTGCACTTGCTTTTGCGTTTGCACTTGTAATTGCGTTTGAAGTTGTGCGGCACGATCTTGGCTGCTTTGCTCAGTGAGCAAACTGATCTTTGCCCAACCCAGGCCTTGCGCCATATCAATGATGGGCGCGACGGATAAATAAGGCGCTGCGCCATCGGCGCGGATGTGTAGCTGCACGCGATCTGTATTGTTGCCGACCACCCCGAGTGCGGTGGACAGATCTTGCAAAGTAGCTGCGGGTGTGTTGTTGAGTGCGAGATTCCCGTTCGCATCAATGCTGATGATGACGTAATCACCGCTGGTGTCTTGGCTTTGCGCGCTTTGCACGGGTAGCTTCAAATTCACACTGGCGCTGACCACGGGCACGGTGAGCAAGAAGATGATGAGCAAGACCAGCATCACATCCACGAGTGGCGTGGTGTTGATTTCGGCGAGCCAGCTTTCGTCGTCGTTATCGGGGGTTTGTAAAGTGAGCGCCATGGTTCAAACCTCTCGCTCTTTGTCGTCTTGCTTTTCTGTGGCGAGCAAGATGATGTGAAGCTTGGCGCCAAAGCTGCGCATGCTCTCCATGGCGAGTTTGTTTTTCCTGAGCAACCAGTTGTAGCCAAACACGGCGGGCACGGCGACCGCGAGGCCAATGGCCGTCATGATGAGCGCCTCACCCACCGGGCCGGCCACGCGATCAATCGAGGCTTGGCCGCTGGCGCCGATTTTGATGAGTGCAGAATAAATCGCCCACACCGTGCCGAAGAGGCCGACGAAAGGCGCAGTTGAACCAATCGTAGCGAGTAAAGCTAAGCCATCTTGCATGCGCGTCTGCACGCTGCTCAGTGCGCTCTCGATCGCGCGGATGAGCCAAGTATCGAAATCGACGCGAGGCTTCAAGGCAGCGTACTGGCGCACCGCATCTGCGCTGCTTTCATGAACAAATTTGAGCGGATTGTCTGCTTTAAGTTTGTCTAAGTTAGCACCCACGGCGGTGATGTTGTCGAAAGCGGCATGCGCTTCTTGGGTGTGCAGCTCGGTTTTTCGCAGCTCCAAAAATTTACGCACCATCACCGCCCAACTGGCGATGCTCATGATGACGAGCAGAGCCAAGCAGAGCTTAGCAACCCAATCGCCTTGACTCCACACTGCGCCTAGGCCATAAGGATTGGCAGCTTGCTGCGAAACTTGGCCGACAGCTTGCGTGATGCCAGCCGAGACGGTTTGCGTGACCGTACTCAATTGCGTGGAAAGAGTTTGGGCGGTGGCTGTATTGATCATTTTTTACATTTCTCCTCAAGAGTGCGTTTTAAAAGCGGCCCGATATTCATCAGGCCTGCGGTGTTGACGTTGTCGTTGATCTTGTTGCCCTGGCCTTGCGCGGTGGCATCTTTGGTGCAATCGATATCGCCTGCATTTTCAATGCCTGCCTCCAGCTTACCGGGGCGATCACGCCGCAATTGCTCGTTGGCCATCTCTGAGATGCTGCGGCGCGGCTGGGCGTTTGGCGGCGTGTAGGGAAACGTCGGGCGGGCGGGCGAGGGCAGGCGCAGATCCAAGGGTGGGCGAGTCTGCGGCACATTGGGGTTGCTAGGTGGTCCGGCGGGCGAACCTATGGCCGAGCCAGTGGTTGCACCTATGGCGCTGCCTGTTGAGCTTCCTGTTGGATTTCCTGTTGCGCTGCCGCTTGAGCTCACGGTTGCAGCACCTTGGCTCGGCACGTTGCCGCTGGCCGTAGCGGGTGCGCGGGCAAGGCTGGGCAGGGCTGCAACAGCTGCGCTTGCAGGCGCTAGGCTTGGGTTGGATGCTGTGAAGGGCGCGGGGGGTGGTGCGGGTGCTTGGACAGGTGGCACAGGAGCTGGCGGCTGTGGTGCTGGGGGTAACGGTACTGGCACGGGCGCTGGCGTGGGTATAGGCGCGGGCTCTACCGCTGGCACAGAAGCTGCGGTTTGAATGGCAGGTTCTTCGCGCAGACGAATCGGCGTGTCGAGCGCAGCCGAGGTCTCGCGCAAGGGTTCTGCTTTCGTAGTCACTGCAGGGCTGCGCTTGCGAGAAGGCTGGGGCGTTGGCAATTGCGATGTGGTCTGCAATGGCGTGCTTTGCTCGGCAGTGAGTGTGGGCAAGCTAAGCGCCATGCTGGCTTGCAAGCGACGCTGAGCGGTGATGCCACGCTGACGCTGGGATGGCGCAGTCGACGCGGAGAGCAAGGCCGAATCAGCCGTTGTGGACGTGAATGGCTTGACGTTCTTGTCGGCTGGGGTGCTTGCATCAGGCGCAGCCGCACTGCTGGCGCGAAAAATTTGCACCACCGCTTGGGAGAAAACGCGATGCACGGGCCAATACAAATGGATAAGCCACAGCCCCAACACATGCGCTAACAACACAGCCAGCCAAACCTCACGCTGAGCGCGCGATGCTGGATACCTAGCTTGAAACAGTTGTGTCATGTGTCGTGCGTTTTTATGCTGAATGTTCGCACAGTTTGATGTCTCACCTACGGTGAGCCGGACAAGCGCTGCGTATACAGTGGCAGCGCCTCAGGGTCGTAAAATTCAGGGTACACCCTAGCCGCACCGGCTCGGATCATTTCGGTAGACAAGCCGCTTTTATGCTCACCACCTTTCTCGGCAGCGTCGCCCTGCCCGCCCCTAAAACAGCGCAACTGCTGCACGCCATTCAAAACATCGCGCCCAACGTCCAAGCCATCCATTCGCAATGGGTGCATTGGGTGCAAACCGCTGGGGATGCGCTCGATGCTGCAACGCAGGCCAAATTGGCGGCTTTGCTGAACTACGGCGAGCCGCATGAACATGCGGCTGAAGGCACGTTGATCGTCGTCATGCCGCGCTTGGGTACGGTCTCGCCGTGGGCATCCAAAGCCACAGACATTGCGCGCAATTGCGGCTTGGTTGTCCAACGTGTTGAGCGCATCATGCATCTTCATGTGGTGCTGGCCAGCGGTTTATTTAAGGATTCAAAGCTCAGCGGCGAAAAACTGCAGGCCATTGCAGCGCTGTTGCACGACCGCATGACAGAGTCTGTCGCGTTTGATGCACAAAGCGCTGAAAAGCTCTTCGATCATGTGGCCAGCAAGCCGATGGAAACCGTGAACATCTTGGCCCTTGGCCGCGCTGCTTTGGATGCGGCCAACACGCAATTTGGCCTCGCACTGGCAGACGACGAAATCGCTTACCTGCTCGATGCCTTCACGCAGCTCGGCCGTAACCCGACCGATGTTGAGCTCATGATGTTTGCACAAGCCAATAGCGAGCACTGCCGCCACAAGATTTTTAATGCGCAATTCACGATAGATGGCGAAAACCAAGACAAAAGCCTCTTCGGCATGATCCGCAACACGCACGCCTTAGCGCCTCACTACAGCGTGGTCGCGTACAGCGACAACGCTGCCGTGATGGAAGGCGGCATCGCAGAGGTTTTTTATGCAAAATTTGAAGCCAAATCGGCTTCTCCCCGGCAAGAAACAAGCGCAAGCAGCTATCAAAAAGAGAGCAGGCTACGCCATGTCTTGATGAAGGTCGAGACGCACAATCACCCCACCGCCATCAGCCCCTTCGCCGGCGCTTCCACAGGCGCAGGCGGCGAAATCCGCGATGAAGGCGCAACGGGCCGTGGCGCGCAGCCCAAAGCTGGTTTGACGGGCTTCACCGTATCAGCATTAAGTGAGTTAAATGGGGTCATATCTGAATTAATTTCTCCACCCTCTTCAAACGCCACAAAATCCAGCGACATTAATTCTGCTCTGACCCCATTTACCGCTCTCCCCGCAGCACAAAGCTTCCCGAAACACCTAGCCACGCCCTGGCAAATCATGGCCGAGGGTCCGCTGGGCGGTGCCGCCTTCAATAACGAATTCGGCCGCCCCAATTTAGCCGGCTACTTCCGCGCCTTCGAGCAAAACATTGCGGGCACGCATTGGGGCTATCACAAGCCCATCATGATCGCCGGCGGCATCGGCACGATTGATGCAGACTTGACGCATAAGATCGAATTCCCTGCTGGCAGCTTGCTCATCCAGCTTGGCGGCCCCGGCATGCGCATCGGCATGGGCGGCAGCGCAGCCAGCTCGATGGCTTCGGGCGCGAACGCGGAAAGCCTAGATTTTGATTCGGTGCAGCGCGGCAACCCCGAGATTGAGCGCCGCGCGCAAGAGGTGATCAATCAATGCTGGCGGCTCGGCAAAGAAAACCCCATCCTCGCCATCCACGATGTCGGCGCGGGCGGCCTCTCCAACGCCTTCCCCGAACTCGTCAACGACGCAGGCCGTGGCGCTATCTTCGATATAAGTGCGATTCCGCTTGAAGAAACTGGCATGGCAGCGAAAGAGATTTGGTGCAACGAAAGCCAAGAGCGCTACGTCATGGCGATTGCGCCTGATTCGCTCGAACAATTCCAAGCCATCTGCGAACGCGAACGCAGCCCGTTTGCAGTCGTAGGCAAAGTCATGCAAGAGCGCACACTCACCGTTCGCCCTGAGCCTGTTGAAGGGTACGCCAAGGCCTCGACACCAGAGCGAACGGACACTGCTGTCAATATGCCGATGAGCGTCTTACTCGGCAAAACACCCAAGATGCACCGCGATGTGCAGACCTTGCAACGCGAATTCAAGCCGATGGATTTAACTGGTATCGATTTACAAACTGCCGTCATCCAAGTCCTCAGCCGCCCCACAGTCGCCAGCAAACGCTTTCTCATCACGATTGGCGACCGCACCGTCGGCGGCCTCACGCATCGCGATCAAATGGTGGGGCCGTGGCAAGTGCCCGTGGCTGATTGCGCTGTGACGCTGGCTGATTATTCTGGCTTCGCCGGCGAAGCCCTCAGCATGGGCGAGCGCACGCCGCTGGCCATTTGGAATGCGGCGGCGGCAGCGCGCATGGCAGTGGCTGAGAGCATCACGAATTTGCTCGCCGCGCCGATTGAATTAGCGAAAGTCAAACTCTCCGCCAACTGGATGGCCGCTTGCGGCGAAGCGGGCGAAGATGCCAAACTCTATGAAGCCGTGAAAGCAATTGGCATGGCGCTCTGCCCTGAGTTGGGCATCAGCATTCCCGTGGGCAAAGATTCGCTCTCGATGCGCTCAACTTGGACAGCAGATGGCGCAGCGCAAAAAGTCGTCTCCCCCGTCTCGCCCATCATCAGCGCCTTCGTCTCGCTCGCTGATGTGCGCGGCACGCTGACACCGCAGCTCAACCGCGACGAAGCCGACAGCACGCTCATCTTGATTGACCTAGGAAGAGGCAGCAAACGCATGGCCGGCTCCGTGCTCGCCCAAGCCTTGAACCAAGAAGGCACGGAAGTGCCCGATCTGCACAGCGCCGAAGATTTGAAAAACCTCGTTAATGCGATCAACGCACTACGCGGTCAAAATAAACTTCTCGCCTATCACGACAAAAGCGACGGCGGCTTGCTCGCCTGCGTGGCCGAGATGGCTTTTGCAGGCAACGTGGGCGTGAGCCTGAATATCGACATCTTGTTGACGGAGGGCGATGGCATCTCGGACAGCCGCGCTGAATACGGCGACAGCAAAAATTGGGCGACGCAGGTGAGCGCTCGCCGCGAAGAGCTGGCGATCAAAGCGCTGTTCAACGAAGAGCTGGGCGTCGTCATCCAAGTGCGCACGGAAGAGCGCAACGCCATCATGCAAACCTTGCGCGAGCATGGCCTCTCCAAACACAGCCACTTCATTGGCAAGACACGACCTGAGCACTCCGCGCTGCAAGATGGCAAAGGCGAAGTTAGCATTTGGCGCGACACGAAAAAAGTGTTTTCCGCCAAGTTGCAAGATTTGCATCAGGTCTGGGACAGCGTGAGCTGGAAGATCGCTCAAGGTCGCGATAACCCCGCCTGTGCAGACGCAGAGCATGCTGGCATTGGCGACACGACCCATCCCGGTCTGCATGTCTATTTGCCTGCAGAATTTAAGCAAAAAGTGCTTTTAGTCGGCATAAAAACTGCGCAGAGCGCTATTGAATCAGGAGTAAGTGAGGCATCGCTTGCGACGGCGAATGCGCCATCCTCAGCCGCCATCCACACCCAACGCCCCAAAGTCGCCATCCTGCGCGAGCAAGGCGTGAACTCTCACATCGAAATGGCCTACTGCTTCGACACAGTAGGCTTCGAAGCTTTCGACGTTCACATGACCGATCTGCAAACCGGCCGCGTGAATTTAAAAGACATGCAGGGCTTGGTCGCCTGCGGCGGTTTCAGCTACGGCGACACTTTAGGCGCAGGCATCGGCTGGGCGCGCAGCATCACCTTCAACGACATGCTGCGCGATCAATTCGAAGCTTTCTTCAAAAGAGACAGCAGCTTCGGCTTAGGCGTATGCAACGGCTGTCAAATGTTTGCAGAATTAGCAGACATCATCCCCGGCGCACAAAATTGGCCACGCTTCACGCAAAACATCAGCACGCGATTCGAAGCACGCCTTTCCATGGTCGAAGTGCTCCCCTCACCCAGCCTCTTCTTCGCTGGCATGGAAGGCGCGCGCCTGCCGATAGCCGTCGCCCACGGCGAAGGCTTCGCCAATTTCAACCCAGCGCACGGCGGAAGAGGCGATGCCAGCAAAGTCATCCCCGCGATGCGCTTCACAGACAACCAAGGCGCAGCCACAGAGCAGTATCCCGCCAACCCCAACGGCAGCCCCAATGGCCTTACCGCAGTCACCACAAAAGATGGCCGCTTCACAGCCCTCATGCCCCACCCCGAGCGCGTTTTCCGCAATGTGCAAATGAGCTGGAGCAACGAAGATATCAACGCCCACAGCCCGTGGATGCAGATGTGGCGCAATGCGCGAGAGTGGGTGAAGGCTTGAATTTGCAAGCCATTTAAGCAGTTAGCCGGCGTATCTATTGCGCAAAGTGCTATTAAATAAATAGCGCTCTATGTGCCGATGTTTTTGGCTTTGATCGCATGCAAGCACCATGTAAACGACAAAGCTCAGCGGATCAGCCGCGCGGGCTTTGCTGGATTTTGTATCGTGCATGCGCTGCTGCACATGAATTTACGCAATGACCCACTTTCCAGCTTCAACACGCCCTTGTCGTGGGCCTTGATCTTGGGTTGTGCAGCCTTTGGGCTGGCTTATTTGTGCGCAGAAGTGATGGGGTCGCGGCATTCCAAAAACAACTGAACTTCGCGGCAACCAATTTTCTTGCGCATTAAAAATCCAAGATTCGCGCTATCGCATCCCAAGGACTAACCCGTAAGTGTTGGGTTTGTCTATGTTTTCCACATTCTGGTCGTTTTCTCCCAATCGCTGAGTGCCTACATTTCCCATTCATTGATTTGGGTAAATACGATAAGGAAGCGTTATGGAGATATCAAAAGGCCGGGCCGTGTTGTTGCGGCATATCGCTGCGCTGGCTACTGTGCTGTTCATGGGCGCGCTGCATCAGTCAGCATGGGCTGAAGGTGGGCCGGTTTGGGCCTATCCCGTGGCCGACAAAGAGCAACCGCCTGCGCGCGATGGCAACATCAAAGCGCGTGTACCCAACAGCGCATTGACCTACTCGCTGAAAGAAATCGACAATCTTTTTGAGCCGCCGATTTGGTTTCCTGAGCACAGCGTGGGCATGCCCCGCGTGGTTCAGTATGGTGCAGCGCCGGGTGTGCGTGCTTGCGCAGCGTGCCATCTGACCAGTGGTCAAGGCCATCCTGAGTCTGGCCACATTGCAGGTCTCACGGTCAATTACTTCAAGCAGCAAATGGCGGATTACCGCTCGGGTGATCGCGTCGACAAAGTCTGGATGACTGCCATGGCCAAAGCTATGACGGACAAAGACATTGAAGAAGCCGCACAATGGTTTTCAAAAATCAAGCCGATTGCTTGGGTGAAAGTGGTCGAAGCCGACACCATTCCTAAAAGCTACTTCAACAGAAGCCGCAAGCGCTTGCCCTTGCCCGAAGGCGGCACAGAGCCGCTGGGCAACCGCATTGCAGAGTTTCCGCAGGAACCAGAGCGCGTGTTATTGCGCGACCCGTATGCAGGCTTTGTTGCCTATGTGCCCAAGGGCAGCTTGGCCGAGGGCAAAAGCTTAGTGACCCAAGGCGCAGGCAAAACCGTGATGTGTGCAGCATGCCATGGCGCTGACCTAAAAGGCCAGGGCGATATCCCGCGCATTGCAGGCATCTCGCCGCTCTACACGGTGCGCCAGATGTATGCCTTCAAAACAGGTGCGCGCAAAAGCACTCTGGCGACGCAAATGCAGCCCGTTATCTCGAATTTAGAAGAAAAAGATATCACGGCGATTGCTGCCTATTTGGCCTCGCTCGCACCTTAATTTTTTAGTTTTTAACCCAGCAGGAGACAACGATATGAACACGTCAACAACAACAACTCAACCCAGCGGCTTTGCAGCCATGCTGGATCAATTCATTGGCCAACGATCAGATTTGCTTTTGCGCTTGATCGTCGGCGGCATGCTCATTCCGCATGGCATCGGCAAGTTTCTTAACTTTGGCAAAGAGGTTGAGGTGTTTGGCCAGGTATTCAAACTCGCGCCTGCCGAGGCTTGGGTGATTGGCGCCGCCATTTTTCAAATTGTGGTGGGCCTATTGATCGTGGTGAACCGTTTCACGCGCATCGCTGCGCTGCTGGTAGCCGCTTTCATGGTTGGCACGATCATCGTAGCGAATGCAGGCAACGGCTGGTTTTGGCACATGAAGGGCATTGAGTATTCCGTCATGTGGGCGCTGCTGGCCATCGTGGTCGCGGGCCGTGCAGAGCGTTGAAATTTTTGTTCACAACAGGAGATAAGCTCATGAAACATTCATTGATTAAGCTGATGACGTGCTCAGCAGCCGCGCTGCTACTCGCTGCTTGTGCCAGCGCGCCTGCACCCGTCAAACCCGTGCCCGTGAGCATTGTGTTGGGTGCGAATTTGGGCCACCTGCCGATTTTGGTGGGGGCTGAAAAGGGCTTGTTTGCCAAGCATGGAATTGATTTGCAGCTGAAAGTTGTCAACAGTGGCGACCAAATGGTGGGCGCAATGCGCGGCAAAGAAGTTGATGTGGGCAACATGAGCGTCACCACGTTCATCAAGGCGCGGCACGAAGGTGATGCATGGCAGGTGGTGGGGCTGATCATGAACGATGCCACGCGCAGCAATGCGGATGAGGCTCTGGCCATCATCAGCAAAAAAGGCAGTGGCATTCGTCCGGGCAAGATCGAAGATTTGAAGGGCAAGAAAGTGGCGGTGCAACTGGGGCAAACGCCGCATGAGTACATCAAAATTGCCGCCGCCAAAGCAGGCCTTGCCGAAAGCGATATTGTGATTGTGAACACACCGCAATCTGCGCCAGCTTTGATCGAGGCATTGAACAGCGGCAAGGTCGATGCAATCGCCTCGCTCGAGCCTTTGAACTCTATGGTGCTGGCTGGCGTGCAAGACTCTTATGAAGTCAAGCGTGGCGGTGGTTACTTGTCGTACTTGATGATTACGACAGCACCTGTGTCCACCATCCAAAACAAAGCCGATTTGATCGAGCGATTTGCGGCAGGTTTGGCAGCTTCTACGCAATACACGCGGCAAAACCGGGCAGAAGCAGTGAAGATTTTTGCTGCCAAGATTCCTAATCAAAACGTTGATGCGCTGACCAATGGTATCAAGCACATCTCGTACGACCCGCGCATCTCTCCTGCAACCGAGAAGGCTTTTGAAGTTGCGCAAACCGAGGTGCTCTCGCAATCCTCACTTCGCGGCAAAACACCGATGGCCATGAACGCTTTGCTTTACCGGGATGCCAGCGTCAAAGTGCAAACCAAATTCCCTGAGTATTTCAGCGATTTGCCAAAGTTGCCTTGATGCATATAGGTTAGTTGTTGATCGCTATTTTTTGAAATTGGATGGGTATGTCTTCTGTTGTGTCTTCTGTTATTACGGTGAAGTTTGATCAATTGCGAGGCTTCATTGCGCGCAGCCTTGAAAAAGCGGGTATTCCTGCGGCTGATGCAGCCATTGTTTCCAACCTGATGGCGCAGGCGGATCAGCAAGGCTCGGATGGTCACGGCGTGATTCGCCTGCCGCAATACATCAAACGCATCCAAGCAGGTGGCATCAATGCCCGGCCCAAGATGCATATCGTGGCTGAGCGTGCGGGCACTGCGGTGCTGCATGGCGACAACGGCATGGGACATTTGGTGGTGTCTAAGGCAGTAGAGATCGCTATTGAGAAGGCGCGGCAAACGGGTGTGGCTTGGGTGGGCACACGCTACAGCAACCACGCAGGGCCGGCATCGCTGTATGCCAGCATGCCGATTGCTCACGACATGTTGAGCTTGTATTTCGCCGTGGGCAGTGCAAATCACATGCCACCTTGGGGCGGCATGGACATGCTCCTGTCAACCAACCCGATTGCAGCCGGTATTCCCAGCGGCAGCGAAACGCCCATCGTGCTCGACATGGCCACCACCGTGACAGCCTATGGCAAAGTGAAGGCCAAAGCCAAGAGCGGCGAGATGATGCCCGAGGGCTGGATGATTGATCGCCAAGGCAAGCCCTTGCTCGACCCCAGCCGTTCTGCTGAAGGTTTTTTGTTGCCCATCGGAGGTCACAAAGGCTATGGCTTGGCCTTGCTCGTGGGCATGCTCGCGGGCACGCTGGGCGGCGCGGCCATGGGCAAAGCGGTGGTTGATTTCAACGCCGATCACCAAACCGTCACCAACACAGGCCAGGCCATCATGGTGATTGATTTGAAGGCCTTTGGCGACCCCGCTGTTTTTAAGCAAGCGGCAGACACGTTAATTCGCGACTTGCGAGAGGGTGCGCGATTACCCGGTGTTGATCGGATTTGGTTGCCTGGAGAGCAAAGTCAGCTCAAACGGCAGCGTTACGCCAAAGAAGGCATCCCGATTACGCAAGGCTTGGCGCAAGAGCTGGACAAGCTAGCGCTGACTTGGGGTGTTGAGCCACTGCAATCGCCAGTGAATCAAGCAGGGGCATGATGGTGGAATCTTTCAATCCCGCAACAGATCAAGCGCTGATGCAACTGCCCTTGCATACGGGCAGCCAAGTGGAGCATTTGCTCAAGCGAGCTGCCAATGCGCAAAAGCAATGGGCACAAGTAAGCACCATCGAGCGAGCTTCGTATTTAAGCCGAGTCGCTGCCAGCCTGCGGGCTCATGCCGCGCACTACGCCCATCTGATCACATTGGAAGTGGGCAAGCCGATCACGGAATCTTTGGCAGAAGTTGAAAAGTGCGCTTGGAATTTTGATTTCTACGCCAGCCAAGCAGTGGCCATGTTGCAAGATCAGGTGGTGGCAAGCAGCGCCAGCGACAGCCGGATTGTGTACGACCCGTTGGGCTTGGTGCTGGCGGTGATGCCATGGAATTATCCGTTTTGGCAAGTGATGCGTGCCGCCGCGCCCGTGCTGGCGGGTGGCAATGGTTTGGTGCTCAAGCATGCGAGCAATGTGCCCCAATGTGCTTTAGCGCTCGAAGAAATTTTTGCAAAAGCAGGCGTGCCGCAGGGCTTGTTCACTACATTGTTGGTTGAATCCAAGACCGTGGCCAGCTTGATTGCTGATGTGCGCATTCATGCGGTCACTTTCACAGGCTCTACTCCCGTGGGCCGAAGCATTGCCTCGCAAGCGGGGCAGGCGCTTAAAAAACAAGTGCTGGAATTGGGCGGCTCAGATCCTTTCATCGTTTTGGCGGATGCCGACGTTGAGTTGGCCGCATCAGCAGCCGCCAAAGCACGCTTTCACAACACCGGTCAAAGCTGTATTTCTGCCAAGCGCTTCATTGTGCAAGAGTCGATTGCGCAAGACTTTGCAGATGCCTTTTGCGCCAAAGTGCTATCGATGAAGATGGGCGACCCGATGGATGCCGCCACACAGATTGGCAGCATGGCGAGGCGCAGCTTACGCAATGAACTGCATGCGCAAGTGCAGGCCAGCATCGCCGAAGGTGCGCAATTGCGCATGGGCGGCAAACTGGTCGACGGGCCGGGTGCTTTTTATGAGCCCACGGTGTTTGACCACGTGAGCCAGGCGATGACTATAGCCAAAGAAGAAACCTTTGGCCCAGCTGCCGCCATCATCCGCGTGGGTTCTGTGCAAGATGCCATCGATGTGGCCAATGCCACAGAGTTTGGTTTGGGTGCTGCGCTGTGGACACGCGATTTAGATCGCGCGCGCCAGCTCACGCGGCAAATTGAAGCGGGCGCCGTCTTTGTCAACGGTACGGTGGCTTCTGACCCGCGCCTGCCTTTTGGCGGCATCAAGAATTCTGGCTACGGACGCGAATTGGGCTCTTTGGGCCTGCATGAATTCACCAACATCAAAACCGTCTGGACTGGCTCTGCCAAAACCTGATCCTCTATTCAAAGCCCCCAAGAAACTATCATGACCGCTACCCCGCAAACACGCCGCCCCGTGGTGCTCAAACCCGATCAAATCACAAGCCATGACCGTGGCGGCGGTGCACGCACGACGCCGCTTGTGCTGCCTTCAATTGGTGCTACGGGCTTCATCAATGGCATCACGGAGTTTGCGGCAGGCGCTGCCATTGCCTTTCACAGCCACAACTGTGAGGAAAGTGTGGTGCTACTTGAAGGCCACGCCATGCTCGACATTGAAGGTCAAGAAATTCCTCTCAAGCCACTGGACACCACATGGATCCCGCCGAATGTGCCCCACCGCTTTCGCAACATGTCTGCGGATCAGTCGATGAAAATTTTATGGATTTACGCCTCCATGCAGGCTACCCGCACGCTGGTCGATACAGGCGAGACGCGCCTTGTGGCCGCTGAACACGCTTGATGCCCACTTATCTTATTCAGAAAGGCACACCATGGGACTGAAATTTTTAGAGCATCTGCTCATCCTCACGCACGACCCCGAGGCCACCCGTGATTGGTTTTGCGAAAATCTTGGCTTTCGCAGTGGCTACCACCCCGAGTTTGGTTTCCCGGTGTATTGGCTCTACATTGGCGAGCAAGATGTGGTTCACATTGGCAAAGCACGCCACTCCACCCACCAAGACAACTACCTTAAAACTCCCAGCGACCAAGCAGGCATTGATTATTCCGCTGCCGGTGTGCCTGGCTCAGGCAGGATTGATCATGTGTGCTTCAACTGTGAAGGTATCGAGGAATTCATCGAGCGCTTGACTCAAAATGGCATTGAATTCAGCGAGCGCAAAGCGCATAACTCAAATCTTTATCAGCTCTTCATGCGTGAGCCGATCAATGGCATCAAGGTGGAATTGAATTTTGCTTGGCACGAGGCAGTTCGCATTGGGCGCGTGCCGAGCATGACTGATGAAGGGCAAAACAACAAAAGCGTCGAGCAAGTGAGTGCCCCTATGCGCAGCTCACAGAGCGAATCTAAATTCGAGGACAAAGCATCATGAATGCGCCTCTCGCCGCCGAGCAGTTAGCGCCCTGCTTCCTTTTTGCACCACCTCAGACCGTGAGTTTGCCAGTGCAAGGCTTGCAGGCGCGTTTTCCGGTCAACCGTATTTTTTGCGTAGGCCGAAACTATGCGGATCACGCCAAAGAAATGGGGCACGACCCGAACCGCGAGCCTCCGTTCTTTTTTATGAAGCCGGCCAGCACCTTGGTTGCAGACGGTGCAAATTTTCCCTATCCATCACTCAGTCTGAATGTGCATCACGAGGTGGAGTTGGTTGTGGCGTTAGAGCAGGGTGGTAGCAATATTGCACCCGATCAGGCGCTCAAGCATGTCTATGGTTATGCCGTGGGCCTGGATATGACGCGCCGCGATTTGCAGAGTGAAGCCAAGAAAATGGGCCGGCCTTGGGATACGGGCAAAGCGTTCGACTTTTCTGCGCCCTGTGCAGCATTGGTGCCAGCCTCGGTGTGCGGGCATTTGCATGAAGGCGCGATCACACTGAATGTAAATGGTCAGCTGCGGCAAAGCGGCGACTTGAGCGACTTGATTTGGAATGTGCCAGAAACCATCGCTTATCTGAGCACGCTATTCGCCTTGCTGCCAGGCGATTTGATTTACACCGGCACGCCCTCAGGCGTGGCTGCCGTGCGGCGCGGCGATGTGATGCAAGCCCGCATCGCAGATTTACCGGCACTCTGCGTCAACGTCATTTAATTCCACCACTATTTTTTTGGAGACTCACACCATGCAACGTCGTCACATCCTTCAAGCCACAGCTCTGGGCACCACAACGTGGCTTGGGCTGCCCAGCTTTGCACAGAGTTATCCCAAAAGTGCAGTGACGGTGATTTTGCCGCTGCAAGCAGGCAGCGCCTCCGATGTTGCTGTGCGGCATGTTTGTGAGCGATTGGCGCAAAAGTTCAATGTGGGATTTGTAGTGGAAAACATCGCTGCCGCTGCGGGCATTGTGGGGCTCGACAAACTCTCCAAAGCCAAGGCTGATGGCCAAACAATTGCTGCGCTGAACAACAGCATCGTCACGATACTGCCGCACTTGCAGCCACAGAACATCAAAGTCGACACGCGCAAAGACTTCGTGCCCGTGAGCGGGATTGCTAATATTCCCACCTTTATTGCCGTACCCAAGAATTCCCCGGTTAAAAACATCAAGGAACTGATCGCACGTGCGCGCAGTGAGCCTGGCAGGATGACCTATTCGTCGGGCGGGGTAGGCAGCCCGCAGCATCTGGCCACGGAATTGCTGTTGTCGATGACCAGCTTGAAGATGACCCATGTGCCCTATCGCGGCGCAACGCAGGCGGCTTTGGCTGTCGCATCTAACGAAGTGGAAGTCATGTCAATGGCCTTGCCGTTGGCGCAGGCATTTTTGTATGACGGTCGTGTTCGCTTGATTGCTTATTCGGGCCTAGAACGTCATCCACAATTTCGCGATGTGCCCACCGTCAGCGAGCAAGGCGTTAAAGGCTACGAGTACTCGTCGTGGATTGGGCTGTTTTTGCACAAAGACACGCCGGCAGACATACTCAATACTTTGCGCAAAGAGGCTGACACGATTGTGAACTTGCGATCTTTTCACTCCCAGTTGATTCGTTCGGGTTTGGATCCTTGGCCGCAAAATGCAACGCAGTTGGCCAAGATCGTGCAAGATGACTATACAAAATGGGCGCGCGTGATCAAAGAAGCCAAAATTCAGTCTTCCTGATCTCTTTGCGCAGGAAATTGATCTATGAATGTGGTGCGCCTAGGCGGTTACCAAGGACACGACTCCATCCTCACGGCCAGTTTGCAGCATATGGCGGGGCATTTGCGCAGCCAGTTACCTCAATGGATTCTTGCCTTAGAAGAAGATGTGACGAGCCAAGGGGAAACGGCGCGTTCGCTGTTTACAAGCATTGATTGTGGCGTGCGGCATTTGGGCTACATGGCCTCGGGCTACCTTGCTGCGCAAGTGCCTGAATTGGCTCTGCTCGATCTGCCTTTCGCTATCCATGACCGGCAAACTGCCTTAGAAGCTTTAGACGGTTCGGTGGGCCATTGGCTGACGCGCTGCATTGAGGAACGCACAGGCTACAAGATGCTGGGCTTTTGGGACAACGGGTTTCGTCATCTGTCCAATCGGTTGCGCCCAATCGTAAATGTGCAAGACTGCGCAGGCCTGCGCATTCGCACACTTGACAGCGCTGTTTACCGTCAATCCTTGGCTGCTCTGGGCTTTACTCCGCAGTCCATCGATGTGAAAGACTTTACCGACGCACTCAAAACGGGCCGCGTTGATGCACAAGAGAACCCGTTGGCTAATTTTGCGTTGTTCTCGGTGGGCAACTATCACCCTCACTTGAGCCTAAGTGCACACTTTTTTGGTGTGTTGCTGCTGGTGTGCCATCGGCCATGGTTCGAGGCTCTGCCTGCCAAAGAGCAAACCGCTTTGCGCGATGCGGCACAACTCGCCACACTGCACCAACGCCAGCTCGCGCAAGCAGAAGATGCCCTCACACTTGCCGCGCTGCGCAGCCGAGGCGTTGCGATTGTGTCCGCTGATCAGATGGACATGGCCTCGCTTAAGCAAGCGACGCAGGCCGTACAAAACAGCGTGTTGCAATCGCTGCCCGTTGAACAAGCACACGCTTATCTGCAGCGGGATTTGCCCCAGCCTGTGGAAAACGTGTATTGATACGATTCAAAATATAGCCGCCTTCACCGCACCACATTAAGGTAAGTGCGCTTGTCTTAGACACACGCCGCTGATATGCTCAATTTCATGAACAGCTGTTGCTATTTGAACTTGAAATGATGAATGAATCACTCTCGTCTGCATCTGCACCCAAGCCTGCACATGGCATCAAGACCTATGCAATGCATGAGCGCGCTGATCATCCAGAATTTGATATTCGCTTGAAGGGCGTGCGCTCTGCGCTGGTCCTGCCGCATCGCCATGACTACTTCCAAATTCAGGTCGGGCTTGATGGGCAAAGCAATCAGGCTATTGGTGGCGCAGTGCGTCCGTTTGGGCCACGCTATCTGAGTTTTGTGTTGCCTTACCGCATTCACATGGTGCCGCACCCCGTGGGCTCAAACTATTGCATCATTAATTTTCAGCAGAGCTTTTTGTGGCCTGCGCTCGAAGTAGATGCTTTGGATTTGGACGATACGCCCGTGGCACGATGTCCAGATTTAGCGCCCTTTTTATTTCAGGAATACATCGATTTTGAGTTCGGCGACACTGATTTCAACCGTATTCGCAGTTGGATTGATGAGATGCAGATCCTCAACCAAGATCGCGGCTTTGGCGCGCTCACCACGATTCGCGGGATTTTGCAGCAGATGATTGGTCTGGCCTGCGTGCGCAAGCAATCTGAATTGCTCAACTGCTCCATTCAGCACAACGGGAAAACTTCGCAGCGCGACGCGCTGCACCGGGTGGTGCGCTATGTGAAAGAAAATCTTGACAAAGAGCTGAGCCTCACCGATGCCGCCGCTGCTGCATTCTTGTCACCCAATTATTTGGCGCACCTGCTTAAGAAAGAAACCGGCCGAACCTTCACCGATTTGGTGACTGAGCGACGCATGGAGCGCGCCAAAGAACTGCTTTCCACCTCGCAGGTGCGCATACGGGAGGTGGCGTATTCCTGCGGTTTCAGCGATGAAGCCTATTTCAACCGACGCTTTCGCCAGCAATTCAACCAAACGCCCCGGCAATTCCGCGAAGAGATGGTCGCCAAAGTCACGGCCTAAACCCGCAGCCCCGATAATCAGGGGATGGAATTTTTAAAGCGGCAATCGCCGAGAACTTTGGGCATTGCAGCTGCTATCGTCACGATTGCCATCTGGACGTCTTTTATCGTGATCGCGCGCTTCATGGCATTGAAGTCGCTCACATCGCTCGATATCGTGCTCTGCCGCATCGTGGGCGCGGCATTGCTGCTGCTGCCTTGGGGATTTTTCATGGTGCGCAAAATGCGGCGCGACGATCCAAAAGCTGTGACCTCACTTTGGATTTCTCCGCTGCCCCTCAAGCTCACCGTGCTGCTCGGCCTCTTTGGTGGCGTGGGGTATGCGGTGCTGGCTTATAGCGCGTTTACTTTTGCGCCCGCTGCGCATGGCTCGGTGCTCATGCCCGGGCTCTTGCCTTTGACTACCGCGCTGCTTTCGGTGCTGCTGCTGGGCGAAGTGCTCAACAAAGGCCGCAAGCTGGGGCTATTGCTGATCTTGTGCGGCGGGCTATTGGTGGGCGGCGCGTCCATTTGGCAGGCTTATGCGGCATCGAGTAGCGGATCGCAGGTTTGGCGGGGCGATGTGCTCTTCGTTTGCGCGAGCAGTTGCTGGGCGTTTTATACCGTGCTGTGCCGTAAGCATCGATTAGAAGCCGTGCCCACCACGATTGCTGTGATCGTGTTTTGTGCGTTCACTTATGTCCCGATCTACAGCTTGCTCGTAGGAGCAGGTGTGTTGGCCAGCAAGCTGGCCACAGCGCCGCTTTGGGAAATCGTCTTCCAAACCTTTTATCAAGGCATGGGCTCAGTGGTGATCTCGGGCATTGCGTTCACGCAGATGATTCATTATTTTGGCCCGGTGCGCAGCACGATGCTCACTGCGCTCGTGCCAGGGCTCTCCGCACTAGGCGCGGTGATTTTCTTGGGCGAACCGCTGGGCATCAACCTCATCATGGGGCTGGCCTTGGTAACATTGGGCATCATCGTCGGCGTGCGTGCGGCATCCTCTCCAACGCCAGTTGCATCAGCGGCGGCGAAAGCATGAACCTGCTCGCCCTCGATACGTCGACCGACACGATGAGTATCGCCGTCCAATGTGGCG
Organism: Variovorax sp.; assembly: GCA_031376455.1. Classification (GTDB taxonomy): domain Bacteria; phylum Pseudomonadota; class Gammaproteobacteria; order Burkholderiales; family Burkholderiaceae_C; genus JANMDU01. The sequence goes on along the minus strand of JANMDU010000003.1, from coordinate 28,738 downwards.
ATGCCGTGTTTGCGCACACTGGCGCGGGCGGCGCGCAGGCATCCGCCACGCTGATTCCCGCGATTGAAGATCTGATGCGCCAAGCCGGCTTGCGCTATGCGCAGCTCGACGCTATCGCGTTTGGCCGTGGCCCCGGCTCGTTTACCGGGCTGCGCACGGCTTGCTCCGTCGTGCAGGGCTTGGCCTTTGGCGCGAATGTGAAAGTGTTGCCCGTCGATACATTGCTCGTCCTCGCGCAAGAAGCGCGTATTTTGGCAAAAGCCCAAGGCTTAGATGCCTCGCGCATTCTTGCCACGCTCGATGCACGCATGGGTGAAGTGTATGTCGATTACTATAATTTTGATAGCACTTTACACAGGTTCTATGCCGGCGAACTGCTTAAAAAGCCTCAAGATATCCTAGAAAATCTGAATTCAACGCCGACGTTGATTGCAGGCAATATCCGTCCCGCGCTTGACCCGCATCTCAACCAAGCGGCTTTGGCTTTGCCGCATATCCATTGCCTGCCCACCGCCCGCGCCTTGCTGCAATTAGCCCCGGCTTTAATCGCCGCAGGCGGCCTGCTTGATGCTGAATTCGCGCTGCCCCTGTATATCCGCGATAAAGTCGCCTTGACCACCGCTGAGCGCGAAGCTCACAATGCACTCAAAACAACCGTATGAGCGCCCAGCCCTCCATCCTTCCTTCAGCGTATGCCAGCCTCTTTCCGCAAGAGGCCAGCTTCGCGCCGATGCGCGCGGATGATTTGCATGACGTGATGCGGGCCGAGCGCGAGGCTTACCTGTGGCCTTGGAGCGAAGGCAACATCCAAGACAGCATCGAAAAGGGCCAATGCTGCCAAACCTTACGGGGATCGCAAGGCGAATTGCTTGGCTACTACATCGCTATGCCCGGCGCGGGCGAAGTGCATTTGCTCAACATCACGGTCGCTCCTGCTTATCAACGCCAAGGCTGGGCGCGCGTGATGCTTGATGATCTGCACGATTGGGCGCGTGGCCTTAGCAATCAATGGGTTTGGCTAGAAGTGCGCATCAGCAATACGCGCGCCATTGCCATCTATGAACAATACGGCTTTCGCAGAGTAGGCGTGCGCAAGGCTTACTATCCGCTCAATGGTTTGCAACGCGAAGATGCGATTGTGATGAACCATTTACTTGAGAAGACTTAAAGCGTGAGCGACATAAGCCAAGACACTTCGTTTGACGATGCCGCAGCAGCCGCCGCCGCCGCCGCCGCCCTCGATGAACGGCAGCGCAGCATGTTGCAGGCTATGGGCATCAAACTTTGGCTGCCGAATGCTGATCCAGATTCAGATCCAGCTCCAGCTCCAGCTCCGATAGTGAAAACAGTGAGCCCCGTTCACACAGAACATTTTGATCAAAAACAGCCTATCGCCGGCATAAAATCTGCGCAGAACGCTACTGAAATAATAGCATCACAAATTACACCACCAGCGCGCACATCGCTGACCAGCGCCACGCCACCCCCCGCTCCCATCATCCTGTCTCCCCGCCCCGCTGGCGTCGAGCAGATGGATTGGGCAAGCCTACAAAGTGCCGTCAGCGCTTGCAAGGCATGCGCTTTATGCCATTCGCGCAAGAACACCGTCTTCGGCGTTGGCGCGCCGCCGATAGCCCCAGCCCTTGCCCCGCAAGTCGATTGGCTGATTGTCGGCGAAGCGCCCGGCGAAAATGAAGATATGCAGGGTGAGCCTTTTGTCGGCCAATCTGGCAAGTTGCTCGACAACATGCTCGCTGCGATGAAAATTGGCGCGGAAGTCGATGGACGGGCCAGCGGCCTTTCGCGCAAAAGTGGCGTGTACATCGCCAACGTCATCAAATGCCGCCCGCCTGACAACCGCAATCCAAGCGCAGCGGAGATCGCCACTTGCGAGCCCTATCTTGCGCGGCAAATTGAGCTGCTGCGCCCTAAAATCATTTTGGCCATGGGCAAGTTTGCGATTTCCACCGTCACAGGAAGCAACGAGGCCGTGGGCAAACTGCGTGGCCACGTACACAAGCTCAATCACCCGACCTATCAAGCCCCTGTGATCGTGACGTATCACCCGGCTTATCTGCTGCGCAACCTGCCTATGAAAGCGCAGGCTTGGGCGGACCTGATGCTAGCCATGCAGACGTACTGCGAGTTACCTAAAAACTAAGCGAATCAGGGAATTTCCATGAGTTTTGAAAACGAAGTTGCTGAGCAGCGACTGTATTTGTTGAAGTTTGCCCGCTTGCAATTGCGCAATGAAGCCTGGGCGGAAGATGCCGTCTCCGACACGATGTTGGCTGCGATTGCCAAGCCGCAGGCTTTTGGCGGCAAAGCACAGCTTCGCACTTGGTTGGTCGGCGTCTTAAAGCACAAGGTGGTGGATACGCTGCGCGCCAATCTGCGCGAGCCCAATGTGGCTGATATGCGAGGCAGCCAGAGCGATGAGATGAGCGAAGGCGATCTGCTGGATGCGATTGGCTTCAAGCAAGATGGCCACTTCTCTGAGAAACCAGCGCATTGGGGCAACCCCGATCAAGATCTTTCGCAGCAGCAATTCATGGCCGTGATGGATGCTTGCATCACGAAGCTGCCGCCCGTGCAAGGGCGGCTTTTTCTGATGCGCGAATGGCTGGAGCTCGATGCGGATGAGGTGTGTAAGACTTTAAACATCACCTCTACTAACCTGTATGTGCAACTGCATCGCGCACGCCTGAAATTGCGCGAATGCCTACAGCTCAATTGGTTTGGCCAGCAGACGCGCACCACGCCCGCTTGAAGATTTTTTATGGACTATCCCCTTCGCCGCAGCTGCAAAGAAGTCGCTCATATGGTGGTCGCGATGCAAGATCGTGAGCTGTCATTGAAAGAGACAGCTCAACTACGCCTGCACATGGCCATTTGCAAAGCCTGTCCTGGCTTTGAGAATCAATTCCTGACGATGAAAAGCGCGATGCGCCAATGGCGCAACTACGCCGATGACACATCTGGTTCGTCTCCTGCCAGTTCTGTGCCCGCGAGCTCAGCCAAATAAGCCAATCCCGCTACGGCGCGGCTGCCATACCAGCTCAGCATTTCACCGTCTACAAGCTGCACCTTGGCCTGCGGCAGCCAAGCCCTGATTTCGCTCATGTGCTCCGCATTGAAACGATAGGGCTCGCTAGAGAGCAGAACCCGCTGCACACCGGCGAGCCAAGCCTCATCACCGGACAGTTTCGGATACCTCGCCGCACCCATTTCTCCGCCTTCGCTGTTTGGCAAAGTCTGCCAGCCAATCAATGCCAGCATGCGGCTGATGTAGGTATCACGTGCGACCGTCATCCACGGATCACGCCAAATTAAATACAGCACGCGTTGCTCCTGCTGATCAAGCGCTTCGAGCCGCTGCAAACCTCCATTTATTTGCTGTTTTAGTGCTATTGCCGGCGAATTCATTGCGCAAAGCGCTTCTGAATTTATAGCAAACTCCGAGCACAATTGATCGATCAAAACAATATTGTCTTGGGGCAGCAGCGGATGCGTCACGATCACGCGTGGCACAAATTCGCGCAACGCTTGCACGATTGGCAGCGTGTTTTCGTCTACATTAACGATCACGTGGGTAGGCTGCAGTGCCAAGATTTTCTTCAAGTTCACGTCTTTCGTACCACCCACTTTGGGAATAGAACGCACGACATCTGCCGGATGAATGCAAAAACCCGTGCGTCCCACCAAAAACGAGCCCAGCTTCAAATCCACCAAAAGCTCGGTGATGCTCGGCACGAGGCTGATAATACGTGGCGCAGATGTCACAAAACTTGCCTGAATATTGAGTTTTTCATGACCAACATGCGCTTTGAGTCTAAAAGTTTGACGTTTAGTGAAACTGGCACATAATCCCAAAGGTGTGAATGTTTTGCGCTTTAGGGCAACCGAAAAGAAAAGTATTTGCTCAAGGTCGGGTGATCGGATATCCGTGTAGTTCTGATTTTATGCAGTTCACACATCCGTCGCTTTTTAATTGAAATGTAAGAGGCCAAGTGCTCTAGTAGCGCTGGCATTGATAGGTGAAGACAAGATGGGTAATCGACTGTACGTGGGCAATCTGCCCTACACCGTGCGTGACAATGATTTGCAAACATCGTTCGGCGCATTTGGTTCAGTAACCAGCGCAAGAGTGATGATGGAACGCGAGACGGGCCGCTCCAAAGGCTTCGGTTTTGTAGAGATGGCAGACGATGCCCAAGCCCAAGCCGCGATTGCCGGCATGCACGGCCAAGAGCTCGGAGGCCGCGCCATCGTGGTGAATGAAGCGCGCCCGCCTGAATCGCGCCCTCCGCGTGAAGGTGGCGGCGGTGGTTATGGCGGCGGCGGTGGCCGTGGTGGATACGGCGGTGGCGGTGGCGGCTATGGTGGTAGCGGCGGCGGTGGTTACGGCGGCGGTGGCGTTGGCGGTGGCGGCGGTGACCGTAGCGGCGGCAGTCGCGGACCTTACGGCGGCGGAGGCGGAGGTGGCGGCAACGATGGCTCTTTCCGTAGTCCTTATGGTGGCGGTGGTGGCGGTGGCGGTGGCGATCGCCGCGGCTCTGGCGGTGGGGGTGGGGGTTATGGCGGCGGCGGTGGTGGAGATCGCCGTGGCGGTGGTGGCGGCGGAGATCGCGATCGCGGTGGCAACGACCGTGGCTGGGGCAACAATTGATCGCACGCGTGTTGCAGTTTTAAGCGCATGAGCCATGCAAATGCAGCGTTGCTCGCGCAGACAACTGTTGCTACTTTTGGATGCGCTAGCTGTTGCTAGTGCCTCCAAAAATTCAAGTTAGAAAAACTGCAATATGTCTTGGCTCCATTGGTTTTCTGGTAAAAGTAATCAAGCATTGCTCCCTGTGCGGCATGCGCAGACGGATTCGCTGACCACGTCTCAACAAATGGAGTTCAGCCGCCCTATGTTGGGCGCGCGCGTCCCAGACGGTATGGCGCAACCTGCGGTCACCGCTTCAGCGCAAAGATTAGAGCAACGACGCAATGAACGAAACGCGAAACGCGAATTACTGTTCCAAGTCGTGCGCGAATCGATGATCCGCGTTGGTGTGCTGTCCTCTGCTTTTAAATTCAAGGTGCTCTCACTCGATCAGCGTGGGCGCAGCTTTTTAGTAATGATCGAGCTGTCCGCACAGTTCAGTGGTGAAGTAGAAAAGCTGGCGGAAATCGAAGCCATGATCACGCATGCAGCCAAGCATCGCTTTGACATCATGGTGCAGGCCGTGTATTGGCGTTATTTCAATTCAAATGCAACGCCAGCAAGTGCGCCCGCGCCGCTTTTAGGCGCATTGCAAGCGCCTATTTCGAGGCCCGCGCCACTGTTTGGCTTGCAAGCGCCCGTTGTTGCAACGGCGCCCAGCCCAGCGCATGCCGTACTTCAGGCTCGTGCTGCGCAAGCGCTCATGCGCAAAACTGCCGGCATGAGCAACGCAGCCCCCATCATCGGCTCAGCCACATCGTATCAAGAGACTGTCAAGCTAGAACCCATCATGACGAAGCCCATCGATAGCCCTTTGAGTGACGAAGAGGTCACCGCTTTTCGGCGCGCCTTGGCTGCCGGTGCAGCGCAAGGCGCCATAGCCGCTACAGCTGCGCCAGCCGCGCTACTATCCAGTGTGGTGGCATCAAAGCCGCACCACACCACCTCATTGGTCAATGAGCGCAGCGTGATCGAGCAAGCGCGCAGCAAACTCTTGCTCACGGGCTACGAAGATACAGAAATGGCCGATGATGAGACGATGCCTGCGCTCAGCGGCACACAATACGGCGAACTGCGCTGATGGCTCTGCGCACGCCAGCGTGGTGAAAAATTCCAGCCTGCACGCTCAATCTATGTGAGACTTGAGGGATGGATTCCCTCACTCACACCCTCTCAGATTTCCTCCGGCAACATATTCGCACCGTCCCCGACTGGCCATCAAAGGGCGTACAGTTTCGCGACATCACGCCGCTGCTACAAAACCCGCGCGTTTTTCGCATATTGATTGATGCTTTTGTGCATCGCTACATGGAGGGCGGCATGCGCCCCGATGTGGTCGCGGGCCTGGATGCGCGCGGCTTTATTTTGGGCGCCGTGATTGCTTATGAGTTGGGCTTGGGATTTGTGCCGATTCGCAAGAAAGGCAAACTGCCGTTTGCTACCGTGGAGGAAACCTACGAACTCGAATACGGCAGCGCCACCGTGGAGCTGCACACCGATGCTGTGAAGCCGGGCCAACGCGTGCTGCTGATCGACGATTTGATCGCCACGGGCGGCACGATGATGGCTGGCAAGAAGCTGCTGGAAAGATTAGGCGCCAGCGTCATGGAAGGCGCGGCCATTGTTGATTTGCCCGAGCTGCAAGGTTCAAAGCGCTTAAAAGATGCGGGCTTGCCGCTGTTCACCTTGTTGGATTTTTCGGGGCATTAGCCGGCGTGAGAGGCTGTGAAACCCGTCACGAAATTTACACAACTGACACGATTCTTTGCAAAAAAGAGGAAGCAAAGAATGCCGTAAAAGCGTTCAATCAACACCTCATTCCGTTTCTAAATCATTTCTGCACTAGGCGCAGTGACGAAGACAGTGTTTTTAGCACGACTAGGAGCAGCAACGACATGCAGAAGTGATTTAGAAACGGAATCACATGATGAGGCTACCCATGAACACTACTGTCACGCCCCCTTCTTGGATTGACCCGCCACTCGCCGCCTCTGCGCATCCTGTATGGGCAGCAGCAGCTGTACTCATGATCTGCTTGCTCGCTATCTGCGCAGCAGCAATTCGTGTGAACTTGCTCGCCGAGCCTTTGGCTAAGCGTGTACATAGCAGCAAGTCGGGACAAGATAAATTTGATGCAAAACCGGCAATAGCCGGCATAGAAGCTGCGCGAAGCGCTACGAAATAAATAGCATTTTCATTTTAAGGCGTGCCTCAAAACATGCATCAAAGTTTCGCCACTGTATTCGCTGCTGAATCGAGTTTGACGCTGTTGCCTACGCCCCAAGTGGGGGCGGCTTCTGATTCGTAAGTGCGTGTTGTGCCGTCCTTGAGTTGGATGCTGGTGATGTGAACCGTTTTGCGGTTCATGCGCTTTTGGATTTCATTGCCGAGGATCGCGCCGCCGACCGCGCCGCCGACCGTGCCCAGCGTTTTGCCGTCGCCCTTGCCCACTTGGCTGCCTAGCAAGCCGCCGCCGACTGCGCCGCCGATGATGCCTAATGCGCCGCCTTTACCTTTGCGCTTTTCGCTGCGCACGCCCGTGACGATGCCGCAAGATTCGCATAGCGCGGCGACTTGCGCGAGCCGCGCTTTTTCTAACTGAGCCGCCTGCACAGCAGCCGCATCCTGGGCAACTTTAGCTGCGGCGGCATCTTGCGCGGCCTTCGCCTTGGCTTGTGCCTCGGCTGCGTCTTTGTTGGCTTTGTCTGCAGCAGCTTGCGCAGCGGCTAAATCTTGTTGCGCCTTGATTTGCGCGGGGCTGAGCGGTACAGACGGTGCGACCGGTGCAGTCTGTGCGGTTTGCACAGCTGGCGCTGCCGGAGCGGTTTGCGCCGCTGGCTGCACGGGAGACAGGGGCACGCCGTTGAGCGTTTGTGCTGAAGTGCTCGCTGACGCCGCGGCCATCAGGCCGGTGAGTAAAACGGAAAGCAGGCGGGAATGCTTCATGGAAGTCTCCTTAAATGGGGCTGAGAGCCAATGTAACGCCGCAGCTGCCCTGCCGGAAGACCGCAGAGATGCAAGTTAGGGCGAAGTTGTGACAAATTTGGCTGTTGTCCTACAGCCGCATAGCGCAGCCGCACAAAGCGGCCACATAACGCAGCCACCCTAAGCAGCCACATAACGCTGCAGCCCTTTCAGCGCCTTCAGCTCAAAATCACCGAACTCAAGCGCCGACGGTATGTAGCCACCACCGGGTCTTCCGGCGGAATCTGACCATCTGGCATTTTCGGCTTGGGCAGATCCAGCAAATCGAGCACGGCGATGTAGAGTTTGCGGGCTTTGCCCTCTTGGCCGCCTTCTTTGTCCCAAAGCTTGTCGCGCATCAAAATCTCTAGCAATTCGTCCATTGCGGCCGTGTGCTGGCCAGCAGCAATCAAGGCTTGCGCATAATCGTAGCGCGCAGAAAAATCTCGTTTGTTGAGTGCTATTTTTGAATCAAATCGTGCTTTAGCCGGCGTAATATCTGCGTCAAGTGCTATAAAATTCATAGCATTAAGCAGCAACTGCACACTCTCATAGCGGCGCACCACGCTGGCCTTAGCAAGCGCAGGCTTGAATGCCGCTTGCGCTGCGGCCACATCGCCCGAGAGCAACAGCGCTTGGATGAGATTGAAGCGGGCATTGTCGTCGTCAGGCGCAGCTTCTACGGCTTTTTCAAGCACTGCCAAATGATCTTCTTGCGTAGGCTCTGGCGCAGCCATATCTGCCGCAAGCCCCTCGAGCCCCTCAGGCATTTCATCCTCGGGCGGCAAATGCTTGTCTAAAAACGCTTTGAGCTGGCTCTCCGGCAATGCGCCTTGGAAGCCATCCACGGGCTGGCCATTGATCATCAAAATGCAGGTGGGAATGCTGCGGATGCCGAATGCGGCGGAGAGCTGCGCTTCAGCATCTGAGTCGATTTTGGCGAGCTTGAAGCGGCCTGCGTAATCGGCCTCTAACTTTTCCAGCATCGGGCCAATCGTTTTACAAGGGCCGCACCAAGGCGCCCAGAAATCAAGCAATACCGGAATGCTTTGCGAAGCCTCAATCACTTCGGTTTCAAAGGTGGCAGCGGTGATATCAATCATGAGAGGCGAGTTCTTTAAAGAATAAATCCATACATCAGGGCGCTTGCTTACAATCCAAGGATGACAACAAACCAAATTCAAATCGGTGTGGTGATGGGCTCCAGCTCAGACTGGGATTGCATGCAACACGCCGCGCAAATACTTGACCATTTTGGCATAGCGCATGAATGCCGCGTCATCTCAGCGCACCGGATGCCGGATGCGATGTTTGATTACGCAGAGAGCGCCTCGCTGCGCGGCCTGCAAGCCATCATTGCCGGCGCGGGCGGCGCAGCGCATTTGCCGGGCATGTTGGCGGCTAAGACGACGGTGCCCATTCTGGGCGTGCCCGTTCCATCCAAGCATCTGCAAGGCGTGGATTCATTGCATTCCATCGTTCAGATGCCCAAAGGCGTGCCGGTGGCGACATTTGCCATTGGCGCGGCAGGCGCGGCAAATGCTGCGCTCTTTGCGGTGGCGATGCTGGCTTTGCACGATGCGGCAATGTCGAGCAAGCTCGCGATATACCGCAACGCACAAACAAAAGCAGCCAACGACATGAAGGTGGGGTTATGAGCGCGATTTTGCCCGGCAGCACACTCGGTGTGCTGGGCGGCGGGCAACTGGGGCGTATGTTTGTGCATGCGGCGCAGCGCATGGGCTATTTCGTGGCGGTGCTCGACGCGAATCCGATCAGCCCCGCTGGCGCAGCGGCCAACTATCACATTCAAGGCAACACGGACGATGAGGCGGCACTGGCTCAGCTGATGCAGCGCTGTGCAGCGATCACCACAGAGTTTGAAAACGTCTCAGCACCTGCGATGGCCACACTGGGCGCACAACGCGTTGTCTCGCCCAGCGCAGATGCGGTGGCGATTGCGCAGAATCGCATGGAAGAAAAAACCATGCTTGCGCAAGTCGCCAAAAATTCGGGCAACGCCCATGCTGCCCCTCTTCCTTTTGTCGCCGTGGAAAAGATCTCCGACATTACCGCCGCGCCCGATGAATGCTTCCCCGGCTTGCTCAAAACCGCGACGCTGGGCTACGACGGGAAAGGGCAGGTGAAGGTCAATACGCGCTCGCAAGCCAGCATTGCTTTTAAGCAGCTGGGCGGTGTGCCCTGCGTGCTCGAGCAATTTGGCGATCTCGCTGCTGAATGCTCGGTGGTGCTCGCGCGTAGTGCGGATGGGCAGATGGTCACGTTGCCCGTGGCGCGCAATGTGCATGTGAACGGTATCTTGGCGAGCAGCGAAGTTTATGAAGCAAACCTGCCTCTAGCCGTCATAGAATCTGCGCAGAATGCTTCGAAATTAATAGCGGAGCATTTGCAGTACGTAGGTGTGTTGTGCGTCGAATTTTTTATTCTCAAAGATGCCGCCGGGCATTTAAGCGAGACAAGCGAGTTGCGCGTCAACGAGATTGCGCCGCGCCCACACAATTCGGGTCATTGGAGCATCGAGGGATCGGGCTGCAGTCAGTTTGAATTGCAAGTGCGTGCATTGTGTGGTCTGCCATTGTCGCAGCCCGTGCAATTGGCCAGCTGCGTCATGCTCAATCTGCTGGGCGATTTGTGGCTGACTACTGACGGTAATGACAAAGGTGATGGCAAAGAAAAAACGCCAAATTGGGCTGCTGTGCTTATCTTGCCGGGTGTGAGTCTGCATCTTTACGGCAAAACGGGCGCGCGAGCAGGCCGCAAAATGGGACACATCACGATCACTGGCAGCTCAGCCGAGTTAGCTGGCTCGGTCGCGCTCGAAGTGGCGCAGACGTTGGGCTTGCCTTATTTGCCCACGATGCGCGATATCGCCTGAAGGAGCGCATGTGTTGACGGTTGCGCAAGCTGCAAAGCTGATTGCCGATGGGCAATTGCTCGCCTTTCCTACCGAGACGGTATATGGCCTCGGTGCAGATGCTTGCAGCGATGAAGCAGTTGCAAAAATCTTCTGCGCCAAAGGCCGCCCCGCCGATCATCCGCTCATCGTGCATGTGGCAAGTCGCGCTGCTGCGATGCACTTTGCTGCTCAGATTCCAGATTTTGCGCAGCGTCTGATGGATGAATTTTGGCCTGGCCCGTTAACTGTCATTGTGCCGCGCAAGGTGGGCGTAGCGAAAAGCAGCGCCGGTGGGCAGGATTCGATTGGCCTGCGCTGCCCAGCGCACCCGATGGCCAGCGAGCTGCTCGCAGAATGCGCCAAGCTCGGGGTGTACGGCATTTCAGCGCCAAGCGCCAATAAATTTGGCAAAGTCAGCCCCACCACGGCCGCGCATGTGATCGCAGAGTTTGGCGCTTCCGTGCCCGTGTTGGATGGCGGCGCATGCACCGTTGGCATTGAATCGACCATCATTGACTGCACACGCGGCGCGCCCGTGCTGCTGCGCCCTGGCGTGCTGACGCCAGCTCAGCTTGAAGCAGCGATGGGACAGAATCTCATCTCAGATACGCTATTAAATAGTGAGCACTCTGCGCAGGAAATACGCCGGCAAAATGCCGAAAATGCTTTAGAAATAAGCGAAAGCCCGACCGAATCGCGCGAGGCTGACATATCAACATCACGCGCCTCCGGCGAAGTCGCACCCCGTGCCTCCGGCAAAGTCGCGCCCCGAGCCTCAGGCAAAGTCGCGCCCCGTGCCTCCGGCTCTCTGGCCTCGCATTACGCCCCCATTGCCCCGCTGCGTTTGATGGATGCAAAAGCCCTGCAAACGGCACTTGATCTTCTGGGGGCAGAGGCTAAAAATATTGCGATCTATGCCCGCAGCCCCTTAAAAATCCTCTCCAGCCGCATTTTGCTCCGCCGCATGCCTTCAGACGCGCTAGCCACAGCGCAGCAGCTTTTTGCCGTTCTCCGAGATTTCGATGCGCAAAACGCGCGATTGATCTGGGTCGAGGCCGTGCCAAACGATGCCACTTGGGATGGTGTGCGAGATCGCTTGCAGCGCGCTGCCGCTTAGGAGATTGACCTTGAGATCGCCCTTGTTTACAAGCTGCCACGGTTAAGATAGCGTCTGCGCTCTGTCCGCTGAGTATTTTTTCTTATTTGAGATCGCCTCTATGTTTGCCCTGCCCCGTTTTGTTGCCGCGTTGTCCATCAGCTTGCTCGCAGCCAGCGCCCTCTTTCTCACGGCCTGCGGATCCGGCTCAACCTTCCAGCCCCTCAATCCCACGCGTGTGATCAGCTTTGGCGATGGCCTCTCTGACGTTGGCCAAACAGGAGGTAAATTCACCGTCAACGACGGCACCGTCAACATCTGGATCGAGCGCGTCGCCACCAGCTATGGCAAAACCATCACCGCGCAAATCTCCGGCGGCCTCGGCTACGCACAAGGCAGCTCACGCGTGGATACAGGCGCTAATTCCATCAAAGATCAAATCACCACCTTTTTGCCCGGCAGCATCGGTGCGAGCGATCTGCTCATCATTGATGCTGGCGTGGCTGAGCTCGCCGCCTTGGCCACGGCCAACCCCACAGACAACGCCGCATTAAACGCAGCCGCCACCGTCGCAGGCCGCGCCTTAGCTGCGCAAGTGCTGCGCTTAACCGCCGCCGGCGCAAAACACGTGGTGATTGCCAACGCCCCTGATCTTGGCAAAACACCTTTCGCCGCGCTACAGACCCGTACTGCCGCTTTAACAGCCGCCAGCCGCGCCTTCAACGACAGCCTCAAAACCGCCCTTGCTGGCGTGACAGACAACGTGCTCTTGGTCGACAACGAAGCCTATGTCAATTTACTGTTCAACAGCCCCAGCAATTTAGGCACAGGCGGCACAGCCAGCGTGCCCGCTTGCGCCACAGCCACCTTCAACACCAGCACCTGCACCACCGCCACGCTCAATATTGGCGTGACCACGCTCACCTACAACCTTTCTCTCTTCGCCGATGATCGCCACCTTGCGCCCAGCGCGCATCGCTTGCTCGGCGACAACGCATTCAGCAAAATCAGGGCACGCTGGTAAGCTTGCGCGATGTGCTCATAAATTGGGCGTAAGCAGTTGGATAAGCCGCCCGGTAGCGCTTCAAATGAAACGCCGCCAAATCATCCAGCCCCATCATCACGCTCGATTCAATCAGCTTCTCAATGATGCGCGGCTCGGGCGACCAACGCACCAATTCAGCGGACAGCTCCAGCAGGCGCGGCGCAGTTTTTTTGGACAATGACGTGATCTGTAGCTCCGCGAATTTTGCTTGCGACTGGAAAAAGACGCTTTGCTTCGCTGCAGCCAGCGGATCAGCCGCATACCAACTGATACGCTGCTCGGGTTGCAGATAAATCTGGCTCACCCGGTGGTAATCAAAAGCGACAAACGCTGTCGCTGCCAAAAGCAAGACGGCAAAAATACGAACTCCTAAATGCATAGCGCTTTGCGCAGATTCTGCGACGGTTAGCAGCCATTTTCTCCATAAATCTGAGCACAAAACGGCGATGCAAATCAACACCGTCATAAAAAACGGCCCGTACCATAGCGGATACTCCAGCAGGCTGTGAATCCCAATCAGAAGCAGCACGCCCCAAGCCAATTGCCGATCAGCTTGCGTCTCAGCCCAAGGCCTGCCGCGCCAAACAGCCCAGCCCACCAAGCCGCAAAACGCAAGTGCCACCGGCAGCCCCAACTCAACGGCCAAATGCAACGGCAAGTTATGCGCGTTATCCGGCATCTCCATAAACCGAGTGAGAGAGAAATCCTGCGCGTAATGCGCATAAGCCAAAGAGCGCCAGCCATGCCCCAGCAGCGGCTCGCGCGCGATGAGCTCCAACACATTGCCCCACAAAGCCAGCCGCGAATGCGCATCAGTCGCCGCCACCCGCCCCAGCAACCCAGCGTTCGCATGCCCCGCCATCTGCGCCGCCCAAGGCCCAAGGAGCGCCCCAACGCCATAACCCAACAGCGCCGCGCCAAGCACCCATTTCGTGTTTGCGCCCCAGCTACGCCGCCAGCACACTGCTAGGGCCAGCAGCGCCAGCCATTGCAGCAAGCCCGTGCGCGAGCCCGACAGCGCTGTTGCAAACGCGAAAAGCGCGATTGCAAAAACAATCGCTCTATCAAACCAAATGGATCGAGCTGGGTAAAGTTTGAAGTCGTCGCTAGCACTGAAGTGTTCTTTCGTGCTCAAACTTCTGCTCGGCCTGAGGCATCGAAGCCACACCGCTAGCGCCCCAATCGCCATCAAAGTCGCCAATTGATTACGCTGCCGAAGATTAGCGACCATCTCGCCAGAGACGGATTCACTCACCCAGGGAGAAAAAGCAGTAGCAAAGCCAGCAAACTGCAGCAATGCCATACACCCGCTCAACCCGGCCGCCACGACCAGACTTTGCGGCCAATAGCGCGCAGATTGAAAAAACAAAAGCCCCGCCAGCACAGCAGTAGCAGCCAGCCAAGCGCCCATCTGAGCAACTGGCCCCGCAGTAGCACCCATCAGCCAAGGCGCAGCGATCAGAAAGGCGACCCAAGAAAAACGAAACGTCATTGCCGACAGCATAAACGACCACAAACTCCGCTACTAAGGTAAGTGCGGTCAGATTCGCTGTAGTCACTTCAAGTACGTTGCTATTTGAAGTTTTCGAGCTCTTTTTTGTAGGTATCCACTTGACTACCGTAAATTGTCAAAAGTCGTTGTTTGTGAAATTCAACTTGCTTCATATCGCCCATCAAGTAAGCGGATCTGATGACACACATAATGATGGGAGCATCAGGCGAGTAAGTCATCACTGATTTACAGAATTTATTGATCTTCTCAGCATTGAGGGATGTCGGTCGCTGAAACTGGGCCACGATGAACTCCAAGCGAGGGGCAAACATCCAGTTTTCTTTCGCGACTTCAGAATAGCCACGCTTTGAAATGAGCGCCTCCCAATCCTTGGCCGTTTCTATGCTAGAAACACGAGCAAACTGAAACAACGCCATCGCACTTAGGCACGCAGCTGAAAAAGTAATTAAAAGAATAAGCTTGGGATCGATAGCTACTAAAAAGCGCTGCCACTGGTTAACAGCAACAACAGGAGCTACGCCTTCATGACGTGCGGCACTTAATCCAAGAAAAATTGCAAAAAGCCATAAAAACCCAGTTTGCCAAAGAGGAAATTCAGTCTGCGAATACAACCAAATGATACCTACAGAAAAATAAGCCCAGCGATAAACGCCATCGACGCGAACTGTGCTCCAGTGCTTGATAAAAAACCAAACCGACACAAGCACCAGTGTCAAAGCAGCAGGCAAACCGGCCTCAACTGCGATCTGCAAATAAACATTGTGTGCATGATCAATCATTTCACAGCCCCGAGCAGGTAGATCAGCCACATAGTATTCAGCAATCAAACCTCCCCAGCCCACACCCATGAGAGGTGCTTGCCAAATCAAGCTAAAGGCGTTTTTCCAAAGCAGAATCCGGGAATTGCAGGGAACTGCAAAAACATCCGTCGTTAACCGCGAGAGCAGACCCACTCTATCTTCAATCAGCAAGGGGAGAAGATAAGCAAGCACGAGCAATACTGGAAAAGCAAGCCCCACCAACCATTTAGACGATTCTTGCAAACTGCGAAACGTGAAGACAAGCGTGAAGCTCAATGCAAGCACTGCAATCGCTCCAATTCGCGAAGCAGATGCAGCAACAGCAGCGATCAAACAGAGGCCCAAGCCGTAGCGCGCAACTGCCAGCCAGCGAAACTTAAAAGGAAAATAGGCGAGCGTTGTCAGACCCAATGCACACAGGATTGCCATTTGATTGCGCTGCCTCACCTGCCCAATCGCAGTGCCTTCAGGCGCTATCTGAATGTATGAAATAGGATATTGAATAGAAAACCCGAAATATTGATAAAGCGCGACCAGTGCATTCATCGTCGAGATCAACACAATGGCTGCAGCGAGAACTGAAGCCCAGCGCACTGACCTCGCAAACAAACCTGCTGTGTGCGCCACGCATGCCATGGTGAGCACGATCAAAGCGAGAGCCGTCGAATGAATCGGCTTAGGCCCTTGCCTCATCACGATCAATAGAAATAGGGCGAAAAATAGCCAAGCAGCCCAGCTAGCCTTCTCTTTTGTCATGAATGAAGCCAAGCACGCTGTCGTGATGGCTACGCAAAACCAGCCAATCAGTGAATGCGCCCCAGTGCTTGTGAAGCTGACTTGATAGGTATTGAAGAACGTGAACGTCAAGCAAGCCAATAAGACCAACGCACCCGCGGCGAAGCTGCTTTTTTTAAGCGTGTCGGCAGCACTGTTGTGCGAAATATTCATTGGAGTTTTCAAAAATATCCAGCGCTATCAATGCTAATCATACGTGTCTAGATTCAGGTAGCCAACGATCTCTGCTGAATCATTCTTGAGAAATACTGTCCAGTATTTTTCTCTACTCACGATGGAGAGATACAAAATATCTTTCGCTTGAATCTGTGTATGTTTAACAGCAGCCTGCACTTGCTCTGCCAGATGAGGCTTAGTGACTATTAACTGCACCAGTGGTTTGCTGGCCAAGATCATGCCCAAGCGGTCTGCCTCATAGGGCTGCCAGAGCTCTGGGCGAAACGATAGCTTGATGCCTGCGCCAATCTCATCATCACTCACTGCAAAAAACTCTTTTTGATCTTTGAATGGGCGCAATGAAATTGGTTTTGGGCCTGTCAAGGAGTAGTTCAGCGTCGAATCCCATTGATCCGGGCGCTGACGGTCAACCACTTCATTGGCATGCACAACCCGAAAAGAATCTTTTTCAAACGAGACGTAGATCGGCCTTGCAATAAACACGGCCCATAAGCCATATAAAAGCGCTACTAACTGGATGCTGCAAATGACTGCCAAATCGCGGATCAACGAATATCTTGATTTTTTGGCATTAAAAACGATCAATGTCAGCAACGGACCCAGCACAATATCGCAGATCACAATGAGCTTGAAAAGATCAGCGCCGCCTGAGAGCTGCTCAAATGGCGATGGATACCACACATAGAAGACAAGCGTCGCGCTGACTAGCGCAACTGCCGCTGTAGCAGCCAAATGCGTTAGCGCAGCCTTAAGGCGAACAGGTAGTCTTTCAAGACGAGCGAACATGCGGATGTAAGAATGAATATGCTTTTGAGGTAGCGCCCATGCGCTTCAAGTTGGCGCGGCCAATGGCGTGCCTGCTGGGCAGCTTTTAGGTGCGATACGTGAATCGACCTCAACTACACACGACCAGCGTGCATCTGTGGCTCTATTCCACTGGATTTTTTTGGCTTGCACTTCTGTGCCGCCATTCATGGTGCATTCGACCTGAGCAGCGCCACTGATCTTCAATGTTGCCAAATATCTGGAGCAGCGTGCGGATGTGGCAGATTGCAGGCCTAGAAGTTTGAGCTCGGTGAGCGAAGCGCCAGTCATGGCTATTGCATCAGATGCCGTTACACCACTGCTGCTGCTGTATTTTTCTTCCACACTCGTTTTGACGCCACTTATTTCGCTGAGTGCGCCAGTGATCTGCGAGCGCGCGGTGTAGTCTTGATAAGCTGGCAATGCTACCGCCGCCAGAATGCCAATGATCGCTACAACAATCATCAACTCGATCAAAGTAAATCCTGATTGTTTGGCAATACGCATTTCAACCACACTTAAAAAACTGAAAATAAAAAAGCCTGCGAGAACATTACTTCCCACAGGCTTTTGGCCAAGGAGTAAACCTCTTAAGTTGGTGATACTGTCACTTCAGTACCCTGTGGGCAGGTCTTGGGTGCCAAGCGAGCGGCTGCTGTATCAAGCGTGCTAACGCAAGACCAGACACCAGCAGTCGTACGACTCCATTGAACTTTCTTACCGACCACATCTGTACCACCTTTCATGGTGCATTGCACTTGTGCTGCGCCCGACGGAGGTGTTGCAGCATTGACAATTACGCCATAAGCAGAACAACGGCCGGAATCAGCGGCTTGGATGCCTGAAAGCTTGAGTTCAGTTGCAGTGATGCCGGTGAATGTTAACGCTTCAGAAGGGGTAACACCTGAACTGATTTTCTCTTCGATGTTTGTTTTCGCAGGTGTAATTTCGGCCAAAGCGCCGGTCACTTGAGCACGGGCCGTGTAGTCTTGGTACGCTGGCAATGCCACTGCTGCCAAGATACCAATAATTGCAACCACGATCATCAGTTCGATGAGGGTAAAACCCTTTTGAATAGCACGTTTCATAGAAAACTCCTTAATTAGTGAATGAAAGCGAATAACTATTGCAACCGGCGTGCCAAGTTATGTGCGCTGACCCGTGTGTGGCAAATAACTGCCAGTTAAGGCTTCAGCTGTGAGATTTTTGGCAGAGTTGTGCGGAGGATTGTCTGGAGCGCGTCTTTCTTGGCTGCCTCTCGGCATTTGAAGTGACACGATGCGTGCTCAGGTTGACATTTTTGTCAAACCAAATAAGTCATTGTGACAATCACGGACACTTTTTCTAGCCTTTTGCGCATACTGAGAACCGCTTTGTCTTTGCTAATGAGCTGAATTTTTATGGCTGAGCTTGGCGTTGTATCGCTGGTTTGCAAGGCCTGATGGCAAGCCAGATCAATGAAGGGCTGATCGTCTGCATCTTTGCAGGTGTAAGGCGCTTTGGCGCTTGGGGCTGGGGTGATTTGGGCGTGTTGATCGAATGCGGCCAGAATATCTTGCGGGGATTTTTCGTAAAAGCTCAATTTGGCGGCGATGTTTGCGTAAGTTAGCACCCGCTCTAACTCGTTGCGCATATGCGGGGTTGCGCGCCAAATCAGATGCCCGGCCAGTAGTTGCTCGCGCAAGAAGGTCGTGCGCGGGTCTTGGAAGAGGAAAAGATCGAGGACGATGTTGGTATCTAGGACGACGATCGTGGCCTGACTCATAACTGCGGGGCTTCTGGTGCGGAGTCGCTGCTTAACTGATCAAACAGCTGTGTAGATACACGCATGCAAACCTGCTGCACGGCGTACCAATCGTGCCATTCAAGGGCAAGATTTTTATATTCAGACAACTCTGTCTCTTCTAAATCGTAGGGCACGGGCTGGGCGAGCTGGATGTGAAGTTGCTGAAGGGCAGACTGACCATTGGGCTGTGGATAAAGCACATCGAATGAACCAAGCGCTGCGGCAATGTCTCGTGGGCTCATCTTCGAGGCGAGAGCAACAAAATCCAAGTAATCGCGTGTCGCATTGCGTTTCAATATGAGCACGCTTTTTATTCGCAAGATTTCCGCAAGCGTAGGAATGCAAATGCGCGCTCCATTGGCCATGAATTCCATGGTTTCGAGGGGTTGCTCACGGATCAGTTGACGCACGCCTGTTTCTATACCGTCTAAGCTTCCCAAAATCAATACCGGGCGCTGCACGCGCGCTGTTTTCCAGCCAGCAACAGATTCCAGCTCTTTCAGAATTTCATCAAACCGCAAGCGCAGATCAATAAGGACATGATCAGCATCCCGGGAGAAGCGATGTGAGGCGTGTATCGCGGATGCCGTGCCACCGACGAGGACAGCCTCTGGCAAAAGGGTTTGCAGACGCGCCGCAGCTGAGAGCACCTGCTCCCATTCGGGCAAGGGCTGATTTTGCTTTGCGTTCATACTGTTGCTCAACTGTGCAAATGTGCTTTTGCATAATTCAACCAAAAGAGATGGCGCTGCGCCCCGGGCTCGAGCGTACGCGAAGTGCAAATTTGGACGAGTTTAGAGAGCACTTCTGGCTGCGCCAACGCTACAAGGCGCAGCGCTTGCCAATCTTGCCAATTGCCGCGAACGATGATGTCGTCTAGTGCGGCAAGCGTTGGGCGTTGATGGTTGAGATGGCGATGTTCCATAGCTCGCAATTTTGCCGCTAATGCTCGCCCTGAGCAAGCGTCGCTTGCCGCCGGCCTTGGATGTCGAAGCGGAAGAGGCGGCATTCAATCGGGCCATTCCACAAGGGGACGCGGCGAGTTTC
This sequence comes from Variovorax sp., assembly GCA_031376455.1. GTDB lineage: Bacteria > Pseudomonadota > Gammaproteobacteria > Burkholderiales > Burkholderiaceae_C > JANMDU01. Next base: position 9,086 of record JANMDU010000003.1, on the reverse strand, counting down.
TTTGAGGCGCATTTTGCCGGGGAGCTTCATGTCGGGGACAAGCAAATGCGCCGTCCAACCGTCGAAATGGGTTTTCCAATGCGTAGAGAGTTGGAGGAAGAAATCGCCTTCCGCTTGGTTGAATTCTGCTGTTTCGCGTGGGGAGCGGGTCGATTGAGGGGCGCGATCGGCTTGCACGCCGTTGCTTGCCTGATCTTCGATGGGGCGATCAAATTCGTCGCGCGGCACATCTCGCGATAAGTCGCGCGATGTTAGTTGAGAGCGAACGGTATGCACGCGCGGCGCATTGCGCGCTGGTGGGCTGACGCTTTGCGCGCGATGGCCGGCGCTCGAATGCGCACCTGCCGCGCCAGCAATCTCGATTCGCTCGCCATACGGCGGGTTGGTGACGATCATTGCGCCTTGGGGCGGCACATCGCAAGGCGGCTTGCGCTCCAGCGCGTCGCCACCGCGCAGCTGGATCAGATCACCCACGCCTGCAAGATCCGCATTGCGCTGTGCAAAATCGACCATGCGGAAAGCGACGTCTGAGCCGTAGATGTCTAGTTTTTCTGTATCTTTTAGGGCGTTTAAGCCCGTCTCTACTGCGCGGAGTGCTTCTGATTTCATAGCATCCCAAACGTGGGCTTGATACGGCATGAGGCGCTCGAAGCCGAAGCGGCGTTGGCTACCCGAGGGGATGCCGAGCGCGATTTGTGCGGCTTCGATTAGGATCGTGCCACTGCCGCAGCAAGGGTCGTATAAAACCGGTCGCTTTGCATCGGGAGCGGCTTTCACATCCCACCATCCGCTGGCGGCCAGCATGGCGGCAGCGAGGGTTTCCTTGAGTGGCGCATCGCCTTTGTCTTGCCGCCAGCCGCGTTTGAACAGCGGCTCGCCGCTGGTATCGACATACAGGCTGACATGCTCGGCGCTTAAATGCACGTACACCCGCGCATCGGGGCGCTGCGTATCGACGCTGGGGCGCTCACCGGTTTTGTGGCGGAAGCGGTCGCAGATGGCGTCTTTGACTCTCAGGGCTGCGAAATTGAGGCTCTTCAAAGGGCTGCGCGTGGCGGTGATGTCGATTTTGAAAGTTTGCTTTTGCGTGAACCAAATTTCCCAAGCGACATCGCAGGCGGCCTCGTAAATGTCGTCTTCGCTGCGGTAGGGGCGCTGCATCACGCCGACGAGCACGCGGCTGGCCAAGCGGCTGTGGAGGTTGAGTTGCATGGCTTGGCGCCAGCTGGCCTTGACGGCGACGCCGCCCATTTGCTGTTGCACTGCTGAGGACAGTGCGGGTTGCTGCACGGCTGAGGGCTGTCCGTGTTGCTGGACAGCTTCGCTTTCGCCGAGGATGGCTCGCGCTTCGTCGGCGAGATAGGTTTCTACGCCGCCTGCGCAGGGGAGGAAGAGATGGAGGTTATTCATAGTCGTCGGTTGGCTTCTCGCTTTTTTTGAGCACGGAAGGCACGGAGGTTACACGGAAGACACAGAAAAGACTCTGTTGAATTTCTCGTGGCTTTCGTGCAATTTCTGTGTCTTCCGTGTTCTTCAAAACCTTTAAATAACAAACAGTGTTTCAAAGCGTTTTTCTCAGACTCGTCACGGGAATTCTGAGGGCTTCTCGGTATTTGGCCACGGTGCGCCGGGCGCATTCGATGCCTTGCTCTTTGAGCATGTCTGCAATCGCGTTGTCAGACAGGGGTTTAACTTTAGATTCTGCGTCGATAAATTGCTTGATGAGCTCGCGCACGGCGGTGCTCGAAGCAATGCCGCCTGTCTCGGTGGTGAGCGCTGAGCCGAAAAAATATTTGAGCTCAAACGTGCCGTAGGGCGTGCTCATGTATTTGGCGGTGGTGACGCGGCTGATGGTGGATTCATGCATGCCGATCTCGTCGGCAATTTCACGCAGCACCAGCGGGCGCATAGCCACTGCGCCATGCTTGAAGAAGCTGCTTTGCCGCTCGATGATGGCTTGGCTCACGCGCAGGATCGTATCGAAGCGCTGCTGCACATTTTTGATGAACCAACGCGCTTCTTGCAAGCGGCCTTGCAGGCCTTGCACCGCTTCTGTCTTTTTGCTGCCTTTCAGGGCGTTGGCATAGAGATCGTTCACATGTAGCTTGGGCATCACGGCAGTGTTGAGCTGCGCGACGAAGATGGTTTGCCCACGGCGCTTCTCAGCACGCACGATCACATCGGGGATGACGATATTGCGCTCAACTTGGGCGAATTGGCGCGCGGGCTTGGGCTCTAGCTTGGCGATTACAGCGATGGCGGCTTTGATGTCTTCGCTACCGCAAAGTGTGAGCTGCATCAGGCGCTTCACATCACGCCGCGCGAGCAGATCGAGCGGATGCTTCAAGATTTTTGCGGCGGCCTGCAAAACCTGATTCGTTGCGAACTCTGCTCTTGCGCGCAGCTGCAACGTAATGCATTCGGCCAAATCTCGCGCGCCTACGCCGATGGGCTCCATGTTTTGCAGCCACTTGAGTGCAATGGAGAAACGCGAAATCAGCTCTTCCACATCTTCCAAAGTCTCAGCGCCCAAGCTCTGCGCGAGGCTCTCGAAATCGTCTTCCAAATAGCCATCGTCGCTCAGCGATTCGATCAGCATGTACAGCGCTGCACGATCCTCGTCGGATAGGCGAAGGGACAGCGCTTGACGGTGCAAATGCTCTTGCAGCGTGGCCGATGTTGAATTGTTCTCTGATCCGTCGTAATCGCCCGCGCCTTGTGCCGCACTGGTGCTTCGCGTGCCGGCATCCATGCCCATTTCGACGTCGTGGCTCGCATCGTCGACGCTGTTTTGCGCATTATCGCCTTCCCAATCGCTCGGCTCGGTGGCAGGCGGCGTCTCGTCACTGTTTGCAGAGAAACCATCATTTTCGGCATCGTTTGAGTTGCCATTTGGTGAATCCAGCGGCATAGAATCTGCGCGGGATGCTACTAAATATATAGCATCAGATTCCATCTCTTGATCTTCACGGACAAGCTTCTCATCATCTCGCGTACTGCGTTCTACGGCAATTTGCTCTTCATAGCTCAGCTCAGCAGCTTCTGCCTCCAAAAACGGGTTGTCTTGGATCATCTGCTCAATCTCTTGGGCGAGTTCGAGCGTCGACAATTGCAGCAAACGGATCGATTGCTGCAATTGCGGCGTGAGCGCCAGATGCTGAGAGACGCGTAATGAAAGACCGGGCTTCACATGCGGAAATGCTCGCCCAAATACACGCGGCGAACGTCAGGGTTATCAACAATCTCTGGCGGCGTGCCGCGCGCGAGCACGCGGCCTTCGCTGATGATGTAAGCATGATCGCAAATGCCTAAAGTCTCGCGCACATTGTGATCGGTGATCAACACGCCAATGCCCTGGCTTTTCAGAAAGCCAATGATGCGCTGAATCTCGATCACCGCAATCGGATCAATGCCAGCAAAAGGTTCGTCCAGCAAAATAAATTGCGGGTTGGTCGCCAGAGCCCGGGCGATCTCGACGCGGCGACGCTCGCCGCCCGACAAAGCCAATGCCGGCGAATCGCGCAGATGATCAACGCGCAAATCTTTGAGGAGCTGATCCAACTGCTCATTAAGCGCAGCTTTGGACAGGGGCTTGTCCTCTTCATCCCGCTGTAATTCCAGCACGGCCTGCACGTTTTCCGCCACGTTCAATTTGCGAAAGATCGAGGCTTCTTGAGGCAAATAAGACAGCCCCATGCGCGAGCGACGATGAATCGGCATGTTTTGCGCCGATTGCCCATTGATCGTGATCTCGCCCGCATCAGCGCGCACCAAGCCGACGATCATGTAAAACGAGGTGGTCTTGCCTGCACCATTCGGCCCGAGCAGCCCCACCACTTCCCCTTGCTTCACTGAGAGCGACACATCTTTGACGACCAGTCTCGCGCCATAGCTTTTTTGCAAGCCACGGGCTTCGAGAAGGCGCTCTGGCGCAGCCGCTTCTGTCACTGAAACGCTCACTTCTTCTCTCCGCCTATTGCTGTGCTTGGGCGCAAGGGCGCACCACCTTGAGCGCCAGCCGTTGGCGCAGCAGGCGCTGGCGATGCAGCCCGGGGCGTGAGCACAGCTCTCACACGGCCGCTGGGATTGCCAGCAGTGGCAGGGCTCCCGCCCGAGACATTAAACACATCGCTGGTGTTGTCATAGGTGATCAACGCGCCTTGCGTTTCGTCGGTGAGTGTCGCGCCTCGCAAGCGCCGCAAATTGGCGTTGCCGCGAAAGCTCACGGCGTCAAGCTTGCCGTCATACACAATACTTTCGGCTTCGCCTTCGATCCATTCGTCGCCAGCTTCACGTTTTTGGCGAAAAAACGCGCGCTTGCCGCCCGTACTCATTGCTGTGCCAAACTGAAAACCCTCGTTGTCTTGCCGCACTTCCACGCGATCTGCGCGCAGTATCAAAGTGCCCTTGGTGATCACCACATTGCCTGTAAAAACGCTGGTTTGCTTGGCATCGTCGTAGCGCAGCGAATCCGATTCAACATTCATCGGCTTGGCGCGATCGGCTTTTTCAGCCCAGGCGCTCGTTGCCGAGAGTGCAGCAAGCGTAGCGATACAGGCCATGGCGCTGGCTGATTTGAGAAAATGTTTAAGTCGGAGCGACATGGTTTGCAGCTTCAAATAGAGTGTGAACTGAGTGTACTTCACGGCGGCATAAATATTGCTTTGACTTTGCTCTGACTTTGTCTTGACTTTGCCTCGGCGCTCGTAAAAAGAGCCCACAAGAAGCGTCGGCTGCCCCTTATCATTGCCAGATGGATTGGCAAGCTGCTCGCGTTTCTCTCTATTTAGCCCTCGCCACAGCCGCATTACTTTTGCCGCTGGGCTTGTGGCTGGGCCGCTGGCTGGCCTTCACGGCGCACCCTGCCAAGCCGTGGGTGGAAGCCCTGCTTTTGCTGCCTTTGCTGCTCCCGCCTACGGTGATTGGCTTTTACTGGCTCTTGGCTTTTGGGCAAAACACCGCATTAGGCGGCTGGCTGCGCGATACGCTGGGCTTGCGTTTGGTGTTTAGCTTCTGGGGCTTGCTGCTTGCCTCACTGTTAATCAATTTGCCCTTCATGGTTCAACCCATTCAGCGCGCATTTGCGGGCATAGAGCCCAGCGTGCGCGAAGCCGCTTGGGTCGGTGGGCTCTCATCTTGGCAGACGCTCCTGAAGATCGAATTGCCGTTAGCCGCGCCCGGCGTGCTCGCTGGCATCGCTTTAACGGTCGCGCACACCCTCGGTGAATTCGGCGTCGTGCTGATGGTGGGCGGCTCGGTAGCGGGCGAGACGCGCACGCTCTCGATTGCAATTTACGACCGTGTGCAGGCTTTTGACGAAACTGGCGCGCATGTCATGGCCGCTGCGCTGGTGTTTTGCGCATTGGCCGCTTTGGTCGCGGTTTTCGCGGGCGAGCGCAAGCGGCGCAGCGCATGAACGCATCATCTGACGGTTCATTGCGCGTTCGGCTGAGCAGCAGCGCGCCCGTGCGCCTGGCCGCTGAATTTGATTGCGCGCCGGGCGAATTGGTGGCGCTCGTTGGCGCATCGGGCAGCGGCAAAACGACCTTACTGCGCACGATTGCGGGCTTGCATCGCAGCGCAGACTTAGCTGGCCTAGTGCACTTAAGCGAGCAGACTTGGATGGATTCTGAGCGTGGCCTCTTTCTGCCGCCTCAGCAGCGCCGAGCAGGTTTGGTGTTTCAACACTACGCCTTGTTCCCCCATTTAAGCGCTATAAATAACATAGCACTCTGCGCAGATTCTATGCCGGGTAACCGCTTAAAAGACTCTAAAAATATCGCTAAAGACTGGCTAGCGCGTTTGGGACTTGCTGAGCTTGCAGAGCGCCTGCCGCATCAGCTCTCCGGCGGTCAGCAGCAGCGCGTCGCGCTCGCACGCGCGGTGGTTCGGCTGCAAAACGCGCAAGGCAAAGATGACGAGAACACCCGTGGCGTGTTGCTCCTCGATGAGCCCTTTTCTGCGGTGGATGCGCCGATGCGCCAAGTGCTCTATCGAGAACTGGCGCAATTGCGCCAGAGCCTAAACGTGCCAATCATTCTCGTGACGCATGATTTGCATGAGGCGCGCCGCTTGGCAGACGCAATAGTGATCATTGATGCCGGGGAAGCATTGCAAAGCGGGCCGCCAGCTGCCGTGATGCGCAGCCCGCGCAATGCACGCGTGGCTTCTCTGGTGGGCATTCACAATCATTTCCATGCGCGATTCCACAAAGCAGAGGCGGGTGACGCGCTTTTGCATTGGGGAGATTTGAAGCTGCGCGTGCGCGACAAAGGCAAGATCGACAGCGATACTGCGGTGACTTGGGTGCTGGCAGGGGAGGCTGTGCAGGTGCTAGCCGCCAACGCCGGTACGCGTGCTGAATCTGCCAATATAAATCGACTTCAATGCACGCTCGTCGAGATGCTGCCACTGGGGGAGATCAGTTTGTGCCGCTTAGCTGTGAAGGGCACGAGCGATGTGATACAGCTCAATTTACCCACCGCATTACTCTCAGTGATGGGCGTAAGCGCGGGCAGTGATATCGACCTGTCTGTGCCCGTCGATGCGGCGCACATCATGCCGCTGCGTCATTAGCTTGAGTCCTAGGGCAGCATGTATTGCGCAGGCGGCGATAATCAAACCATGTCAGACATTCTTGAAAAAATTATTCATGTCAAACGCGAAGAACTCGCCGCGGCTAAGCAACGCATTTCATTGGAGACCATTCGCGCCGATGCTTTTGGCCGCGTGATCGTGCGCGATTTTGTGGGGGCGATGCGCGCAAAAATCGCTGTAGGCCAAGCCGCAGTAATTGCGGAGGTCAAAAAAGCTTCGCCGTCCAAGGGCGTGATTCGGGAAGATTTTGATGCTGCCGATATTGCGCAAAGCTATGCGCTGGGTAATACCGCTGCTGTGATGAAAGCCAACAAATCGAGCAAGCTCAGCGCAGAGGCACGCGCAAAAGTCGTCTCGGCGGCTTGCCTGTCTGTGCTCACGGATCGGCAATTCTTTCAAGGTGAATCCGATTTTTTAAAACTCGCCAGAGCCTCCTGCGAGCTGCCCGTGCTGCGCAAAGATTTCATGATCGAGCCTTATCAAATTTATGAGTCTCGCGCCATGGGAGCGGATTGTATTTTGCTGATTGCCGCTTGTTTGGACGATGCGCAAATGGCCGATTTGCAAGCCTGTGCGCTCAGCCTCGATATGGCGGTTTTGGTGGAAGTGCATGACCGCGCAGAGATGGATCGTGCATTGAAACTCAAACAAATCTCCAGCAAAACCATGCTGGGCATCAACAACCGCAACCTTCGCAGCTTTGAAGTCTCGCTCGATGTGACGCTTTCGATGATGGCTGATGTGCCACCAGATACCTTGCTCGTCACTGAGAGCGGCATCGCGGAAAAAGCCGATGTGCTTCGCATGCGAGAAGCCGGTGTGCAGGCTTTCTTGGTGGGCGAGACATTCATGCGTGCTGAAGACCCGGGACTGGCTTTGGCTGAGTTGTTTGCTTAGATTGTCGAAACTCCTGATTTGATAGCGCTCTGCGCAGTAAATACGACGGCAAATGAGCGATTTGTTCTTTAATTCTGCCTCTGATGCCTCTCATGTCTCTGGTGCGGCCATGCATCGCTGGCAAGGCGATCTCCCGACTGATGCGCTGCACCCCGATTGGCGCATCACGGTGCAGGATTTTCTGAGCAGCGCCACGGGCCAATCATTGCAAAACTTTCTGCACAAGCGTCAATCAGAAGGCGCTGTGATTTATCCGCCCGAGCCCTTCAAAGCGCTGACACTGACCGCGCTGCAAGAAGTCAAAGTCGTCATACTTGGGCAAGATCCGTATCACGGCACGGATCGCGGCATGGTGCAAGCCGAAGGGCTCGCATTCTCCGTGGCGCAAAACGTCAAGATCCCGCCGAGCCTGCGCAATATCTTCAAAGAGCGCCAGCGTGATTTGGGGTTCCCACCTTCCGCCCACGGCTCGCTTATGAGCTGGGCAGCGCAGGGCATTTTGCTACTCAACACCACGTTTACGGTGGAAGATGGCCTGCCGGCATCGCATGCCAAACGCGGCTGGGAGCAGTTGACCGATGCGTTGATTGCAGCGTGTGCGCAAAAGAAATCGCCGGTGGCTTTCCTGCTCTGGGGCGGCCATGCGCAAGCAAAGCTTGCGCTGATCAGTTCATACAACCACGACAACCGCCATTTGATCCTGAGCGCCAACCATCCCTCGCCGCTATCAGCGCTCCGGCCGCCCGCACCCTTCATCGGCTGCGGGCATTTTGGCCAAGTGCGGCGATTTTTTGCGCAACATGGCACGGACAGCGAACTCCTGTTTTCATAGCACTCTGCGCAAGGTATACGCCGGCTAACTGCTCAAATAGCTTAAAAGTCGCTTAAAGAATCCGTTTAAAATCGACTTTCAATATTTTGAGGAGCCAGTGTGCCCAGCCAGCTTGAGATTTCGCAATTTCTGCGCGATGCCTTTCCGCAAACCAAATGCACGGTGGAATCTGTCGGCGTCATGGGTGATGCGGGCGATATGCGTGCCACCGTTCGCCACAGCATCGGCACCGATGAACTGCGCCCCGGCGGCACCGTCTCCGGCCCGGTGCTCATGACGACCGCTGACGTGGCGCTATATGTCGCCATCCTCGGGCAGATCGGCATCGTGCCGCTCACGGTCACGACCAGCTTGAACATCAATTTTTTGCGCAAACCTGCGGCAGATCGCGACATCATTGGCAAATGCACACTCATCAAACTCGGCAAGACGCTCGCAGTGGGCGAAGTGCAGCTCTATTCTGAAGGCTTGCCCGACATGGTGGCGCACGTCACCGGCACGTATGCCATTCCGTCAAAAAAATAATCACCGAAAAAATAACTGAACAAGGAACACACATCATGGGCGCACAATGGAAAGCTAAAGGCAAAGAACTCGCAGCGAATGCGCGCGGCAAGATTTTTGGCCGCTTGGCCAAAGAGATCTTGGTTGCAGCCAAAGGCGGCGCCGATCCAGCGGGCAATTCCAAGCTTCGCATGGCTCTGGATCAAGCACGCAAAGTCTCGATGCCCAAAGACACGATTGACCGCGCCATCAAAAA
>JANMDU010000142.1:0-21483 GCA_031376455.1 Variovorax sp. | reverse complement strand
GTTTTGCAGGCGATGCACCAAACACCTGTGCTGCTGGATGGCCGCGCAACATCCCTGTTGGATCAAGTCGGCGTCATCAGTGGTGTGTCTGGCGGAAGCATTGTGGCGGCGTACTACGCAGCATTTGGAGCTGAAAATCTGGAACGTTTTGAACGTGACTTTTTACGCCAAAACTTTCAAGATTCACTCATCAATTTCGCATTAAAGCCAGGCAATTTGATTAACCTGTCGTCTCCTTGGTTTGGTCGAACCCAGCTCCTTGCCCAGCGTCTTGACGAGCTGTATCAAGGTAAAACCTTTGCCGACATGTGGGCGCGACCTGGTCGGCCGCGTCTGCTCGTGTCAGCGACTGATTTGTCACTTGGGTCAAGTTTCGAATTCTCTTGGGACCAGTTCACCCGCATCTGTTCCGATTTGGGCAGCGTGCCGCTATCGTTCGCGGTGGCCTCGTCGTCTGCCGTGCCGCTAGCGCTAAGCCCCGTAACGGTAAAGAATTACGCGGGTAGTTGTGCGCAGCCCGCCGCACTTGTTGCAGCAGTGCTAGACGACGGCCCCAGCGACTACCGTACTCGTATGTTGCGTGCACAAATGCGCAGCTACGAAGATGCTAAAGCGAGGCCCTTTATTCATTTGGTGGATGGCGGTGTGTCGGACAATCTGGGCGTGCGCAGCTTGCTGGACCGCACGCTAAGTGCAGGCGGTATTCGCAGTGCTACTCGTCATCTTCCCAAAGGCGCAGTACGCAAATTGGTGCTGGTTACGGTCAACGCCGAGCGTGATCCCGCCGAGCGCATTGACGACACCGACAAAGTACCAAGCACCCTCCAGGTGGTCGATGCCATGTTGTTCGGCACAGGCGCGCGCGCCACGCAAGAAACGCTGGGGCTGCTTGGAGACATTACGGAGCAATGGAGGCGAGAGATTGCCATGGCAGCCCTTGACGGCCAGAGCGCTTTCGCCAAAGACGCGCAAATCTACGTCATCACCGTGAATCTGCGCGACGCGCCTGATGCCGTCAAACGCTCGCGCTTGCTGCAAATCCCGACCGCGTTTTCAATTGCAGGAGACGATGTAACGCGCTTGATTCAGGCAGGCCGTGATGTGCTGCAGGCGTCTCCTAGGTTTAAAGAGTTGGTCCAATCACTGCCGCTTACTGGCGCAATACCGCCGTGATATTGAAGCCGAAAATATGACTATGGTTCCAGTGAAATAGGGTCAACTTCGGTTTGTGCAGCAGCGTGTGCCAGGAGTGGTGTGAGTTGTAGACTTTTGACCGGGATATCTGGGTTGCCGATTGCATACATACCGTGCAACTGCGCGATATTCTGCGGTATCCAGATGAGGCGACTTTGGTTTGCAGCCGGGCGAGCGAAGCAACGTGGGAAAATCCCGCCATGCTGAAATTTGAACTCTTAAAAACCGACACTCCCAAACCCGCAAGCGGTAACCAAGGCTCCCACGCCCGCCGAGGCACGCTCACTCTTAATCATGGCGTAGTGCAAACGCCGATCTTCATGCCGGTGGGCACCTATGGCACGGTCAAGGGCGTGATGCCGCGCAGCTTGCATGAGATGGGTGCGCAGATTATTTTGGGCAACACCTTTCATTTATGGATGCGGCCTGGGCAAGATGTGATGAAGCAGTTTGGCGGGCTGCATGGCTTTGAAGGTTGGAATAAGCCGATCTTGACGGACAGCGGCGGCTTCCAAGTGTGGAGCTTGGGCGAGATGCGCAAGATCAGCGAAGAAGGTGTGCGCTTTGCCTCGCCTGTGAACGGCGACAAGCTGTTTCTCACGCCCGAGGTGAGCATGCAAATTCAAACCGTGCTCAACTCCGATATCGTCATGCAGTTTGATGAATGCACGCCGTATGACGTGAAGGGCCACATCACCACCGAGGCTGAAGCTCGTATTTCAATGGAGCTATCCCTACGCTGGGCAGGGCGCTGCCAAACAGAATTTGCGAATCTTGAAAACCCCAACGCGCTCTTTGGCATTGTGCAAGGCGGCATGTTTGAAAATCTGCGCCAAGAATCTTTAGATCAGCTCGTAGAAATGAACTTCCCCGGCTATGCTGTGGGCGGCGTGAGCGTAGGCGAGCCTAAAGACGAGATGCTGCGCATCATGGCGCACACGCCGCATCGCCTGCCCGCGAACAAGCCACGCTATCTCATGGGCGTGGGCACACCTGAAGATCTGGTCGATGGCGTGGCCGCCGGTGTGGATATGTTTGACTGCGTCATGCCCACCCGCAATGCACGCAACGGCCATCTTTTCACCCGCTTTGGCGATGTGAAAATCCGCAATGCGAAGCATAAAACCAGCCATGAGCCGATTGATGCGACTTGCTCTTGCTACACCTGCAAAAGCTCTGCGGATGCGCAAGGAAATATAAGCGGCGGCTTCTCCCGCTCCTATTTGCATCACTTGGATCGATGCGGCGAAATGCTCGGCCCTATGCTCGCCACGATTCACAATTTGCACTACTACCTAAACCTGATGCGCGAAGTGCGCGAGGCTTTGGATGCGGGGCTGTTTGGTGAATTTAGGAAGAAATTCAAAGAAGATCGTGCGCGTGGTGTTTGATAGACCATTGTTATTACTCCTTTTTTGATAGCAAGTCACGCAGTAAATACGCCGGCTATATGCTGTTTTCGATCAAAAATATCTTATGTGTTGTGCCTTCAATGTTGCGCTGGCTGTTCATGTGGACGACGGCGCTTGTCATTCTTTTTGAAGGTTGGGGCTGGGAGTCACTGCAGCGCCTGCTTAGCCGCGTCGTGCATGGGCTGCACCTGTACAAACCTAAATCTTGGCTGCAAAAGCTGCCGCCTATGCTGCATTGATCGCACTTGGTGTACCTAGCTTGATGCTGCTGCCAGCCTAGCTCCTAGCGTTTGCGTTGATCGGTAAAGACTACCTAGTTTTCGGGTGGTGCAGTTTTTATTACAACTTAAACTTCCACTTTTCAACCGGATAGTCTCCAGCATCGCTGTAAAAACGCTTGATTGATGTGCTGGCGTCAACCATATTGCAGCCTAGCAAAGACTTCGATTAGCAATGGAAGGTAAGCGGCCTGCCGTTTTTGACCCGCCCGGCGAGCTGGTGCGTGCCTTGCAAGCCGAGATTCGGGCTGAAACCGGCCTAGAAACCCAGCTTTCCAATACGGGCGGCACTCACGACGGCCGCTTCATCGCCAAAATCTACACGCAAGGCATAGAATGCGGCCCGCCGAACGCGACATCGTGCCGCGCAGCTTCAGGGCGTCCCAAGGCGCGGCTTGAGGCGGTCGGCCAGATTTACTGGGAACGGAAAGCCCAAGACTGTGCTGCGCCCCCTGACACGATTCTGCGCCTGACAGTTCTGCACGCAGAGGGTAGCCGGCGGTGCCACTTCGGTCGCGTCCTCGCCGAACACCATGCCCATGCGGCCACCGCTGGCCACCATCCATTTCGAGATGCCGCCGCAGTGAAGCACCGTCGCAGTGGCCGGCGTCAGGCCGGCACGCCTTTGGATGACGTTGGCGCAGGCGTTGTCGTTGATTCGGGTGGCCACCTGAGGACTGTCGCGGCCAACGAATTTGGCCGAGAAGTCATTCCCAAAATTGACGCGCGGCGTTACGCCAATGGTGGTGTCCTTGTACGGCACAATGTCGCCCTCGCGGTTGCGGAAGTTGCGGTTGTCAAAATAAAACGCTGTGAGCGGGTCGCGGGCGGAGTCGATGCCCGCCAGCGTGTGCGTGAACAACGTGGTACTTTCGTCCGCACGCTCAACCTCCATTTGGAAAACTCCGCCCTGAGCGCAGTCCTTGGCCTGCAGCTTCATCACCAGACCTGGACCTTCGCGTCCGATGCTGAGAGCCTCATCCTTTAGTTCAACAAAAACATCGCTGGTGAGCGTCAGGCCGCGGTGCTCAGGCAGCTTGCTGACAAAGACGGGCGTTTGCCTGCCGCCTGTTATGTCAAGCTGGTTGGATGCACCCGTGAGTGTGTAGTTGCGAATGCCTAGGGTGGCGGCAACAACCTGGAATCTCACATACTTGCCCACAACGTCGAATGTGCTTGTGATTTGGTTGGCCGACACCGTCGTGTCTTGTGTGCCGCTCTTGCCCAGCACCGTAAATCCGCCGCCTTCGCAGCCAGCCGACGATGCGGCCTGCGCGCCTCCTGAAGCCAGTGCGCCAAGTAGCAGGCCAGCCACAGCGCCACACCTGATCCGGGGTGGTGATCTCACAGATTTCGTAAGCATGATGTTCTCCTTAATGGACACGCTGATCGCTGCGTGAGCGGTGCGGTCATTGCTAAACCGCGCAATAACATGCTAGTTAGGCTGAAGGCGCGTGACAATGCTACCTTGCCTACAAGTGGTAAATTTCAAGTTCTAACTGTTACCAAACGAGAACCATCCACGATCTGAATACTGAATGTAAAACTCCCGGTAAAAACAAAATGGCTTGCTCAATTTTTCTGCTCAGTCACTAACCCAATGCTCCAAATCCCCGCTTGCTGAGCCGCGCCCATCGCTGCGGCGAAATGCTCGGCCCCATGCTCGCCACGATTCACAATCTGCACTACGACTTGAATCTCATGCGCGAGGTGTGCGAGGTGCGCGAGGCGATGGATGCAGGGCGATTTAGCAAATTCAGGAAGCAATTCAAAGCAGATCGCGCGCGTGGCGTGTGATACATCGAGCTGATCATCACTATTAATTCAATAACAATCTGCGCATATTCTATGCCGGCCAGATGCTCACTTTGCTTATAAAACCATGCCTGTGATGGATTTCACTCGCGCCCTACTCACGTGCTTTGCGCCGCTTATTCTTACTGCCTGCGCCACCGACGTGAAGCTCGATCCACGCCAAGGCGCACCGAGTATCAACGTACAAAATAAATCGCTCGACCCAAGCAATGGCGGCGAGCTCGTCAGCGAGAAAGCGCTGATAGCAGGCGACATCATCTTGTCAGCGGCCAACGGCATCAACTCTGCATGTATCCGCGCCATCACACTCTCGCCGGTGCGCCATGCCGCGCTGTATGTGGGGCATTTGAAAGCACCACCGCAAATTGCGAAAAACTAAACCGTGCGCGGCATATTAAGCTTCGCGCCCGCTCCGCAAGCATGGCAAAACTTCGCAAATGCGCTCTTTCGCGTTTTGCAGGCACCACAGTGATCGTGCAAGCCGATGCCGCAATGCGGGCAAAAATCTTGTTTTTCGTTCTTTAAATCGACGGGGCGCTCGCAGCCGGGGCAGACGTTTTTTGACAAACGCGCTAGCGCCGTGTCGTAGCTCAGCTCTTCGCGGCGCGCTGCCTCGGGCAGCAATTCAGCTGCTTTTTGTTTTTCTAAATAACGATTGAGCGCAAGAATAGCGTAGCGGCCAATCACCACGGTGAGAACGATGCCGACGATGTAGCGGATGTATTCGCCATAGCTCGGCAAATACGGCACCAGCTCCACAAAAAAGGCAAATGCAGCAAAGATGATGAAGCCCCAAACGAAGGGCCAATACGTGCCTTTGCGTTTTTTCACGAAGAGCCATGCGGCTATTCCCAGCAATGGCAAGGTCAGCGCTAAGCGATAGAGAAACACGCGCAATTCAATCCTGCGCTGCTCAGCTTGCAATTTTTCTGACGCAGCATTTTCCAACTCTTGCAATTGCTCGCGCTGCGTTCTACCCAAAAGGCGTGCGTCGAGCGCTATCTTGTCTTGCGCCTCCTGGGCAGCCTGAGCCAATCGCTCGTTTTTCTTCAATGCCTCCAACTCTCGCATGCGTTTGATCACTTCAGGATATTGTTCACTGCGCTGTGTGGCGCTGCGCGTGGCGATCCAATTGTCAAAACCTTCTTTTGCCGCGGCAGAGTCGGCTTGAGCAGTTTTCAGCTTGAGATCAGCCTGATCCAGCGCATCTTGCGCATCGCGTTGCGTGCGCTCAGCGGCTTTGATGCTGGCGCGCAGCGGATCAGCCTTGGTTTTATCGATAAAGTCATCCGTCTGCACTTGCTGCTCGACCTTGGGCAAATCGCCCACGACCGCACTACCCAGCCCGATCAGGAAGCCTGCGAACACGACAGCCACCAACCAAAGGCCACGACGAAACCATTTTTCTGAGAGACGAAGAGATTTACTCATGATGCTCCTTTACTATAAATTTAATAGCACTCTGCGCAGTATATACGCCGGCAAGAGGCCTAAAACGCTTAAAAATATGCTAGTCATTCATTTAAAACGTGTCTAGACAACGATGTATGCAGTTTTATCACTCACATCATGCATTTTCTGGTTTCTAATTCACTTCATGGAAACAATCAATTCAAACGACGCGCCCGAGCTCAGCAAAGAGCCCCGCCTTTGGCAAGGCGACGGTTGGACGGCCTTGGTGATCAAAAACGAAGACGACGATGGCTGGGCGGTGGCCATGACAAAAGACGGCGCAACCGAGCCCGCCCTCGTTGGCCCGTGGACGATGGGACGCGATAAGAAAAATCCCAAGCCGCTTGATAAATTCGCTTTTAGCACGCTCGTCAAAACCGCCTCAGAATTCGTACGCCGGCAAGAGCAGCAATTACACGCCGTACTGCATCAAAGCTTAGAAGTCACAGCCAAGGGCGCACGATTTACCGAGAACCTCGATATTCAACCCGATGAAGACAACCCCTCGGCCACGCTTAGCGCCCTAGATGCGAGCGGCGATGAAGTGGCTCGGATCAAAGTGCCACCCAGCTTCAAACTCAATCGCGCCAGTGCTGTGGCTTGGGTGGAGACTGGATTTGAGTCACCTTGATTTTGACGATCTTTTTTCGCCGTCACTTTTGAGCAAGTCAATGAAGCGCAAACCAAGCGATCAAGTTGTGGCAAGAAGGCAAACGCTGCAAATTCAGCGCATCCAAAAGACCAAGCAATGCGTATTCATTGTGGGCAATTCAATGTGTGGCAACACCGTCAAGTAATAAACGAGATGATCTGCGCGACTGCTCCTTAATGCACATTGATTGCACATTCATTGAGCAGCTGCTTTTTCTACCATTTCAAACACGCCCTGAAGTCAACTTATTGTGTCCATAGTCACCCACGCCATCTCCTCTCGCCTGAAGCACGCACTCCTAGCCCTTTTCGCGCTCTTCGTGTTGAATGCCTTTCTGAGCATGACCAACTTATGGCCTACGCCCTTTGTCAAACTAGACAGACGCTTGGCGCCAGAGTTTGTCTTGCTATGGGTCATCATCCTTGGACTGGTCGCTTGGCGCAAAGCACTGCCCTCTCGCGTTATCGCTGGCCTCACGATCGCCTACATGGTGCTGGTATTTGGCCGCTACTTTGACACCACAGCCCCTGCGCTGTTCGGGCGGGACATTAATCTTTACTGGGATGCGCTTCAAATTCCACGTGTCACTTGGGTCTCGCTCAAAAGCTATCCGCTATGGGTTTCAGTGGTGGTAGTGAGCACTGTGTTGGCTTTCATAGCGCTGATTTATTTCACATTGCGTTGGTCGATCAAAACAACCGCCGCGCTGGCCGCACCCTATGCTCTAAAGAGCCTTTGGGTATTGATCATCACCGCTTGCGCGGTCGCCGTATCGGTGGCCAACGTCAACGGTGTAGTGGCCACTTGGCCTTATATTTCTAAGCCAGTATTGCCAACTTACTATCGGCAAGCCAACTTACTCGCCAAAACGATCGCCGAGCGAGAGCTTAAAAATGTATTGCCCGCCTCGCCTTCCTTTGATTCAGATCTAGGTGCGTTGCGCAATGCCGACGTGAATCTGTTTTTCCTTGAATCATATGGCCGCGTGGCCTTCAGCAATGCCGCGATGCATGAGCGACTCAAACCTTCGCGAGAGGCATTCGCAGCGCAAATCAAGGCCAGCGGCTTGCAAGTTGCATCCGCCTTTGCAGCCTCCACCACCTTTGGCGGCGCATCAGAGCTTGCGCATTTGGCCTTGCTCTCTGGCATCAACACGGGCGATGCCAGCGTGCATGATCTCCTACTCACCACCGAGCGGCCCACCTTGGTGACGATGTTTCGAGATCGCGGCTATCAAACCTTTGGCATCTATCCGGCCTTATCGTGGGATTGGCCTGAAAAGTCGTTTTATCGATTCGACAAGTTTTTAGACTCACGCGACCTGCAATACAAGGGCCCTAAGTTGGGTTACTGGAGCTTGCCCGATCAATACGCCTTGGCCAGTTTTCATCAAATGCATCCCATCACAACCGCCTCGCCCAAACGCCTGACTTTTTATCCCTCCATCACCAGCCACATGCCCTTTCATCCCGTGCCGCCTTATTTGGAGGATTGGTCTCAGATCCTGAAGCCTCAACCCTTCAGCGAAAAACAGATGGCAGAAGTCAATGCACAGCCGCTCGATTGGCTCAACATGCGGCCAGGCTATCTCGGCATGCTGGAATACAACTTTAAATGGCTCTCTGGCTATCTGAGGCAGCCGCGCGTGAGGGACACGGTCTTCATTTTGCTGGGCGATCATCAGCCGGCGGCCAACGTCACAGGCGAAGGCGTAACATGGGACGTGCCTATCCACATCATCAGCAGTAATGATGAATTGATGCAGCGCCTGCTCAAAGCAGGGTTTACCTCGGGGCTTGAGCCAGCAGATCAGAGGATTGGTGCTTTGTACGACTTCACCCAACTTTTGGTCAAAGTCTTCGATTCCACAGCACCAAAAATCACCACTGGAAAAGCCGCACCTTGAGCCTATATCGCAGCGCAGCTACTGCAATTGTTGTGAGCGCAATAGCCTTCTTGCTGGCCTTCAGCGCGCGATACCGACTCATTGAACCCGCACATATCACCTTCCTATGCGATGGCGGCTCGCGCGAAGCGTTGTGCTCTATGCGCTCTTGGATCATTCAGTCCTTTGTGCATCAACGTATCGGCTGGCTGGCTCTAGCGATCGCGTCTGTGGCGATGCTCACTGGCTGGCGCCTTCTCGCTGGCATCGCACTCTTTCTGGCTTGCGCAGGATTGATCCTCTACACCACCGAGCTGTGCGCGCCAGCGGCATTGCTGGCGCTGCTCGTTTTTGTGCGAGGAGGCCACACGGTCGCCACTGCAAGCAGCACGAGCAGCGCACCATACGATAGCGCTTGAAGATTGCGCCAACCCTCGGCCCACATCATGAACCCAGCGCTCGTCGCCACTACAGAGGCCAGAAGCAAGGCTTCGTTGGAGGCGCGTCTTGCTGGATCTGCGCTACTTATCCTTTGCGCGTAAAGCGCCGTAACAGGCGCTAAAAACCACCACCAAGGAAACGGCCTATAGCGAGATTCGAGGAGCAACACCAGCGCTGCAGTCGCTGCTGCAAACAGCAACGCCAAGCGCAGCAGGTCGTGTATTTTGGTGGACTTTGAATACAGCGAAGCCCATGTGACTGCGATACCAAGAAACGCCAGAAAAACACTCAAGGCAACCTCGCGCGGGCTTCGATCCCACTGCTGCATCATCAGCCACTGCACGGGTATCACCGCGCCCAACAAGGCTGCTGAGAGCGCAGCAGAAACCGCAGAAACGCTCGACGAGCGGCGAATTGCGCAAGCCAGTAACGCTAGTGAGCCCGCGAGCACAGCACACACCCAACCTCGCCACCAATGCGCGTCTTCCGCGATGCTGCCACTGATTTGCGCACGCGCTTGCCCAAATTGATCAAACAACCCCCAGTAGCCGCCCATTGCCCCCTCAAAAGAGCGCTTCCAAGGCTGATCAAAGCCTTCAATCACGTTGTAACTTGGGCTCGCAAGTTGCGCCTCAGCCCGTGTATTCGCCTGTGCATTTACACGAGACACTAAATCACTCAAAAACCGGCTTTGCTCCACTTTGCCCGGCACTGCGCCTGCGCGCTGCCGTCCTGCGGCAGGCCAGCCCGTCTCGCCCACCCAAATCGGCTTATTCGCAAATTGCAACTGCATCTTGGCGGCCACGCTCAGCACATGGTCAGCAGCGCGGCTCACTTCTACCGGCTCATCCTCCCAGTAAGGCAGGATATGCACCGTGACCACATCCACATACTGGGCCAAAGCCGCATGTCGCTGCCAAAATTCCCACACATCGGCATAAGTGATCGGCACCGGCGATCTCTGGCGAGTTTCTTTCAAATAATTGCCGAGCGCCTCCGGCGAGACTTCTCGCCTAAGCAACACCTCATTGCCCACCACCAAAAGATCAACCACGTCTTTGAATTCGCGTGCCAAAGCGATGCCGCGATCAAGTTCTCTGCGATTGTGTGCTTCATCGCGCGCCAGCCAAAGGCCCATTCGCACACGCATGCCCAGCTTGCGCGCCACCGCAGGCACTGCCTCAAGGCCCTGGGATAGGCCATAGGTACGAACACAATTTGTAAGGGTTTTGAGGATGCGTAAATCAGTCTCGATTTGAGCGGGACTCACACTCACCAAATAATTGAAGGGGGTGATATCGTTACGCCCTTCCCTGTGTCGAAAAGGAGAATACGACACACAAGGCAGAAGTGCCAATGCCCTGCCTTCGGAGCTCATGGGCGCTGGCAGCGAAAAAACGATGCCCCGCGCACCCCACCAGCCCAGCGCAATCAGCAGCGCAGCGCCCTGCACGAGCCACGCCAGATAGCGGCGATAGGGGATCAAATGTAAGGGCAATCGCATTACAGGAAAATAAATGAATCCAATGCGACAAACAGCCGCGTAAAACAGTCAGTGTAAGGTCTTTGGTTTTGCACACGACTTAAGCTCTTAGTCGCCCTGACCTTCATTGATTACACGGTATTTTGAAAAATTTTCTTCTGCGTCACGCGCGCTACCGACTCACCATAGCTATGGGACTTGCCGCTATTGTTGCGCTAGTGAATTACGCATTGTGGTCATCGCTGGGCACTGTTCATCAAGCGCCCGACGTTTCACCGCGTGTCAACGGCTTGACTTATGCACCTTTTGGGCGCGATGATGCGCCTTGGGTGCGCAAACTGCCCATCGAGCAGTTGCTCCAAGAAGATTTAAAGCTCTTGGCCACCGTGACTGGGCAAATCCGCGTGTATAGCGCTGCGCAATTTCCGCAATTGCCCGCCATCGCAGCGCAACATGGCCTCAAAGTCACTTTAGGCGCTTGGCTTTATCGAGATTACACACAAAACGTGTACGAAGTCGATGCAGCTTTGCGGATTGCCAATACGCATGCCAATGTCAACCGGCTACTCATAGGTAACGAATCCGTACTCAAAGAAAATTTAACACCCGCGCAATTGACGGGGTTTCTCAGACAAGCGCGCCGCGCCACAACGCTGCCAGTTTCAACTGCTGAGCCTTGGCATGTGTGGCTCAAACATCCAGAGCTTGCCAATGAAGTGGATTTCATCACCGTGCATTTGCTACCTTATTGGGAAGGCGTAGGCATCGAGACAGCGCTGGAGGAATCACTGCAACGCTTGGCCTGGGTACGCGAGCGCCACCCAAATAAAAAAATCGTCATCGGGGAAGTGGGCTTTCCCAGCAGTGGCAAGAACATCAAGCGCGCGCTGCCGAGCCCCGCTGTGCAAGCGGCTTTTGTACGGCAGTTCATCGCACGCGCCGCACAAGAAAAATTAGATTACTTTTTCATCGAAGCTTTTGATCAGCCCTGGAAGCGCTCTGAAGAGGGACTGGCAGGCGCTTACTGGGGCTTTTTTGACGCGGCGCGAAGCCCTAAATTTGCATTCTCCGGCGCTGTTCAATCAGATCCGCATTGGCAAGCGAGAGCGCTCGGCTCTTCGCTCGCAGGATTCTTTCTGCTGAGCTTCTTTTTATTCCGCATGCGCAGCCTGCGTGCAGTGGCGCGTGTGGCTTTTGCAGCAGTAGCGCAAGCATTGCTCACGGTTGCTACCATCGTGATCACATTGCCTTTGTGGTACTACATGACGGTTGGCGACTGGTGGATGATGGCTCTTCTGATTCCCACCACAACCGTTATGGTGCTGATCTTACTGGTGCATCTCTTTGAATTCGTTGAGCTGTTTTGGGAAGGCAGTTTGAAGCGGCGCTTCTCGCCTCAGCCACTTGGGGCTAGCGCGGAACAAGCCTTCGTCTCAATCCACCTCGCTTGCTGCAACGAGCCGCCGCATATGGTCATCGCGACGCTAAGAAGCCTTTGTGAACTCAACTACACATCTTTTGAAGTGATCGTGGTGGACAACAACACATCAGATGAATCACTGTGGACACCCGTGCGAGATTTTGTGGCAACCTTACCGCCTCATTTTCGATTCTTCCATCTTCCCCGTTGGCCGGGATTCAAAGCGGGTGCGCTCAACTTTGCTTTGAGTCAAACCGATACGCGCGCGCAAATCATTGGAGTAGTCGATGCGGATTATTTAGTCAAGCCCGAGTGGTTGCATAGTCTTGTCGCCTACTTTAGCAACAGCACCGTGGGCATTGTGCAAGCACCGCAAGCGCATCGCGATTGGGGTGACACAATCTTTCGCCAAATGATGAATTGGGAATACGAAGGCTTCTTTCGCATCGGCATGCATCATCGCAACGAGCGCAACGCGATCATTCAGCACGGCACCATGACTTTGATCCGCGCCAGCGCCTTACGCGAGCACGGTCGTTGGTCTGAATGGTGCTTGTGCGAGGATGCGGAGCTGGGGCTGCGCCTGATGCAGCAAAATTTACGCACCATCTATGTGGATGCCGTGATGGGTGAGGGGCTGACACCCGATGATTTTGGAGCATTCAAAAAGCAGCGTTGGCGCTGGGCACAAGGCGGCATGCAAATCTTCAAAGCCCATTGGCGGGCACTGCTTGGATTGCGCTTAGCCGCGTCGAAATCATCAAGCGCTGAACGCAATGATCAGCAACGCCTAAGCGTAGGCCAACGCTATCATTTCTTAGCTGGCTGGCTGCCATGGCTGGGAGATGCTCTGCATTTAGTTTTTGTGGGCGGCGCTTTGCTGTGGACCATGGGCATGCTGGCCTTTCCACACTATTTTTCTCCGCCATTGTTACTGCTCATCATGCCACTGGCCATGTTTTGTGGCGTTAAATTGATCATTGGGCCACTGCTGTATTGGCAGCGCGTGCGTTGCTCTTTCGGTGATATTGTGGGCGCTTCGGTGGCTGGCATGGGTTTGTCGCATGCGATTGCGCGAGGTGTGCTGTCGGGCTTATTTGCGCGAGCGGGCATCTTTCACGTCACTGCAAAAGGCGATCGTTTTTCTGATGCGCCATCGGCGAAGAAAAAAATGAACGGCGCGCTTTCTGCCGCGCGTGAAGAAATACTGCTCCTCAGCGCCTTACTCACAGCGATTGCTACGGTGGCATTATCGCGCCAACCAGACCATGTGGAATCACTGCTATGGATTGCGATGCTGGCTTTGCAAGCCTTGCCGTATCTCGCGGCACTGGTCTGCTCGGTTGTTGCTTGGGTTTCGGATCGCAGCGATGCAATACCCAAGAAGATTAAGCCTGTTGAATGCCCGGCCGCGTTGATTCAATCACAAATTGAGCAGCCGTAGAAAGCGTTGATTCACGAATGCGCGCATTGTCGATGACACGAGGTGTCACAGTGGCCAGCTTCTCGTGAATGCGTACGACTGTGTAGCCACGTTGATCACTTTTGCCAAACTTCATATGAGGGTTGAAGCTCATGATGCGCTCTGTGGCGGCTTGTGGCCAGCTGGGGCTGGTGATTGAAGTGCCCACGATTTCGGTGGCCAGAGCAGGTGATTTTGGATCATCAAAATTGCTGACTAAGTTGCTGATGTAGGTCGCATGTACGTCGCCACCGAGTGAGATCACATTTTTTTTCTGCGCCCATTGTTCTAGCGTACGCTGGCGTGCCAGTGGGTAGCCATCCCAACTGTCGTTCCAAAAGCTATCGGCTGTTGTGGTGTCGGCTGATCGATTGGCCGGCATGCGCATTTGCGCCATGATGGATGCCTGCCCCACAATATTGAAGCGAGTCTGGCTTTGCGCCATGCTGCGGGCCAACCACGCCTCCTGCTGCAAGCCCAACAAACTCGATGATCGGCTCAAGCGTTCAGGGCAGTTTTGATCGGTGATTGTCCGAGAGCCACCCTGATCAGCTGGCGTACACACTTGGTAATCGCGGTATTGGCGCGCATCAAGCATGTGCAAATTCGCCGTTTGCCCCCACGCGTAGCGGCGGTACATTTGCGCTAGCTCTCCCACAGGCAACTGAGTTTTTCTCAGCGGCATGTGCTCCCAGTAAGCGCGGTAAGCTGCAGCGCGTTTGCGTAAAAACTGCTCCCCCCGATCTGAGGCTGAGCGATCATTGGCGTAATCGTTTTCCAGCTCATGATCGTCCCAGGTCACGATCCATGGAAATGCCGCATGCGCGACCTGTAAATCAGCGTCGGATTTATACAAGGCGTAGCGTGCGCGATACGCATCCAGAGTGTGCGCAGTGGGGCTGTTATGCTGCCGCGTTCGGTTGGGTGTCATGCCATATTCATAAATGTAATCCCCCACGAATACCACGACATCCACATCTTCTGTCGCCATATGTCGATACGCGCTGAAATACCCATGCTCATAATTTTGGCAGGAGGCGAGCGCTAGCGTCAGCGGAACACGCGATTCAAGATGGGGCAAGGTACGCGTTCGCCCCACCGGGCTGATCACATCACCTGCGATGAAACGATACCAGTAAAAAGCCGGCTTGAATGATGGGGACGAGGGCTCAAGGCCACCGACCTCTACATGCACGCTATGTGCAAAATCGGGCTTCGCAAATTCAGTACCAGTTTTGATGATCTGTTTGAATTGGGGATCACTTGCTAATTCCCACCTCACTTCTATGGGAACAGATGGCAATGGCTCGCCCAAAGCAGCCGCCAACAGACGCGTCCAAAGCACCATGCCATCTACCGAAGGCGAGCCAGAAGCCACGCCCAGTAGAAAAGGATCGTGGCGTAGAGTCTGCGCAGCCAATCGACCGATTGCCGATGTTGCCACCGCGCTGGCAGCGCATTGGACGAGAAAAGCGCGGCGTTCGATCATGGATGCGGAATGTCGTGGAATAAATGGCTCGAAAAGTCTCAAATTATGAGTTTATCGCAGGCTCTTGAATGTCGCCTTAAGCCAACGCAACGTCAAGCGGGTCTTCGCGCAAAATATGATGTGATTGCATAAATGCAAAAAGGCGCGGTGCGCCGAGCACAAGGCTCGCCGCACCACGCCACTTCATACGCTTCGCGTTTAGTTCAGGCCAGCAGCCGCGCGCAATGCAGCGGCGCGATCCGTGCGCTCCCAAGTGAACTCAGGCTCATCGCGGCCAAAGTGACCATAGGCTGCAGTTTTTTGGTAAATCGGGCGCAGCAGATCGAGCATCTGGATGATGCCTTTGGGGCGCAGGTCGAAATGCTCGGCGACCAAAGCTGAAAGTTTGTCATCGCTGATCACACCCGTGCCTTCGGTGTACACCGTGATGTTCATCGGCTTGGCCACACCAATCGCATAAGCCACTTGCACTTGGCATTGCTTGGCCAAGCCAGCTGCCACCACGTTTTTAGCCACGTAGCGGGCTGCATAAGCGGCTGAGCGATCCACCTTAGAAGGATCTTTGCCCGAGAATGCACCACCACCGTGCGGGCAAGCGCCGCCGTAGGTATCCACAATGATTTTGCGGCCTGTCAGGCCACAATCGCCCTGCGGGCCGCCGATGACGAAGCGTCCGGTGGGGTTGATCAAATACTTGGTGTTTTGCAGCATCTCTTTGGGCAGCACGGGCTTAATGATTTCTTCAATCACAGCTTCATAAAAGCTGGGTTTGAGCGTTTTCATGTCGATGCTTTGATCGGGATCGTGCTGCGTGGAGAGCACGACAGTGTCGATGCTGTGGGGTTTGCCATCCACATAACGCATCGTCACTTGGCTCTTGGCATCGGGGCGCAGGAAGGGCAGCTTGCCGCTCTTTCTCAGCATGGCTTGGCGCTCAACCAAGCGGTGCGCGTAGTAAATCGGCGCAGGCATCAAGTCTGGCGTTTCGTCACACGCATAGCCAAACATCAGGCCTTGGTCGCCCGCGCCGGTATTGAGGTGGTCATCCGAGGCTTGATCTACGCCTTGAGCGATGTCATTGCTCTGTTTGTCATAGCAGACCATGACGGCGCAGCCTTTGTAATCAATGCCGTATTCGGTGTTGTCGTAGCCAATGCGCTGGATGGTGTCGCGCGCAGTTTGGATGTAGTCGACGTTGGCATTCGTCGTGATCTCGCCTGCGAGCACGACAAGGCCGGTGTTGCACAGCGTTTCGGCTGCAACGCGGCTGCGTGGGTCTTGTTTGAAAATTGCGTCCAGAATCGCGTCTGATATCTGATCTGCCACCTTATCGGGATGGCCTTCTGAGACGGATTCGGAAGTAAAGAGAAAATCGTTCGCCATGTATGTCACACTCCTAATGTTAAGAAATTTGCGTTGCCGCAAACTCGTGGATTTCTCTGGAGTGCTTGGCGAACGCTTTAGCAGTTTTGTTTTATGTCGCCCTGCAAGTTGCTCGGGTTAACTCAGCGACAAGCTATATTTTATCAAAATAGATGGAAGCTGTTTTCAAGTTACTCGCTCGTCTGCCACTGCCTTTGCTGCATGGCTTGGGCGAGGTACTAGGTTGGCTAGCCTATGCGCTTTCCCCCACTTATCGCCGCCGTTTTGCCACGAATTCGCATCTGGCGGGTTATGCGCCTTCGCAGGTGCGCGCGGCTATTGCACATGCCGGCCGCATGGTGGCCGAGCTGCCGAGGCTATGGTGGGGAGCGCCTGTCTCCATTCAATGGGATGGCGCCGAGCTGATGGACGATGCGCATGCCAGCGGCAAGGGCATCGTGTTTCTCACGCCGCATTTGGGTTGCTTTGAAGTGACAGCGCAGGCTTACGCTGCGCGCTATGCAGCGCAAGGCAAAGTGATCACCGTGCTTTATCGCCCTGCACGCAAAGCTTGGTTGCAAAGCTTGGTGAGCCAGTCGCGCAATCGCGCCGGCTTGGCTGCAGTGCCAGCCACATTGACAGGTGTGAAAACTTTAGTCAAAGCATTGCGCAGCGGGCAGGCACTGGGCATCTTGCCCGATCAGGTGCCGCCGCTGGGGTTAGGCGTGTGGTCTGAGTTTTTCGGGTCACCGGCTTACAGCATGACTTTGCCCGCACGCCTTGCCAAGCAAACGGGGGCAACTATTCTTCTGGCCTGGGGCGAGCGGCTGCATGCTGGCTCTGGCTATTGCGTGCATTTGCGACCCTTCACCGAAGACTTATCCGATCTGCCCGAACAAGCAGCTCGTCAAATCAATGCAGCGATGGAGCGCCTTGTGCGCGAGTGCCCCCAGCAATACCTGTGGGGCTATGCGCGCTACAAGCAACCCCGTCCAGATGATGTGACGAATGCTACGGAGCAGGCCAGTTGATGGAGGTTCTCGCTCGCATTCTCAGCCATGCCGGCGTGCTGTTGATGCGCCTGCTTGCACCGCTGCCGCTGCGTTTATTGCGCAGCTTCGGCTGGATACTCGGGCAGATTTTGTATCTCGCGATTTGGCCTCGGCGCAAAGTGGTGAGGGTCAATCTTTTGCTGTGTTTTCCAGACATGCCTGCTGCTCAACGTATGGCTTTGGAGCGACAAGTCTTTGTACGCGTCGCGCAGGCTTGGCTCGATAGAAGCTGGCTGTGGCATGGCTCTCGTGAACTGTTGGCGAAGCGTTTGAAGGTCACTGGCGATATGCAAGCGCTACGCACTGAATCTAAGCTTGTGCTGTTTTCGCCGCATTTTGTAGGCTTGGATGCAGGCGGCGTAGCGATCACGAAAGATCAATTGCGTCCGATCTGTAGCATTTACCAGAGCCAAAGAAATCCAGTAGTCGATGCTTGGATCTTGCGCAGCCGCCAGCGCTTTGGTGGGCTGCGCTTGTTTGCACGCATGGAGGGCGTGCGCGAGATTGCAGCGGCAGTGGAAGCGGGCGAAGCTTTGTATCTGCTACCCGATATGGATTTTGGCAGCCATGGCGCAGAGTTTGTGCCGTTTTTTGGTGTGAACGCAGCCACCGTTACGTCGCTTTCGCGGTTTGCACGGCTTTGCAAAGCACATGTGATCACGCTGTCGAACCGTATGACACCCGAGGGCTATGAAGTCAATTTTTCCTCTGTCTGGAGCAATTTCCCCAGCCGAGATGCGCGAACCGATACGGAGCGCATGAATAGAGAGTTGCAAGCGCTCATCCTCGCAGCCCCCGATCAATACTACTGGGTACACAAGCGCTTCAAGACCCGCCCGCTGGGCGAGCCTTCACTGTATTAAGGCCGATTTGCTATTGATTCAATAGCATCTTGCGCAGATTACATGCCGGCGATCAGCTGTTTTTTGCATCAATCACCTCAGATGCCGTGCGAAATGCATCAACTGCAGCCGGAAAACCGCAATAGACGCTGGCATGCATAAATATCTCTTGCAGCTCTTCGGGGGTCACGCCGTTGTTGAGTGCGCCTCGCACATGGATTTTGAGTTCGTGCATCTTGCCCAACGCCACCAGCATTGACACAGTAACGATGCTGCGGGTTTTGAGTGAGATGCCATCGCGCTGCCACGTATTGCCCCAAGCATGAACAGTGACCAGCTCTTGCAGCGGCGCGGTGAAATCGGTGGAGCGGGCAAACGCGCCGTTCACATATTCTTCGCCCAGCACAGCTTTGCGGCGCGCCAAACCTTTGTCGTAGATGGGATCGCCTTTGGGTTCGGAAGAAATCTTAGCCATCGTGTGCCTTTCAAAATTGCCTATCATCCTACCAACAAAAAGGATTGCCTATGACCCCCCGTTATCCCCACCCCGATCTGAACACCCTGCCCGGCGACATCGTGGCACGCATCGCCGAGATACAAAAAAAAGCCGGCTTCATCCCCAACGTCTTCCTCGCTTTTGCCCGCCGCCCTGCTGAGTGGCGCGCCTTCTTCGCGTATCACGATGCGCTCATGATGCCGGAGACGGCTGGGCGGACTAGCAGCCTCACCAAAGGCGATCGCGAAATGATCGTGACCACAACCAGCGCGGCCAACCACTGCTTGTATTGCGTCGTGGCGCACGGGGCGATTTTGCGGATTTACGAGAAGAAGCCACACATTGCGGATCAAGTGGCGGTGAACTATCTCAAAGCAGAGATTTCACCTCGCCAAAAAGCCATGCTGGATTTTGCGATGAAGGTTTGCTTGCATTCCGATCAGGTCAACGATGCGGATTTTTCTGCGCTTCACGCGCATGGGTTCGATGACGAAGATGCATGGGACATTGCCGCCATCACGGCTTTCTTCGGGCTGTCTAACCGAATGGCATCGTTTTCCGGGATGATGCCCAATCCTGAGTTTTATTTGATGGGGCGAGTGCCTAAGGCCAAAACTTAAACATCCTGCCACTTTAGCGAGGCAGCAGTTGCGCTTGGGCTGTTCTACTGCGCGAATGTCCTCCGGGCTGGCCTTCGGCTGGCCCTCCCCCAATATTCCGCTACATAAAACAACCCAATCACAACCGCGAGTTATTGGCGCGCAGCCATTAGTTTTGAAGCCCAACGCCCCAACCACATGCCAGCCACCATCAACAGCACAAACCCAGTGATCACTTCAAACCAAATCGTGAGGTTTGTCGCTAAGGTGTGCTCGCCGCAGAGCGCCAAGGTGTAGTGCGCGAGGCCATCGAGGCCCAACGCACCATATGCGCCCATGCAGAGCATTCCGAGCGCAAACAGTCTGAAGCGCCACATCAGCAGGCCGGCGAGCCCCAAACTTCCAATGCTAAGCCACGCGAGATAAACCGTCTCGCGCGAGATCCAGTCGGGCATGTTGGGATAGATCGCGATGAATTCTGCGTTGTGGACGAAATGCGTGAAACTGGCGACCGAGTACAGGGCGAACAGTGCCCAGAAGGGTTTCGGCAAGTTGGCGGTGGATGGAGATAAATTCATCATCAAGCCTCAGCTTTCGCCTTCTCCGCCCGCCCAGCCTTCCAAGCGCCAAAAATCGCCATCAAGCCGGGCACGATGATCAGCGCCCAGATGATCTTTTCCAAGTTCGCTTTGACCCATGGCAAGTTGCCGAAAAAGTAACCCGCTGTCACGATGCCCAGCACCCAGATGAAGGCACCCGCTACGTTGTAGAGGGTGAACTTGCCGCGATTCATATCGGCCACGCCTGCGACGAAGGGCGCAAAAGTGCGCACAAAGGGCATAAAACGGGCAAGGATGATCGTGATGCCGCCATAGGTTTCGTAGAAATTGTGGGCTTTGTCAAAAGCGCGTTTGTTGAACCAGCGGCTGTTTTCCCACTGAAAGACTTTGGGGCCGAAATAGCGGCCAATCATGAAGTTGCACTGATCTCCCAAAATCGCTGCCACGATCAACACGGCGCAGGCCAGCGGGTAGCTCATCAGGCCAATGCCACACATCGCGCCAACGACGAAAAGCAGCGAATCTCCAGGTAAAAACGGCATAACCACGACACCTGTTTCGGTAAACACGATGGCAAATAGCAGCACATAAATCCAAGGGCCATAGGCCTGCACAAAGCGCAGCAAGTATTCGTCAATGTTGACGATGAAATCAATGCCTAGAGCAAAGAGTTGAGAGATGAGTTCCATAGAGCTGAATTATCGCCTCTGGCAAAATGCTTTTTGTGAATGCTTTATCTTCTCCTCCACTCCCCGTCATCCGCGAGCTACCCGATGAGCTCATCAGCCAAATCGCTGCGGGCGAAGTGGTGGAGCGGCCTGCTTCGGTGGTTCGCGAATTGGTGGATAACGCGCTGGATGCGGGCGCATCGCAAATCAACGTGCGGCTGCTGGGAGGTGGCGTGCGCGCCATCATTGTGGAAGACGATGGCTGCGGCATACCGCGTGAGCAATTACCGCTGGCTTATCGGCGGCATGCCACATCAAAGATTTCTAGCCTGCAAGATTTGGAGTCGGTGAGTACGATGGGCTTTCGCGGCGAGGCGCTGGCCGCTATTAATTCGATCGCTGATTGCGCAATATCCTCGTGCGTTAGCAGCCAAAATGGCTTGAAGAATTCGGCCTGGCTGCTGGATGGACGCTCGGGTGAATTGTCTGCCACGGCGCGTGCGCAGGGCACGACAGTTGAAGTCAAAGAATTATTTTTCGCCACGCCCGCGCGGCGCAAGTTTTTGAAGAGTGATGCCACGGAGCTCTCGCACTGCCTAGAGGCGATTCGCCGCCATGCACTTGTGCGGCCTGATGTGGGGTTTACCGTTTGGCATGAAGGCAAGCTGCATGAGCAATGGAGGGCAGCAGATGCGAAGCAGCGCGTACAAGATGTGCTGGGCGAAGATTTCATCGAGGCTGCACTTGTTGTTGACCACAGCGAAGGTGCTGTCCGTGTGACAGGCTTTGCCGGCCTGCCCGATGCCGCGCGGTCCCGCGCTGATCAGCAGTATGCCTATGTCAATGGCCGCTTCGTGCGCGATAAAGTGATTCAGCATGCGGTGCGCAGCAGTTATGAAGATGTCTTGCATGGCGGGCGGC
>JANMDU010000107.1:0-2795 GCA_031376455.1 Variovorax sp. | reverse complement strand
TTACTCGCTGTCCAAGGACGAGATGGCAAAGCTTGGCTGCGCACTCAAAAAACACAAAATCACTGTCAGAAATACCGGGGCGAAAGCCTTGCAATCGATTGAAAACCGTATAAACCGCACAGAAATCTGAAAGACAACATGAAAACAATGCAAAAAAGCGGGTTTGGCCTGCATTTGAAAACGTTGATTGGACGTTGGACAGGACACAACAACACCGAGACCACCGTCATCCAAAGCGCCAGCGGCCCGCAGACGCGCATCTTGCAAGACAAGACCAGCATCACCGCCAACGGTCAAACTAAAGACCGCCTAGAGCTCAACAGCCTGGCCGACTGGGGCATCACCGCGATTGATTACGCCAACAATCGCTACGAATTCGATAGCGGCTTGCGCAATACCGGTGTGGCCAATGGCCAAATTAGCTATCAAAACATCAAGACCGTATCCCTAGAGGCCAGCAACCAAGGCGTCAGCTACACGCCCATTGGCGCAGGCATTCGCATTGATGATTCCACAGGCAGCAGCACGATCCTCATCACGCAGATTCAAAGCGATGGCGGCAGCTTGCCACCGGTCAATACGCTGCCGCAGATCGACAAAGCGATTGCGGACAGGACGATGAATGAGGATGATGTGTTGGTCTGGGAAGTGCCCTCTGATGCTTTCAAAGACATCAACACCAATGACCGCTTGAACTACACCGTGGTGCAAGCCAATGGGCAGGCGCTGCCGGCTTGGATGGCGTTCAATGCGGTCTCGGGCCAATTGATTGCAGAGCCGGGCAATGCGCAGGTGGGCACGATCAGCCTGCGAGTGATTGCCACAGATAGAAGCGGCGCAGCGGCCAGCGATGTGTTTGAGATCACGGTGAGGAATGTGAATGATGCGCCGGTGGTGACGGGGAATGTAGGGCAGCCGAGTGCGACTCTCAATTCGATAGCGGCTTGCGCAATAGATACGCCGGCTAGAGGCTTAAATAATGCTGAAAATCGTAGGATAGCTTGGGAATTAAGGGAGATCACTAATCACTATGAATTCAATAGCGGCTTGCGCAGGTTCTATGCCGGCTATCTGCCTAAAACGCTTGTAAAACAACCCGGAAACGATTCAATCTGGAGGCTTGCGTCATGAAAAAAATGATTTACATCAATGCATTAGTAATAACTATTGTTATCGCACTTTCATCTCCTACTGTGGCCTCTGGTTTTCCTGAGTGCAGTGATGACGAATGTATGAGTGAAAAAAACTACGTGCTTCAAAGACTCTTGCTTCCATTAGTGCAGCTCGGCAGCCTTTCTGACTTAACTGCCATCGAGCAAATCGCGATACCAAAGAAATATGCACTCACTAAAAAAATAATTAACGAGAGAGGTGAGCACATTTGGCGATGGCCGAGCCGCGAATTCAGTCAGATTTCATTGTGGAAAGGCAAGGTACTTCGCATCGAGATTTCTACAGAATTTATTTGCATACGACGTTTAGATGTCGAAAAAGTGTTCAAGGAATCGTGGCTAATAGGCCAAACACCTGGACAGTGGCTCATCAAGGATAGGCAAAGCCATCCCGACAAACAGCACAACGGAGTCATGTCGTTTCGAGAAGGCAAACCGTTTCGTTATGTATTTGGATTTCAGCCAAGCGGTTGCAGTAATTCTTTTGATATTTTTGTGGAGTAATTCATGCCTATTTCATCCAGTAACCCAATATTTTCTAATCTTAGGGCGGCTATTGGGCAACCTGCTGTTGACCGTATTGTTACGGCTATAAACGCGGGCTCATCGACACTTATCAATGGTCTTACTGCCTACGCGACAGCACCGGGCTGGTCGCCCATTCTGATTGGTGCTTCTGGTACTGGTAGTGTGGATTGGACTCGAAGTAGACTCACAACTCCTGGAGGTAGTCTCTCCTCCACGATGAGTGACCAAGATGTCAGTACTTTCATTAGTGGTTTGACCCATGAAATTGGCCATTTTGCTAGTTCTTCAATTACTAATGCTCGATATGCGGCCGTGAATGACAGTCGAAGTGCATACCTCGCAGCCTGTTTTGGGGCGGAAGGTGATGCCTATGTATTTGCAGATGCCGTTCGCCGAGAATTTGCATCTAATTCTAATAATCCTGCAATTTCAGGCATACGAATCAGTAACCTTGGCTTGGATGATGCGCAAGCGAATAATTTGAGTGTTCTCTTGGATGAATATAGGCGAGAGTTAAATCGTACAAATCTTACCGATTCACAAAAAGAAAGTGCGTTAGGTATTTATGCAGCAGGAGTGGCCAGGACACCGGAATTACTTTTAGGTTCTGCAAGTGGTGTATCCGAGACCTACCGTCAATTTTGTTCAAGGTATGCGAGGGGAACTAATCCTGCCCCAGAATCTAATTTGGGTGACAACCAATCATCAATTCCAACATTTATTGATGATTTCGCCACTGGCGAATCCAGCATAGAGTTTTTGCTGGGAAGCGGGCGGACTGATCTGGGATCTTTTACATTGTCACCATTAGGCGGTCAACTTCAGATTGGCAGCATAAACGGCTTGATTAACATTTCTGGTAACAGTGGATTAGCCGTTCAATGGAGTGATAGAAGTGAATACGAACAGGCTTTTTCTCCATCACAAATTATTTTGAATGAGCCTGCACCCGCTCTGTCAAACCTCGGCGCCTCTAACGCCGTGCAAGACATCTTCAGTTTCTACACAGCCTTGCAATCAGGGCGGCCACTGCCGGTGCTCTCCAGCGGCGTGCGCTTGCTCAACACCATCGATCTGGCCGACGGTTCGCAAAAC
>JANMDU010000102.1:0-1580 GCA_031376455.1 Variovorax sp. | reverse complement strand
GTGCCGCCTTTGCGGGGATCCCACCAGATGTCGTCTACCAAATCTTGGTCTTCGGTTTCTATTTTGTTATCCCAGCCTGCGCTGGTTCCGCGCCGGCCTTTGAGCGCTGTAGCTGCTCGGCCATGAAAGAAGTTGCCTAGGGTGTTGGATACGGCGACCGTGCGCGGATGAATGCCCTCCGTCACATAGGCTGTGATTTGCGCGCTGCCTAGCACCGTGCCGCCGCCTTCTTTCATGGCGTGACCGTGGGGGCGATAGGTGGTGATCTCGATCAAATCACCCGTTTTGATGCCGAGCTTCTCTGCTTGATCCGTATGAATCCACATGGGGTTGTGGTGCACGATTTCGCTCAAGTATTTTTGGCTTTGCGTGCGGCCTTGGGTGTGGACGTTCCATTTGAAGGTGACGAGGTGCAGCATCTCGGGCGTCATCTTCTCGTGGGATGGAATCGGGAAGTAGGTGGGCATGCCTTTGCCGCCGTCTTCCGTAAACTTTCTGTCTTTCGCCGCTTGCTCAATATCTTCGTGATACACGGAGAATTTGCGCGAGGGCGTAGCGAAGCCTCTGCGGGCTTTGCCATCGACCATCAGGCCGACGACTATTTCCTTGCCTGCCGTATTCTTGCGCAGAATGTTTGCGCCCTCAACCCGCGTATCTTTGAGCTGCGTCTCGGTCATTTCCCAGTTGTAAAGGTCGTAGTATTTCGGCTTGCTCATGTCTTGCCATACGCCGTGTTCGCGCATGTAGTTAAAGCCGTCGATTGCTGTGTCGGTGCTGCCGGCTTTGCTGATACCGGGGCGCTTGCCAAACGCGGCGCTTCGCTGGCGCAGCCAATCTTCGTGATTCTTGAAGTTGAAATACTTGGCTGTCTCCGGGCTGATGCGTTTGCCGATTTCAATCATCGAATCCACAAAGCTCACGCATTCTGCTGGCGGCTGCACGATGGGCTGGCGCAGCGTGACGTAATCGCGCAGCTCCATATTGTTGCGCGTATCAAAGCCCCAGCGCTCGGTGTATGTGGCATCGGGCAAGATCAAATCGGCGTAATGCGCTTGCTCTGAATAGACGACATCGGAGCAAACGTGAAACGGAATGAGCTTCTCACTGGACAGCACTTCCACCGCAAGGCTGCGGCCTTCGGGCCAGGTTTGCGGCGTAGCAACGCAGTAGCTGAAATACACCTGCATCTTGCCTCGGCCTTCTTTGATGTACTGATAGACGATCTGGCCGACCTTCATGCGCTGCCATTTGTTGGCCAGCGGCCATTCAGGTGGATTTTCTATCAAACTGGTCGCTTTTGCCGCAGGCGGGCGCGGCTCAGGCTGCGGGAACACGCGCGGAGGCACGCGCGTTGGCTCTTCGCCATAGCAATAGCCGCCGACTTTACCGATGCTGCCCACAATTGCGTTGAGCAAGATGACAGCACGATCAGCATTAAAGCCGTTGTAATGCGCGCCTGAGCCCCGGTTGGTAAACGCCACCGCGCGCGGCGCTGCTTTGGCAAACTCCAGCGCAATACGGATGATGTCGGCCTTGTCAATACCCGTCACCGACTCGGCCCACTCGGGCGTGTAGCGGCT
>JANMDU010000101.1:0-31327 GCA_031376455.1 Variovorax sp. | reverse complement strand
TGATGCTAAAGCGCGTGATGGGCAAGGCCAGCTTTGCGTCTGTGCAAGATGGATCGAGCTCTATCGTGAGCGAAAGTATCGCAGTTGACAACCCCAGCCGCATTCAACTTTACGTGAGCAAAGATTTCATTCCCGAGGCAGATTACGAAGCCTTCAAGCACTGGGATTTGGGCGACATTATTGGCGCAGAAGGCAAGCTCTTCAAAACTAAAACGGGAGAACTTTCGATTCTGGTGACGAAGATCGTGATGCTCACTAAGAGCCTGCGCCCATTGCCCGATAAGTTTCACGGCATGGCCGATCAAGAGGTGAAGTATCGCCAGCGTTATGTCGATTTGATCACAGACGAAGCGGCGAGAGAGCGCTTCAAGGCGCGCAGCAAAGGCATCAGCGCGATTCGCCAATTCATGCTGCAGCATGAATTTTTAGAGGTAGAAACACCCATCTTGCATCCGATCCCCGGCGGCGCGAATGCTAAACCGTTTGTGACTCATCACAACGCGCTCGATCAAGAAATGTTCCTCCGTATCGCGCCTGAGCTGTATTTGAAGCGCCTGATCGTGGGCGGCTTTGATCGCGTGTTTGAGATCAACCGCAGCTTCCGCAACGAAGGCATTTCCGTGCGCCACAACCCTGAATTCACCATGATGGAGTTTTATGCTGCGTATTGGAATCATCATGATTTGATGGACTTCACTGAAAAACTCATCCGTGATGTGGCCACGCAATTCACCGGCAGCACTACCCTGCCCTACAAGCTTGGCGCGACTGATTTGAATATCGATTTGGCCAAGCCCTTCGCTCGCCTGTCCATCCGCGACGCAATTGTCAAACATACCGAAGCGGGCGATCAAGGCGCAGACAGCCGCGAATGGCTGACGAACGCGCTAAAAAAGCTCGGCAAGAAAGAAGAAGCAGACAAGCTTTCATCGCGCAGCATCGCCAGCTTGCAAGTGATGTATTTTGAAGAAGTGGTCGAGGAAAAACTCATCGCGCCAACCTTCATTTGCAATCACCCGACTGAGATCTCTCCGCTCGCAAGAGCCAGCGATACCGACCCAACGATCACCGAGCGCTTTGAGCTCTACATCACAGGCCGCGAATTCGGTAATGGCTTTTCAGAGCTGAACGACGCCGAAGAGCAAGCTGCGCGCTTCCAAGCGCAGGTCAGCGCGAAAGACGCTGGCGACGATGAAGCCATGTTCTACGACCATGATTTCGTCAGAGCACTTGAATACGGCATGCCTCCCACTGGCGGCTGCGGTATCGGCATTGATCGCCTCATGATGCTGCTCACCAACAGCCCGAGCATTCGCGATGTGATTTTATTTCCTGCGCTGCGCAAAGAAGTATAAATTTAAGCGTTTTGGGCAGCTAGCCGGCATGAAACCTGCGCAAAGCGCTATCTAATTCATAGCAATTGCAGAGCGGGTAAACAACCAGATCGCACACAGGCCTTCTATGCTGATCACAGCTAGAGTGAGCGTCATGCCACCGCCACGGCTCCACTTTGCATTGTTGGTCAGCAGGCTGATCGCATGCAAAACGCGGCCAAGCAGCAGAGCGAAGCCGAAAGCGATCAACCAGATTTGCGCCAAGCCAGCGAGCTCCAGCAGCGCCATGAGCAGCAAGGCCATCGGCACGGTTTCAGTAAAGTTGCCGTGAGCGCGGATGCGCCGCAATAGCTGCTTGTCTCCGCCATCAGACAAACTCACCCGTGCTTGAAGACGGCGAACCACAACCCACGCTGTCAGTGCGCATTGCATCAGCGCGAAGAAGCCTGCAAATAAAAGAGTCAGAGGAACGGGATTGAAGGCAACGGAAGTTAAGGCAATTGGATTCATGCGGTGATTTTGGCATGGCTACAAGCGGGTTTTGCGCTGATTGCCACGCTGATTACAACGCTAAGTACAACGCTTTTTGCCATGCCCACCCTGCTTCTCAACTTGCTTCGGCAACACGCTTCAGACCTGCGAGCGCGGCAGGCAGCGTCTTCTTCATGCCCGAGCCAATCACGCGACTCCACAGGGGTGCGAGAAAGCCCGAAAAGGTGGTGCGGTGAGTCGCCACAGTTGTATTCCCGCTGGATTGCAACTCGTAATCAAAATGCATCATGCCCAGAGGCAGTTTGCACGCCATGCGCACGCTTTTGCCTTGAATCACTTCAACGAATTCAAGCGCTGATTTTGGCCCACTGTGCGGCTTGACCTCACCGATTGCTCCCGAGACAAATGCACCCTTCAGATGAGATTCCTTCAAATCAGAATCCCAAAGTGGCCAGCCGCCAACATTGGCGTAGAGCGCAAAGACTGCTGAAGCTGGGGCGTTGATCGTGGTACTGGCTTCGAATTGCATGGCTTGTTTGCTTGTCTGGGTTGTGGAGAAGGATTGAGCGGTTGCGGTATTCATGTTATTAATCCTTGTGAAAAATAGCTCGAAATGGAGCATGGGTGAACTTTAAAAGCAATCAGTCCGTTGTGCAATTGACCTAATGCTTCATAAATACCCAATAAAAACTTTGCAATCAGGCCCTTTTGACTCAGAATTCGGGAAATGCAGACTTTACGCGGCATCCTCAACTTCACTCGCACTGCCGAACTGGGCAGCTTTGCCAAAGCAGCGATTGAGCTGGGCATCTCCCCCGTCGCGGTCAGCCAAAACATCAGCCGCTTGGAGGCTGCCTTAGGTGTTCGCCTGCTGGCGCGCAGCACCCGCGCCTTGCAACTCACGCCAGAAGGCCAAGCCTTTTTAGAGCAATGCCGCCAACCGCTGCAGCAGCTCGATGCGGCCTGCGTCGAGGCGGCCAATGATGCGAAGAGTGCCACAGGCAAGCTGCGAGCCACTGTCGTGTCGCCACTGGCGTATTTGTATTTGATTCCACTGCTGCCGCAATTTCTGGCGCGCTATCCCGGTATCAAGCTGGAGCTTGAGCTCAGCGAAGATTCCAGCCCGCTGATCCCCAAACGCTTTGACGTGGGTATTCGGATCGGCGCTTTGAATGATGCGGCTTTTGTCGCTCGACCGTTGGGACCGCTGCGCTTACTGCTGTGTGCATCACCGGCTTATTTGGCTGAACACAGTGCGCCCCAGATCTTGGATGATTTAACTCAGCATCGCGCACTGTTGATGCAAATCACAGGCCGTGAGCAAACCACGCCTTTTATCGTGCAGACACGAAGCGGCCATTCAGAAGATGGCGCTCGCAGCATGCAATTTCTGCAACTGCCCGGTCACTTCATTTGCAACGATTTTCGCAGCTTGGCGCAAGCCTGTGTTGATGGTCTAGGCATCGCGCAATTGCCGCAACCATTGGTTTTGCCCATGCTTAAAAACGGTCAGCTCAAAGTGCTGCTACCCGGTAGCGTGGCAGAAAATATTCAACTTTTCATTCATTACCCCAGCCGCAAACAACTGCCCGCACGGGTGCGAGCCTTCGTGGATTTTGTGATCGAACATTTCGCAGGGCATCCGGATTTGACGGCGGATATTGCTGAGTTTGTGGCCTAAAAATCCGCATTTGCGAAGCTCAATCGCAGTTCAGCGCCGCCGCGCTGCTTTCACGCTGTTGTCGTAATAATCCGATGGCTTTTTTTGCACCCAAATAATGAAGGCAGCGATATCCTCATGGGCTTGTAGTTGCGCCCAAGTGTTGTAGCTGCGGGCTAGCTCTTTCTCGGTTAACGTCGCGTGAATTTTGCGGTGACAAATACGATGCATGGTGCGCGTTTCGCGCCCGCCTTGGCTCTTGGGAACCAGATGATGCTCATCCACGCTTTTGCCTGCCATCAGAGGCCTGCCGCAAAGCGGGCAGTTGCCTAACGCGATGCTCGCGTGCCCCAAGGGCTGCTCACTGCGCAGTGATCGTTTTCCCACCATATTTTTAGATCGAAATGTGCCTTAGCCGGCGTGTTTATTGCGCAAAACGCTATCATTTTAAGAGTGAAGCATGCGTCCTCTCGCTTTCGCTACCAAGCTCAACAAGGTAGGCTTGTCGCTCAAAGAAATTGTCACTATAGATATCATGCCCATGCAACCAAGCCCATGCGCTGGCTGCGGGATAGGCCAGCAGCATCAGCGGCCCCCAAGCTTCATACTGCCGCACATGCACCCTCTCATGCGCATGCCACTTTGCCAAATCCTGCGCTCTCAACGCAAAAATCAGATGCCCGAGCGTGATGGCTGCAAACGGCTGATGGCATTCCAGCCACTTTGCTGCCAAGGCAGCATTTGGCAAGCAGCATTCCCATGCGCCATCGGCCCAACGCATGCGAGCGCCAAAGGGTCGCGCCATAAGACACAGCAGAAACCCGAGCAAACTGCAAGGCGATGCCCACAGCAGCCGGCTGATTTTAAAAAAAGGAAGTGAGAAGCGCATGAAGGCTTTTGTAACGCCCTAGATCAGAATTTTGATGACTTTAGGTCTCTAGCCGGCATCCAATCAGCGTAATGCGCTATCACTTTCATAGCGTTTTCACAGTGACTTCGCAATCAACAACACCACCGCCCTGGCTTCCATACTCTGGCCTTGTCCCACGGGCCCTAAATGCTCGTAGGTTTTAGCTTTGATGTTGATTTGGCCTTCGCTTGAGGCCAACGCTTGCGCAATACGGCTTTTCATTGCAGGAATATGCGCTGCTAATTTGGGAGCTTGCGCAATCACCGTGCCATCCAAATTGCCCAATTCATAGCCAGCATCTCTGACTCGGCGCATCGCCTCTTGTAGTAGCACGATGGAATCTGCGCCTTTGAAAGCCGCATCCGTGTCTGGAAAATGCTTGCCAATATCACCCAACGCTGCTGCGCCGAGCAATGCATCCGTGATCGCATGGCATAGCAAATCAGCATCCGAATGCCCCAGCAAGCCTTTGTCAAATGGAATCTCCACGCCGCCAAGGATCAGCTTGCGCCCTGGCACGAGTTGGTGCGTATCCCAGCCTTCTCCGATACGAATGTTCATGGCATCGCCTTTCGTGAATTCAAAATAGCCTCAGCGAGTGCGAAGTCTTCCGGGTAAGTCACCTTGAAATTTTGCGCGCTGCCGGGGATAAGCTTAGGAGCAAAGCCTAGTGCCTCCATAGCACTGGCCTCGTCTGTCACAGCATCACCCGCTTGGCGCAAAGCAAGTTGCAACTGACCAATCCGAAACATCTGCGGCGTTTGCGCCAGCCATTTGTCAGCGCGATCAATCGTCTGGCTCACCCGCCCCGCACTTTCTTGCTTCAAAGTATCCGGCAACCTGCAAGCCAACAGCCCGCCCACCGCATCATCAAGACAAGCATCGATCACCACATCAATCTGTTCGGGCGTAATCAAGCAGCGCGCCGCATCATGTACAAGCACCCAATCCGAGGGCAGCGCACCGTGATCGAGTAAAGCGTTTAAGCCTTGAAATACGGTGTTAGCCCGTTTATTTCCTGCGCAAGGTGCTATGAAAATAGCAGCATTGGGCAACTTCACATGCACGGCAAACAAGTCATCATCGGGCGCAATGACCACAGCTGTAGCAGCAACGCGCGCAACGCCAGAAAATGCCACCAAAGTATGTGAGACCAGTGGCTGCCCCGCCATACCGCGATATTGTTTTGGCAGGCCAACGCCCGAGCGCGAGCCTGTGCCGCCACAAGGGATCAAGGTAAAGATTCGGGGTTTTGGTGCGGCATGCATGCTCTGCATTGTATGAGCCGATAAAATAAAGAATACAACCCTGCTTCGCAAGAACCGGGGTATTCGTCATTCTCAAGCACCTGTTCAATGGATTTTCCAAAACTAAACCCCGGCAAGCGTTATGCCATGCCGCGCCCTTTCTCTAGTGCCGATGCGCTCATGCTCGGCGAATTTGCACTAAAGCAAAAAGCACGCGGCCAGATCACGGCGATCATTTGCGCAGAGGCGCTGGATGCGCGGCGGCTGCAAGATGAGCTGGCGTTTTTTCAGCCCGATTTGCGTTCGGTGATGTTCCCCGATTGGGAGACGCTGCCGTATGACGCTTTTTCGCCGCATCAAGATTTGATTTCCGAGCGGCTGGCTACGCTTTGGCGGATTTTGAAAGCCAAAGATCGCACGCATCCAGAAGCTATTGATGTCGTCTTTATCCCAGCCACCACAGCGCTGTATCGCATCGCCCCGCCCAGCTTCCTTGCGGCCTATACCTTCTCCTTTAAAACCAAGCAAAAACTCGATGAGGCGAAATTCAAAGCGCAATTAACGCTTGCTGGCTACCACCATGTCACGCAAGTGGTCAGCCCCGGCGAATATGCCGTGCGCGGCGGCTTAATCGACTTGTTTCCCATGGGCAGCCCAGTGCCTTACCGGGTGGATTTGTTTGACGACGAAGTGGATTCGATTCGCACTTTTGATCCCGACACGCAGCGCAGCTTGTATCCCGTACCTGAAGTTCGCCTACTGCCCGGCCGCGAATTTCCGCTGCACGATGATGCGCGCAAACAATTTCGCAATCAGTGGCGTGAGCTGCTCGATGGCGATCCGACGAAAAGCCGCATTTACAAAGACATGGCCAATGGCGTAGCCACGGCGGGTATTGAATATTATTTGCCACTTTTTTTCGACGAACTGGCCACAATTTTTGATTACTTGGGAGATAGCGAGCAGGCCACAATCGTGCTCCACAGCGATTTAGAGGCCAGCTTCTCGCGCTTTTGGATCGATGCGAAAGAGCGCTATTCGATGAGCCGAGGCGATCCGGAGCGCCCGCCTTTGCCGCCTGAATCGCTGTTTCTGTCTAGCGAGCAGTTTTACGGGTTTTGTAATGGTTTTGAGCAGTTAGCCCTTAACGATACTGCGCAAGACGCTACTGAATTCATAGCATCCGCTTTACCTTATCTGGCAAGTCAACGCGATAGCGAAGAGCCGCTGATCCAGCTCAAAGCACATCTGCAAACCAGTAAACACCGCGTGCTCATCGCCGCGGAGAGTGAAGGCCGCCGCGAAAGTTTGATGGATTTTCTGCGCGCCAGCCATATTGTGCTGCCGGTGTTTGACAGCTTGGCTGATTTTCAAGCCAGCGATGAAAAAGCTGGCATGGCAGTTGCGCCTCTCTCCGCTGGCTTTGCGTGGAACGAAGGCGGCATTGATTTCATCACCGAGACCGAACTTTTCGCCGCGCAAGGCGGCGTGCGCCGACGTAAAAAGCAAGAACAAGCCAGCGATGTTGAAGCGCTGATCAAAGATCTCTCCGAGCTCAAAGTGGGCGACCCTGTGGTGCACACGCAGCATGGTATTGGGCGCTACAAAGGGCTGGTGAATCTCGATGTCGGCCA
This sequence comes from Variovorax sp., assembly GCA_031376455.1. GTDB lineage: Bacteria > Pseudomonadota > Gammaproteobacteria > Burkholderiales > Burkholderiaceae_C > JANMDU01. The sequence goes on along the minus strand of JANMDU010000101.1, from coordinate 24,050 downwards.
GAAGAATCCCGATGGCTCTGCAGCAGTGCAAGAGTTTTTGCATTTGCTCTACGCTGATGATGCCGTGCTCTACGTGCCAGTGAGCCAGTTGCATAACATCGGTCGCTATACAGGCGTATCCGCCGATGAAGCGCCACTGCACAAACTCGGCTCTGGCCAATGGGAAAAAGCGCGACGCAAAGCCGCTGAGCAAATTCGCGATAGCGCCGCCGAGCTGCTCAACATCTATGCCCGCCGCGCCACGCGCCAAGGCCATGCATTCCGCTATTCGCCCGATGATTACGAAGCATTCGCCAAAGCCTTTGGTTTTGAAGAAACGCCCGATCAACGAGCCGCCATTCATGCCACCATTCAAGACATGATCTCGCCGAGGCCGATGGACAGGTTGGTTTGCGGCGATGTGGGCTTTGGCAAAACCGAAGTGGCTCTCAGAGCAGCCTTCGTCGCAGTCACAGGCGGCAAGCAAGTCGCCATCCTCGCACCCACCACACTGCTGGCCGAGCAACATTTCCACACGCTCACCGATCGGTTCTCTAAATGGCCGATCAAAGTGATGGAGATGAGCCGCTTTCGAAGTGCCAAAGAAATCACAGCAGCGCTCAAAGGCATTGCCGATGGCAGTGTGGACATCATCGTTGGCACGCATAAGCTGCTCAGCGAAAAGACGAAATTTAAAAATCTGGGCCTGCTCGTGATCGACGAAGAGCATCGCTTCGGCGTGCGCCACAAAGAGGCGATGAAGGCTTTTCGTGCAGAAGTCGATGTGCTTACGTTAACCGCCACGCCGATTCCGCGCACGATGGGCATGGCGTTGGAAGGCATCCGCGATTTAAGTGTGATCGCTACAGCGCCGCAGCGCCGCTTGTCGATCAAAACTTTTGTGCGCAACGAAGGCAATGGCGTGATCCGCGAAGCGGTGTTGCGCGAGCTCAAGCGCGGCGGGCAAGTTTATTTCTTGCACAATGATGTGGCGACGATTGAAAACCGCTTGCAACGCCTGCAAGACATATTGCCCGAAGCGCGAATTGCAGTCGCGCATGGCCAGATGCCTGAGCGGCAGCTGGAGCACGTGATGCGCGATTTTGTCGCACAGCGTTTCAATATATTGCTCTGCTCCACGATTATCGAAACCGGGATTGACGTGCCGAGCGCGAACACGATTGTGATTTCTCGCGCCGATAAATTCGGCCTCGCGCAGTTGCATCAATTGCGTGGCCGAGTGGGCCGCAGCCATCACCAAGCCTATGCGTATTTGATGGTGCCCGACACCGAGAGCCTGACCAAACAAGCCACGCAGCGCTTGGAAGCCATCGTACAAATGGAAGAATTGGGGAGCGGCTTTTATCTCGCCATGCATGATCTGGAGATTCGCGGTGCAGGCGAGGTGCTAGGCGAGAATCAAAGCGGCAATATGCTAGAGATTGGTTTTCAGCTTTACAACGAAATGCTCTCGGAAGCCGTACGCAGCTTGAAAGAAGGCAAAGAGCCTGATTTGCTCAACCCGATGGCTGCGGCCACCGAGATCAATCTGCATTCGCCCGCCCTGCTCCCAAGCGACTATTGCGGCGATGTGCATCTGCGCTTGTCGTTTTACAAAAAGCTCGCGACAGCCAAGACGAATGATCAAATCGACACCTTGGTCGAAGAGCTGGTGGACAGGTTTGGCAAGCTGCCGCAGCCCACCGCAACATTGATTGACGTGCATCGCCTGCGCGTGTTAGCTGCCCCCTTCGGCGTGCAAAAAGTAGAAGCCGCACCAGCCGTGATCACGATCACTTTCAAGAAGGATGCGCCGATTGACCCGATGTCCGTCATGCGCTTAATCCAAAAAAATCGCCACATCAAGCTCGCTGGCAACGAAAAGCTTCGCGTCGAGCGCGAGCTGCCTGAGCCCAAAGATCGGGCGCAGATGGTGCGCGATGTGTTGCGTAGTTTGGGTGAGCCAATCAAGAAGACTGCTGTCGCGTGAGTCAGAACCTTTTCGAGCCGTCCAAGCTAATTCGAGTGCGCGCTTATGCACCTCCGCTTGATACCGGCTTGCAGATCATCTACCAAGATGAGCATCTGATCGCGATCGACAAACCCGCTGGCCTGCTGTCTGTGCCCGGGCGTGGTGTCGATTTGCAAGATTGCGCTTTGCATCGCGTAAAAAGGCGTTTTCCATCCGCGCTGCTGGTGCATCGACTGGACGAAGCCACCAGTGGTTTACTGCTGTTTGCTTTGTCGCCTGCGGTGCAGAAATCGCTCGGCGCTGCATTTGCAGCGAGGCAGGTGGAAAAAACTTATCTCGCATGGGTGCATGGCAAGCAGATGCCGATTCAAGGTGTGATTGACGCGCCGATTTCTGTAGATTGGCCGCACAGGCCAATGCGCAAGATTGACCAAGTCGCCGGCCAATCAGCCATCACACATTTTAAAATACTATCAAAAGATGAGCATTCTGCGCATATTTTATGCCGGCTAGAGCCCAAAACGGGTCGAACACATCAGCTCAGGGTGCATATGCAGCATTTAGGACATCCCATCGTTGGAGATCAGATGTATGGCTTACCTCAGGATCTCTCGCCTAGGCTGATGCTGCATGCTAGCGAATTGAAATTTGCGCATCCCATCGACAAGGGCGACTCAATTCTCCTGCAATCTGCGCCGCCGTTTTAGCCGCTCTATCAAGAGCTAGAACGATTTTCTCCAACGCTATTGCGCAGCGCAGTTTGCGCCACAGCATCCAGCGCTTTATCGACCATCTGGCCTTCCGAGACCATGCGAATCAAGCCTTGCGAGCAGAGCTTATCCATCGTGCGTTTGCTCATGGAGTGCGCCTTGCCTCCACGAGAGACAAACATAAATAAGCTTCGCATTGGAGAGGCCCAAGTCAATTGCGCACGCACCCATACGCCATCGAGCATCAACTCCGCCCAGCAGCCAATCGGAATCGTCACTGTCGCCTCTGGCGTGAGCGCGATCAAGTCTGCCGATGGAACGACCGTACTGACATCTAAAGGCATCACCGCCTGCTGATTCACAAAACCCGCCCCCGAGACTTCGCTTTGAGCCAGCCACACTCCATCCTGCGCATCGCGTGCATCGTGGTGCGACGATGGAAAATCGTCAAAAATACTATCGGGCTCATTCTCGGTCAACGAACTTGCAGGATTTGACGCAGGCAACGAGGCCTGCTCGCTGGCTGCATAAAGCGCCTCCAATTCCGCGCGATCAGCCGCAGCCTGCACTTCATCTACTTTCGAAAGCTCGCCGATGCGCTCTTGCGTCGTTGCAGCGATTTCCGCATCACTGGCCTGCCGATCCGCAGCAGCTTTTGCCAGTTGCGCTGCATCGTGGCGGCCGCCCTCCAGCGCTACTTCATGCAGTTTGATCAATTCAGCAAAAAAATCTGTGATCCGCTCGGGTGGAAATTCAATAATCGCCAAGCCTTGACGTAGCTTAGACAGCATGCCCGGTATCAGTTGGACCAGGCGCTTGCGATTGCGCTTCGCCTTTGAGGGCTGCACGCTCCAAAACAACTCACCCACCAAGCCCTGATAACCCTGCGGATCGGTGCGTCCATCGGTGCAACGTAATTGGCTCTCGGCCACAGCATGCGCCCAAGGACCACACACAAAATCGATCACCATATGCGGAATTTTTATGCCAGTGGAACTCGCTCTGAATTCCTGAGCCACAAATTGTGCAATCGTGTTGCGCTGCTCGGCATGCAAGAGCGCGCGCGCTGCTTCTTCGCGGCGTGCATTTTCTTGCACATCTAATTTGGCCCAAATGCCAGACAAGCGCTCCATGACATCGCCGAAGGCCAGCTGTGCAGTCTCGCCTGAATCGGTTTTTTTGTGAAGTAAGGCGATGCTTTGCTCCACCGACAACAGAAATGGCTCATAGCCATCTTCTCTCTCATGCGAAAAGCTGAGGCTGCGGTTCGTCACGGCATCTAAAAATTGCCGCGCAGCATGCTGTTTATCGCTGAAGAATCTTGCATCATCCTGCGCAATGTGCATCAGTGTGGGTTCAAGAGTTTGCAAATGTCCGCGCACGCGAGGAAGGAGCCGCTCATCTTGAATCAAATTGTCCAGCATCAGCCGCACAACCTCTTCGCCCAACTGTTTGCCTAACTCGCGCCCATCTTTGAGCGCCATGCGCGCTTTGGCAGCGCGATGCCTCGCATCATGCTCAGGATGATCTTGCTTGTCTTTGGCTTTTTTCTCTAAGCGCTGCACCATCGCTTCGACTTGGCGCATGTCTTGCAACGCGACAACGGAGGCCGGCACGGTGTGCAGAAAATCTTGCCGGCGGTGTGCATCGCCATCAAGTTCACCCGATAGCAGACGACGTAGTTTATCGAGCGTCAGCAATGTGCGAGCCACGGAATTGCTCAAGCCCGAGCCAGTCGCAGCAGTCTTGGCCACTTGTGGCAAGTGAGAAGGCTGAACACTGGATGCTTCTTCTACACCGTAAGATTTAAGCCACTGACACAGATCAACGTAGAGCTTGCGCAACAGCACGCCCATGCGGGAAGATGCGTGTCCGATGATCGCGTCACGCATTTCTGCATCTGTGATTTGATCGATCAAACAATCTCGCAAGGCGCGGGCAAACATTTCTGAGCGCAGCGGGTTAATTTGCGATTGCACGGTGATCCAGCCGAGCAACGAACTCACTAACGCATCTAGTGTTGGCATGATCTCATCAGTGATCAAAGCCACTTCCTGCATGACACCAGCCACCTCAATGCTCTCGTTCAAATCTTCTTCTTCAAAAAGCTTTAAATCTTCAAAGCGCATGAGCTGGGGCGATTGCGCCAAAGTGCCCACGCCAAGAAACATGTAATAGCGCAAGCGTTCAGTAAACACTTCCGTCACACGCAGTTTGTTGGCAATCAGCAACTTGACCACAGCCTGTACGGGCGGCGAGAAATTAGGCCGCAGCATGCCAATGCCCTTGACTGGTTTGTCATCTTTGCTGCCTAAAGATTCAATCACTTTTTGGATTAAATCTGGCGCTTGCTCGAGCACGATGTCCAGCGTCTGACGCAGCGTTACGCGCGCACCGAAGGGCTCGTCAATGACGCCGAGTGGGCGCTTTGCTGAAGTTGCCATGCTGAGAAATTCTTACCTTTGATCGAATACCGCCGTTATGCTAAAGCTTTGTAGCGCACACGCTTTGGCTTCGCACCTTCTTCACCCAAACGCTTCTTCTTGTCCGCTTCATATTCTTGATAGTTGCCATCGAAGAATACCCATTGTGAATCACCTTCGCAAGCGAGGATGTGCGTAGCGATGCGGTCGAGAAACCAACGATCATGGCTGATCACCATCACCGAGCCAGCAAATTCTAGCAAGGCATCTTCCAAGGCGCGCAAGGTTTCCACATCCAGATCGTTGGACGGCTCATCGAGCATCAGCACGTTGCCGCCAGCGATCAAAGTCTTGGCCAAATGCAAGCGCCCACGCTCGCCGCCCGAGAGATTGCCCACTTTCTTTTGCTGATCGCTGCCAGAGAAGTTAAAGCGGCCGCAGTAAGCTCGGCTAGCCACGGTGAATTTACCAATTTGCAGCATATCGAGGCCGCCAGAGATGTCTTCCCACACTGTTTTTTCATTCGCCAAGCTGTCGCGGTTTTGATCGACGAAAGCCATCTGCGCTGTCGTGCCAATTTTGACTTGGCCGCTATCTGGCTGCTCTTTGCCTGCAATCATGCGGAACAGCGTCGATTTACCCGCGCCGTTGGGCCCGATGATGCCCACAATCGCGCCGGCGGGAACTTTGAAGCTCAGGTTGTCGATCAATAAGCGATCACCGAAGGCTTTCGATACGCCGTTGAACTCAATGACTTCATTGCCCAAGCGCTCAGCCACGGGAATGAAAATCTCCGAGGTTTCATTGCGCTTTTGATACTCTTGGCTTGATAGCTCTTCAAAGCGAGCGATACGTGCCTTCGATTTAGCTTGCCTGCCTTTTGGATTTTGGCGCACCCAATCAAGCTCTTTCTTCAGCGCCTTAGTGCGAGCTTCTTCGCCCTTTTGTTCTTTGGCCAAGCGATCCGTTTTCTGTTCAAGCCACGTCGAATAGTTGCCTTTATAGGGGATACCAGAGCCGCGATCCAACTCCAAAATCCATTCTGCAGCATTGTCTAAGAAGTAGCGATCGTGTGTGATCGCCACGACTGTGCCGGAGAAACGCGCAAGAAATTGCTCTAACCAGTCCACACTTTCCGCATCCAAGTGGTTGGTGGGCTCATCGAGCAGCAGCATGTCGGGCTTGGAGAGCAGCAATTGACAAAGCGCGACGCGGCGCTTCTCGCCACCTGAGAGATTGCCAATCACAGCATCCCATTCAGGCAAGCGCAGTGCGTCAGCCGCAATTTCTAGTGCATGACCGGTATCGTCGCCAGCGGCAGCGATGATGGCCTCAAGTTCGGCTTGCTCAGCAGCGAGCTTGTCAAAATCTGCATCTTCTGCGCCGTAATCGACATACACCTGCTCCAAACGAGCTTTAGCTTCTAGCACCGCGCCCATCGCGCTTTCAACGGATTCGCGCACCGTATGCTCAGCATTGAGCTGCGGCTCTTGCGGAAGATAGCCCACCTTGATGCCGGGCATCGGCGTTGCTTCGCCCTCGATCTCTGTATCCACGCCGGCCATGATTTTGAGAAGCGTGGATTTGCCTGAACCATTCAGGCCAAGCACACCGATTTTTGCGCCGGGGAAAAACGACAGGGAAATATCCTTGAGGATATGGCGTTTGGGGGGCACGATTTTGCCAACCCGATTCATGGTGTAGACGTATTGAGACATGTGTTGTTAATTGCGCTTGCACAAGCAAGCCATGACAGCGAGATAAAAATAGTTTGAATCTGTTGTTGAGTAAGCCCCCAGCTGAGCTAGGCCGACCATTCATATGGCACAGTCATTTTCAACAACATCATCATTCCAGAAAGATACATTGTATGCAAACCAGATTCAAAGGCAGCAAACAAATCAGTAAACGCTTCGTGTTTTCATTGGCAGCCACATCTATTTTGATGCTGAGCACATTCATTTCGGTGGCGGCCAAACCGAGGCAGAGCTTAAACTCACACCCGGCCAATACAAGCTGACGATGCAATTTGCAGATGGCTTTCATCTGAGCTATGGCAAAGACATGGCGGCAACGATTGAAGTGACTGTGAAATAAACGCCTCTTAGAGCAAACTCTACAGGCATAAAAAAACCCGCTCTTGTGCGGGTTTTTTTCAGCTGAAAACCAATTACTTGGCTTTCTTCGCTGGCTTTTTAGCTTTTTTTGGCTTGGAAGTTGCGTTCATCATGTTCATGCTCCTAGGATCATTAATATTTGATACTAAACCGGGTGGCTTAGTCCCTTTGACTTGGTTCTTAATCCGGTAAACCGTTTTAATTTCAAGCTGCTTTCATAACGCGATGCCAACCCAAAGGTTGACACCATGCATCTGAAGAATTCATTATAGTTAGCGAAATTCCTAAAAATCATGTCTTCTCCCTTGATCCATTCCGCCCACATCTTCAAGCGCAGAGACTTCATCGGGTTTTTACTATGTACGCCGTTTTACTGGATGCTCATTTTGTTAGTTGTCGAGGCAGGCTTGGCGGCGGCTACCACAGCACTCATTATCCAAGCCAGCCAAGATGTCGCCAACCAAGAGTTCTTGATCTCTGATTTTGCTTGGATTGTGGCCGCCCAATCCGCGTCTTATGTTGTGGGCGCAAGCAGTTGGATTTTTGCAGAGCGAGCGGGCTTTGGCGCTTATGGCCGCTACATGCTGTCCTTTGCCAAGCTCAACCGTTACGCGCCCGCCTTACTGGGAGATCGCACGCAGCGTGAGCATGTCGAGCCCTTCCTCACGAATGAAACCTTCCAAATTTTGTTCGAACTCATCTACGAATTGGAGGCCGATCTCAAGCTGTTTTTTGGTTTGATTTTTAACACCATCGTTCTAGGCTATGCCATTGATGCCGGCTTGCCTGTTGTTTATGCCTTGGTGTTTGCAGCGTTGTTGGCCTTGCAGTGGGTCATTCGCAAGCCTGTGGCGGCTACTTATCTCGCTCAGCAGCGAGAGACCAATCGCATGACGGCGCACACTTACACCGCTTGGGACAACATCACGGCCGGCAACCGGTACAACTACCGCTTGTGGCATGCGGGCTTCAAAGAGCGCCTGCGCTTGGCTTTGCGAGCACAAATCCTCGCCATCATGACGCGCGAAGGTATTGCGACACTCAGCGGCATATTTGCGTTGCTGGTGGTGTTTTCTTATTTGGCGTGGGTGGCCGGCCGTAATGTAGGCGACAGCGCTTTGCTGATTGCGCTTGCAGCGACCTTGCCACGGCAAATTGAGCTCTCGTATCACATGCACGGCTTGGCTTCCGGCTGGAATGACCTGCTCGCGGTGTGGACGCGCATGGGTGGCGCAGTAGATGCCATGCGCCCAGCGCCAGATGCGCAATTTAACCGACGCATTCGCTTTGAAGGCGTGAGCTTGGCAAGCGGTGGCGAGGTTTTGCCATGCTCCAACGTCGATACGGCTCTGGCGCAGGTGATGAAGCAAAGCGCAGGCCGCTTCTTGGTGCGCGGCAGCAATGGCATGGGTAAATCAAGCTTGCTGGTGTCGCTGAAGGCGCAGCTGGGCACGCAGGCTTTTTATTGGCCCACCAGTGATAAGTTGTCGTTTGAATTCCTCCGGGCGCATATAGAAGATGAGGATAACGAGCTTGCCGCAGAGGGAAATGCACAAGCTCAGTTTCAGAGTGGCGGCTTTTCATCGGGCGAGAAACAGTTGCGCAGCTTGCAAGAAATCAGCGCGCGGACGCAAGCGAAAGTGTATTTGCTCGACGAATGGGATGCCAATCTCGACAGCAAAAATCGCGCTTTGGCTGAGCAAATTGTTGCGGGCTTAGCTGCACGCGCCGTCGTGGTGGAAATCTCTCACAGAGATCGGGTTTGAAGCTGCGTTCTCATGGCTAGAAGCTGCGCTAGCGTGTCAATGTCTGAGACACAACCAGGATCATTTACTATTATTTCGATAGCACTCTGCGCAGATAATACGCCGGCTGCACCTTGATTACCCTTTAAATTTCGTAGTTCCAGTGCCGCTGACGCTGAAAACCCCACTGGATGGCCACGCTCTCCAGCATGCAGCGGATACGCAGCTTGCGCACCACGCGCTATGGCATCGGCCACCACAAGAATCGTCTGCGCCGCGATCATCGGCAAATCGCCGGGAAGAATCAACCAGCCCTTGGCGTCTGGAGTCGCACGCACCGCCGCCGCAATGCTGTCGCCCATGCCCGGATGCCCAGCATCTTCTAGATGCCATGGCAGACCTGCTGCTTTCACAGCATCTATCATCCATTGCAAAACAGTTTTGCCGCCAATCAACGCATCCAACTTGCTGCCCTGCCCGCCCGAAGCCACGAAGCGCTCGCCGCGCCCACTGGCGAGGATGATGACCGTGGGCAGAGCAGACACTTCAGGCTAAGAGGGCGGCGAACTGCGCAATATCCACATTCCCGCCGGAGATGATGATGCCCACTCGGTGGCCTTTGAGATCTAGCACACCCTGCATCGCAGCCGCCATCGCGAGCCCTCCTGTGGGCTCAATCACCATCTTCATCCTGCTCGCTGCAAAGCGCATCGCTTCGATGAGTTGCGCATCGCTCACGGTCACGATCTCATCTACCAACGCTTGAATCACAGGAAACGTCAGATGCCCCACAGCCTGCGTCTGCGCGCCATCGGCAATCGTCTTCGGCGTATCAATCTTGATAATCCGTTGCGCGGCTTTACTCTGTTGCGCATCATTGCCCGCCTCGGGTTCCACGCCGATCACACGAATCTTAGGGTTCAAATGCTTGGCCGCCACGGCGCTGCCCGAAATCAGCCCGCCGCCGCCTAAACACACGATCAAGGTATCGAGCTGATCGACGTCCTGCAACAGCTCTAACGCTGCCGTGCCCTGCCCCGCCATCACATGCGCATGGTCAAACGGTGGAATCAACGTCATGCCGCGATCCGCAGCTAATTTGCGCCCAATCGCCTCGCGGTCTTCTTTGTAGCGGTCATAGGTGATCACCTCCGCACCATAGCCGCGCGTCGCCGCTATCTTCACCGCAGGCGAATCGAGCGGCATCACAATCGCTGCTGGCATGCCCAACAGTTGGGCTGAGAGCGCAATCCCCTGCGCATGGTTGCCCGAGCTGAACGCGCACACACCACGCTTTTTTTGCTCCGGTGAAAACTGCGCCAGCGCGTTATAAGCCCCACGAAACTTAAAAGCGCCCATGCGCTGGAAGTTTTCGCATTTAAAGAACAACTGCGCGCCCGCTATCTCATTGGCCGTGCGGGATGTCAACACCGGCGTGCGATGCGCTACGCCATCTAACCGCACCGCAGCTTGCACAACATCATCAAAGTTAATCGCTAAAGCCATCTCGTTACTCTCAATTCAGTAGCGTATTGCGCAGTATTGATAACGGCTAAGCACCTAAAACGCTTAAAAATTACTTCGCAAACAGCGATTCCATACTTTTGAAAGCTTTGAACTCAACTGCATTGCCAAAGGGGTCGAGGAAGAACATCGTGGCTTGCTCGCCGGGCTCGCCTTTGAAGCGGATGTAGGGCTCGATGATAAATTTCGTGCCCATCGATTTGAGCTTGGCAGCGAGCGTTTCCCACTCCGGCAAATTCATCACCAAGCCGAAATGTCGCACCGGCACGCCGTGGCCATCGACTTCGCTTTTGGCGGTATCCGTGTTCATGTTGACGCACAGATGCGCCACGATTTGGTGGCCGTGGAAATTGAAGTCTACCCATTCTGAGCTTGAGCGCCCTTCTGGGCAGCCGAGCAGATCGCCATAAAAGGCGCGGGCTAGTGTGAGATCAGTGACGGGGAAGGCAAGGTGAAAAGGTTGCATGCCGTCATGTTACCAGCATCACCATCTTGATCACTGACGCGGCGGTGGAACGTTTTGCCCTTTGATGCGCGCCCAGAGCCAAGGAAGCGCTTTGGCAGCATCGCCACGGTTGCCCTGCGCTTTTGGCGCGATCTCGCTCCAAGCGCTGCCTTCGCGCCGAGCGAGGGCGAACTGAAACACGTAATTTGGCTCTTGGCCCATACGCAGATCAGAGAGCACGGCTTCGCCTTTGACATCGCGCAAGCTGTAAAAACCATGGGTGAACCATGCCATGCGCTCGGCCGCCCAATTATCTTTGAGATCGTTGATCAATGCGGGCTGATGATCAAACCTATCGAGCTTGATCGAGCCGCTCTTATCCATCAAAGAATAAAAACCTTCAGAATAGCTCTGCTCGCCCATGACGACAATGCGCCAGACGATGGTGTTAAGCGGCGCGGGAGTGACAAAAAATTTTGCGTTTTCACCAACCTGCGCCCTCACCATGCGCTCTATGTGCGCCTGCGCGCCCACGCTCCAAGCCAGATACACGCATGAAAAGCTCAAGGCGATGGCATTCCATTTCAAGCCCGTGAACTGCTTGAACGACAGCGCGAAGATCACGCCAATGAGCAAAGGCAAGGTGTAGATCGGATCGACGATGAACATGCTGCCGATACCAAAAGGATGCTCCGTCAAAGGCCAGAGCAACTGCGTGCCATAAATCGTGAACGTATCGAGCAAAGGATGTGTGATCAAGGCCAACCACATCGCCAGCAGCCAATGCTTGAACAATGCGCGCTCTTTATGCAGCCAAGCGGGCAGGCAGCTCAGTAAGGGCGCAAAAAGAGTGAGTACGATCAAACTGTGCGAGGCCGAGCGGTGATACGTCATGTTGCTCACCGAGTTGCCAAAGTCGTAGAGCACATCCAGATCAGGCAATGTGCCCGCTATGCCGCCCCAGAGTGCGGCCTTCCACACGGCTGTGCGCCGCCCCATCACTGCAACGCCACAAGCCGCGCCTAAAACGAGTTGAGAAAGTGAATCCATGGCCTAGTTTTGATCTCTCAAGGCATCGCCTTTTCGCTAGATCGCAACCACGTGTAAGAGATGCCCGCGCCAACTGAGAAGCCGTTTTTCTGGCGCACCAATGGGCTGCTCTCGTTGGCCGCGCCAGCAACAGAATCAAGCCTTGCGAAGGTGAAGAATCGCCAATCGTTATTGAGCTGCTTGGATGCAGCAAGCCCCAAGCGCGTCGCAATCAGGCCGCTCTTGGCGTTAAATTGCGGCCGGGTGGGCAAGGCTTGCGCTGCATTCACGCCGTAGTAGGTGTCGGTGAGTTTCTGGCTGCCTAGAAGCGCGGATGCGCTGACTGAATAATCCCAGCCAAAGGGCAAACGATTCGCGAACACAAGCCGAGGCTCGGCTGCCAGTCCGCGATAAGCTGCGCTATTGCTCAAGTCGAACACACCACGCAGCGGCAATTCGACGCTCCAACGCCCTTGACCGGGCGATTCAGACAACTTCCACTTCAGGCGCGGCCCAAACTCAACGAGCGTCCCTAGCTGAGGCATACCCGACCTTGCGGTGATCTCATTGCCGCCCGAGCCAAAAGATCCGGCGAATCCCACGTCAAGCTCAAACTTGTCGGTGTTAATTGCTCGCAATCCGACGTTGTTACCCTCTGATCTGAGAAACTGACCGCGATAGATCACATACGGAAGCGCTAACGCGCGCTGGATTTGTTGACTCGAGCCGGGGTAAGCTTGCTGCGATACACCAAGTGCAAAACCGCCAATCTCCCAGAGCGGTAATTCAGATTTATCTTGTGCGTTAACCGCTTGAAAAGCAGTGGATGAGACCAGTCCAATCAATAGAATACTTGATAGTTTCATAAACAACCTTTCAGTAATTCTGCATTTTAATGCGAAGATCCAGCGTGGCAACTTGTTGCTTAAGAATCATGAATAAAACATACGACCTGATTGTCTACGGCGCGACTGGCTTCGTCGGCCAAAAAGCGATGGCCTATTTGGCACAGCGCGCAAACAGCAGCATGAGATGGGCTATTGCGGGGCGCTCATCGGCCAAGCTCGAAGCAACGCGGGATGCAGTAGCCAAACAGCATCCCAGCGTGAAAAATATTCCTATTGTGTTGGCCGATGCGCAAGACGAGAAAGCTTTGACCGCACTTGCCGCATCCTCCCGCGTGGTACTCAGCTGCGCAGGACCTTATGCTTTGTACGGCAGCAAACTCGTGGCTGCCTGCGTGCAAAATCAAACGCATTACTGCGACATCACCGGCGAATCACCCTGGATGCGCGCCATGATTGATTTGCATCACGAGACCGCACTCGCACAAGGCACGCGCATTGTGCCTGCATGCGGCTTTGATTCTGTGCCCAGCGATTTGGGTGCGTATCTACTGCTTCGCGAGATGAGAAAGCGGTTTGACCAAGAGTGCGTTCAGATCAAAGCAGCCTTCACGGTAGGCGGCGGCGGGCTCAATGGCGGCACAATTGCGTCCGTCATGAACATGATTGAATCGGGCACAAGCAAAGCGCTGAACAATCCATTTTTGCTGAACCCCGCTGGCACCGTGCCCAAAGATACTGCGCCCCACCGCGATCCACTGGGCGCGCATCACGATCCAGATTTCGATGCTTGGCTTGGCCTCTTCGTCATGGGGCCGGTCAACACGCGCGTGGTGCGCCGCAGCCTTGCGCTGCGCGGCGAACTTGCCAGCTATCAAGAATACCTGCGCTTCGGTCGCTCGCTGATGGCTGGCGCCATCGCGGGAAGCTTTGGCGTGGGCTCAAAGATCAGCACAAGTTTGCTAGGAATTTCACCGCTGCGCCAGCTCGTGCAACGCGTGATTCCCAAGCCGGGCGAAGGCCCGAGCGCGGCCAACATGGCGCGCGGCTTTTTCAAAATTGAGCTGATTGGCCAATCAGCTCAAGGCCACAAACTGCGCGCAGTGATTGGCGACTCTTTGGATGCCGGTAATGGCGCAACAGTGAAGATGATGTGTGAATCGGCGCTAGCAATCGCAGAAAACGAACGCCAACTGCCTAAGGCGGCGGGTGTGATCACGCCCAGCGTGGCTTTGGGTGACGTGCTGGAGCAGCGTTTAATTGCAGCGGGTATGCGCGTCGAGATTTTTCAATAAGATCGAAAGCTAGCGGGTGTTTTTACTTCTTGCTAACGTCAGCATCTGGCACCACAGCATCCGCCGCTGCGCCCACCACTTTCGCCCCCACCTTGGCTGTGCCTACCGCAACATCAACGCCGGTAGAAACGACAGTCGCAGCAGCGCCTACTGCAACGCCAGCGATGGTCAACACGGTGCAACCCGTGCTCAAAACCGCAATCAATAAGAGAACAACGATAGATTTCAAGATGCCACCCTTCTTCAAAGCTTGTTTGACACCCAGCCCTGCACGCTAGCAAGCGCCTCAGGCAATTTAGAAGCATCCGTGCCGCCGGCCATCGCCATATCAGGCTTGCCGCCACCTTTGCCGCCGACTTGGCCAGCGACGAAGTTGACCAGATCACCCGCTTTGATTTTGGGCATTACGTCCACTGTCACGCCTGCTGCGATTTGCACTTTGTCGCCATCGGCTGCGGCCAACACGATCACAGCGGATTTGAGCTTATCTTTGAGCTTGTCCATCGTCTCGCGGAGCGCTTTGGCATCTGCGCCTTCAAGCTTCGCAGCCAGCACCTTGATGCCTTTGATGTCAGAGGCAAGGCTCACCAATTCATCACCTTGATTGGAGGCCAGCTTGCCTTTGGCTTGCGCCAATTCTTTCTCCAGCTCTTTAACCTGCGCCTGCATCGCAGCAATGCGGTTGCCCAACTCATCGGGCGAAGATTTGAGCATGCCAGCTGCATTGGCGACCGTGCCTTCCAAATTCTGCACATACTGCAAAGCGCCCTGCCCTGTGACGGCTTCCACGCGGCGCACGCCCGCAGCCACACCGCTCTCAGCAATGATTTTGAAGAGGCCGATATCGCCAGTAGCGCTCACATGCGTGCCGCCGCAAAGCTCGGTCGAATTGCCGATGGAGAGCACGCGCACTTGCTCGCCATATTTTTCGCCAAACAGCATCATCGCGCCGGTGGCTTTCGCGTCGTCAATCGCCATCACGCGTGCAAGGGTAGCGGCATTGGCGAGGATTTGCGTGTTCACCAGTATTTCAATTGTCGTGATTTGCTCGTCCGTCACGGGCGCGTTGTGTGTAAAGTCAAATCGCGTGCGATCCGCGGTGACTTCGCTGCCTTTTTGCTGCACATGCTCTCCCAATACGGCGCGCAAAGCTTCGTGCATCAAATGCGTCGCGCTATGGTTACGCACAATTCTGGCTCTGGCTTCCCCATTAACTTTTGCAACAACGCTATCACCCACCTTGATCGAGCCCTCATGCACATAGCCATGGTGGCCAAACACATCGGCTTTGATTTTTTGCGTATCGAGCGTGGCGAAAACTCCCGTTCGCCCTGAGCTTGGCCTGTCCTGAGCCTGTCGAAGGGTCGAAGGGCTCGCGTTGGCTTCGACATCAGAGCGAACGGTAATTAGGCCTTCATCGCCCGCTTGACCGCCACTCTCCGCGTACATTGGCGTGGTATCCAACACCACGATGCCGTTTTGACCGGCTTTTAGCTCGTTAGCCGGCGTACCGTCTGCGTAGAGTGCTATCACTTTTGCCGTAGCCTCCAGCTTTTCGTAGCCCACAAAAGTGTTCAAAGCACCGCTGTATTCAAGTGCTTTGCCCATCTTGAATTTGCCTGCGGCGCGCGCTTGGTTCTTCTGCTGCTCCATGGCTTCATGAAAACCAGCCTCGTCTACTGGAACTGCTCGCTCACGACATACATCTGCAGTCAAATCAAGTGGGAATCCATATGTGTCGTGCAATTTGAAAATTAAATCACCTTTCAGCGGGAAATCGAACGGATTAATTCGTGGCGTTATTGATGGTTCTCTATCTCGCTGGTTCGCAAAATCTCTGTGCATGTAAGCAGCTCGCTCTTTAAATGCCCGCTCCAAAATCTCCATGCCTATCTCAAGCGTCTCGTAAAAGCGCTCTTCTTCCACCTTCAATACATCCATCACGCGTTGCGCATTGGCTTTGAGATGCGGATACGCATCGCCCATCAGCGCCACCAAATCGGGAACTATTTTTGAAAAGAAAGGTGTTTTGCGACCGAGCTTGTAGCCATGGCGAATCGCCCGGCGAATGATGCGGCGCTGCACATAGCCGCGCCCTTCGTTGGACGGGATCACGCCATCGGCCACCAAGAAACTGGTGGCGCGGATGTGATCCGCAATCACGCGCAGGCTCGGGTTATTCAAATCCACGGCTACATCTTTGCCAAACACCTCGCGCGAAGCCGCCGCGATCAGCTTTTGGAAGAGATCAATTTCGTAATTGGAATGCACGCCCTGCAAAATCGCCGCCAAGCGCTCCAAGCCCATGCCGGTGTCCACGCAAGGCTCGGGCAGCTTGGAAATCGAGCCGTCGGCAGCCATGTTGAACTGCATGAACACGTGGTTCCAAATCTCAATAAAGCGGTCGCCATCTTCATCTGGGCTGCCGGGCGGGCCGCCGGCAATATGTGGCCCATGGTCGAAGAAGATTTCTGAGCAAGGGCCGCATGGCCCGGTATCAGCCATCATCCAAAAATTATCTGACTTGTATTTGCCGCCTTTGTTATCGCCAATGCGCACCACGCGCTCGGGCGGCAGGCCGATTTCTTTGGTCCAAATATCGTAGGCTTCATCATCGTCGATATAAACAGTGGCCAAGAGGCGCTCTGCTGGCAAACCATACACTTTGGTCAGCAATTCCCAGCCCCATTTAAGCGACTCTCGTTTGAAATAATCGCCAAAGCTCCAATTGCCCAGCATCTCAAAGAAGGTGTGATGCCTTGCGGTGTAGCCCACGTTTTCCAGATCGTTGTGTTTGCCGCCAGCGCGCAGGCAGGCTTGCACGGATGCAGCGCGCACATAAGAGCGCTTGTCTTCGCCTAAGAAGACGTCTTTAAATTGCACCATGCCGCTGTTGGTAAACATCAGCGTCGGATCATTACCGGGCACGAGCGGGCTGCTGATCACGGCGGTGTGACCTTGCTGCTCGAAATAGCCGATGAAAGATGCACGAATCTCTGCCACGCTGAAGGTTTTAGCGGGCACGAAGGGCTTCAAATGAGGGTTCAAGGTGGTGGAATTTGACATAGCTTTCCATTTTACTGTTCGTGAGCGATCTGTTCTGAGTACTCAGCTAGCGGGCGCGCGGAAGATTTCGTTTTACTGGGAGCGGCTGCGAGTGAGAGGCATTTCGCCCGCCCTCATGGTGGGGATACCACAAATCGGTCGGGCGAAATGCCTCACACTCGCGGCCTGTTGGCGACCGGGAAAATTTCAGCTCGAAATCAGTTGATGCCGCAATGAGCGTTCGCTCGCTGCGATTGAAACTTCCCTCGCCCACCCCGGCCTGCGATCGCCGCAGGCGACACGACCGATTTTGGCCGCGCAGCGTAGCGTCAAATCTCGCGGCAGGTGCCGCGTGGCTCGCTGCTCGGACTCATGAGGGCGTGGCGACTGCGGTGAGCGCAGGTCTTGGCGCGCAAACCACCTCAGAAGCGCTTTTCTAACAAAAACAGCACATAGCCGCCGTAGAAACTGCGTAGATTGCTATTGATTTAGGAGTACCCAAGATCGCAGAAGCATCTGACCCACACAAAGTTATGATGAGAGCCAACTAAAACCCGACCTACGCAACACCATGAGCACAGCGCCCCATCCCACATTCATCATCGGCGTCGCCGGCGGCAGCGGCAGCGGGAAATCCACCGTCACGCGCGAAGTGCTTGCTGCCGTTGGCGCGAGTCGTGTCGCGGTCTTGATGCAAGATGATTACTACCTCGATCAATCCGAACTATCCTTTGAAGAACGCTGCAAAACCAATTACGATCATCCCGATGCTTTTGACTGGCCGCTCTTGATGGCGCATGTGAAAGCTTTGCGCGAAGGCCACGCGATTGACATGCCCGTCTACGACTTCAAACGCCACTGCCGCGCAGAAAACACCGTGTCAATCCAACCCGCGCCCATCATCGTGCTCGAAGGCCTGTTTGCACTCTTCGATCCAGAGCTGCGCAAAATGCTGTCGCTCAAAGTCTTTGTCGATACTGCGCCCGACGTGCGCTTCATCCGCCGCCTACAACGCGATATCGCCGAGCGCGGCCGCACTGCTGAGAACGTGATCGAGCAATATATGCAAACCGTGCGCCCGATGCACAAGCAATTCATCGAACCCACCAAACGCAACGCCCACGTCATCTTGCCCCATGGTGCCAACGGCCCAGCGGTAGACATGATCACGACCAAAGCGGTATCGTTTATTCGGGATTTGTAGCCCTAAGCTTCTCGATCAGGCGGCTTTGCGCATCAACTCGCTCTTCGGCTTAAATACAGCTTCTGCTCTCTTTTGCTGTACCTGCTCCGCCGCCTCGCGTGCAATCATCTTCAATTCACTCGTGGCAAAGCGCTTGAGCGCTTGGCGCATTAAGGTTTGATAGCCCATCGCGCCGCCGCGTATTGTGGCGATATTTTTGAAATCTTCAATCAATGTATCGGGCAGGCGAATAGAGATCATGCGCAAAGCCAATGCATCATCTATTTGCGTGTCAAGCTCCACCGAAGACGGTGCAGGCGCGGCAAACTGCTCATCCGCGCCTAGCTCGCAGCTTTCCCAAGCTTCTAAGGTACCGAGAATTTTCTTAACTTTCATCATTTCTCCAAAAGTCGTTCGACTTCAATCAATAGGCTAGTTCGCACAAAGGCTTAACGGGCTAGCGCCACACGTTTGTATATACGCTCTTCATCCGCATTCGGCACATACGCCGTTTTAATACTCACCCGATCACCTTGGTACATAAAACACACCTTCAAGCGGCGACCATAATCATTCTCAGAAATAAACCATTGCGTTACTGGATCTGTCTGGTGATCTTCCCTTGTATCTATCAAGAAACCATGTGTCCGATTAGCAAAACATTCCCAAATATCGTTTTCGCTCACTGGTGGCGTCTTATCTGCGAGCTTTTGACGAATTTTTGGAGAAAGATCGAGACGCATGTCGTATTCAATACAGTGTTTTCAATTTCCTATTGTATATACAAATGGATTTCTGAAACTCATTCCCACGTGAAAACAACACAAAAAGTGTGATGTTTTCTCTCTAGTTATGGCGCAGTATGCAGTTTGGCAGAGAAATTCGCTCCTAAAAATAGAGCGTCGCGCGTAGATCATATGCAGGCTAAACGCGTTTTTTGCTTATTTTCCTAGGCTTTACTGCGGGCAGCAGGCTCGTCAGGCGCTGATACAGCTCGAAGAGGAACGCCACGCGCTCGGCGTCGGTTTTGTAGCTTTTTTTGCCTTTGACATCACCGCTGTGAAGCTCATAGGCTTTGTCAACTGCTGCATCGAGCTTTTGATGGGCTTTGAGCAAAACGTGCGGCATGGCCAACGGGTCGTAGAGATCGGCCAGCGAGCTGCCGGGGAACTGGGCGCGAGCATCGAGCACGGCTTGCGCTCCTGATTCAATAGCACTTCGCGCAGTTTTTATGCCGGCTAGAGGCTCTTTTTGATCTGAAAAGAGAAGTTCGACGGGCCAAGGGAAGTTGTTGTAGACGATGGTGTTGGAATAGCTGTAATCGCTCTTCAAGCGCCCGCATGTTGTGCGCATCCAAGCCATATGCATCGTGGAGGTCAAAACTCCAAAATGAAACAAACTAGCCTCGACCATGGTGAACAGCTTGTCGCCTGCAATCACATCTGCGCTCAAAAAGTCCATGGGAACGAAGCTGCGCCGCTCAGAGGAGACTTTTGGAATCGCCAAGTAGCTTTGCTTGGGCTGTCGTGGTTCGCCGAACGAAGTGGGGAAATCTGCCATTTGCTGCGTTTTTTCACGTTTGCTTTTTTCTCGGAAAAGTTTGACCGCTGCAACGCGCTTGCTGACCTGCGAAAGCGAGCGAAGCTCTTTCGGCGCAATGCCATTAAGCCAGAGACACCAGCGGTCAATGCTATTGATGAACTCGTTGCCCATGACAAAGCGCTTAATCCAAGACTGAGCGTGCGGCTCTAGGGCGATCAATTCATTTCGCTCCTCGGTGGACAAAAGCAAATTACCGTCGTCGGTGGCATCGCTGCCACGAGAAATAGATGGTACAGAGCAGATGGGCTTGCTACGCTTTTGCAAAAAGACGTTGGGCGCATCGACGAGATAAGGGTTGATATTGCTGACCGTCAAAGCGATTGGCTCGCCAGCGATGTCTGCATATTCGTAAATCGTCTTTACCCCCCCCCATTTCATAACCACAGCCTATAACGACGCAATGCACAGCGGCTTTGCCTGAGGCTTCGTTGCTCCATTTGAAGGTGCGGTGGGCAAACCCAATTTCGATGCCTTGCGCCAAGAGCCAACTCCAGAGCACGCCCACTTGCTCGCCTTGGGTGATGCTGTTGGTGGAGACGAAGGCAGTTCGCAATGAATTTGATAGCGCTCTGCGCAGATAATTCGCCGGGTAGAGCGGGAAATTGGGGCCAGAGCCCAATTTCGGCTGGGCGTTTCCTTCGCCGGGCACTCTGCTGTCCTGAATTGGGATCTGACCCCAATTTCCCTCGGCTGCTTTCATGTACCGAGCAGCTTTCACATACCATGCCGTGACTAAATCCAGCACGCCTGCGCCTTCAACGCCGTGCATGACTTGCGCCATATCCGCTTTTTGCGCTTTGTTTTGATAGCTGTAGCCCACAAAAGGCGGATTGCCCAGCACGTAGCTGCACCGCGCTGCAGGCAGGACGCCCTCCCAATCGACTTGCAATGCATTGCCGTGGTGAATATGCGGGGTGCTTTTGAGGGGGAGGCGGTCGAAGTATTTTCCGAACTCATCGGAAAGCTGGCGGTTGATTTGATGATCGGTAAGCCAAAGCGCGACTTGGGCGATCTGCGCGGGGAATTCTTCGATTTCAATGCCGTAGAACTGATCCACATCCACCGTGGTGAACTGGTGTACATCGAGCATTTGCTGACCATCGGCGTACGCAGTGCGCAAAATCTCGGCTTCTAGCTTGCGCAGCTCGCGGTAGGTGATGACTAAAAAATTGCCGCAGCCGCAGGCGGGATCGAGAAAGTGCAACAGGCGCAGACTTTTGTGAAATTCAAAGAGGCGATTTCGATTGGTTTTGACTTTTTGAAACTGCGCCCAAAGATCGTCGAGGAACAGGGGCTGGATGAGCTTGAGGATGTTTTCCTCAGAGGTGTAGTGCGCTCCAATATCGCGGCGCTCTTTCTCGTTCATCACGTCTTGGAACATCGCGCCGAAAATGGCGGGGCTGATCGCGCTCCAATCCAGCGCTGCGGCTTCCAGCAAGGCTTCGCGCGCCGCGTGATCGAGCGCGGGCGTGCTGATGCGCTCGGCGAAGAGCTTCCCATTGATGTAGCGAAAGCCTGCGTAGTTCTCGGCATGGGCTTTCTGGCGCTTGTCTTCTGATGTGTTGAGGATTTCAAACAGCTCGGTGAGCTGGCGGCCCACATCGGCTGGGTCGGTCAATTGATCGAGCAGCTCTTTGAATCGGCCTGCAGGCTGGAAGATGCCTGTGTCGTCAGCAAACAAGCAAAACAAAATGCGTACGAGGAAGACGCGCAGATCGTGCCCCTCGTATCCATTTTTGCGCAGCGCATCATGCAAATCGCGCAGGCGGCGCACGGCTTTGATATTGACCGGGTCTTGCGGCGCAATCGCTTGCACTTGATAGCCGGGGATGAAGCCAAAAAGCTTGATGTGTTTTGACAAATCAGCCAGCTTGAAACGATGCTCTTGGCTTGTTTCGAGGTCAAACAGGCGAAATTGCTGGAAATCGCAGACCAAGATGAAGCGCGGCAAATCGCGCTCGGGCAGGTTGTCAAAATATTGCAGGGCTTGGCCAAAGGCGCGATCCAGATTCTGCCCGGCGCTTTTCATCTCGATCAGCAATTTGCCACGCCAAAAGACATCGATCCAGCCATTACTGAACTTGCCTTCAGCTTTGGCCAATTTCACTTGCTGCTCATAACTGGCCACGCGTTTGGCATCCACGCCGAACACATTGAAAAAATCACGCCAGAACTGCTGCGAGAGCGATTTTTCGCTCTGCGCCTCGCGGTATTCGCGGCTGAAGGCCACAGCGCGATCTCGGATTTCGCTCCAGCTTAGAGGCATTGTGTGTGTCTCGTTAGTTTGTATTTTGACGATCTGTAACGGGCCATTCTAGTGTCCGTTGGCTTTGAAACTGATACTTGAGTGTGTACAAAAAAGCCGTAAAGGAGACGCGTTGCGCCAACAGCAGCAAAGGATTGGAATAATCAGGCGGTTGATTCTCCGGTGTAAGCACTGGGTAGATGCCGTCCCCGTGAATAGGTATGCCGAGCGCGTTCATGTGAACTCTCAGCTGATGGCGTTTGCCCGTAACAGGCTGTAGCCGATATCGTGCAAACGTCCCACGGCGCTGTATCAATTCGATGTAGGTTTCGCTGTTGGGCTCACCGGGCACTTCTACCATTTGCATGAAATGATCTGGCGATGGCACGAGGCGCGATTTGCGAAGAATTGGAAAAATCAGATCAGTGCGGTATGGCGCAATACATTCGTAGCTTTTTTCGATCTGGCGCTCCCGAAAAATTCTTGCGAAGTGATCGCGCTCTTCCCATTTCACAGAAAACAAAACCAAGCCGGCGGTATCACGATCAATTCGATGCATCGGAGTGAGATCAAACAAGCCTGTGCGATTTCTCAAGCGCACGAGCAGCGTCTCTTGAACATAACCACCGCTAGGAGTGACAGGCAAAAAATGCGGTTTGTCTGCAACCACAACGTGCTCATCTTGATAGATGATTTGCTCCTCAAACGGGACAGGGCTTTCAGGACCAGCGTCGCGCCAGTAGTGAATTTTTTGTCCGACCACGTAGGGTGCATCGACTGCCAAAGCCAGACCATTTTTATCCACTACATCACCTGAACTGAGGCGCTTTTCCCAGTCAAAGCGGCGTGAATTGTGCGCAAACTGCTCTAAATAGGAGAGCAAATTGGTGGGGTTGAATGATAAATGTTGCAACTGAGGCAACACCAATGCGCTCGCACTCACCCCATTCCTGATTGGCAATTCAGACTGCTTACGAATCCAAGCGCTTCGCACGATTGAGCCTCCAGCGGATGTCTTCGGCCTGGGCGGCATCCATCAAATCTTGCTCGCTATAAACATCCTCCACCTTCGTTGGCGTCTCTTGCAGCTTGGTATCGAGCGCGACGCGACTGTCAAACACGAAGCATTCTCCTTGCCAATCCAGTTCGGCATCAGGCATCTCTTTGAAATAATTCAAAATCCCACCTTGAAGTTGCGCGACTTTGAGGCCCATATCCTGCATCCACACGCTGCTTTTCTCGCAGCGAATGCCGCCTGTGCAATACATCGCCACCGTTTTGCCTTGGCTCTTCCATTCTCGCGCATGCGCCTTCACATATTCTGGAAAATCGCGGAAATTGATCACACCCGGATCAATCGCGCCCTCAAATTTTCCGAGGCGATATTCAAAGCTATTTCGGTTGTCCAGCAACACCACATCAGGCCGCTTAATGAGCTCTCGCCACTCGCGCGGCGGCACATCGTTGGCATGAATTTCGTCAATCCTGCCCGGCGCATCCACGCCGTCTACGCCCAGCGGCACGATCTCTTTCTTCCAATGCACCTTCATGCGCTTGAAAGGCTGAGTCAAGCAACTCGTGCGCTTAAATACCATGCCCTTGAATAAGCCAGCGAGTACCGCATCGTGGCTTGCGTCCGCTTGCACAGCCGCCTCAAAGCCATCCATCTGCTCAGCCGTTCCAGCCAGCATCCCATTGATGCCTTCATTCGCAATCAAAATGCTGCCGCGCACATCTTGTGTGAGCTCGCGCAGGCGCTGCGAGACAGCGTCAGGTTGAGCAATATACGCAAATTTGTAGAAAGCGATGTGAAAAAGATCAGACATAGGACACGTATTATCCCAGAGGCTTTGAGGCCATTTTTCTCAGTATTTTTATGGTCTTTTCGAGG
>JANMDU010000096.1:0-6100 GCA_031376455.1 Variovorax sp. | reverse complement strand
CATCGAAGAGAAGTTTGGCGTAAGCGCCGCAGCAATGGCAGCGCCTGCTGCTGGTGGCGGTGGTGCAGCGGCTGCTGTTGAAGAGAAGACCGACTTCAACGTCGTGTTGCTCGAGACTGGCGCAAATAAAGTGTCCGTCATTAAAGCAGTGCGCGATATCACCTGTCTGGGCCTCAAAGAAGCCAAAGATCTGGTTGACGCGGCACCTAAGGTTGTCAAAGAAGCCGTGCCAAAGGCTGATGCTGAAGCTGCTAAGAAGAAGCTCGAAGAAGCTGGTGCGAAGGCTGAGTTGAAGTAATTCGATTCAAAATCAAGGCTGGAGCGCTCGGAAGAGCCTCCAGCCTTTGCCGCTTGTGGATGAAACCAAATTCATCTGCAAGAAGGCACAAAAAAGTGATCTAACGAGATAATTTTTTTGTGTCTTCTGACGTGACTGCAGAAGACCGCTTGGCTCGGGTGTTGCTTGTAAATAGCAACGCTGTCTGCCAACGGCTGGTAGTGGCCAGCCGCCAAGATAAGTTGTTCTCGTATGTGCGAGATCCGCTTGCCAGTCGCCAAGACTTCCCCTGGAGATCTCATGGCCCAAACTTCGACCTATTCCTACACTGAACGCAAACGTATTCGCAAGAGTTTTGGTACTCGCGAAGCGGTGCTAGAAGTGCCTTACCTCTTGCAAATGCAAAAAGATGCTTACACGCTCTTCTTGCAGCAAGGCGTCGCCCCCACAAAACGTGTCCACGAAGGCTTGCAAGCTGCTTTTGAAGCTGCATTCCCCATCGTCTCGCACAACGGTTTCGTCGAGATGAAATTTCTCGAATACAACCTCGCAAAACCCGCATTTGATGTGCGTGAATGTCAAACCCGTGGTCTTTCGTTTGGCTCAGCCGTGCGTGCCCGCGTGCAACTGATCATTTATGACCGTGAATCTTCGACTTCGCAATCCAAGGTGGTCAAGGAAGTTAAAGAGCAAGAAGTCTACATGGGCGAAGTGCCCCTCATGACAGACAAAGGCTCCTTCATCATCAACGGTACGGAGCGCGTGATTGTCTCTCAGCTGCACCGCAGCCCCGGCGTGTTTTTTGAGCACGACAAAGGCAAAACACACAGCTCTGGCAAATTACTTTTTTCTGCCCGTGTGATTCCTTATCGCGGCTCTTGGCTCGATTTTGAATTCGATCCGAAAGACTTGCTTTACTTCCGCGTGGATCGCCGCCGCAAGATGCCTGTGACGATTTTGCTAAAAGCGATTGGCATGTCACCTGAAGCGATTCTGGCGAACTTCTTTGTGTTCGACAACTTCCGCTTAATGGATAGCGGAGCACAACTAGAATTTGTGGCCGAGCGTTTGCGCGGCGAAGTGGCGCGCTTCGATATCACCGACAAAAAAGGTAACGTTGTTGTAGCCAAAGACAAGCGTGTGACGGCGAAGCATACGCGCGAGCTGGAGAGCACAAACACGACGCACATCAGCGTGCCAGAAGATTTCTTGGTAGGCCGCGTGTTGGCTCGCAACATTGTCGATGCAGACACGGGCGAAATCGTGGCTAAGGCCAATGATGAGTTGACCGAAGCACTACTGAAGAAGCTTCGTGCTTCTGGCGTGCAAGATCTGCAATGCCTCTATACCAACGAGCTTGATCAAGGTGCCTACATTTCTCAGAGTTTGCGTATTGATGAGACGCAAGACGAAATGGCTGCTCGCGTGGCGATCTATCGCATGATGCGCCCTGGCGAGCCACCGACAGAAGACGCTGTGCAAGCGCTCTTCCATCGTTTGTTCTTCAATCCAGATACGTATGACTTGTCACGCGTGGGTCGCATGAAGTTCAACGCACGTATCAACCGCGAAGGCTCGACCGGCGAGATGGTGCTATCGCACGAAGACATCTTGTCCGCTGTAAAGATTCTTGTAGATCTGCGCAATGGCCGTGGCGAAGTGGACGATATCGATCACCTTGGTAACCGCCGTGTGCGTTGTGTGGGCGAGCTGGCCGAGAACCAGTATCGCACTGGCCTCGCACGGATCGAGAAAGCCGTGAAAGAGCGTCTCGGTCAGGCCGAGCAAGAGCCCCTGATGCCGCACGACTTGATCAACTCGAAGCCGATTTCTGCTGCACTGAAAGAGTTCTTCGGTGCATCGCAGCTCTCGCAGTTCATGGATCAAACCAACCCCTTGTCTGAAATCACGCACAAGCGTCGCGTCTCAGCCCTTGGCCCTGGCGGTTTGACCCGCGAGCGCGCAGGCTTTGAGGTGCGAGATGTGCACGTGACCCATTACGGTCGCGTTTGCCCGATCGAGACACCAGAAGGTCCAAACATTGGTCTGATCAACTCTTTGGCTTTGTATGCCCGTTTGAACGAATATGGTTTTATCGAAACGCCATATCGTCGTGTGATCGACAGCAAAGTGACCAACCAGATCGATTATCTCTCTGCGATTGAAGAAGGTAAATACGTGATTGCTCAGGCGAACACGGTTCTGGATAAAGATGGCAAGCTCACAGGAGAGTTGATCTCTGCACGCGACAAAGGCGAATCGGTGCTTGTTGGTGCAGAAGTTATTCAATATATGGATGTGTCGCCAGCGCAGATTGTTTCAGTTGCTGCGTCTCTCGTGCCTTTCCTTGAGCACGATGACGCCAACCGTGCGCTGATGGGCGCCAACATGCAGCGTCAAGCTGTGCCCGTTTTGCGCCCTGAAAAGGCGTTTGTCGGCACCGGTATTGAGCGCGTCGCTGCAGTTGACTCTGGCACAGTCGTCACCGCTAATCGTGGTGGTGTGGTGGATTATGTTGACGCAAGTCGTATTGTGGTTCGTGTGGATGACAAAGAAGCACTCGCTGGCGAAGTCGGCGTGGATATCTATAACCTGATTCAATATCAGCGCTCCAACCAAAACACTAACATCCATCAGCGTCCGATCGTCAAGCGTGGTGACAAGATCGCTAAGGGCGATGTGGTGGCTGATGGCGCATCCACAGACTTGGGTGAGCTCGCCTTGGGTCAGAACATGCTGGTGGCCTTCATGCCATGGAACGGCTACAACTTCGAAGATTCGATTTTGATCAGCGAGCGCGTCGTCTCTGAAGACCGCTACACCTCGATTCATATCGAAGAACTCGTCGTGATGGCGCGTGATACTAAGCTGGGCTCGGAAGAGATCACCCGAGATATTCCGAATCTGTCTGAGCAGCAGCTCAACCGCCTAGACGAATCGGGCATTATCTATGTGGGCGCAGAAGTGCAGCCCGGCGATACGCTGGTCGGCAAGGTCACGCCAAAAGGCGAGACGACGCTCACACCCGAAGAAAAACTGCTCCGCGCCATCTTCGGAGAAAAAGCCAGCGATGTGAAAGATACGTCATTGCGCGTTGATCAAGGCTCGCAAGGCACGGTGATTGATGTGCAAGTGTTCACGCGTGAAGGTATCGTGCGTGACAAACGTGCTCAGCAGATCATTGACGACGAGCTCAAGCGTTTCCGCTTGGATTTGAACGATCAGCTCCGCATTGTGGAAGCTGATGCATTTGACCGTATCGAGAAACTCTTGGTTGGCAAAGTTGCCAACGGCGGCCCACAGAAGCTCGCCAAAGGCACGAAGATCGACAAGGCTTACATGGCCTCGGTGGAGAAATACCATTGGTTCGATATTCGCGCTGCTGACGAAGATGTGGCTGCTCAGCTTGAATCCATTAAAAATGCGATTGAGCAACAGCGCCACAGCTTCGATTTGGCTTTCGAAGAAAAGCGCAAGAAGCTCACGCAAGGTGACGAGCTGCCAGCTGGCGTGCTCAAAATGGTCAAGGTGTATTTGGCGGTGAAGCGCCGTTTGCAGCCGGGTGACAAGATGGCGGGTCGTCATGGCAACAAGGGTGTGGTCTCGAAGATTGTTCCGGTCGAAGACATGCCTTACATGGCCGATGGCACACCGTGCGACATCGTGCTCAACCCACTGGGCGTGCCATCGCGCATGAACGTCGGCCAGGTGCTCGAGGTGCACTTGGGCTGGGCTGGCAAAGGCATTGGCCAGCGTATTGGCGACATGTTGCAAGCCGAGGCCAAATCGGCTGAGCTGCGCAAATACATGGAAGCCTTCTACAACGCTTCGGGTCGCAAAGAAGATCTCTCCAAATTGTCTGACGACAGCGTGCAAGAGATGGCTCATAACCTTTCTAGCGGTGCGACTTTTGCTACGCCTGTGTTTGACGGTGCTGCCGAGGAAGACATCCGTGCGATGCTCAAATTGGCTTATCCAGAAGACATTGCAAAGATCAAAGGGTTGACTGACACGCGCACACAGGCTTACCTGTCGGATGGCCGCACAGGCGAGCGCTTTGAGCGTCCGACCACGGTCGGCTACATGCACGTTTTGAAGTTGCACCACTTGGTGGACGACAAGATGCACGCGCGCTCCACAGGGCCGTACAGCTTGGTCACGCAGCAGCCGCTGGGCGGCAAGGCGCAATTCGGTGGCCAGCGTTTCGGCGAGATGGAAGTGTGGGCTCTCAAGGCCTATGGTGCTTCTTATGTGTTGCAAGAGATGTTGACTGTCAAATCAGACGACGTGCAAGGTCGCACGAAAGTCTATGAGAGCATCGTCAAAGGCGAGCACACCATCCAGGCAGGTATGCCTGAGTCGTTCAACGTGTTGGTCAAAGAGATTCGCTCTTTGGGCATCAACATTGAACTTGAGCGCAACTAATCGATAAGGAACACAGACATGAAATCTTTACTCGACTTATTCAAGCAATTCACGCCTGATGAGCATTTCGATGCGATCAAGATCGGCATTGCTTCGCCTGAGAAAATTCGCAGCTGGTCTTTTGGCGAAGTCAAAAAACCAGAGACGATCAACTACCGCACCTTCAAGCCAGAGCGTGATGGTTTGTTTTGCGCCAAGATTTTCGGTCCTATTAAGGACTATGAATGCTTGTGTGGCAAATACAAACGCTTAAAGCATCGCGGCGTGATCTGCGAGAAATGCGGTGTTGAAGTCACGCAGGCTAAAGTGCGCCGCGAGCGCATGGGTCATATTGATCTTGCTGCGCCTTGCGCCCACATTTGGTTTTTGAAATCATTGCCATCACGTTTGGGCCTTGTGCTCGACATGACGCTCCGTGATATTGAGCGCGTTCTGTATTTTGAAGCATATGTTGTAACCGACCCTGGCATGACGCCGCTGAAGAAATTCAGCATCATGACGGAAGATGATTACGACGCCAAGCTGAAAGAATACGGCGATGAATTTCAAGCCAAAATGGGTGCGGAAGGCATTAAAGAACTCTTGGCTGGCCTAGAGCTCGATGTAGAAATCGAAAAACTTCGCAATGACTTGACGGGCTCTGAGCTTAAGATCAAGAAGAATGCCAAGCGCCTAAAAGTGATCGAAGCGTTCAAGAAATCAGGCATGAAGCCGGAGTGGATGATACTGGAAGTGTTGCCTGTGCTGCCGCCAGATTTACGTCCCCTTGTGCCGCTGGATGGGGGTCGTTTCGCGACTTCTGACTTGAACGATTTATATCGCCGCGTGATCAACCGCAACAGCCGCTTGCGCCGCCTGCTCGAACTCAAAGCGCCCGAGATCATCGCGCGCAATGAGAAGCGCATGCTGCAAGAGTCGGTGGACAGTTTGCTGGATAACGGCCGCCGTGGCAAAGCCATGACGGGCGCAAACAAGCGTGCTCTGAAATCTCTCGCCGACATGATCAAAGGCAAGAGCGGTCGTTTCCGTCAAAACTTGCTGGGCAAGCGCGTGGATTACTCAGGTCGCTCTGTGATCGTGGTAGGCCCAACGCTCAAGCTGCATCAGTGCGGTTTGCCTAAGCTGATGGCGCTCGAATTGTTCAAGCCATTCATCTTCGCTCAATTGGAAGCGCGTGGCATCGCCACCACCATCAAGGCAGCGAAGAAAGAAGTCGAATCCGGCACGCCCGTGGTGTGGGATATCTTGGAAGAGGTGATTCGCGAGCATCCCGTGATGCTCAATCGCGCACCGACCTTGCACCGCTTAGGCATTCAAGCCTTTGAGCCGATCCTGATCGAAGGCAAGGCCATCCAATTGCACCCGCTCGTTTGCTCAGCGTTCAATGCTGACTTTGAC
>JANMDU010000072.1:0-17125 GCA_031376455.1 Variovorax sp. | reverse complement strand
AAAGATAATCACCGTTTTCGCTGCGGTCGCCGTTCTTGGCCGCCCAATGCACGGCCTCCACCACCTTGGGGCGCTCATCATCAACCAGCACTTTCAATTCAAGTTGCAAGCGGTCGTAGCCCGCGCGGGTGATGTAGTTTTTGCTGCCTGGGGGAATCGGCGGTGCGCCGGCGAAGTCTTCATCTTCTTCCGTCTCTGTTTCTTTGGTAAAAGCTTTGCTCATGGCTTCATTTTGACTTGGCTTCAATGGCAGCACGCAGCTGAGGCAGCATGCGCTGCATCGCCAGCTTGCCCGCATCAATGGCGCGACGCTTGGCTGTGAAATCCCCGCTTTTCACGCCCACCAACTCCGGCCGCACCACGATATCCGCGCCTTGCAACGCATATTCGTTGATGCTCTTGCCCATGATGGCAAAAGTTTGCAGCAGCACCGCCACCGTGCCATCCGATGCGTTGCCCTCTGGCGCTGAAGAGATATCCACAGCAATGATCAGCTCCGCGCCCATCTGCTTGGCATAGCGCACGGGCACGGGCGCGACCAGCCCGCCATCGACAAATTCGCGCTCACCAATCTTCACCGGCGTAAAAATCGAAGGCACGGCACTGCTGGCTCTGACAGCCCTTCCGGTATCGCCCTGCGTAAACAACACGCCTTGCCCGCTCTTCAGATCGGTAGCCACAATGCCTAGCGGTATGGGCAGGCTCTCGATCAGTTTATTGTTGACCTGCCGATTGATGTAATTCGACAATGCCTCGCCGCGCAAAATGCCGCGATTAAAAAACGGCAGCGTCCAATCGGTGATCTCGGCCTCTTCCATCTTGAGCGCAATCTCTTGCAATTGCGCGGCATTTTTACCCGAGGCATAGATCGCCCCCACGAGCGAGCCAGCCGACGTGCCCGTCACATAATCCACTTTGATCCCCGCCTCCTCCAAAGCCGCGATCACGCCCACATGCGCAAAGCCGCGCGCTGCGCCGCCTCCGAGCGCTAGGCCGATCTTGGGCGGGCGTTTAGGTGCAGCGGGTTCTGTCGTGGTTGTCGCAGGCGTGTCCGTGGATTTGACAGGGGTCGTTGTGCAAGCAGATATCGCGAGTAAAGCGGTGGCAAGCAGCCAAAATTTCAATTTCACAAAGAGCATGTTGTGATTATCGGTGCTCAGAAAATCGCTGATAATTCCTGATTAACGCTTACGTTAACGTCAACTGCCATAACAGCTTCAACACAAAAGAACACGCAAGCCACGGAAAAAAATGAGTGATTGAATTTTTCGTGTCTTCCGTGTAGTTTCCGTGCCTTCCGTGCTCTAAAAAATTCACCTAACTAGACTCTTTTTAAGGATTCCTCATGCAAATCAAAAACAATGTCTTCATCGTCACCGGCGGTGCATCGGGCCTCGGCGAGGGCACAGCGCGCATGCTCGCAGCGCAGGGCGGCAAAGTGCTGATCGCGGATATGCAAGCTGAAAAAGGCGAAGCAGTTGCGAAGGAAATCGGCGGTGCATTTGTGAAATGCGATGTCACCAGCGAGGCCGATGGCCAAGCCGTGGTGGCCAAAGCGACTCAAATGGGCAAGCTGATGGGCTTGGTCAACTGCGCCGGCATCGCCAGCGCCGAGCGCACTGTTGGCAAAAATGGCCCGCACAATTTCGATGCCTTCAAAAAGACCGTCACCATCAATTTGATCGGAAGCTTCAATATGATTCGTTTGACCGCTGATGCCATGAGCAAAAACGAGCCAGAAGACACCAAAGAACGCGGTTGCATCATCAACACCGCATCAGTTGCCGCCTACGACGGCCAAATCGGCCAAGCCGCTTACTCGGCCTCAAAGGGCGGCATCGTCGGCATGACGCTGCCGATTGCCCGCGACCTTTCAAAACTCGGCATCCGCGTTTGCACCATCGCCCCCGGCATCATGGGCACGCCGATGATGTTTGGCATGCCGCAAGACGTACAAGACACGCTCGCCGCCGCCGTCCCGTTCCCAAGCCGCTTGGGCACGCCGCAAGACTACGCAAAACTCGCCCTGCATATTTTTGACAACGACCTGCTCAACGGCGAAACGATTCGCTTAGATGGCGCGATCCGCTTGGCACCGAAGTAAGTTGCATTCTTCTCGCCTTCGCAGCGTTTGCTGATGTGCGGTTTTGGCGTTTGAATACTATACTTTTCATAGCGGCTTGCGCAGGTTCTGTATGGGCTGGAGGCTGATTTCTCTTAAATACCAAGGTGTTTTTAGCGCTTTTGGGCATTGATTTTTAAGCCTTTTAGGTAACCAGCCCCAGTGGATACTGCGCAAGATGCTATGAAAAGTGTAGTGATTCTCAGTCAAATCACAGTGTAAAAGACGGAGCGGGCTCACCGCCGGCCCATGTCAGCGGATAAAAACTTGACAGAATGCCAACACGTTTTCAGGCTACTCAGGCTATAGTGAAGGCAGCGAATGTGTTCCCGCAACTGATCCCGCAGCCGAGTTGACTTAAACACCGCCGTGCTGATTTTTCTGGAGCTGTTATGACAATTTACTCATACATATTGTCGCCAACAAGCTATGTTGCAAGCAGCTAGACTGGCGTTTTTGCTTCCGAGGTGAGGGAGACAAATGCCGTGATGGGTGGACAGAAACCTGTCTCTTTATATTGAGTTAGGCGTGTGACTGAAAGCGTTTCCTTGCGACGATGGCAGAAATGGTTGCTCATTTACCTTGGTGTCGTCTAAGCAGCGCTCCATACCGTCACAGCCCCAGCGATTGAACGCTGACTTGCACCGCTGACGCGTGGCCGAATGAATATCTCAACATCACGGTTAAGTAGGGTGATGTAGTGCAGTAGGCGTTCGCTCGAAAAACGGCCAAGCTTGTAGTGTTTTAGTTCTGATACGTGAGGCTGCGCAATGCCCATGCGTTTGGCTGCTGCGGCTTGTGTGAAGCCCTCAGCCGCCAGTAAATCGTTCAAACGCACAGCCAACTGCACCCGCAGCTGGCGCTCATCAGCGTCCGGCAAACTTAAGTCTGCGAATACATTACCAGCGCCCAGTTCAACATCATGAACCACTGCCTTGGTAGATTGGAGCTTAACTTTGGGTGTCATACGTTTCCTTGTAATGAAGTTCAGCCTGTTTGAGGCGTTCGTGAATCAGTTGTATGTCGCTTTTTGCAGTGCGGATTCCGCTAGGTGACTTTTTCTGAAAGCAGTGCAGTACATACACCGCCCGCGCAAATCGCACGGTGTAAACCGCCCTGAAGGTGTCGCCACGATGCTTCTCCACCAGCTCCCATACAGCGCCGCCTTCTCCCTTCCAAGCTTTCGCTTGCGGTGGCGTTGAGCCCAGCTGTACCGCACCAAGCGCATAACCAAAATCATCAATCACATCGGGCGGCAGCGCTAGCAAGTCTTTCTTGGATGAACCTACCCAATGCAGAGGTTTTTCTTGTTTGATTGTCGGCATTTACAAATTATATCTGATTGGGTATTTTTCAAGCATCCAAATCACATTCCTTCGCACCAAAACTACGGTAATTTGTCGTTTTGCGCGACAGTTCACCAGAGGTCACTGCAACAAGAAAAATCCCGCTAGCGGCGAGCGAAATACCCAACGTGATTCAAACCGGCAAAGCGACCAAATCATGCCCTTGCGTGCCCACAATTCGCGCCGCTGTGAACTCACCCACTTTGAGTTGCTTGCTGATCTTCTCAGGCGGCAGCAAATGCACGATGCCGTCGATCTCTGGCGCATCAGCATACGAGCGGCCTTTGCCGCCTTTTTTACCCAGTGCGGGCGCGTGGTCGACCAACACTTGCATCGTCATGCCGATGCGGCTTTTGAGCTTTTCAGCAGACACTTCTTCGGCCACCGCCATGAAGCGCGCCAAGCGCTCGTCGCGTACTTCTTGCGGCAGCATGCCATCGAGCTCATTGGCCGCAGCGCCTTTAACGGGGCTGTAGGCAAAGCAGCCGGCGCGGTCGATTTTGGCTTCTTTCAAAAAGTCGAGCAGATGCTGGAATTCCTCTTCCGTCTCGCCAGGAAAGCCGGCAATAAACGTCGAGCGGATCACGATTTCGGGGCAAATCTCTCGCCAGCGCTCGATCCGCGCCAGATTCTTCTCGCCGCTGGCGGGGCGCTTCATGCGCTTCAAAACATCGGGGTGGCTGTGCTGAAACGGCACATCCAAGTACGGCAAGATGCGCCCTGTGGCCATGAGCGGCACGATCTCGTCCACATGCGGATACGGGTACACATAATGCAGGCGAATCCAAGCGCCATGCGGCTCGGCCAGCTTGGATAGCTCTTCGCACAGCTCAAACATGCGCGTTTTCACCGGCTTGCCATCAAAGAAGCCGGTGCGGTATTTCACATCGACGCCATAGGCGCTCGTATCTTGAGAAATGACGAGCAGCTCGCGTACGCCGCCTTCAAACAGCGCCTTGGCTTCTTTCAACACATCGCCCACCGGGCGGCTGACCAAATCGCCGCGCATGCTCGGGATGATGCAAAAGGTGCAGCGGTGGTTGCAGCCTTCACTGATTTTTAAGTAGGCGTAATGCTTGGGAGTGAGCTTGATTCCGAAGGCTGGAACCAAATCGATAAACGGATCATGCGGCTTGGGCAAATGCTTGTGCACGGCATCCATCACCTCCTGCGTGGCATGCGGGCCTGTGACGGCGAGCACACTGGGGTGAATGCTGCGCACGAGGTTTTGAGCATCATATTGGCCTGTAGCCGGCGTATTACTTGCGCGAGATGCTATTAAATAAGGAGCGTCTTCCGGCTTCATGTCCACCGTCTTCGCGCCCAAGCAGCCGGTCACAATCACCCGCCCATTGGCCGCCAGCGCCTCGCCAATCGTGTCCAAGCTTTCCTTCACGGCATCGTCAATGAAGCCGCAAGTGTTCACGATCACCAAATCCGCGCCTTCAAAAGTCTTGCTTGTTTCATAGCCTTCAGCGGCGAGCTGCGTCAAGATCAGCTCAGAATCAGTCAGCGCTTTCGGGCAGCCAAGGCTGACGAAGCCTACTTTTGGGATTTTGGCGATGGTTGGAGTGGCGTCGAGGGTGGCTGAAGTCATCTCGCTATTGTCTCAGATGGGCTTGGCCCGCAAAACCCTCACTGCCAACGAAGCGCCCTATCGCTTCATGCCAAACGCTGCCATCATCTGCTCTTGCATTTGCGCAGCCATCGTCTGGCTTTGCTCCATAAAGCTGCCCATGAATTGGCTCGCGTTGGGCACAGCGCCAAGCGTGGGCAGCGCGCCTGCTCCGAGTTTGCCTTGCAAATCCGTGAAGGCTTGCATATTTTTCTCCAGCATGGAGCCCATGAAGCCTTGCATGGTGTGGCCATAAAAGCGGATCATGTTGGCGAGCGCCGCTTCACTGAACATCGGCACGCCGCCGCTTTCTTCTTCTAAGATGATCTGCAAAAGGATCGAGCGGGTGAGGTCTTCGCTGGTTTTGGCATCTCGCACAGCGAAAGGCTTGCCATCGATCACCAGTTGCTTGACTTCTGCGAGCGTGATGTATGCGGAGCTGACGGTGTCGTACAAGCGGCGATTGGGATACTTTTTGATGATGCGAACAGCAACTTGCGTTTCGCCGGAATGGTTTTTCTTCTGCGTGGCCAAAATCTAAACTCCTAAGCGTGCAACGATGGATCAGTCCGTGCTGCGATGCACCATTCTAGGCAATCGGTCTGTGCGTGAAAACAAAAAACCGCCTAGGTTTACCCTAGGCGGTTGTTGTGTTTTTCGAGAATTTTGGTAGGCGCAATTGGACTCGAACCAACGACCCCCACCATGTCAAGGTGGTGCTCTAACCAGCTGAGCTATGCGCCTATTGAAGCCTCAAATTATAGCATTGCTCATACATATTTAAGTGCTTACTTGTTCAAGGAAGCGCTGTGCATCTAAAGCAGCCATGCAGCCTGTGCCGGCGCTGGTGATCGCTTGGCGATAAATGTGATCTTGCACATCACCCGCAGCAAACACACCGGGCACGCTGGTTTGCGTAGCAAAGCCATCCAGACCAGTTTTGGTAACGATGTAGCCGCCCTTCATATCTAGCTGGCCTTCAAAGATTTGCGTGTTCGGCGAATGGCCAATCGCAATGAAGCAGCCTTTGAGCGTCAGGTCTTCCGTTGCGCCTGTTTGTGTATTTTTAATGCGGACGCCGGTCACACCGCTTGAATCGCCCAACACTTCATCGAGTGTGTTGAACAGCTTCAATTCAATCTTGCCTTCAGCCACTTTGCTCATCAACTTGTCGATCAAAATCGCTTCGGATTTGAATTTGTCGCGGCGATGAATGAGGTAGACCTTCTTGGCAATGTTTGACAGATAAAGCGCTTCTTCGACAGCCGTATTTCCACCGCCGACGACGCAGCAAACCTCATCGCGGTAGAAAAAACCATCGCAGGTGGCGCAGCCGCTCACGCCTTTGCCCATGAAGGCCTCCTCAGAGGGCAGGCCGAGGTATTTAGCCGATGCGCCAGTGGAGAGGATCAGGCTGTCGCAGGTGTAGCTGACGCTGTCGCCCGTGAGCGTAAAAGGGCGCTTGGAAAAATCGACCTTGGTGATGTGATCAAAAATGATCTCGGTGTTAAAGCGCTCGGCATGCTCTAAAAAGCGTTGCATCAAATCGGGCCCTTGCACGCCATGCACGTCTGATGGCCAGTTGTCGACCTCGGTGGTCGTCATGAGTTGGCCACCTTGAGCCATGCCGGTGATGAGGACGGGCTTGAGATTGGCGCGGGCGGCATAGACAGCAGCGGTGTAGCCCGCAGGGCCGGAGCCGAGAATAAGCACTTTGGCGTGTTTCATGAATAGGGTTGGGTCTAAAAAAGCGGACGGTGATTATGTGGCTTGCCAGCCACGTTTGATGTACAGTCTGAGGCGGAGATATGCTTGCCTCCGAGGATTATCCAGTGATTCACACGAGGTCTGTGCGCTAGCGTGAAATACAAGGGTTATCGAGGCAAGCAGCGTTAATAAAAAGCCAAATGTCTGTTGAGGGACGCGATATGTCGATGTTGTCAAATCTAGAGCTGATCCGCCGTGTGCCATTGTTTGCCATGCTGACAGCGCAGCAAGCGGAGGGCGTGGCTGATGCGGTCGTCAAGCGCCGTTTCAAACGCGGTGAGCTGGTTGTCGAGCAAGGCAAAAAATCGAATGCACTGTTTATTATTTTGACAGGGCGATGCCGCGTGTTCACCTCAGACAGCCGAGGCCGGGAGGTGATTTTGGCCAATTTACAGCCTGGAGATTATCTCGGCGAGATGAGCTTGATTGATAACGAGCCGCATTCGGCGACGGTGCGCGCCGAGGTGCAAACCGATGTGTTGATGCTTGGCCGCCTAGAGTTTGCCCGCTGCCTGCCAGAGAATACTTCGATGGCATACGCCGTGATGAAAGGTTTGGTGCAGCGATTGCGCAGCGCTGATCGCAAGATTGAATCATTGGCGTTGATGGATGTCTATGGCCGCGTCGCACGCGCTTTGATGGAGGCCTCAGAAGAAAATGCCGAAGGTCATCATGTGATTCGAGACAAAGTCTCGCGCCAAGATTTGGCCAAAATGGTGGGCGCATCGCGCGAGATGGTCAGCCGTGTCATGAAAGATCTGGAAGAGCGCGGCTTTATTGAGACGCAGCCCTCCGGCTCTGTGTTGATCCGCGAGCGCTTGAATACACTGGGCTAAAACGTTAAGCGATAAGCGAAGGGCTCAATAAACGTCCTTGAGCCAAAGCGCTCACGGCATGCGCGGTTTCGCTCTTTAACCTGTGATCGCTCCACACCTGCCGCCAGCCGCGTGAACCTTTTTCGCCGTGGCGAAGCCCGAGCATATGGCGGGCTACAGAATGCCAAGCGGTATCAAACTGCGCTTTGCGACGTTCCATGTAATTGCACATTTGCCACTCAATCTCTTCACGCGAAGGCGCTGGAGAAGAAGCATCGTCAAAAAACGCTGCATCCCATTCGCTCATCCAAAAAGGGTTGTGATACGCCTCGCGACCTATCATCACGCCGTCGACATGCTTTAAATGCTCCTGCACTTCTTCAGTGGTTTTGATACCGCCGTTAATGCATATGGTT
Source organism: Variovorax sp. (assembly GCA_031376455.1). Lineage (GTDB taxonomy): Bacteria > Pseudomonadota > Gammaproteobacteria > Burkholderiales > Burkholderiaceae_C > JANMDU01. The sequence continues at coordinate 9,044 of JANMDU010000072.1, read as the reverse complement.
AGATCAGGAAAATCTTTCTTGAGCTGGTAAACCATCTCGTAGCGCAGCGGCGGTATGTCTCTGTTTTCTTTGGGACTAAGACCCTTGAGCCAAGCATTGCGTGCATGCACCAGAAAAACTTTACAGCCCGCATCCGATACCTTGCCCACAAAATCGCGTACGAATTCGTAGCTCTCAGTTTTGTCAATGCCAATGCGGTGCTTCACCGTGACGGGAATGTTCACTGCATCCAACATCGCCTTTACGCCATCGGCAACAAGCGCTGCCTCGTTCATCAAGCAAGCGCCAAACGCACCGCGCTGCACGCGCTCGCTCGGGCAGCCGCAATTCAAATTGATCTCGTTGTAGCCCCATTGCTCGCCGAGCTTCGCAGCTTTAGCCAAGTCTTCCGGCTCGCTGCCGCCCAGTTGCAGCGCGACAGGATGCTCCTCATCATTGAAATCCAAATGGCGCGGTACATCGCCATGCAGCAAAGCACCCGTCGTTACCATCTCGGTGTAGAGCAGGGTGTTTTTCGTGAGCAGGCGATGGAAATAGCGGCAATGCCGATCCGTCCAATCCATCATTGGCGCCACGCTCATTCGCCAAGGTGAATGCCCATTGACGCGCATCAAGCCGCCCACTTGACCCATCCCGTGTAAGCCGTGATCAGCACGACAATGCCAAAGACAATGCGATACCAAGCAAAGGGCACGAAATTATTTGTAGAAATATAACGAAGCAGCCAGCGCACGCACAGCCACGCGCTCGCGAAGCTAAAGACGAGGCCAACGGCAAACATCGGGATATCTGCCATCGACAGCAGCGCCCGCTCTTTGTAGAGGCTATAGGCGCCCGCGCCAATGAGCGTCGGCATGGCGAGGAAAAACGAAAAATCTGTAGACGCTTTGCGCGACAAGCCCAGCAGCATACCGCCAATAATTGTTGCGCCGCTGCGGCTCGTGCCGGGGATCATGGCGAGGCATTGCACCAGGCCTACTTTGATCGCATCCAGCGTGCTCATGTCATCTACGCTCTCCACGCGCACGGTGGTCTGCTGACGCTTTTCAGCCCACAAAATAATGAAGCCGCCGATGATGAAGGCACTGGCCACGATCACGGGGGTGAATAAATTTGCCTTGATCGCCTTGCCAAACAACAGGCCAAGAATGGCGGCAGGTATAAACGCGATCACCACATTGAGCGCAAACTGCTGCGCTTTTTTATCTGTGGGTAGCGAAGCCAAGGTTTCTCGAATCTTTTGCCAATAGACCAAAATCACAGCAAAAATTGCTCCAGTCTGAATCGCAATATCAAACACCTTGGCTTTCTCATCGGTAAAGCCGAGCAAGCTGCCAGCCAAAATTAAATGCCCTGTGGACGAAATTGGCAAAAATTCAGTCAAGCCCTCCACGATACCCATGATGGCTGCTTTGATCAGCAAGGTAATGTCCACGTTTATCTTTCGTTATGCGGCGAGGACTAGATTTTAGGCGCTGGCGTGAGTGAAAATACAAGCATGCTCGCAGACACCCCAAGCACCGAACCAGAAAAACAAGTGCGCAATCCATTGCACGGCATCACCTTGGAGGCTATTGTTGTTACATTGGAGGCGCACTATGGCTGGCTTGGCTTAGCGCAGCGTGTCAACATTCGCTGCTTCACAAGCGACCCGAGTGTCGCCTCCAGCTTGAAATTTCTTCGCAAAACGCCTTGGGCACGCGAGAGAGTCGAGAGCTTGTATCTGTACATGTTGCGAGAACAAAAACGCGCTCAGCCCATGCCAGCGCGTCCTCGCAAATACGGTTGATTTGTATTACTTCGCCTGTAAGAGCTGTGGCACGCGCAGCAAGACAAACTCATTGTCATCGGCTTCATTGGGATTGCGGCTGGAGGAGAACGGCAGGTTGTTGTCGTTGCCCACGATGATGTGCTCCGCATCAACGATATCCACATTTTCAATCGTGAAGAAGGGAAAGGCGAGCTTGCCGTCTTGTTTCGGTTTGCGCGCTAAATTTTGCGGATCGTTGATGGCAAGCAAATCGATGTAGCCGATTTTTCGCACAGCGTTGTTCACATTGGCTTCTGTCATTTCGATTTTGTAAACACGTTTGATTTTGGGCAAATCGTGGAAGCAATTTTCCGCACGCGCAATCGCGCCATTCACTACTGCGCAGGCTTTGTCTGGTGTGCCTTCGCCGTTGTCGCGCTCGATCACGAGGGCGGTGGTCGCGTCGATCATGTTGAAATCGCCAATCGCTAGACCATTGGCTTCCAAGACGTATTTCCAGTGGCGGCCTGTCCACTTTTCGGTAGCTACATCGAATTCAAGCACGCGCAGGTATTCGCGGCCACCCAGTTTCTCAAGATCTTTGGTCGCCGCATCCCATAGCGCGCCTTCGAGCATTGCATAGAGCTTTTTGCCATCGGGCGAGGAGGCCATGCCCTCGTAGCCACGCGAGCGGCGGACGGTGAAATCGAGCGTCACGTTGGGCGCAGCGGGCGTGGAAATCGCGGGGTGATCGGGCGAGCGGGCAGGCTTGCCATCGACCATGGTTTCAAACACAGCGAGCACTTTGCCAGTCATGTCGGCTTTGATCAGCCAGGGGCCAAATTCATCGCCAATCCACAAGTTGCCGCCTGCGATTTGAAAGCTCTCCGTGTCAAAGTCGCTGCCTGTGAGGTACCGCTTCGGCGTGCCTTCATGCACGATGCGAAAGGGTACTTTTTTATCGGGGTCGTGCAGAAAAGTAGTTTGCTGACGACTGAGCGTGCCGCCTGACCAATCCATGGTGTAACGGTTTAAAAATAGCATGCTGTCAGGCGAATTGGCTTTGGTGCCAAAGCCGTTGTCGGTCAACACCCAATAGCTGCCGTCGCTCATGCGCTTGATGCCCGAATGGCCTTGCAGGGGCTGGCCGGCCATGGGCAGGGAGATGCCGGTGGGGCGATTGGCCGAACGGCCTTCTACCGTGTCCAAGCGCTCCACACGAGCGCCTGTCGTGAATTTGCCGCTGAAGCGCAGATCAGCGGGCGCGTCAGTTGGCGGGGCGATGAAGCTGGGCGCGGGCAGTAGAGCATGGCCAGCTAGCTGGGCGGGGAATTCAGTGGGATTGGTGGTCTGGGCTTGAGCAGCGTTGATGCAGCACAGGGCGGCCGCGAATGTAGCAAGAGTGATTTTTTTCATGATGCTGGATTGGAAGAGAGCTGTTGAGGAGAACACCTGCACTTTCATTCAGCCGCATGACAATGGCGTGATGATTTTTTGACAATTCGGTGACAACGAGGCCACCTGCTTGCACTAGCTTTATGAGCTGAAATTTAAAGCGATTTATGCCGTTTGCCGTCATAGAATTTGCGCAGCATGCTATTTATTTAGGAGTAAAAAGCTTTCCATCCGACTGAGTTCTTCACTCAGCGCAGTATTGAATGCGCGGCCTTTTGGGGCTTGGCCTGTGGTGTAGCCTAGCTCTGCATGGAGCTTGCCATCGCTCACAGACAAGTTTCCCCAGCCAATCACCTGATCTCGCCAGAGCAGAGGTAGGGCGTAGTAGCCACGAATGCGTTTTGGCGCAGGCGTGTAGGCTTCAAAGCGATAGGCCCAGCCCCAGAGCAGCTCAAAGCGGCGGCGATCCCAGACGACGGGGTCAAACGGAGCGAGCAGGCGGACGGCATCTTCTGGCTCGCTGGCGTAGCGACTCAAAGCGGGTGATTCAGCTTCTGGCCAATACCAAGTCACGCCATCCACCTCGCAGCGAGCCAGCCGTTCTTTCGCGCGAGCAAACGCCTTGGCGCGCAGCGCTTCCCACTGCGGCGCGCCGCCGCGCAGCATATCGATCAGCTCGCGCAAGCTGCGCTCCGGCAGAGGCGCGTATTTGTGCACGATCACATCGACCAGCGCGTCCATCGCCTTGTCTGGATCATCGCAAACCAGCGGCAAATGCTCGGCCAGCGCATACGTGCGCACGCCGCTCACACGGGAGGCAATGCGCAGCAAGCCACGGTAATGCATGGCATCGAGCAGCTGCGTGCTCGCATTCGATGTGCCGCCAAACCAATTGCTCGCCCGGCCATGCGCAAAATGCGCATCCACCTCGCGCGGATGCACCCCACTTCCGCCCTGACTGCGCTCTTGCACAAACTTTAAAACAGCTTCAGCCTGCGCAGCTTTTTCCTTCGTCCAAGTGTTGCGCGGCAGGCGCGGATGCATCAATGCCTGCGCAGAGCGCGGCAAAAAGCCGTAGTTCACAAAAAAGTCTTCCTCCACCCGCAGCGATGCATAGCGCCGCTCCAAATCCCCCGCCGCGTAATTTTTCACGCGATGCCGCAGCGTCAAATCCTGCGCCCGAGCCGGCGCGCGAATCGGATCGGCCTGTACAAAGCCCAGCCGCTCAATCGCCTTGGGCAACGTCGTCGGCGCAAACAAACTGCGCGCCACGGCATAGCGGCGCAGGGCATCAAGGGGCATCGGTGTTGCAGACATATTTCAGGGAGTTTTATGAGTATTTTAGGCAGATAGCCGGCATAGAATATGCGCAGAGCGCTATGAAATTAAGAGTGAATGGATCGTGTAAATGATTTGGTTTGATGATTAAATAGCTGATTTAAAATACAGTATTATTGCGTGCATCAACCACGCGTTTAGACGAGGAGGCATCATGAATTTTCTGGCCCGTCAACCGTCCGAAAATCTCGCTAGGTTTCGTGTTTCTATGCATAGTCCCATAATGGGACTAAAATAAGCAATGCGAGTTATCGCTAAACGAACGCTGCTTGCGTATGCCGCTAAGCATGCAGACGCTGAGCAGCCGCTCAGGGCTTGGTACGACGAAGCTGCAAACGCGATGTGGAAAACGCCACAAGACATCAAGGATCACTATGCCAGCGCAAGTTTCATTGCCAACAATCGCGTGGTGTTCAACATCAAAGGCAATGAGCATCGCCTCGTCGTGGCAGTGGCTTACCGATTTGGTTTGGTTTTCATCAAATTCATCGGAACGCACAAGCAATACGACAAGATCGATGCCGCTACGGTAGAAACGGACTGACGCATGCAACTCAAACCCATCCGCACAGAGCCAGACTACGAAGCAGCCTTGCGCGAAGTCTCGCCCTTTTTTGACAAAGAGCCAGAGCCCGGTTCACCAGAAGGCGATCATTTTGAAATGCTCGTGATGCTGATCGAAGCCTACGAAGCGAAGCACCACGCAATTGCACTGCCTAGCCCGATAGAAGCCATCAAATTCCGAATGGAGCAAGCGGGGCTTACCGTGAAAGATTTGGAACCGATGATTGGCCGCAGTAATCGCGTTTATGAAGTGCTCAGCGGTAAACGCTCGCTCACTTTGCCCATGATCCGCCGCCTACACGCCATGCTGGGTATTCCCGCCGAGAGCTTGATTGCTTAAATCGCGCAGCCTCTGATGCACCTCATCCTCCCAATCCACCGGCAGCTGATGCTTCGCCTGCAAATAATGATGGGTAAACACATTCAAATAAGCCTCCAGCGTTTGCGCGGCATGCGTCTCGCTAGCCTCGGCGCAGAGCGCTAGGCACAGCGCGGCCACCTCGGCTGTGCAGAAATGATCGTCTCGCTTGGAGCGGCGCAGTTTGTAGCGCGAGAGTTGCTCGCTTTGCAGGCTCAGCACCGGGAAGCGATCCAAATAAGGGCTTTTGCGCAGCATTTTGCTCGCCTCCGGCCAGGTGCCATCCAGCAAAATAAAGAGCGGGCGCTTGGCTTGGATTCGTTCGTCATCTCGCGGCAAAGCATGCACCACCCGCTCATCTGCCACAAACTCCCCCGGAAACACCACAAAAGGCTGCCACTGCGGATCAGCCAGCAAGGCCAGCAGCGCAGGGTCAACCTCCGTGCGCGCCCATCCAAAAGCAAACGTATCGCGCACCACATCCGCAATCAGCCAGCCCGTGTTGCTGGGCTTCAAAGGCTCAATATCGGCCATGATCAAACACATGCCTGAGTGCGTCGGCAGATTCGGGCGCAACAAGCAAATGCAGTGCGAAGGCGTAAGCCGGCAGCCCGAGCAGCGCTCAGATTTCATCCCGCCTCGCGCCAGAAACGGCTTGCTGCTGCGAGCCAAGCGCTCCGCGCGCAACCGCGAGACAGCATGCGGCAAACTCACGCCTTCGCTGGCCGATGCAACACGCAAAGCTTGTTGCCATCTGGATCACGCAGATAAGCCAAATAAATCTGGCCCGTTGGCCCTTCGCGAAAGCCCGGCGCATCTTCACAGCTCGTGCCGCCGTTTGCCAGCCCTGCCGCATGCCAAGCATCGCCTTGGCTTGTCGAAGCCGCTACAAACCCCACCGTGCTCCCATTGCCATGTGTGGCCGGCTCTCCATTGATGGGCGTAGAAATCGCAAACGTGCCCGCCGGGCTGCGATAGAAATACCGATTCTTATTGGCAACCCCAGGTGGGTGGCCTAGCGCGCCCAGCACCGCGTCATAAAACTTCTTTGAGCGCTCAAGATCGCTCACACCCAACATCACATGGCTAAACATCGTTGTCTCCTTCGTTAAAGCCGAAATAGGCTGATCTGGAATAGTAACAAGTCAAATCAACTGACTTTGCGGCGTTAATACCCGCAATAAATGCGGTGAATATCTCGCATAATCACCGCATGCAGCCCCGCAACCTAGATCGCCCCGCCCGCACCCCGCGCTACATCTGGCAAAGCCCAGATTGGCCGCGCTTCACGTATGACTCTGCGGCACTTGCTGAGCCGCTCGCGCAAGTGCATCGTGCCCAAGCGCAGCTATCTAGCCGCATGGCAGAGCTCGGCCTCGCGCAGCGCGAGCAAGCCACCTTGCAAGTGCTTGCGCAAGAAGTCATCACCACCAGTGAAATCGAAGGCGAGCGCCTCAGCTTGGATACCGTGCGCTCATCGGTTGCGCGAAAGCTCGGGCTAGATATTGGCGCTCTCTTGCCCGCAGATAGGTATGTTGACGGCGTCGTCGACGTGGTGCTTGATGCGACAAGAAATTTTGAACAAGCGCTTACGCCCGAGCGTCTCTTCGGCTGGCATGCCGCCCTGTTCCCCACCGGCTTCAGCGGCCGCGTTCGTATCAGCGTCGCCCAGTGGCGCAACGATGCCAGCGGCCCGATGGAAGTCGTCTCCGGCCCGATTCGCAATGATGGCAAACAAAAAGTGCATTTCATTGCCCCGCCTGCTCAGAGCCTGCCCGCGCAAACGCAAGCTTTCATTGATTGGTTTGAAGCCCCGCCCGTGGGCGATGCCATCATCAAAGCCGGCCTCGCGCATCTTTGGCTGGTGACGCTGCATCCGTTTGACGACGGCAATGGCCGCATCAGCCGCGCCGTGGGCGATATGGCGCTGGCCCGCGCCGAGCACCGAGCTGGGCAAACGAGTCAACGCTTCTACAGCTTCAGCGCCCAAATTCAGCGCGAGCGAAAGGCGTACTACGAGCAACTCGAAGCCACCCAAAAAGGCAAGCTCAACGTCACCCCGTGGCTCCATTGGTTCTTAAGCTGCCTGCTGCGAGCCGTGCAAGGCGCAGACACCGCGCTCGCCAGCGTTTTAGGCAAAGCCCAATTCTGGCAACGCTGGGCCGGCACGCCGATGAACGCCAGGCAAAGCTTGGTGATCAATCAAATGCTCGATAGCGGAGACGGCAAACTCAGCAACAACATTACTAACGCTAAGTGGGTAGCGATTGGCAAATGCTCTGCGGATACGGCACTGCGCGATATCAACGATCTGCTCGCTAGAGGCGTGTTGCGCAGGCTGGAGGGCGGGGGGAGGAGTACGGGGTATGAGTTGTGCGTCAAATAGGCCACTAGCCGGCATAGAATCTGCGCAAAGTGCTATCGTTTAAATAGCATTTGAAGGTCTAAAGTGTTGATGCATCTAGGGCATCATCGGCGCGTCGATAGAACGCACCGCGCAACCAACTTACTTGGCATCAAGGCTCAGATGGATCAGAACTCTTCAATTCTGCGAACTTAGCAGCCATGGTCGGGTTGCCCTTCGTTAGCTTCTTGATGGACAGATCTTGCGCTTTATCGTTTGCGAGGCGTAGATTGCGATCTGTGCCGAGCAGGGCGTCTTTGGTTTTCTGCAAGTGATCGATCGATTTATCGATCTCATCAATCGCTTTCTTAAAACTATTGGAGGCTAGGTCGTAGTTCCTTGCAAATGCAGTCTGGAAAGTTTCCAAGCTGGTTTCAAAGGTGGTGATGTCGATGTTTTGAGCTTTCACCAAAGCCAGCTCCGATTTGTACTTGAGCGAGTTCATCGCCGCGTTGCGCAGCAGCGTGATCATGGGCAGAAAAAACTGCGGGCGCACGACATACATCTTTGGGAAACGGTGAAACACATCCACGATTCCCGTGTTGTAAAGCTCGCTATCAGGCTCAATCAGCGAGACCAATACCGCATATTCGCATCCCTTCTCAAGGCGATCCTTGTCCAGCTCTTTCAAGAAATCTTCATTCTTATTCTTCGTCGCTGTGCGGTCGTTCTCATTCTTCATTTCAAACATGATCGAGACAATTTCCGTGCCCGATTCGTCCAAATCGCGAAAAATGTAGTCTCCCTTGCTGCCCGTCCGCGCGTCGTTGTCTTTCTCGAAATAGGCTCTTGGAAACGCAGTCGCTCGAATGCGGTTGAATTCAGTTTCGCAGTGCTGCTCCAGAGTTTCGCCCACCATTTTGGTCGACAAACGTGCCTTCATATCCCGAAGGCGCTCAATCGCATCATCGCGATCCTTGAGCTGAGTTTCATACTTATCCTTGAGCGCCTTCTCCGCCAATTGCTTCTCAAGCTCAGCCCGCGCAAGGCCATTCTTCAGCTCATCGCGCTCCTTCTCGACCACACCCACTGCCTCGCTAATCGCAAGCTTCTTTTCAACGCCAATGGAATCTAGCTTGGCCTTGAGCCCTTGGATCTCCGCGTCTTTAGCGGCAGCGGCAAGTTGCAGAGTGCCCGCGAGCTTTGCCTCTGCCAATTCTGAGGCGGCCTGCTGATCGCGCTTCGCTTGGCTTAATGCATTGGCAAACGCATCCCGCTCTTTCACGACAGCACTC
>JANMDU010000056.1:0-29827 GCA_031376455.1 Variovorax sp. | reverse complement strand
CTGAGTAATCCGCGCCATAGTTGGGCGGCACTTGCATGCCCACGAGCAACACCTGAGCGCCGGCTTTTTGCGCCGCTTCTGTCATTGCGCTCAAATTGTCTTGCGTCATCTTGCGCGGCAGGCCACGCAGCGCATCATTGCCACCCAGCTCAATGATCACGTGCGTGGGCTTGTGTGCGACAAGCAGGGCGGTCAAGCGCGAACGGCCACCCGAGGTCGTGTCTCCGCTGATGCTTGCGTTGATCACTTTGGCGGCAATCTTTTGCTCGGCGAGGCGCTTTTCCAAAAGCGCCACCCAGCCCGTGCCCCTGCGCAGGCCATATTCAGCGCTCAGCGAATCACCCACCACCACAATCGTGCGTGTCTTGGTTTGTGCCTGCGCATCGTTTAAAAATGCCCCCAACAGCACGCCACAAGCCGCCAAACGGCTAAAGTCACGTCTATCGAAGCTAACTCTTAATTCATTCATGTCTGATCCCATCATCTCCGTGGAGCACATCTTTAAAAGCGTCACGGACTCCACCGGAACACTAGATATTTTGCGCGATATTGATTTCAACGTTTCAGCGCGGGAAACGGTTGCCATCGTCGGCGCATCCGGTTCGGGCAAAAGCACGCTTTTGTCCATCATTGCAGGCTTAGATGTGCCCACAAAAGGCACAGTCAAGCTTGCAGGGCAAGATTTGTTTGCTTTCGGCGAAGATGATCGCGCAGCTTGGCGTGCGCAAAAGGTCGGTTTCGTTTTCCAGAGCTTCCAGTTGCTAGGCAACTTAACTGCGCTTGAGAACGTCATGCTGCCCTTGGAGCTCGCAGGTCGCAAAGATGCGAGAACGCAGGCCACGGCTATGCTCAAACGCGTCGGCCTCTCTGAGCGTCTCAACCACTATCCAAAGGTCATGAGCGGTGGCGAGCAGCAGCGAGTCGCGCTCGCGCGAGCTTTTGTCGTTGAGCCTGCCGTGTTGCTCGCCGATGAGCCTACCGGTAGCCTTGATTTCGCCACCGGCGAGCGCGTGATCCAGCTCATGTTTGAGCTCAACGCCGAGCGCGGTACGACGCTGGTGATGGTGACGCATGATCGCGCAATTGCTGCGCAATGCAACCAGCGCGTGGTGATTGAGGCCGGGCGGATTGCGGCCTAGCGTTTTCCCGTAGATCGCTGTGATCTCGTTTTATAATCAAAAGCTTTGCCGGATGCAACTGCGTGCGGTGTCGTTCTTAGCTTTTGAAATCAAAACAATATGGCTTTAGTTGTCCATAAATATGGGGGCACCTCAATGGGGTCGCCTGAGCGCATTCGCAATGTCGCCAAGCGCGTGGCTAAATGGGCGCGAGCTGGGCATCAAATGGTCGTCGTGCCGTCTGCGATGAGCGGTGAGACGAATCGTTTGCTGGCGCTGGCCAAGGAGCTTGCGCCAGCTAAATCCTCCGCTTCTTACAGCCGTGAGCTGGACGCTTTGGCGGCGACTGGCGAGCAAGCCTCTTCTGCTCTGCTAGCGATTGCTTTGCAAGCTGAGGGCATGGCGTCGGTGAGCTACAGCGGCTGGCAAGTGCCGATTAAAACGGACAGCTCGTTCACCAAAGCGCGCATCGAGAGTATTGACGATCAAAAAATTCGCGCAGACTTAAGCGCTGGCCGCGTGGTGATCGTCACCGGCTTTCAGGGGGTTGATCCGAACGGCAACGTCACGACACTTGGGCGCGGCGGCTCGGATACTTCCGCTGTGGCCGTGGCCGCTGCGATGAAGGCCGCTGAATGCTTGATCTACACCGATGTGGATGGCGTGTACACGACCGATCCGCGCGTCGTGCCAGAAGCGCGCCGCTTACACACGGTGAGCTTTGAAGAGATGCTAGAGATGGCCAGCATGGGCTCCAAAGTCTTGCAGATTCGCTCGGTTGAATTTGCAGGCAAATACAAAGTGCCGCTGCGCGTGCTTTCAAGTTTTACGGATTGGGATATTGACATCAACATCGAGGCCAAATCGGGCACTCTGATCACTTTTGAGGAAGATGAAAACATGGAACAAGCCATCGTCTCTGGCATTGCTTTTAACCGCGATGAAGCGAAAATCTCAATCCTCGGCGTGCCGGATACGCCGGGCATTGCTTACAACATTTTGGGCGCTGTGGCCGATGCGAACATTGAAGTCGATGTGATCATTCAAAACATTTCCAAAGACGGCAAAACCGATTTTTCCTTCACTGTGCATCGCAATGATTTTGCAAAAACGATTGATCTGCTCAAAGCGAAAGTGACACCGAAGCTCGGTGCAGCGGAAGTGGTAGGCGATGCGAAAATTTGCAAGGTGAGCATTGTGGGCATCGGCATGCGCAGCCATGTGGGCATTGCGAGCAAGATGTTTCGCTGCCTCGCGGAAGAGGGCATCAATATTCAGATGATCTCGACCAGCGAGATCAAGACCTCGGTGGTGATTGACGAGAAATACATGGAGCTGGCGGTGCGCGCGCTGCACAAGGCTTTTGATTTGGATCAACCCTCCGCTTGATTTTTATCGCATTGAAAATGCAAAAAGCCACCTTGCGGTGGCTTTTTGTTGGGCAGCTCAGCGGTTTACTTGACCGTCATCACCCAAGCAGCGAGCTTGGTCGCTTCAGCTTCTGTTACTTGCGGATTCGCAGGCATGGGCACAGGACCCCAATTTCCCTTACCGGGTGTACTGCCTTTTTGGATTTTTTCGGCAAGCATCTTCACTGCATCTTTATCAGCGGCGTATTTTTCCGACACGGCTTTGTAGGATGGGCCGACCATTTTTTTGTCAACAGCGTGGCAGGCCATGCAGTTTTTAGCAGTCGCGAGCGCTACATCAGCAAAAGCTGGCATTTGGATGCTGCTCAAAACGGCTGCTGCGGAGATGAGGGCGAATAAACGAATTTTCATTGTCTTCCTTAAGGGAGCAAATGCTTGTCTTCAAGCCTTATTGCAATACACTGGTCATAACGTGATTTTAGGCAAATGGGTTGACAGGACAGTTTCAAGCGCTGCATAAACCCTTAAAACGCACTCAATTCATGCTAATTTTCATTAAAAGGAGCTGCCATGTATTTCCTTGGCGCAGGTGTGGTTTTATTGCTGCTTAAGTTTCTTGTGATCGGCCCAGTCGGGCAATGGGGTTGGGCGGATAAATGGTATGTGTTTGCAGCGCCATTTGTTCTGGCCGTGATCTGGTGGGCGTGGGCAGATGCCACGGGCTACACCAAGAAAAAAGCGATGGATAAGATGGATCAACGCAAAGCTGATCGCTTGCAGAAAAACCGCGAAGCTCTGGGCATGGGCGCGGGCAAGCGACGCAAATAACATGCAAATCGAAGAAAAATCGGCTTTTGCCACACCTTTTGAATGGATCGGTGGAGAAAACCAAGTCAAGGCGCTGATCGAGCGTTTCTATGATTTGATGGACTTAGAGCCCGGGTTTGCTAGGCTGCGCTCCGTGCATCCGCCATCGCTTGAAAACTCTCGCGAGCGCACTTTTTGGTTCATCTGCGGCTGGCTGGGCGGCCCGCAGTATTACACCGAGAAATTTGGCCATCCTCGCTTGCGGGCGCGGCATATGCATGTGCCCATTGGCATTCAGGAGCGCGATGAATGGCTCGCCTGCATGGATCGCGCGATGGGGGAGACGGGAGTACCCGAGGATCTGCGCGCTAAGTTGCGCACGAGTTTTTTCCAGACGGCTGATTGGATGCGCAATCATGGCGTGCCTTCTTAAAACTTGAATCATGGCCATCTGCGAGATTCTCAAGATGGGCGATCCGCGCTTGCTGCGCGTGGCGCAACCCGTCAAGCAATTCAACACGCCCGAACTGCATGCGTTGCTGCAAGATATGCAAGATACGATGACGGCCGCGAATGGCGCTGGTCTTGCTGCGCCACAAATCGGTGTGGATTTGCAGCTTGTGATTTTCGGCAGCGGCGTGATCAACCCGCGCTACCCCGATGCGCCACCTGTGCCGCGCACGGTGTTGATTAATCCTGTTATCACGCCTCTTTTAAAGAGAAAAAAGCCGTTGGCCGGCGTAAATACTGCGCAGACTGCTACGAATTCGATAGTATTTGATCTGACATACACCGCAAATGAAGAAGATTTAGAAGAAGGCTGGGAAGGTTGTCTGTCTGTTCCCGGTTTGCGTGGCGTGGTGCCGCGCTTTTCAAAGATTCGTTATCAAGGATTAGACGAGACCGGTATGCCGATAGATCGCACGGTGGAAGGCTTTCACGCTAGAGTAATTCAGCATGAGTGTGATCATTTGCACGGAATGTTATATCCAATGCGTATCAAAGACTACACAAAGTTCGGTTTTACCGACACACTACACACGCAGTCTTAGACTTCTGCGAAAAACAATGGGTGATGTTACCGGCGCACATCGCGTTGGGAATTTGTCTGAAAACACAAATTTATGAAGAATATCTGCAGCTTCGCGGTTAAGAAATGAGCTATAAAGTATTAAAAAAACTTGAAGTCGATGGAGGAGATCATCCATTCAGGGTAGATGCTTGTAAACGCTTGTGATTAAATGAAAAGAATTGAAAAGGGTCTAGCTTATGCATCGCACCAGACTAACAAAGCAAGCCAATGCATCGATTCGAAGCTGCGCCCTTTTGAGCAGATCATTTGATAGGCATCAGGCTTGCTTCGCATGGATTTTGGGTGCGGCGTTGTTGAGTGTTTGGCCTGTGTTGTCGAAAGCGCAAACAGCCAATGTGGCTGAGGTAGAGTATGTGCGCGGTATTGCAGTCGCTCAGCAGGCCAATGGTGTCCCTCGCATCATGGGCAAGGGCAGCTTGCTTGCCGAGGGAGATCGCGTCTCCACCAGCGATGGCTCGCTGGCCATCATGAAAATGCAAGACGGTACCCGCATGACCGTGCGCCCCTCCACCGAGCTGGTGCTGACCCAATTCAAATACGATGCCAAAAACACCGACAACGCCATGGTGCTTAATCTGCTGCGTGGTGGGCTGCGCGCTATAACCGGGCTGATCAACAAAAATGGTGCGGGCACGGCTCGTATCCAAACCAACACCGCCACCATTGGCATTCGCGGCACTGATTTTGATGCGCGCCTGTGCCGTTCTGAATGCCAAGCCGAGGCTGCCCGCATCAATGATGCTGCTCGGCCCAATGCGGTGCAAGCCAGTGCCAAGTTGCAAGCCGTTCGCGGGCAGCTCGATGCCGTCAGTAGCTCTGGCGAGCGCCGCCGCGTCACCGATGGCGCACCCTTGTATCCCGGCGAGACCATTGAGACTGGCCAAAATTCTGAGGGTGTTTTGATCTTTCGCGATGAAAGCAAAGTGCGTCTGGCGCAAGGCAGCCGCCTGCGTATTGATGAGTTTGTATATTCGCCAAGTAACGTGGTGGATGCGCGCTATGTGGTCTCGCTTTTGCGCGGCAGCTTGCGCGCCGTGACGGGCCTGATCGGAAAAGCTGCGCCGCGCAACGTGAGCTACCGCACGAATACGGCGACCATCGGCATTCGCGGCACGGAGCTCGGCATCGATTGCACGGGCGCTTGCGCAGGCGAGCCAGCGGCCGGCCCTGATTCAGGCACGCGTGTGTATACCTATGTGGGGCAGGTGTTGGTGCAATGGTCTCCTTCAGGGGGCCTGAATTTGCCTGAGCTATTACTATCAATCAACGAAGGCGCATTTTTGCTCTCGGGCGCGGGCAACGTACAGCTACTGAGCCAGCCTCCTAGCGGCCAGCCAGGCTCGCCGCAAGATGTGCCGATCAGCCCGGGCTTGTTTGATTCGCGCCAACACAATGAGCAGCAGGAAGGCTTGTATGTGATGGTGCGAGATGGTCATGTAGAAATCATCGCTGGGCAAGAAATTTTGCAGCTTGGCCGAGGTGAGACAGGTTTCTCCGGCTTTGACACGCAAACCTATCGGCCTGTGAATATTCCGCTGTTCATTGATTTTGATCGCGTGCCACTGCCGAATGCTCGCAACCCGCAAATCATGAGCTTGCTCAGCGGTGCAGGCGTCAGGCAAAACAATGCGCCGATCTGCCGTTGAAGGGACTCAAGAAAAATGATGAACAATATGTACGAGTCAAACATTTCTCCCAACCGAGGCCTTGATGTGTCCATAGCCTTGTTCGCTGTGACGGCTATGGCTAGTTTGATGCCGGCCGCTCAAGCGCAAACGCCCCATGCAGCGACGTCCTCGCCAGCAGCGCCCGCCGTCAGCACTCCGGCTGTCCCAATTTCCATTCCCATTCGCGGCTTTTCAGTATTGGGTGATAACCCGCTCAGCGAGGCGCATACTCTTTCTTTGCTTGCGCCGTATCTGCGCCGGCCGGCTGATCTCGATACTTTAAGCCAAGCCACACAGGCGCTAGAGAATGCCTTGCGCGATGCCGGCTTTGGGCTTTACAAAGTGGGTCTCGTGCCACAAGCGGTGGATGCGCCTGTGATCCAGTTGCAGGTTGTGAAATTCAAAATCGGTAAAGTCACCGTCGAAGGGCAACAGCGCTTTGCTATTGAGGAGTTGCGCCGAAGCCTGCCCGAGTTGCAAGAGGGGGCGACGCCACAGCTTCAGCATCTAGCGATTCAGTCGTTTATTGCCAATGAGTCTATTGGCAAGCAAACCACGGTGATCTTGCGCGAGTCTGAGACGCCGGATGCTATTGATGCAGTGATTCGTGTGCGCGAGGCATCGAGATCATGGGCGGGCTCAATCAGCATGAGCAATGGGGGCTCCAAAGAAACGGGGCGAGATCGTGTGATCGCTGCGATGAGCCATTCTGATTTATGGGGGCGTGATCATCAAGCTGATTTGGCACTCACAACATCGCTGGACAACCCAAAAGCTGTCAAGCAAATCGGCCTGGGCTATCGTATTCCCGCTTACAGAATGCGAGGTGTGTGGCAATTCAGTGCGGCCTACTCAACGGTAAAAGGTGATTTCGGCGCGTTCACCACCGCGGGCGCGAGCCGCAATTGGGGCGTGGGCTACACACAGCATTTAGGCTTGCTTGGCGAATATCGTCAGCTTCTGTCTGCGCGGCTCGACGACAAAGTCTCGCTGCCCAGCACCGTGAATGGTGTGCAGGTGAGCGGCGAGCGGCGCTCGCGCCCGATCGTGATGGGCTACTCGCTCACCGGCGAGCGCAGCGGCCAGCGCACTTTGATCGCCACAGAATTTGCTTTTAACAGCAACAGCGGCCCAAACAACGATCTGGCGACTTACAAAAGCGAGGATGCGCGCATCAGCACATCAAGCTGGCAGGCGCTGCGCGCCTCCGTCACGCACAACCGAAATTTTGGTGCTTGGGCCTTAACCGCTAAAGCCCAAGCCCAAGCAGCGAGCACTGCTTTAATCGGCGCAGAGCAGCTGTCTGTTGGCGGCTTAGGCTATGTAAAGGGTTCGCCCGGTGTATCTTCTGATGGCGGTGTGGCCGGCTCTTTGGAGTTGCTCAGCCCTGCTTGGAATGGACTGCGTTTTTTGGTGGGCTTGGATAGCGCCTTGCTCGCCAATCGCGCCGTCTCTTCCACCAAGCCCAGCAGTGATCGCTTAAGCAGCGCGAGTATCGGCCTGCGTTATAGCCATGCCAATGGCTTGTTTGCCTCGTTCGATTACGGCTACCTGCTGGGCAGCAGTCAGCAATCTTTGGTGGTTAACCCGGCAGCGCCGCAAAAGGGCGCTCACCTGACTTACGTTAATCTCGGATGGAGATTTTGATGAATTGCAAATCGAACGAGAAACTACACGCCTTCTGGCTGACATGCAACGGCTTGCGCGAGCGGGTACTTCAAGCTGCTTTGTATGGGGCCGCTTTACTGAGCTTCATAGCCTGCGCTTTGAGCCATCAGGCCGTATTAGCGCAAAACGTCACCTTGCCCCAAGGCGCGACAGTTGTCAACGGCCAAGCCACCATCAACACCCACGGCGCGCAGATGAATGTGATCAACACGCCCGGCGCTGTGATCAACTGGAACAGTTTTAACATCGGCTCTGGAGCAGGCGTGAATTTTCAGCAGCAGAGCAGCAGCTCCTCAGTGATGAATCGCGTCACGGGCGGCAACATCTCGACAATTTATGGCAATCTAAACTCCAATGGACGCGTCATTTTGGTCAACCCGGCGGGCTTGGTGATTGGCTCGGGCGCTGTGGTAGATACCGCAGGCTTTGTGGGTAGTGCGCTTAATGCCACGGAGGCCAATGCACAGCTGGATCGATTGCGCTTTGATAGCGCAGGTGGCACAGGCCGCATACAGGTCGATGGCATGATTCGTTCGCAAAGCGGAGATATTGTGCTGATCGCTCCCGATATTGGCGTGGGCGCTTCTGGCTTGATCCAAGCACCGAATGGCGCAGTAACGCTTGCGGCGGGCCAGCGCGTGCAGCTGATGGGTCGCGGGCTCGATGGCATCATGCTCGAATTGCAAGCGCCTAGCAACAGCGCCATTAATCTTGGCCGCATCGAAGGCGAAGCCGTCGGCTTGTTCGCTGGTCAACTGCGTCACAGCGGCATCATTGATGCGCGCCAAGCCAGCATAGAAGGTGGGCGAATTGTGTTGCGCGCGGCAGACCAGCTCACAGTGACGGGCACGATCACAGCCGACGGTATCACCGATGCGCAAGGCCAGCGAGGCCGAGGTGGCAACATTTCACTTGAGGGTACGCGCATTGCCTTGCAAGGCGCAACGATCAGCGCCAGTGGCTCAGCTGGCGGCGGCTCGGTCAGCGTTGGCGGAGGCTGGCAAGGTAAAGACAGCGCCATTCGTAATGCTAGTCAAACCTTTGTCGATCAAGATACCCGTATCAATGTGAATGCACTGGCTGCAGGCAACGGAGGTCAAGTAGTGGTGTGGAGCGATGGCGATACATGGTTCGCGGGCAAGATCGAATCCAAAGGCGGGCAGGAGTCTGGCAACGGCGGGCGAGTCGAAGTCTCTGGCAAGCAAAGGCTGGGTTATCACGGCGTTGTGAACACCACAGCGGCTAACGGGCAGGCTGGTTCGCTGCTGCTCGATCCTAAGAATATTTATGTCGTGGCTAGCGGCACGTCAACATTCAGCACGACGATTTCGTTTCCTTCAGGCGGCACCGACGATTTCTTTATTGATGCAGGTGTTCTCAGCTCCACCATCGGTACAGTCACTCTCCAAGCCAGCAACGATATTTTCATCAATGCCTTTTTTACAGTAGGTTTTAGTGGTCAGGCGCAACATCTTGTGCTCGAAGCTGGTCGAAGCGTGATGATCAACAGTGCGGTGAACTTCGGTGGATATTCCTTCACACCTGCACACTCCTTGCTGATCATTGCCAATTCGTCAGCGCTGCCAGCTGATCGCGATGCAGGCATCGGTAGGATTGACATGACAGGTGGCTCCATCACGATGCGAGACCCAGATTCAGTGAACCTCATCGTACAAGCTGGCGCGGGAGCGGGCTCAGGCGGCGATATCTTTTTAACCAACGTGACTGCTGGCACGATCCAAGCGCAGGCGCAAACGGGCATCACGCGAAGTGGCGGCGCAGAGCAGTTGCTCGCAAGGCGCGTTGTACTCAGCACACAAGCTGGCAACATCGGTTCGAGTACAAATTCCATCTTAGTGAGTCCTTTTGGCTCTGCCACATCCACAACGGTTGATTTATCCCTTTACGCATCTGGCGCCGGCAGTGCTTACATTAAAGACGGAGCGAACACAGCTACTTTCCGGCTTGCGCCTTCTGTGTTCAATCCTAATTACGCGGCATTGGTTTCCGACACGCTGGAAGTCATCAACGACAAAGGCAATATCTTGATCGGCGCTCTCGTCAGCGAATCAGGCTCGGCTGATGTTGCCGGGGACGTTATCAAAATGCGCGCTGGCTCAAGCTCAGGAAACGGGCAAATCCAGATCGCGCAGGCCAACGGACAGCCACTTAATGTAGTGGCTAATCAAACAATGGATTTGCAGGCGAGGGATGCGAGTTCGAGTGACGGCATCGTCATTGGCGGGGCCAGCAGTGCTGGCACCATTGAATTGCAAGCGGGCACGTCGATGGTGCTCAGAGCACAAGCGCCATTGATTACCAACTCAATCAGGGTACAAGGTGGAAGTGACGCGACACACACCACACGCATCTCTGCGGGCAATACACTTTCTGTGGTCGCCACAGGAAATATTGATATTGTTGGTGCGACGGTTGGCAACAGCACGACAAGCGGCCTCGTGACGCTGAATGCTGGAGGCAACATCAGTATTGATGCTGGCGTGGATCAAAATGCTGATGTGCTGGGTCGCCGGGTCGAGTTGATCGCGCTAAGCACAGCTACAGGTCAAGGCGAGGTGGGTATTAAAGCCTACCAAGGCGCATCTGCGATAGTCACATCGGGCGTAGATGGTGTGCAGGTTTCTGCGGGAAACAGTTTGAATGTGAATTCATTCGTTGCGGACGTGAATCAAACCAGCGCAATTGAGGCTTTGGGCGGTGGAAGTGTCAATCTCAATGCCAGTTCAGTACGTATAGAAGGCGGCTTTAACAACAATGCCAAAGCAGTCGTCGCCACGAGAGGCGGTGGTGCGATCAATATCATCAGTGGCGATATGACCTTGCGCACTGGCACGGGCGTCGGATCAGGTGCATCCATCGATTCCTCGGGCGATGTCAGCATCACGATGGCGAGCCTCGCTAGAAATATTTTGATTGATGCTAGCGGTGGAAAAAATTCCAACACTGGCATCAAGGCAGCTGGCGATGTGAGTATCGACACGAATGGTCTGAGCATCAACGCCACAGATGGCCCGACCAACAATGTGTTGTTTGGCATCACGGCCACCGGGATCGTCTCTGTAACGGCGGGCTTCAAGATAGCGGTTGAAAGTTCAAATAATGCAAGCTCGGGTGATTCATCTGCTGTCATATACGGCTCAGCAGGCGTGACGTTAAACATGACCAATACAGATCAAGCCATCAGCCTGTCTGGCGGCGCAGGCGCGCAGTCAAGTGCGCGTATCGAATCGATGGGTGGGCAACTCAGCATCATCAGCGCGAGGGGCTTAGATGTGACGGGGGGCAGCGGCACAGACTCGTTTGCCAGCATCACTAATCAAGGCTCGATTAACGTGAACGCGGTAGCGATCAACTTGACGAGTGGCGCGGGCAACAACGCAGGCGCAACGATCAAGGCCACCGGTGATATTAATGTCGATGCCTCCGTCTTAAATATCAAAGCAAGTGGTGCTAAAAATTCCAGTACTGGCATCAAGACATTGGGCAATGCGTACATCCGTACGAATGACCTAGACATCGGAGCCACCAATGGCTCTGCCAATAACGCCATTTATGGCATCACTGCCAATGGTCTAGTTACGTTAGAGGTGACCAACACAGTCAAACTGAGCGGAAACGGAGACAATCCATCGCTAAATACAGATGCAATCATCTCGGGTGGTGCTGGCGTGCAAATCACAACAGGCTCTGGCATTACCCTGGAGGCGGGCAATGGCGTTGCAACGAATGCACGCATTGTCTCCAATGGCAACATCACTCTGACTGGCTCAGTCTTCCTCGACGCTGGAATTGGGACAAACACGTTCGCTTTGGTGACAACCACTGGCTCTGTCTCGCTGTCTGAAGCTCCTTTATTTGTCGTTGGCAGCGGCAGCGCATCGCATGCTTTGATTTATGCAGGAGCCAACAGTGTGACCCTTGCTTTGACTTATCCGACTCGGCCAATTGCTACGTTAGAACAAGTCAGTGCTTCTGTGGCGAGTATTGTTGCTATCGTTGTCCCTCAACCGGATGTCAGCACCACCATCGCTTTGCCTTCCGGTTTGCCAGTGGGCACGACGGGCACAGGCGTGATCACTTTCACCAACCTCTCGCCGCTCACAAGCACCTTTACCGCCACCGCTGTGATCAATGGCGTGACGCAGAGCTTCCCTGTTCTTGTTGGCGCCAATGGCTCGACTTCCGTCTCTGTTGTGGTGACCTCCACACCAGCAGGTGGCACAGTCAGCGCCAATATCGGCCTTGTCAGCGCTATCTTGGGATCGACGACGCTTGCCGAGAGCAACGTCGCCAACAACGCCGCAAACGCCAGCTTAGCGCCGCTATTCGCCGATATCAGCACGACTTTGGTTTTGCCCATCGGCAGTATTCCCGGTACTTTTGCCACTGGTACGTACACGTTTACCAACAACGGCGCGGCGACCACCACATTTACGCCCAACATCGTCATTGATGGTGTGACCAGCACCGGAGCGCCCCTGATCCTTGGCCCCGGCGGGAGCACAGCGGTTTCGCTGCCAGTGCTGGTGGGCACGACCGGCGCGGTCGTGAGCATCAGTGCGGTGGGCTCTAGCGTGCCCGAGACAGGCTTAGGCAACAACGCGGCTTCGGGAAGTTTGCAAGCGTTCATCACCGATATTTCAACGGTGATCACGGCCCCCTCCGCAGCGCCTGCGGGTTCAATCGTTCCGGTGACCTATACCTTCACTAACAACAGCGCATTCACCACCACCTTCACACCCTTGCTGGTGGCCAATGGCGTGACCACAACGCTGGCCGCAGTGACATTGCCACCAAATGGCAGTGTCACGAACTCACAAAACGTGATGATCGCAGGCAATGCGATCAATGTGACGGTCAACACAGTCAGCTCAACGTTGCCGGATCTGAATCCCGCCAACAATATCGGCACAGCGGGCACTGCGGCGCTCTTGCCCAATGTGATCACGACCATCTCCAATCCGTCCAGCGCAACTGTGGGTACCACCGTCACAGCGGTGGTCACCTATGTCAACACAGGCACGGTGAGCTCGCAATTTACGAGCACTGTCGTGATTGGCGGCGTGACGCAGAATTCCGTGATCACGCTGGGAGCAGGGTTATCCCAGAGCTTGACGTTTGTCGTGCCAGTGGGCAACACAGCCGGCGCCACCGTGAGCGCCAATGCGATCAATCTCTACGATCAAAACCCGAGTGACAATGCCGCCAGCACTTTGATTGCAGGCATCCCGCCTATCGTGATCCCGCCGCCCTCTACCGATGTGGCCACGCTGATCACCGCCCCAGCCTCAGCGCCTGCGGGGTCTATCGTGCCAGTGACTTACACGTTCACCAACAACAGCGCATTCACCACCACTTTCACGCCCTTCCTGCTGGCCAATGGCGTGACGACCACACTTGGCCCGATCACGCTGCCGCCCAATAGCAGCGTCACCAACTCTCAAAACGTGATGATTGCCGGAACGGTGATCAATATTTCGATCAACACAGGCAGCACAACTTTGCCTGATCTGAACCCGATTGATAACGTTAGCACGGCGGGCACAGCTGCACTGCTGCCCAATGTGATCACGACGATCTCTAGCCCAGCCAGTGTCACGGCGGGATTCACCACGACAGCGATCGTGACTTACGTCAACACAGGATCGGTGAGTGCGCAGTTTACGAGCACGATAGTTATCGGTGGGGTGGCGCAGAATTCAGTATTCACGTTAGGAGTTGGGCAAACACAGGGCTTGGTGCTCACAGTACCTGTAGGAACAGCAGGCACGACTGTCAGTGCCGACGCGATGAATCTCTATGATCAAAATCCGAGTGACAATGCCGCCACTGCCTCGATCATTGGCATCCCTTCTGTTCCCCCTGTCGTGATCCCGCCTGTCGTCATTCCTCCAAACAGTACGCCAACGTTTGTCGCATTCCTCATCGCACCGGTCATTCAAGATAACTTGCTCCTACAAAATATCGTGTTGGCCACACTGGCACCGTCGGGCTCGCAGATCAGCACCAACAACAGTGGCAACACGACAGACCAGCGTCCAGACGCTAGGGAGGATGTGCAAGCCGAAGGCGGCGCGCCGATTTGCCTGCGCTGAGTTGATCAGCACAGTGAGCAGACCACAAGTGAGTGATCAGCCTAACGAACAGGCCACCGGTGTGTGACTAGCCTAAGGAACAGACCACAGGTGTGTGATTAGCCTAAGGAACAGACCACAGGTGTGTGGTCTGAAGGCCGCTCGTTTTTGCGCGGCGCTTTGTCGATGATGCAGCTTTGCACGCGCGGTTTCAAAGCATCGCTGACGAGTGTGTAGTCGATCCGCATGCCTTTGTTGCGGCGAAAAGCCAGCTCGCGATAATCCCACCAACTGTAGAGCTTGGGCACTTGCTCAAACATTCTGAAGGCATCCGTGAAGCCCAGATCGAGGATGTGTTGGAACTGCTCGCGCTCGGCCTCGGTGTGGTGAATCGTGCCTGCCAAGCCAACGGGGTCGTGCGTGTCGCGGTCGTCAAAGGTGATGTTGAAATCACCCACCAGCACGAGCTGCGGATGCGCTGCGAGCTCAGTGGCAAGCCATTCGCGCAAGGCTTTAAGCCAGCGCATTTTGTATTTGAATTTATCGCTGGTCGGCGCTTCGCCATTGACGAAATAGCCGTTGACCACGCGCACACTGCCGAGCTTTGTTTGCAGTGTGGCGGCGATGATGCGGCTTTGCTCGTCTTCGAAGCCAGGAATGTTTTTCTGCACATCGGTGACTGCACTGATGGATTCATTGCGCGTGAGCCAAGCCACGCCGTTGTACGTCTTCTGGCCAAAAGCTTGCGCGCTGTAGCCTGCCGCTTCAAAGTCAGCAAACGGAAATTTATCATCCGTCATCTTCAGCTCTTGTAAGCCGAGCGCATCGATCTTCTCGCCCTCAGGTTGAGTCGCGAGCCATTCGAGCACTTGATTGGCTCGGATGTTGAGGGAGTTAACGTTCCACGTCGCAATTTTCAGTGTCATTTTTAAGCTTTTTCAGTGTCTAGCCGGCGTATATACTGCGCAGAGTGCTATTAAATCAGGAGTCATTGGCTGAAGTCATTGGCTGAAGTCATTAGGCCCGAAGATAAGTCACAAAGCACAGGTTTAACCCGTTGGCTGAGCGCAGCTTCTCTCGCTTCGTCTCTTGCCATGTTGCATCCAGAGCGGGTGCAAACGCATCGCCGTCATACTCAGCATCAATCTCAGTGATGACTAATTTGTGAGCCATCGGCAGCGCTTGGGCGTAAATCTGCGCACCACCGATCACCCAGACTTCAGCACTTGCTAATTGCTCACAAATCGATAGCGCCTCGCGCAGATTCTGCGCCGGCAAAGCACCGTTTTTCTTTAAATTCTCTCGTGTTGCAGCATCCGAGGAGATCACCACATTCATCCGCCCCGGCAGAGGCCTGAACCTGAAAGGCAGCGAATCCCAAGTCTTGCGCCCCATGATCACAGGCGCTCCAAGCGTCGTGCGCTTGAAATGCGCGAGGTCTTCTGGCAAATGCCAAGGCATCTGACCTTTCATGCCGATCACAGGGCGATTCAAAGCGTCTCGGGCTTGCGCCCAGATGAGATTGATTTGCATACGTGACTTCACCGATTTACACAGCCACCGGTGCTTTGATCGCCGCATGATGCTGATAATTCACGATTTCAAAATCTTCGTAGTTGTAGTCAAAAATCGAATCGGGTTTGCGTTTGATCATAAGCTGCGGATAGGCGAAAGGCTCACGCTCAAGTTGCGTGGTGACTTGATCATGATGGTTGCTGTAAATATGGCAATCGCCACCTGTCCATACAAAATCACCGACATCCAAATCGCATTGCTGCGCGAGCATATGAGTCAGCAAGGCGTAGCTGGCGATGTTGAAGGGCACGCCAAGGAAGATGTCAGCGCTGCGTTGATACAGTTGGCAGGAGAGCTTTCCCCGAGCCGCAGGCGACTTGCCATCCTTGCCGTTCTCGCCGGGCGCAACATAGAACTGAAAAAACGCATGGCAAGGCATGAGCGCCATCTTTGGTAAATCAGCCACATTCCAAGCGCTGACAATAATGCGGCGCGAATCGGGATTAGTTTTGAGCTGTTCCACGGTTTGCGCGATTTGATCGATATGGCCACCATCAGGCGTCGGCCAGCTGCGCCACTGCACGCCATATACAGGCCCCAAATCGCCCGTCTCACGATCTGCCCATTCATTCCAAATCGTCACGCCGCGTTCTTTGAGCCAATTGGCATTCCCATCGCCGCGCAGAAACCACAAGAGCTCGAGCACGATGGATTTCAGATGCACTTTCTTCGTCGTCACCAGCGGGAAACCCTCGGCAAGAGTGAAGCGCATTTGATGGCCAAACACGCTGCGCGTGCCTGTGCCGGTGCGGTCGGTTTTGGTAATGCCGTGCTCAAACACATGGCGCATGAAGGTTTCGTATTGGTTGCTGGGCATGATGCTTGGAGAAAAAGTTAATAGCCGCCGAAAAGCGTGTCCATCGCGTCTTGGATCGTGAGTTGCTGCGCGGCGAGATTGCCAACGGGTCGCTTGAGTTCAAACGCTGCGATGGCCATCAGGGCTGCGGTATTCATGACAACTTGCTTGCCTTGGACGGAAAATTTTGGATTGAGATTGCGCACCTCTCCTGACATGCTGGAGGGGATTTGCAGAGGTACCATGACGCGCGTTTCAATCAGATCCAGAAAGGTATTTTGCACATCCAACAAATAGGGCATCCATTTTCGCTCTAGGGGATCGGGGTGCTGATAAACATCAAAGCGCGCCATGATCTAAGCCTTTTTGCCAGTGCTTAAGTTCGTGCCCCAAGTGCGGTATTTCGCCAGTGGCAAGCCTTCTTTTTCAATGCGCGCGTTGTAGGCCGCAAAAGCTTCGCGGTTTTCCTCGCGCCATTGCTCCCAGTATTGGCGCTTCATCTCTTGAGAAAACCACGCATCGACGGTTTTAGACATGTTAATGCCAAGCTTTTTGGCGAGATCAATCGACTCGGCAGACAAGGTGAGATTTACGGCGCGTTTGCCGGATTTGCTTGCCGGTGTGGGTGCGGGTGTAGTTCTCAGCGAGGTTGGAGAAGTCATGAAAGGCTCCGATGGAGTTAGAAGATGCGTTTAAACCATGCTCTGATTTTATGCGCATGATTAATGTGTATAAATTATGGCACGAGAAGGCTATACCTTGACGTGTGTCATGGCGTATTCGAACAGGAGAAGTAAGCGCTGCGGCTCTCAGAAGTCATCCCACGGTGTGACTTCTGACTCTTTGGATAAATCGCCAGCCCGTGCCACACGATTTCAAGCCTTTTGAGCATCTAGCCGACATAGAATATGCGCAGAGTGCTATTAAATTAATAGTGATTCAGTTGCGCAAAGCGGATGACGACTCCACGACTCAGCGCAGCTTTCACTTCGTTTCTGTGCCCGCTGGCGGTGCTGCATTCGTGGTAACGGAGACAGAGATGGGCGGCGGTGCTTGCACTGGGGCTGTGATTTGCGCGGGCGTGAGGTTTAGTGGCTTGCTTTGTAGTGCGGCCACGAATTGCGTTTGATTCATGTGTTGGTAGAGCGGGCGAAAGGCGAGTTCGAACTCCAATTGGCCGCTTGACAGAATTTTTGGTGCGCCCATCTTTTGCGGCTGGCATTGCTTAAGGCAAGATTTGGCCAGCTCTTTTTGCACGGAGCGCGCTGCATCCATGGCGCTGCTCTGCGCACCTGCGGTGGCAAACGTGGCGCGGGTAGTGATGATCAGGCGGCCTAGGCCGTCTATTGCGCTGTGTTGCAAGCCCATCTCGCCGGCGAGCACATCTCGGGTGGGATAGATACCCGGCGCTGGCTTGGGTGCTGAGGCTGGGTTAGAGGGCTTGCCTGCCGCGCTAGCCGCACTGCCTGGCGTACTACTCGGTTTAGGCTGCGGCACAGCAGGCAGGCCGAGTACGTTAGCTTCCTGTGCGAATGCAGGGGTGAAAAACAGCGCTAAGCAGATCAGTGAAGCGGTGAGTAGGCGAGGGAGCGAGAAAGCGAGGGAAAAAAGTTTCAGAGTAGGCATGAAGAGATTTTCGCACCGAAACGCATGAACAGCCTGCTCAAAGGCGGCTTCAACCCAGCCAATTCAGTGCAAATGCCGTGGCTTGCGCCCACCGCCATGGCCGCCCAAGCCGCCGCCAGCGCCTGTGCCGCCAGAGCCTGAACCACCACGCAGCGTGCGCGGGATGGTGAGCGAATCGACCATCGCATCAAATCGCTTGGTAAACATTTTGTCAATTTCGGTGACCACATCACTCATCTCTGCTTTTTCGAAATGGCGCTCCATCACGGCCGTCACATCGTCAATCAGCATATCGCGCTGCACTTGCATGATGTCGCCCGGCGTGGGGCCGACGAAGAGCATGAGGAAGTCATCACGAGATTCCTTGTCGTCGTTATCTTCGTCTTCATCATCGAACTGCGTGTCGTAGATGCTGATCTCAATCGCCGCACCAGCGCTAGAAAGCTCATTGAGATTCATGCACATCTCTTCTAAGCTGGCACGAAAGGATTCGTCGGCGGGCACGGTCCAGCACATGCTCAGCACATGCTCTTTATCGTCCACCCGAATGCCCGGCTCTTCTTCATAGGAGCTGGCAGCGCCTTTGGCCAGCGACGATGCGCCCGCGTAAGACCACAGCGGCTTTAAAGCATCCTGCAGCTGAGCGTAAGACACATCCGAGCGCAATGGCACATCGCCATGCACATGGATTTCGTAAGGGGGTTCGAATGATTGAGCCATGGGTACAGTTTATAACTTTGGTGGCCGTGCGGGCATTTTTTTAGCATTGCACTAAGAATCGAACCCAGCGCGCATGCGCGCTTCGTCAATACCGCCCTTGGGCGGATCGGTTTGGGAGTGCAATAACAATCATTTCTCGGAAATCATGGTGCCTCGAACCGGAATCGAACCCAGCACGCTTGAGTGCTTTCGTCAATACTGCCCTTGGGCGGACCGGTTCGGGAGTGCAATAACAATCATTTCTCGGAAATCATGGTGCCTCGAACCGGAATCGAACCGGTACGCCCGCTATGAACGAAGCGGCGGATTTTAAGTCCGCTGTGTCTACCTATTTCACCATCGAGGCTGCGCAGGCTCATATTGTAGAGGGTCAAATAGTCGTCCCGATTTCGTGCTGCTCCTTGGCTGCTGCGATAAGTGTATCGGCCGTTCGAAATGAAGCGTCGTGTAGACTTTGTGTAGTTATGACGGCATCGACATCCCCAGAAATTCCAAGCTTCTTGATGCAGCCGATGCTCATTGAGCCCATCATCACAGGCGGCCCGGCGAGAGGATTGTGTACGGATTGTGGGCTCTCGCGTAGCAGCGATGCCAAGCGCTGCGGGCATGCTTGCCAGTTCATCAAACCCGACTACGCGCGGCTGGAAGCTGCAGTGCATGGCCGCGAGCGTGACATCAAAAAGCCTGATGAGCTATTTTTCGGCCCGCACCAACGCATGTTGCGCGCCCGGCTCGCTAATCCAAGCCAAGGTGCGCAATGGACGGGCATTACCACGCGGCTGGCCGAGCGGCTGCTGGAGACGGGCGCTGTGGATGCTGTGCTTACGATGGCGCCAGATGCCAGTGATAAGTGGCGGCCCAAGCCCGTGATCGTGACCCGCGCTGAAGGTATGGCGCAATGCCGAGGTATGCGCATGGGCTATGCGCCGCTGCTGGCGCTGCTCGAACCTGCGCTAGAGCTGGGCTACAAGCGCCTGGCTGTGATCGGCATCCCTTGCCAAGTCTATGCGCTCCGTGCGGTTGAAGATGAGCTCAAACGCAACTTTGGCCTAGAGCAGCTTTATGTAATTGGCACGCCTTGCTCAGACAACACCACGACCGAGCGTTTTCATGAATTCTTAGCTTTGCTTGGAGAAGACCAAGGTGAAAACCCTGATGACGTGACCTACCTCGAATTCAGAGCGGATTACCACGTCGAGCTGCGGTACAAAGATGGCCGCGTGAAGGCGATTCCGTTTCTGCAATTGCCGCTGTCTAAACTGCCGAACGATTTTTTCCCGCTGACCTGCCGCACCTGCGTCGATTACACCAATGTGCTGAGCGATATTACGGTGGGCTACATGGGTGGGCAGGGCGAGCAGTGGCTATTGGTGCGCAATCAGCGTGGACAAGAGCTGATCGAGCTGCTGCGTGATGAAGTGATCACCTCCGCGCCGGGCAGCGCTGGCAAGCGTGCGGGTGCGGTGAAAGGCTTTATCAAAAACGTAGAGTTGGCCGCAGGTGGACTGCCGCTTAGAAAAATGCCCAATTGGCTGCGCCCCATCGTTGGCTGGCTCATGCCGCGCGTGGGGCCGCGCGGACTGGAGTTTGCACGGGCGCGCGTGGATATGAAGGCGGCGGAGACGATTATTCATTTGCGACGCGAAATGCCGGCAAAGATGAAGAATATGGTGCCGCCTCATGTGTGGCATCTGGTTGCGCCTTACGGTATGGGGCCAGTGGAAGCTGAAAAAGCCACTTTACCCAGCAAAAGCGATATATAGTTTTGCTATAAATATAATAGCACCTTGCGCAACAAATACGCCGGCTAAAGCTACTTTTGGCTTAAAAAATGATCTAATTTGGCCGTAAAGCCTGCCAAATCCTCAAAATACGGCAACGCGCCGCCCGGCGTGAGTTCAAACTGCCAGTTGGCACGCTTCTCTACCGTGCTGCGGCCTCGGTAATCGGTGAAATCTCCTTTCGTAGCCATTGATACCCACACCGGGCAGGCAAGCTTTTCATACAGCGTATTGATGTCCGCCGCAAATAAATAAGCTGATAAAAAGCGCAGGGGCGCATGCTTGGCGCCTGGCTGACTCGCCGTGAGCACGCAGTAGCGCCACAGCGCTTCGTCAATTTGTTTGCGGCCAAAGGTGCGTTGCAAAAAATAGCGCACAACACCGGGCTTGACCAGCGTGTTAAATAAGCCACCGCTCCAAGCCGGATTGCTCACCGCGCGGTAAAACCACGCGATGCCGCGCGACGAGCCCGTTGCACCGTAAAATCGTTTGCTGCCGCTAAAACCTGTGGGGCTAACGAGGGCGATGCGTCGTACGGCCTGCGGCGCTTCACAAGCGATTCGCGCCACATATTCGCTCGCCAGAGACACGCCCACCATATCCACCGCAGCATCGCCATGCTGGCTGCGAATATGCGCCAGCACGGCCAGTACCGCATCCGTCATCAGCCGGATCGTGTACGGCCTGTCGCTTCTGTCGGAGAAGCCATAGCCGGGCAGATCGATGGCATAAGTAGGCCGCGTTTGGCGGTAGTGCTCATACAACGGAGCCACCTCAAACGCCGAGGCTGCAGCATTAACGCTGTGAACCAGCAGCATGGGTGGCAGCATGGCATCTTGTACCGCGTTGGACTGGTAAAAACTCACCAAACCAGCGCTGGTTTGCAATTCGACGCGCTGCCCCGAAACGGCGGGGGTCAGGGGCGGGATATTTTTAGACAAACTCATGAGGCATTCCTTTTGTTGTCTCAAATAGACGGGCTGCGTTAAACACAAAAAATATCAAGGCAAACACGCGGATGTTCTTGTTGTGTGCCGCAATATACTTAAAGCATTATGGCAACTGCATTTCCTTTTTCAGCAATCGTCGGTCAAGATGAGATGAAGCTGGCGATTTTGATCGCCGCTGTCGATCCGGCCATTGGTGGCATTTTGGTGTTTGGTGATCGCGGGACAGGCAAGTCAACGGCGGTGCGCGCACTGGCTGCGCTGCTGCCCAAGATGCGTGCTGTGGTTGGCTGCGCGTACAACAGCGATCCAGTAAATCCGTTCATTGTTGAAGGTGCGCAAGCTTCAAAAACGCCTGTTAAAAGCCATCTGATCACCGTCCCCGTGGTTGATCTGCCGCTAGGCGCGACGGAAGATCGTGTGGTCGGCGCACTTGATTTAGAGCGTGCCTTGTCGCAGGGCATCAAGGCTTTTGAGCCCGGCTTACTCGCGCGTGCCAACCGAGGTTTTTTGTACATTGATGAAGTTAACTTGCTGGAAGATCATTTGGTTGATTTGCTGATCGACGTGGCCGCATCGGGCGAAAACGTTGTCGAGCGCGAAGGCCTGAGCATCCGCCACCCGGCGCGCTTCGTGTTGGTGGGTAGCGGCAACCCCGAAGAGGGCGAGCTGAGGCCGCAATTGCTGGATCGTTTTGGTTTGTCGGTGGAGGTCAAAACGCCCACCGATTTGGCAGGCCGTGTTGAAGTCGTCAAGCGCCGTGATGCATTTGAGCGCGATCCTGTGGCCTTTATTGAGCAGTGGAAAAAAGAGGACGAGAAAACCCGCAAAAGAATTGTCGCGGGTCGTGCGCGTTTAGATGCTGTGCAGATCGGTGATGCGGCACGTGAGCGCGCTGCTCAGCTTTGCATGGCCCTCGGCACAGATGGGCTGCGTGGAGACCTAACGCTGATTCGCGCAGCGCGCGCGTATGCCGCACTGCAAGGTGATTCAGCCATTACGGATGCGCATTTCAAGCGCATTGCCGCTCCTGCGCTACGCCATCGCTTGCGCCGCAACCCGCTGGACGATGCGGGCTCAACCGTTCGTGTTGACCGGGCCGTCGTTGAATTGATGGGTGCGTAATGAGCGCAACAGCAGCAGCTTTGTTTGCTGTTGATCCGTGTGGTTTAGGCGGTGTCGCATTACGCGGTTCAGCTGGCGGATCGGCCAGCCCAGCGCGAGACGAATGGCTGGCGTTGCTCAAAAAACTGCTGCCAGCAGGCACGCCGCAGCGCAGAATTCCGCTGAATATCAATGATGCTGCTTTGCTAGGTGGGCTTGACTTGGGCGCGACCCTCAGTGCCGGCCGTCCCGTTGCACAGCAAGGTGTGCTGGCGCATGCAGACGGCGGTGTGGTCGTGCTCGCGATGGCAGAACGCATACCACTTGGCACAGCCGCGCGGTTGGCCGCCGTGCTCGACACGCAAGAAGTAGCGATTGAGCGCGATGGCTTAGCGCTTAAGATTTCCTCGCGCATTGGCGTGGTGGCGCTTGATGAGGGCATGGAAGACGACGAGCAAGTGCCTGCCGCGTTGCAGGATCGATTTGCGTTTTTGGTGCAACTTAAAGCTGCATATGAAGCTGACGATGCTTTTGAATGGATGCCGCAAGACATCGCAAAGGCACGGGCGTTGTTGCCTCGCGTTCAGGTGTCTGACGATATTGTGCAGGCGCTGTGTGCTGCTGCTTTGGCATTAGGCGTTTACTCACTACGCACACCAATTTTTGCCGTCAAAGCAGCATGTTGTGCAGCAGCACTGGACGGCGTGCTGGAAGTGACGCAAATGCATGCTGCGCTGGCCGCCAAGCTAGTCATCGCACCACGAGCCACTCAGTTACCGCAGGCAGATAGTGGCAATGATGAACAAGAGCAAGAGCAAAGCGAAACGCAGCCCGAGCCTCAAGAACAAAGCGCCGATCAAACACCACAGCCGGATGAGTCACCACCCGATGAAGAAGTTGATAGCCCGAGTGAAGCCATCGCTGACAACGTGCTCGAAGCCGCGCAGGCTGCGATACCAGCTGGTTTGCTGGCTGCGCTGCAAGTCGGGCAGGCCGCCAAGGCGCGTGCGCAAGCTGCTGGCCGATCAGGCGCAGTGCAGAAAAGCCATATGCGAGGCAGGCCGATGGGCGCAAGGCGTGGCGAGCCGCGTGCAGGCGCACGCTTGAATGTTATTGAAACATTGCGCGCCGCTGCGCCGTGGCAAAAACTTCGGCAAATACAAAGCGAGCGCCAAAATCTGACATCAACAGGCGATCAACGCAAACACATCCATGTCCGCCGTGAAGATTTCCACGTGACCCGCTTCAAACAAGTGGGCCAAACCACCACACTGTTCGTGGTCGATGCATCGGGTTCGTCAGCGCTGAACCGCTTGGCTGAGGCCAAAGGTGCGGTTGAGTTATTGCTGGCTGATTGCTATGTGCGGCGCGACCGCGTGGCGGTGCTGGCGTTTCGCGGCAAAGCAGCCGAGTTGCTGCTGCCGCCCACGCGCTCGCTGGCGCGCGCTAAGCGCAGCCTGGCCGGGCTGCCCGGCGGTGGCGGCACGCCGCTGGCCACGGCGCTTGATGCGGCGCGCGAGCTCGCTGTGCAAATCAGCCGCCGGGGCGAGACGCCCATCATGGTGCTGCTCACCGACGGGCGCGGCAACATTGCGCGCGATGGCTCGCCTGGCCGCGCAAAAGCCGCAGAAGATGCCACTGCTGCTGCACGCCAATTGCGTTTGGCCGGTATCACTGCCTTGCTGCTGGATACCTCACCCCAGCCTCAAGCTGCTGCGCAAGCACTGGCTGGCGAGATGGGCGCAGCTTATGTGCCGCTACCGTATGCAGGTGCGCAAGCGGTGTCACGCGTGGTGCAATTGGCCAGTGTATCGGCCAGTACGGCGGTCAGATGAATATGAGCCTGCAAGTGTTATGAGCCAGCGACTGCAATGGAAGAGCGACGGCATCGAGTGGCCGCACCGCGAAAACAGCCAGTTTGTTGAGGCGGCCGGTTTACGCTGGCATGTGCAAATTTTTGGCGAGAATACCCATCTGCCTACTGCGCTGCTCATCCACGGCACGGGCGCTTCCACGCATTCTTGGCGCAGCCTCGCCCCACTGCTTGCACGCTATTTCAAGGTTCTTTCGATCGATTTACCCGGCCATGCTTTCACTGACATGCCTGCAGGCAATGCTGGTGCTTGGCAGATGTCTTTGCCCGGTATGGCCAAAGCGATTGGCGAACTCCTTGTCGTGCTTAACGTCAGCCCCGCGCTACTGATTGGCCATTCAGCGGGGGCGGCCCTTGCCGTGCGCATGACGCTTGATGGCTTTGCCAAGCCGCAGCACATCGTCAGCATCAACGGAGCCTTGCAGCCCTTGGGTGGGCTGGCAGGACAGGTGTTTTCGCCAGTCGCCAAGCTTATGGCTGCGCTGCCTTTTGTCCCTTCACTGTTTGCTTGGCAAGCGACGCATCCAACCGTGTTGCAAAAACTGATCGACAGTACCGGTTCAAGCTTAGATGCCGAAGGCATGGCTCTGTATGGGCAGCTCGTGCGTAATCCCGGCCACGCGGCTGGCGCATTGGCCATGATGGCGAATTGGGATTTGCCGCAATTGGCTATTGATTTGCCCCGCCTGACAACACCGCTCAGCCTCATTGTGGGTAGCCAAGACCGCACTGTGCCGCCGCGCCAGGCTGATCAATTGATCTCAACGTGGCCTACATTGGCAACCATCCAGCCACAGCTGATCGATTTGCCTAGCCTTGGTCATCTCGCGCATGAAGAGCGACCGGATTTGGTAGCCAACCATATCTTGCAGAAAATCAAGTTGATCTGAGAGATGCTATTAAAAAGTGAGCATCTTGCGCTTATTACTCGCCGGCTAGAGACCGATTACAGGCCTATTTTGTAAAAATTTAAGGTTGAACGCTGTCAATTGTCAGCTTCAACGGACTGCCACCCGCTTTCACAGGCGCACTTTGTCCAACCAAATCGCCACTCTGCGGCAGTGCATTGCCAGACTTAGACACTCGCGCGCTGACAACGACAAGCTCAAATTTAGAAAGCTTGAGCTCATCAGCCATGGCGGTGCTGTCATCCAGCGTAAAAGTCAGGGGCAGCTCACTGGCTTTGTGCTTCAAAATGGCCAGCGGCATGCGAGGGCCTTGCGCTGCTCGGGCAAAGATGAAGACGGTGTCGTCTGGCGCAACTTTGCCCTTCAATGCGGGAGAGAGGCTTACAACGCCTTGAATGCTGGCGGCGGATGGTGTCGCTGTAGGAGAGGCTACCGCCGCTGATTTGTCGGCAGGCGGTGATGCCCCGCCGTTAGTCAACGCGATGCGGGCTTCCTCGACGCTATTGCCTAAGCCTTTGGCAAATTCGCTGCCCGGCGGCGCTAAGCTTTGCGCTTTGCGCCAATACTCGGCGGCCGTTGAAAAATCTTTTTTCTCAAACGCGGCGCTGCCTGCTAATGCCAAGGCTTTCAAGTTGTTTGGGTCAATTGCCAGTGCGCGCTCAAACAAACGAGTCGGCTGGCCTGCCAAGCTTTGGCCTTGCAGCATGGCTGCCACGTCCGCGTAATCAGCAAACATCTGTGCGTTGCCAGGATTGAGTTCCACAGCACGCTTGTAGGCTTTGTTAGCCTCAGGAAACTTTTGCATTGCTGCGTACGAGCGGGCTAGCATTTCCCAAGCTTTAGGGTCGGCTGCCTCAGAGGCTGGCATAGCTTCGAGACGCGCAGCGAAAGCGCTGACCATGGCTTCAAGTTGCTCTGGCGTTGGATTGGCGTCTGCTTCCACTTTAGCTTGCAAGTTAGCTGGATCAACCGCCTGAATGTTGCCTAGAAAACCGTAAATAACCAGTGCCACAAGCGGAATTGACAAACCCAGTGTCCACGCAGTGCGCTTTGACTTTGCTGGCGCAACACGGCCTTCTGGCGTGCTTTCTTCTTCCAACGCGCGACGCTCGATCTCGCTTTTTGCGAGAGCGAGCTGATCGGCGTTGATCGTACCTGCTGCAAAGTCAGCATCAAGCTGCGTGAGCTGACTGCGAAGGACGGATAAATTGGCCTGAGCTGCACCATCGAATGCGCCATCTGTAGCTGCGTCGTTGCTGCTTTTTGATTTGAGCAAAGCTGGCAACACCAGCGCGAGAGCCAATGCTATGAGCAAGGCGGCAGAAATCCAGAAAGCGATCATGTTTTAGTTTTGAATGGGGTTGGCTAAAAGAGCGCGTGCCTTGGCTGCTTCCGCGTCGCTGAGCGCCGCAGGCTGGGCAGCGCGCCTGCGCCGCCGCACACTGAGCGCCAGCATCAGCGCCGCGATGGCCAACAACACAAATGGCCCAATCCACAACAGCAAAGTGGTGGTTTTAAGGGGCGGACGATACAACACAAAATCACCATAGCGGCTGACCATAAAGTCCAAAATCTGCTTTTGTGATTGGCCTTCACTCAGCTTGATGCGAATCTGATTTTTCAGATCAACGGCCAAGTCAGCATGCGAAGCTGCGATGGTTTCGTTTTGGCAAACCAAGCAGCGCAGCTCTTCGGCAATCACCATCATGCGAGCCTCTAGCGCGGGGTCAGCCGATGTGTTGGGGGCGACCTTGGCTTGGGCCGAAAAGCATAGAAACAAAGCGACAACAAATAAAAATTTGAGCATCATTTAGCTCGCCGATAGTTTTTTAACAAGCGGCAAAATCGTGTCGCGCAATGCTTCCGGCGTGACCGGACCAATGTGTTTGTGGCGAATCACACCTTGTTTGTCGATCACAAAGGTCTCAGGCACGCCATACACACCTAGGTCGATACCAACCAAGCCATCACCATCGACCAATGAGGCCGTATACGGATTACCGAAATTACCCAGCCAAGCGATGGCAGCGGGAGACTTGTCTTTGTAGTTCAAGCCGTAGATCGGCACGGCCCGAGTTTTGGCCAGCTCGACGATGAGCGGGTGTTCAACGCGGCAAGCTACGCACCATGAAGCCCAAACATTTAACAACCAAACTTGACCCACTAAGTCTTGCGCGGCAATTGTTTTGTCTGGCGCTCCAAGTATAGAAAGCTTGAATTGCGGCACAGGTTTGTTGATGAGCGGGGAGGGCACTTCACGCGGGTTGAGCGTCAGGCCGATGGCCAAAAAGCCAACCAGAATGACGAAGACGCCCAGCGGCAAAAACCGCTTGATGGTGCTGCTGTTCATCAGGCTTAAACCGTAACGCTAGCTTTAGTTGCTATAGGCAACATTGGCGCGGGCGCAACGGACGCAATGGGTTCAGCAGCAGACGCTGCTTTTTTCGCAGCAACCTTTACCGCGCGATAGCGCCTGTCAAGCACAGCCAGCAAGCCGCCAAGTGCCATCAACAGGCAGCCAAACCAAATCCAGTTGACGAATGGTTTATGGTGCAGGCGCACGCTCCACGCAGTGGCGCTCACCGGCTCGCCCAAGGCCACATACAAATCACGTGTGATGCCCCGGTCAATGGCCACTTCAGTCATAGGCATACTGCGCACAGTGTAGACACGCCGCTCCGGGCTGAGCGTAGCAACAGCTTTCTCGCCATCGGTGACGGTCAGCGTTGCTCTGGCCGATGTGTAATTCGGCCCTTTCGCTTCAACGACTTTATCAAGCTTAAAGGTGTAGCCGCCAACAGTTGCCGTCTCACCTGCCTCCATGCGCACATCGTTTTCGCTCTGAAAGCTGCTCACTACCGTCACGCCAACGATGAATACTGCGATACCAAAATGCGCCAGCAGCATGCCGTAATAGCTCCCAGGCAGCGATGCAAATCGAGTGAACCAGTTTGGCGAGCGGTGCTCACGCACTTTGTCAATCAGATTCACCACAGCGCTGCTAGCCACCCACACGGCCAGCAGTAAGCCTAAGCCTGTCATCGGCGTCCAAGTGCCGAGCATCATTGGCGCAAGAACAGCGCTCGCAATGCTCACACCAATCGCCCAGCGCAGCCGTTTGGCCAAATCCATCACCTCCGCCTGCCGCCAACGCGTCATTGGGCCGACACCCATCAAAAATAAAGCCGGTGCAATCAAGGGCACAAACACCGCGACAAAATATGGCGGACCAACGGAGAGCTTGCCCATGCCCAATGCATCGATCACCAGCGGATACAGCGTGCCCAGCAGCACAGCGGCGGCAGACACCACCAACAACACGTTGTTAGCAAGCAGCATCGACTCACGCGAGACCGGCTCAAAACTGCCGCCCAAACCGACCCGTGGCGCGCGCCAGGCAAAAAGTGCCAGTGAACCACCAATCACCACGGCCAAAAAGCCAAGGATAAAAATGCCGCGCGCCGGATCGGTTGCGAAGGCGTGAACCGAGGAGAGCACGCCGGAGCGAACAATGAATGTACCCAGCAGCGAGAGCGAAAACGTCATGATCGCCAAGAGCGCCGTCCACATTTTGAAGCCGCCGCGCTTTTCAGTCACAGCGAGCGAATGGATCAACGCCGTGCCCATCAGCCACGGCATAAAAGAAGCGTTTTCCACGGGGTCCCAAAACCACCAACCGCCCCAGCCCAGCTCGTAGTAAGCCCAAAAACTGCCCAGTGCAATCCCCACGGTTAAAAAGCACCAAGCAACCGTCGTCCAAGGGCGTGACCAACGCGCCCATGCAGCGTCGAGCCGGCCTGAAAGGAGCGCTGCAATCGCAAACGCAAAAGCCACCACAAAGCCGACGTAGCCCATGTACAGCATCGGCGGATGAATGATCATGCCGGGGTCTTGCAGCAACGGATTCAAATCATTGCCATCAGTGGCTGCGGGCAGCAAGCGCTCAAACGGGTTGGACGTGAGCAGGGTAAACAGCAGAAAGCCGCAGCTGATCAAGCCCATGACGCCCAGCACGCGCGCCACCATACGTTCATCCAGCTGTTTGGAAAAGATGGAGACGGCCAAGGTCCAGCCTGAAAGAATCAGCGACCACAGCAGGATCGAACCTTCGTGATTGCCCCAAACAGCGGTGAATTTATAAATCAACGGCAGCGCCGTGTTTGAATGGCGAGCCGCCAGCATCACCGAGAAATCATTGGTAATGAAGGCGTGCGTGAGGCACGCATAGGCAATTGCGACAAATATGAATTGTCCGCGCGCCGATGGACGGGCAAGTGCCATCCAGGCCGAGTTGCCTTTTTGCGCACCGATCAGCGGAAGAACGCTTTGCACCAACGCCATGGTAAGTGCAATGATCAGGGCGAAGTGGCCCAGTTCGTAAATCATGGATTCAAGGTTTCACAGAAAGAGTTGAGCTGGATTGCTGGGTGCCATTTTTTTGCGCATTTTTCAGCGCTGCGGCAGCTTCTGGTGGCATGTAGTTTTCGTCGTGTTTGGCCAGCACCTGGTCCGCGCGAAAAATACCATCGGCCCCCAGCTTGCCTTGTGCCACCACGCCCTTGCCCTCCTTAAACAGGTCGGGTAGCAAGCCGGTGTAGGTGACCGGGATGGTTTTGGCCAGGTCGGTCACGACAAAGCGCGTAGTCAAGCCCTTCGCCTCACGCTGGATACTGCCTTCT
>JANMDU010000035.1:0-42928 GCA_031376455.1 Variovorax sp. | reverse complement strand
TGCCGCTCTTGGGCCCGGAGCGCGCTGTGTTTGAAAAACGTGAGCGGCTCAATGAGCGCCAAGTGCCCGAAGTTGAAGAGACGGACGGCAACACGCGCATGCTTTTCTTCTGGGGCTGCGGTGCGCAAGCAGGCCCCGGGCAGCCTGTGATCCTTGATATGAAGCAAATTCAGCAAGGCAAAATGCCGCCCAATATGTCGGGCTTTACGGTGCGAGACCGCACGCGCGGCCCCGGCTACGGCCGTGATCGCGGTTATGCCGATTGGCCGAATGCTAAGGATGACAGCCGCGTACCTGCCAACGCATCACTTGCTGGAGACCACATGGTGACGAGTAACATCAGCACCGAGATTCGTTTTGCGGTGTCTGCGGCCAACGATTATCTGGGCGCATTGACTTTGAGCAGCGCGGCCAACTCCGGCGGTGGCACAAAACTCAGCTGGAATGCGGTGGATCGCTCTTTGGGTTATTTCGCCACCGCCATGGGGATGCGCGAGACCTCGCCCAAAAATAACGATATGGTGATCTGGAATTCGAGCGGTCAGCGCATGCTTGGCGGTGAAGAGCTGATGGGTTTTTTAGCGCCCGCAGAGGTGAGTCGGCTGGTGGGCGAGCGCGTGGTGATGCCGCCCAGCACGACGGAGTGCGTCATTCCAAGGCAAGCGCTTGATGCGGCTGGTGGGCAGTTGTTCATGAGCAACCTCAATGCCTTTGGCCCCGAGCTGAATGTGATTCACCCGCCGCGCCCTACCGACCCTCGCACGGAATGGAAGCAAGAATATGCGGTGAAGCTGCGCACACGCTCTTACACCGGCAACATGGATGTGATGGCAGCAGCCGGCAGCCGAGGAGGCGCCGGTAATGCGAGTAATGCGGGCAGTGCAGGCAATGCGCAGCAGCCTGCGGAAGCGCCATCTGGTGGTGTGCCCAATCCGCTGGGCGGTGCAGGAAACATTCTTCGAGGCATTTTTGGGCGTTAACGCCACGGCCACTTCCAAGTCGACTCCCCAGTCACACTTCCATCCCTTCAGGTAAAAAGGCAGAGCGCGAAATGATAAATTTCAAGAAAAATCCACAGCGTCTGAACATTACTTTCGCCAAGTCTGCGGCTGCTGCGGTGCTGTTGTGCGCTGCACTGAGCGGCGAAGCGATGGCTGCGTCTTCATGCGGAAAAGCCGGACAATGGTTGGGTGAAGGGCTCAATCAAGAAGTCGCGTTTGCGAAGCGACTGGGTGCAACGCTTCCCTCTTATCTGCTCGAGCCGACGCAAGCGTGGACGAGTCGGTTAGGTGATCGCAGTACTGGACCATTGGGCAGTAGTGTCTGCGCGGGTGATGCAGGCAAACTCCGCTCGGGCGCTGTCACCAGTGATTTCATCTTGGTGCGGCCCGCTGCAAACAGAATTGAAACGAGCCAAATTGCTGAAGAGTGCAACGGCAAAGAACGCGAGCTTGAAAAGCTGCCGCCAGACAAGCAAGCACTCTTGGACGAGAAAACGCGACAGACCAGGCAAATCTTGGGGGGTCGGGCGCCTTCCACGCCAGAGCATCGTGCAGCAATGCAGGAAAGAGACGAACTTGTCAGTCGCGCCAGAGACGAACATCGCACCGCGATACGGCCGCAGCTGCAAGCGCTGCACAAGGAGTGCAGAGATCGCCTCGATCCATTGGCCAAAGATGTCCGCTACACCATAGGCATTCAAGTCAATCCATCGGGATTGCCGAAGAACGACAACGAAACCAAGCCGCTTGCAGATTTAGGAGACAAGGCCATCCGCAGCGGGCCCAACGATCGCGTGCGCCGCGTGTTGGTGTTTGCCAAAGGTGATTTGGCCGCTACGCGAGCCGCTGAGGATCTGGCGATACTCAAAAGTTTTGTGGATCTGGCTCGGCTGCAAGCCTTGGTCGATAGCGGGCAACTGCCCAGCGACGCAGAGCTTGCATCGATCAAGGCGAGCCAGCAAGCGGCCATGCAGGACTACGCGAAGTGGAGTCGTGAGCAAGACCAGTTGGTCTCGCAAGCTGAGCGCGTTCGTCGCGACGAACGCAACGCGCAAGATACAGCGGCGCGCAGAGCGGCCAATCCTTCGGCCAGCCCCGCACCTGCACCTGCATCTACTCGTGCGCAAACGCCCGCCAGCAACACTGGCTCGGAGCAAGCCACTGCGCCCGCTCCAGCTCCAGCGCCGCAAACGCCGGCTGTGCCCAGCCTGCCCAACATTCAGCTCCCGGGCAATGTGGGCAATGTGTTGCGCGGCGTGTTTGGTCGATAATTATTGGCCAAATGCATCGTTTGCCGGCGTAAATACTGCGCTAAGCGCTATTTATTTCATAGCGTTGCGCGACTTTACCAGCGTAGCCTGATCGTCGATCTCGCGCATTTGCTCGGCTGAATCCATGACGGCGCGCCAGATTTGCGCTGCACCCGCAGGGCCAAATACCCCCAGCATGGCGTGTCCATGGGTGTTTCCAATCCAAACTCCCAGCGTATGCGAACGGGTGTAGCCCATTGCCCAGTTGTCCTTTGAGCCATCGCTGGTGCCGGTTTTGCTGGCGCTCCAGTAGCTTGTGTCCAGTGGATTGCGCGGGCCAAAGCCTTCAAAGCGTAAGCGCTGATCGGACAGCGTGGCGCTGACCCAGGCTGCGCTGGATGCGCCGAAGATGCGCTGCGGCGCTTGTATTGCGCTGCCGCTATCCATCCAAATTTTTGCGGGTGCGTACACGCCGCCGTTGGCCAGGCTTCGGTAGGCGTTGGTCAAATCGAGCAAGCTGCCCGAGGCTGCGCCTAAAGCCAAGGCATGGCCGTAGCGCGGCAGGGGCTGGCAAGCTGCGCTCGCCAAGGGTTGGGATGGAAGTATTTGCAGCGCTTGCAAGTTTGATTCAAAGCGATTTGCGCTGAGGCGGCTGATGATGTCGACGGCCGCGACATTCGATGAGGCCGCCAGCCCGAGTGCTGGGCTGACCTGCGATTGATACAGCGCTACAGAATCGCGCGGGCGGTAAGGCCGCAAATCGCAGCTTCCTTGGGCGAACTCGCGCCCGCGCAGCGCAATCCGCTCCCGCGTATCGAGCAGCCGCGCATCGAGCGCTTGCGCATAAAGAAAGGGTTTGAGCGTCGAGGCAAGCGTTCTTTTAGCGGTCACACCGAGCAGGCCGTTTTGCCGGGTCGGCATCGCGGGCTTGCTGCTGGCGTCTGGGGTGGCGGCAAGGGCAGCGCTGCCGTAGGCCAAAACTTCTCCGCTGGCGTTGTCGATCAACACGGCAGCAGCGGCGTTGACATCACCCATGCGCATGCGCTCAAGGCCGTCGATCAATTGCTGGGCCAACATGGCCTGCATCTTTGCATCTACCGTACTGCGTCTGAGCGGGGTTGTGGTTGCTGAGGAAACATCTTTCACTATTAAATTAATAGCGCTTTGCGCAGTATTTACGCCGGCTAACGGCATATTTGGCTTAAAAATCTGCAACCAAACGGCTTCCCACAGCGCCCAATCGGCAGCGCGATGGTTTTGACAATCGTTGTGGCGCGAAGGTGCGTGCAATGCAAGCCGTCGCAGCGCTGCACAACTGCGCCACCCCAGCATCGCAGGAGAAGCCTGCGGCGCAGGCAGCATGGCAATGAGCAAAGGCCATACGCGCTCTTGCTCTGCGGCGCTGAGCTGGCCGAGCCACATCGCCTGCCCCGTCTGAAAGCCGCGCACGCCGCCGCGCAGAGGCGCGAGGTTGAGATAGGCCTCCAATATTTGCGCCTTGCTCCAGCGCCGCTCCAACGCCCAAGCTGCATCGATTTGTCGCAGCTTGCCCCACAGTGTTGGCGGCAAGGCCTGCCTACCGAGCAGCAATCGCGCCGTCTGCATCGTGAGGGTCGAGCCGCCCCTGCGTTGTCCAAACGATTGAATGGCGCTTGCTGCCAAAGCAGAAAGATCCACGCCCCCATGCGTAAAAAAGCGCCGATCTTCGCTGGTAATCACGGTCTCGCGCAGCGTTGGTTGGAAATTCTCTAGGCGTTGCCAAGGCGCTTGCCAACCCGCTTCGCCCGCGCGTCGCCAATGCTCGATCACCCGACCGCGTCGATCCAGCAAAACATCGTGGCTGCCCTGAGCATGGCTTGCGCGAACAGCATCAAAATCTAGTAGCGCGGGTCGGTTGCTTGCGATGTAGGCAACAAAGCTCAGGCATGCGATGACCGCACCAACCGCTAGGCATAAGCCAATGCGAAAGCGCGTTGGC
Source organism: Variovorax sp. (assembly GCA_031376455.1). Classification (GTDB taxonomy): domain Bacteria; phylum Pseudomonadota; class Gammaproteobacteria; order Burkholderiales; family Burkholderiaceae_C; genus JANMDU01. The sequence goes on along the minus strand of JANMDU010000035.1, from coordinate 38,699 downwards.
AAGGCCGCCTCACCAGCTGAAGATTTTCCCCGGATTCATGATGTTGAGCGGGTCAAGCGCATGCTTGATCGTGCGCATGAATTGCACTGCGCCGTCGCCGGCTTCATGACGCAAGAAATCTTGTTTGTGCAGGCCAATGCCATGCTCGCCGCTACATGTGCCACCCAGCTTTAATGTGCGGTGTACCAAGCTGTGGTTGAGCGCTTCAGCTTTGGCAAATTCTGCGGGGTTCTCAGGATCGATCAAATAGCCAAAGTGGAAATTGCCATCGCCCACATGGCCGACTAGGAAATACGGAATGCCGCTGGCATCCGCCTCATCCACCGAATCAAGCAAAGCATCGGCCAAGCGCGAAATCGGCACGCAAGTGTCGGTCGATATCGCGCGGCAGCCGGGTTTGCTTTGGATGGCCGCGAAGTAAGCGTTGTGCCGCGCATTCCACAGCTTGCTGCGCGCTTCCGGCGTGCTGGCCCATTCAAAGGCTTGGCCACCGTTGTCTTTGGCGAGCTCTTGCACGGTTTCAATTTGCTCAGCCACGCCAGCAGGCGAGCCGTGAAATTCCATCATGAGCGTGGGCTGTTCGCTTAGAGTGGTTTTGCTGTGCGCGTTGACCATCCGCACCGTGTTGCCGTCAATCAATTCCACCCGCGCAATCGGCACGCCCAGCTGGATCATGCTGATCACCGTGGTCACGGCCTCGCGAATGCTGGCAAACGAGCAGAGTGCGGCTTGAATCGTCTCAGGAATGGGATACAAACGCAGCGTGATCTCGGTCATGATGCCCAGCGTGCCCTCTGAGCCCACCATGAGGCGGGTGAGATCGTAGCCCGCCGAGGATTTCTTAGCGCGTGTGCCGGTGCGAATGACCTCGCCTTGCGCCGTCACCACTTCGAGCGCCAACACGTTCTCGCGCATCGTGCCGTAGCGCACCGCATTCGTGCCGCTGGCGCGCGTGGCGCTCATGCCGCCGAGCGTGGCGTCTGCGCCGGGGTCGATGGGGAAGAAGAGGCCTGAGGATTTGATCTCGTTGTTCAATGCAATGCGGCACACGCCCGCTTGCACAGTGACCGTTAAATCTTCTGCGTTAACGGACAGGATTTTATTCATCCGCCCCACATCGATGCTGATACCGCCTTCCACAGCGAGCAAATGCCCCTCCAGCGAGGAGCCCACGCCAAACGGAATCACTGGCACTTTGTACGCTGCGCAAAGCTTGACCGCATCGGCCACATCCCGCGTATTTTCAGCAAAGACGACGGCAGCAGGTGGCGGCACGGTGGTGAACGCACTCTCATCGCGCCCATGCTGCTCGCGGATGACTTGCGCCGTGGAGCAATTCGCACCGAAGCGCGCCTTCAAAGCTTCAATGAAAGCAGCGGGGATATCGCGCTGGCGAATTTGGGGAAGTAAGTGGGTGGGAAGCGGTGCATTCATGGTTTCGTCTCCTTGGGTAGGGGTTTGAATTTCAAGCGCCAAAATCGCTCGTGGCAACAGGCACAATCTTATTTTGACAGAACCCAACTCACAATTCACCGGGGAAACTATGGGCAACCGACTCACACAAATCGCCACGCGCACGGGCGACGATGGCACAACAGGCCTCGCCGACAACTCACGTATCTCAAAAGCCAGCGAGCGCATCTGTGCTGTAGGCGATGTCGATGAGCTCAACTCTAACCTCGGCGTGTTGCTCTGCGAGCTGATGCCCGCTGATGTGCGAGAGCTGATTGTTGACGTGCAGCATCAGCTCTTCAATCTCGGTGGCGAGCTGGCTATGCCGGGCTACGAGTTGCTGAAAAAAGAAGCTCTGCTCCAACTCGATCAGGCGCTGGAGACCTACAACGCGAAGCTGCCGCGTCTTTTGGAATTTATCCTCCCCGCTGGCAGCCGCGCAGCCAGCCTCGCGCATGTCTGCCGCACGGTGGCGCGGCGGGCGGAGCGCTCCGTCGTTGCGCTCCACGCCAAAGAGGCGATCAATGACGCGCCGCGTTTGTATCTCAACCGTCTCTCCGATTTGCTCTTCGTTCTCGCTCGCGTGCTCAACCGTAGCGGATCACAAGATGGGGGCGGAGACGATGTGTACTGGAAGAGCGAGCGATTAAAAAGTCTCACGCAAGACTGATGCGCGTTGCCAATTTACTGGCGCTTGCCGCTATTGCGCTCTGGGCGCTTTTAGCTTGGTTGGGCATCGCGCTTTCTCACATCCCACCGTTTTTACTCACCGGAGTGGGTCTGCTGGTGGGCAGCTTGATTGCGTTGCCGCTGTCTTGGAAAGATGGCAAGCTTGATTTGAGCAGTTGGAAGATGCCTTGGCCGCATCTGCTGCTGGGCATCTACGGCCTTTTTGGTTTTCACTTTTTGCTTTTCATTGCGCTGCGCCACGCGCCGCCCGTGCAGGCGAATTTGGTGAATTACTTGTGGCCGCTGGGCATGGTGGTGCTTGCGCCGCTGTTTTTGCCGGGCGTGCGCTTGACGGCGATTCATCTGTTGGCGGCTTGCATGGGTTTTGCAGGTGCATGCATCGCCATTTTGGGCAGTCGCTCGGATGCTGCGAGCGCAGGTTTTGTTTGGGGCTATCTGCCTGCCGCAGGCTCGGCCTTCATTTGGGCAAGCTATTCGCTGCTGTGCAAACGGCTCGCGCTGCAAGGCAAGAGTTTTGCCACATCAGCGATTGGTTTGTTTGGCTTGGCAAGCGGCCTACTTTCGCTGCTCTGCCATGCGTTTTTAGAGCCACGCGTGAGCCTGAATGGCCTAGATGTGATGCTGTTGATCGCGCTAGGGCTCGGGCCGCTGGGCGCGGCTTTTTATCTGTGGGATGCCGCACTAAAGCGCGGCGATGTGCAGCAAATTGGCATTTTGAGCTACATCACGCCGCTGGCCTCTACCGCTTTGCTGCTGCTCGTTACTGGCCAAGCGTTGAGTTGGAGCATCGGCTTGGCTGCGGCATTGATCGTGGGCGCTGCGCTTTTGGGCACGCGAGCAAAGTAAATACAAAGCGCTATTAAATTTATAGCATTTTGCGCAATAGATACGCCGGCAATTGAGCTATTTATATTTAAAAACGCTTAAAAACTATCGAGCAATTGCTTAGATGGCCGAAGGACTCCAGCCAAGCAAGCCGGCCAGCCAATTCATGGCCAAGCCTGCTAAGGCGCAAGTCGCTGATGCAGCGATCATGGCGAAAATGCCGATGCGATGAGTGTCTTTGGCATTGGCCGAAGTTTGGCTGCCCGGCCATGCGAAGAGCACGGCGGATAGGGCACACACCGCGCCGAGCACGAGCGCTTGACCGAGCGAACGCAGCCATGCCAGTGGTGAGGTACTGGCAAGAAGGGTGGTGAGCACACTGCGAATATCACCCACCGCTAACACCGCCTCCGCCAAGATGCCGAAAACTAAAGTGAAGGTCACTAAAAGACAAGCGCAAGCCGCGCAGAGAAAAGCATGCGCAAAGATTTGCGGCAGTGCCAGTGCGGCCACTTGCCGGTCTCGCTGTATGCTCTCCGATGAAAAAGCATTTTCGCCGTGCAGCTCGGTATAGCGCAGCGCCATGGCAGGCGCGTTGAGCATCGCCAGCAATTGCGCGCACACCATCGGCGCGGCTTGCACCACATAGATCGGCCAAAGGTTGGCAAGAATCGTCTCGGCTTGTTCGCGCAGAGAAGCGGGCAGCACGACAAAAATTAAAATTGCAGCAATCACAGAGACGATCAACACGATGGGCATCGTCTCGGAGAGCTCGCGAAAGAGCTCATTTTTGATGCGCTGGCGGATGGTTGGTAAGCGCCAACAGCCGTGGTAGCGCCACAGGCCGCATGCGGCCTCCCACCTGACGCGCAACGGCGAGAAAAGCAGCGCATTGACGCTGAGCTTCATCGGTTGGGCGGGGGAGCGAGGCATGGTGAAGGCGATGCGCTTATTGCGTTGGCTGGATGGGCGAAAGGGGCGCAAGCGGAGTGGTTGCAGTCGTGTTCTGGGGTGAAGCCGCGTTCTTTACAAACGTAGAAATCGGCCACGTCTTTTTGGCACCATCGGTGATTTGCGCGGCATCTTGCGCTGCTGCTTTGCCTGCGCGAACAGCCGTCGGCACATCAGCCTTGATCTCGCCGACCATTTGCTTCACGTCTTGCGTGATCACCTTGATGTTGTCTGCGGAGGTTTGTACGCTAGCTATTGCCTCTTTGACTTGCGCCAGCGCAGCCGGCGTGTCTTTCTCAAGCGCAGCCAAGCTATTGCGCGCGGCAGTGGCTGCGCCTTCTGCTTGCGCGGTGATTTTGCCAATGTCTTGCATGAGCTTGACGCTGTCTTGATCCAGCCGCTGCGCCACATTGCCCGCAGAATTGCCCATGCTTTTGAGCTGGCCGCTCATGGCTTCCATATTCGCCAGCACAGTCGTCACTGACAAACGAATGTCTTTGCGCATCTCAGCGGCCTCGCCGGTGAGCTTCTTCGTGTCGTCCAGAATCGGCTCCATCTTGCCGATGGCCACTGCCAGCTTTTCCACAGCAACTTTTACCGTGCCCATCACGTCTTCGAGCTCATTGCCGACATCCATCGGCAGCATCGCATCTGCGGTCAAGCGCTTGCCTGCGCGATCACCGGGCAAGAGATCAATGTATTTGCCGCCAAGCGGCCCATCGCGGCCAAAGCGGGCGCTGGCATCGAACCCTAGGAGCGGCAGCCGTTCGCTAGCAATACGCAGCCGCGCGCGCACATTAAGCTGCGGATCAAGCTCAATATCGTCCACTGAGCCTATCTTGAATCCTTTGAGGCGCACCGGTGTACCAATCTGCACGCCGCTGGCGCCCGGCAGCTCTACAAACACATTAGTCATCGGCGTAAACCAGCCTTGCCGCCAAGCCGATATGCCCATCAAGATGATCGCGCAAAGCACGGCCAAGAACAACCAAAAGCGCCCCGGGTTCTTGCGCGCCACCTCGGCCATATCGTGATCAAGCAAAGCGGCTACTTCACTCTCCAAACCGATGGGCTTGGGCGCAGGGGTTGAAGAAATGGGCGCTGTCATGCTGTCAGCATAACGCAAGAGTGCGGCATGGGCGAAGGCCGTGGAAACCGAGTGTTGCTTTAAGCAAGCTCTGCGAGTTGCTCTTGCTGCGAAGCGAGGGCTTCACGCTGCGCTTGCCTTTGCGCTTGGGTGAGCCCGCCATAGCCCCAGTCGCCTGGTGGTAGCTCGCGCACGATCACATAGGAGGCTTCATGCAAATTGCCCAGAAGTTGGCGCAATAGCGTATGCGCCTCGTGTACAAATTGCTGCTTTTCTTCTTGCGTGTTCGTGCCTAGAGTGATGTCGATTTCCAAGCAAGCGATGGGCTGCTCGCTCGCCAAGCCTCCGATGCAAAACCGTGCGGTGGGCAAATCCTCAATCATCACTGCGGTGACTTCAGGGCGTTTACGCAAGACGCGCGCCGTGAGCGCGGTGAGTTGCCTTGCCAAAGCAGCGTAATGCGCAGCGTTGTGCAGCGGGGCGATGCGTAGGTTGAGTGTAGGCATGTGAGGCTTGCTTTCAGTGAGCGGGCTGCGCAGTGCAAGCTGACGTGCAAGATGGGCTGGAAGTTGCAGGGCTGCGATGCATCAAGCGCATCACACCGGCCCAAGCTGCATGCCAGTAAGCGGCCTCGGCTTCTTGGCGAAGTTGATGCGCACGCGCTTTGGCTGTTTGCACAATTTGCAATTTGCTGGCCGAAGTTGCGCAGGCCGTGGATGCTGCAGTGTGGTGGGTGGTGTTCATGGTGCTCTCCTAAAACGCTACAAAAGCTGTAACGATGGGAGGACTTTAGGCCGAAGCCGCAGGCTCGGAAACTGCATCGGGCGCATAATGCTTTTGCATTAAATGCAAAAGCAAAGTTTCTGAATGGAGCGGCGAGATGGATTTAGATGATCTTCACACCTTCACTCGCGTGGTGGAGCTGGGTTCGCTGTCTGGCGCAGCGCGCGAGCGCGATGCGCCGGTGAGCCAAATTTCTCGTGCTCTAGCGCGGCTCGAAGCGATGCACAAAGTGCGGCTTTTGCACCGCAGCACGCATGCGCTCTCGCTCACAGAAGCTGGACAATCGCTGCTGGAGCACGGTAAGCGGATGCTGGAAAGCTATGCGCAATTTGAGGCCGATGTGAGCGGCGGGGTGGAAGTCAGCGGCATAGTAAAAGTCGGCGTGAGTGCCGCTATGGCGCATTACGTCATCATTCCCAGTCTCGCTGCGTTGGCGCGCCAGCACCCGCTACTTAGCATCGAGCTGCATGTGGACGACCGCATGATGGATATGGCGCAACAAGGCATCGATATAGCTATTCGCACGGGAGACCCCGGCTTGGATACGCTGGTGGCGCGCAAGATTGGCGAGCATGGACGCAGGCTCTACGCAACGCGCGGCTATATCGCAGCGCACGGTATGCCTGAAAATTTGAAGGAGTTGGCGCAGCACAAATTGATCACCAACAGCGTGCAGCCTCTGCTCAACCGTTGGCCTTTTGTGGTCGAAGGCCAAGCCATCACACACGTTGCACGCGGCCACTACCGCGCCAACTCGACAGGCATCATGATGACGATGGTGCTAGAAGGTCTCGGCCTGGTGCGCGGTAACACTGCCATTTGCGAACCCATGGTCGCTCGCGGCCAACTCGTGCGCGTGATGGACGATTTGGTGGACTGCCAATCTGTGCCGATTCATGCTGTGATGCTGCAAGAGCGGCATCGTGCGCCAAAGATCCGCGCATGCATTGAGTTTTTTGCGCAGTGGCTGGCGACGAATTGAACTCAGTTTGCTATAAATTACATAGCGCTTTGCGCAGATTCTATGCCGGCTACTGGCTTAAATCATCAATAATTGTAGGTACACGCAGCGCCAAAGCGCACATCAACTCATAGCCAACCGTTTGCGCACAAATGGCCACCTCGTCAATCGAAAGCACAGCGCCCGTAGACGCCCGCCCCCAAAGCGTGACTTCGCTGCCCATGCTGGCCTGAGGCAAGCCAGATAAATCGACCGTGATCATATCCATACTCACGCGGCCTACGGTGCGGGTGCGCTGGCCGTTCACCAGCAAGGGTGTGCCTGTGCCCGCGCTGCGCGGATAGCCATCGGCGTAACCACAGGCGACAACTCCGATACGGATGGCCTTATCTGCCACGAAGCTCGAGCCGTAGCCCACGCTGTCGCCAGATTGCAGATCTTGTACGGCGATGATCTTGGAGCTCAACGTCATCGCGGGTTGCAAATCCCAATGCGCAATGTCGTGCTCAGGATAGTCTGTGGAGCTGCCGTATTGGGCGATGCCCGGGCGAATCCAATCGGTGCGCAGATCATTCGCGCTGTAGCGCAGGCTGGCGGCGCTGTTCGACAAGCTGCGCTCGCCTTGCAGATCATGCGTGGCTAAATTGAAGGTGGCAAGTTGATGCGCAATGCCATCTTGCCCAAAGCGCTTGGCATCGGCATCGGAGAAATGCGTCATCAGCGTGATCTCATCGACTTGCGTGAGCGCGTTCAGCCGTGAATACGCACTGCGGTAACTCTGCGGTTTGAAGCCCAGCCGGTTCATGCCGGAATTCATCTTGAGAAACACGCGATGCGGTTCATGTGTCTTGTGGGCAGCTAGCCAGTCGATCTGTTCGTTGCAATGGATGGTGTGCCAAAGGCCTAGGCGAGAACACAGCTCTAAATCGCGCGGCTCAAAGCAGCCTTCGAGCAACAAAATCGGCCCGCGCCAACCGAGCGCGCGAATGTGCTGCGCCTCATCGAAATCAAGCAATGCGAAGCCGTCTGCGCCGCGCAAACCCTCAAACGCGCGCTCAATCCCATGGCCATACGCATTGGCTTTCACCACAGCCCAGACCTTCGCATCCGGCGCGGCAGCGCGGCAGCGCTCAAGGTTGTGGCGCAGGGCGGCAGTATGGATGGTGGCTTGAATCGGGCGGGGCATTGTTATGTTGAATAAAAAGTTCTAGCTTCTTAATTGGTGAATTGTCAAGCGGGGCATGCCTAGTTTAGTGCTTTGCTCGACGCGCGTGAATTGCATACAGCCCGTGCTATAAACCCGAGTCATTTCAATTTTTGAGTCACCATTCCTTTGAAACGCGGTTTTTACACCATCATGTCGGCGCAGTTTTTCAGCTCGCTGGCAGACAATGCCTTGTTTGTTGCAGCGGTGGAATTATTGCGTACGAGCGGGGAGCCTGAATGGCAACGCGCGGCTTTGGTGCCGATGTTTGCTTTGTTTTATGTCATCCTTGCGCCGTTTGTAGGTGCGTTTGCAGATTCCTTGCCCAAGGGAAAGGTAATGTTTATCAGCAATGCCATCAAGGTGGTGGGTTGCTTGATGATGTTGTTTGGCTCACATCCCTTGCTGGCTTATGCCGTGGTCGGCCTTGGCGCTGCCGCGTATTCGCCTGCAAAATATGGCATCTTGACCGAGCTGTTGCCGTCGTCACAACTCGTTAAAGCCAATGGCTGGATTGAAGGCCTGACGATTGGTTCGATTATTTTGGGAGTGTTGCTCGGCGGGCAGTTGGTAGGCCACGCGATTTCCACACAATTGCTTTTAATTGATTTGCCGATGATCACCACGGGTATCGACACCGCGCCAGAAGCAGCGATTAGTTTGCTCATCTTCGTTTATGCCCTAGCCGCTTGGTTCAACACCCGCATCCCGCATACCGGCGTAGAGATGCGCCCGATGCCCAAAAACTTATTGACGCTCGTGCCTGACTTTTGGCAATGCAATTCAAGCTTGTGGAAAGACAAGCTCGGCCAAATTTCGCTGGCTACCACCACGTTGTTTTGGGGTGTGAGTGGGAATCTGCGCTACATCGTGTTGGCTTGGAGCGCTGCCGCCTTGGGCTACAGCACCACGCAAGCATCGTCTCTCGTCGGTGTGGTTGCTATTGGTACGGCGGTGGGTGCGGTCATCGCATCAATGCGCATGAAATTAGAAGACGCAACGCGCGTGATGCCACTGGGCATCGCGATGGGCTTGCTCGTGATCTTGCTTAATTTCATCACAAACGTGTGGGCAGCTGCGCCGTTCCTGATCTTGCTCGGTGCCATTGGCGGTTTCCTCGTCGTGCCGATGAATGCGCTTTTGCAGCATCGTGGCCACAACCTCATGGGCGCAGGTCGCTCGATTGCGGTACAAAACTTCAATGAACAAGCTTGCATTTTGTTTCTGGGCGCTATGTACACGCTCGTTGCCACGATAGATTGGTCAGATTTTGCAATCGCCGAGACGTTAGGGATTGACGATATGGAGCCGGCAGATTTATCGGCCTATCTCGCCATCACGTTGTTTGGCGTACTGGTTGCCAGCGTGATGTGGCTCATCAAGCGCTGGCATGCGAGCAACGCAGTCAAACATGCTGCGGAGCTGGAGCGCTTGCTTGCCATTGCTCGCAATGACACAGCGCACGGTTGATCGACCTCTCTTTGCTTCAAATTTTTCTGTGAGCACCACAACACTGGCCGTGCTCGGCTTGATCATTAACGCTGCCGCGTGGGGGCTGTCGTGGTGGCCGTTTCGTGAGCTGCAAGCCCTCGGCTGGCATCCGCTGTGGTCAACGGCCGTGATGTATGGTTTGGCGGTGCTGGGCGTCACGCTCTGGCGGCCTAGCGCTTGGGCTGGCTTGGTGCAAATCAAAGGCCTGTGGCTGCTCGCAATCGGCGCGGGGCTTACCAATGTGGGCTTTAACTGGGCCGTGACCATTGGCGACGTGGTTCGCGTCGTGCTGCTGTTTTACATGATGCTGGTGTGGTCTATCCTGTTGGCATGGCTCATTCTTAGCGAGCGTCCGACGGCTCGTTCGCTGTTGCGCGTAGCGCTAGCGATTGCCGGCGTGTTGCTCGTGCTCAAAACTGCGGATTCGCCATGGCCGATTCCGCGCAGCTTGGCTGATTATTTGGCGCTCTTCGGTGGCTTTTGCTTTGCGCTGAATAACGCGATGCTGCGCAAGCTTCGCGATGTACCTGCTGAGCAGCGCACGCTGGCGATGTTTGTGGGTGGCTCGGCGGTCTCTGCGCTGGTGGGCAGTCTGGGCGCATCCGGCGCATTGGGTACTGCGTTATCCATGGCGCTGCCAAGCGGGTTGCCACTCGCGGGTTGGATGCTGTTGATGGGCTTCGGCTTGTTCTTCTTAATCAGCAACATGACGCTGCAATATGGCGCAGCAAGACTCAAAGCCAGCACGACATCGTTGATCTTGTTGACAGAAATATTGTTTGCCACGGCCTCTGCAGTGGCGCTAGGTGTGTCTCAACTGGATAGCCGCATTGTCATCGGCGGCTCTCTGATCATTGCAGCAGCTTTGTGGGCGGCTAGGGAAGAACGTTAGTGATCGGTACTGCGTGCTAACTCAGCCGCTGCACGCCAGGAAGCTCGCAGGCATACACCGCATTGCGTAGCTCAGCGATGGCTTCGTAGCGCGTGAAGCTGCGCCGCCATGCAAGCACGATGCGTCGCGTTGGTGGGCTGCCTGCAAACGGGATGTAGCGCACATAAGGCTCTTGATCGGAAAGCTCCGCCCTCGACGCTCTTTTTTTGCTAGCGTTTAGCGCAAATAGGGCGGGCGCAATAGAGCTTTTGGGTACAGAAAGCTGCGGAACCACGGTAATGCCCATGCCGGCGGCCACCATGTGTTTGATGGTCTCAAGCGACGATCCTTCAAAGCTTTTGCGGATGCCTTCTGCATGGCTTGAGAAGCGCGCAAACTCCGGGCACACCTCCAACACATGATCGCGAAAGCAATGGCCATTGCCCAGCAGCAGCATCGTTTCCTGCTTCAGTTCTTCAGCGCTGATCGATTCGCGCGATGCGAGTGAATGCGTCGAAGGCACGGCCACCATAAAAGGCTCGTCATACAGCGGCGCAACTGCCAAGCCTGCATCTGGAAACGGCTCGGCGAGAATGGCGCAATCAATCTCGCCCGTGCGTAGCATTTCGATGAGCTTCACGGTGAAATTTTCTTGCAGCGTCAACGGCATTTGTGGCGTGCGTGCAATCACTTGGCGCACCAGTGCTGGCAACAGATAAGGCGCAATCGTATAAATCACGCCCAGCTTCAAACTGCCTGCTAAAGGATCTTTGCCGCGCTTGGCAATTTCTTTGATTTGCGAGGCTTGCTCCAGCACGCTCTGAGCCTGTCGCACGATCTCTTCGCCCAGCGGCGTCACGGTTACTTCGTTGGCGCTGCGCTCGAAGAGCTTGCAATCGAGCTCTTCTTCGAGCTTCTTGATCGACACAGAAAGCGTGGGCTGCGATACAAAACAAGCTTCCGCAGCATGGCCGAAATGCTTTTCGCGCGCGAGAGCAACGATGTATTTGAGCTCGGTCAGGGTCATGTGTTGATTTTGCAGCAAAAGCGTTTGCGGTGTTGTGCTGTTACTTGAGTTCGCGTCGCTTGATTTGAACAAGTTCAAAAACGCTACAAATTTAATAGCATCTTACACAATGAATACACCGGCTAAGAACTCAAATCATTCAACAACGACGGCTGCCCCGCCCTGCTGCCGCGCCATCTGCCCGATCACAAAAACTTGCTCGCCAAGGCCAGTCAATGTTGCTGCGCAGGCCGCTGCGTCCAAAGGGTCAACCACGACGATCATGCCGATGCCGTTGTTGAATGTGCGGTTCATCTCGATGTCATCAATGCCGGCTGTTTTTTGCAGCCACGCGAAAAGCTCGGTTTTCGGCCAGCTGCCTTTTTTCAAATGTGCAGCCACGCCTTCGGGCAACACACGCGGAATGTTTTCTAGCAAGCCACCGCCGGTGATGTGTGCAAGAGCTTTGATGCCACCTTGCGAGGGGGCATTTCCTGCAGGGTGTGCTTGAAGTGCAGCCAATACGTTTTTCACATACAAGCGCGTCGGCATCATCAGCGCCTCTTTGAAGGGCTTGCCATCGAGTGTTGTAGGCGCATCAGAGCCTGCGCGCTCAATACACTTGCGCACGAGCGAGAATCCATTGCTGTGGACGCCGCTGGAAGCCAAGCCGAGGATCACATCGCCTACTTGCACATTCGGGCGTGGAAGTAGTTGAGATTTCTCTGCCGCTCCCACGCAAAAGCCCGCCAAATCGTATTCACCCGCAGGATACATGCCCGGCATCTCAGCCGTCTCGCCACCAATCAAGGCGCAGCCAGAGAGCTCGCAGCCCTTGGCGATGCCACCGATCACAGCGGCCGCCGTGTCCACATCAAGCTTGCCACAAGCAAAATAATCGAGGAAAAACATGGGTTCGGCGCCCTGCACGAGCACATCGTTCACGCTCATGGCAACTAAATCGATGCCCACGGTATCGTGCATGTTCCACTCAAATGCGAGGCGCAGCTTCGTGCCCACGCCATCCGTGCCGCTCACCAGCACCGGCTCTTTAAATCGCTTGGGGATTTCAAACAGCGCGCCAAAGCCGCCAATGCCGCCCAATACGCCTTCGCGCATCGTGCGTTTGGCCAGCGGCTTGATGCGCTCCACCAGTGCGTCGCCTGCATCAATGTCTACGCCGGCGGATTTGTACGACAAGGGAGATGATGTTGAGGCTGGGGTTGTGTTCATCAGATCGCTCATGATTTGATAGCTGCTCGCGCAATAAATACGCCGGCTGGATGGCAAAAAGGGCATAAAGCAGCTTAGAAATCTGTTTAAACCCGTAAAATTGCTCGTATTGTAAGTTTCAAAGTCACCCGCCTGTATGCAGTTCACCAAAACACAAAAGACCGCTGCCGCTTGGGTCGCTATAGCGGCGGCCAGTGTGTTGGTGGTTTGGCTGCTCGGCCCCGTGCTCACGCCGTTTGTGGTGGCTGCAGTTTTGGCTTATGCGCTCACGCCGCTGGTTAACAAACTTGATCGCACTTTCGGCGGCAAGACGCCGCGCATTTTGGCGGTGATCATTGTCGAATTGTTGTTCATCATCGCGGTGCTCGCTATTTGTTTGTTGATCGTACCGATTTTGGCGAAAGAAATTCCCTTGCTGCGTGAGCAACTTCCTATCCTTGCCGAGCGAGTGAACGCTTGGGCTGCGCCATTGCTCAAGAGCTTTGGGATCAACATCGCTTGGGATGTCGCTAGCGTGAAAGCCTTTGTGCTGAAATACTTAAACGCTAACGTGGACGATGGCATCAGCGCGGTTTTATCTTCGCTTAAAGTGGGCGGCTCCGTCGCGCTAGCACTGATTGGTAATGCGATTTTGATCCCCGTGGCGCTGTTTTATCTGTTGATGGATTGGGAAAATTTCGTCAGCCGCGCGGTCGGACTTGTCCCGCCTCGCATGCGCACTGCCTTCGATGGCTTTATGAATGAGGCCGATGAGGTGCTGGGGCAATATCTGCGTGGTCAGATGCTGGTGATGCTGGTGCTTGCTGTTTTTTACACCATTGGCCTAGCGCTTTTCGGTCTTGATTTAGCACTGCCAATTGGTGTGTTCACGGGTCTGGCGATTTTTATTCCTTACATCGGCTTTGGCATCGGCTTGATTTTGGCCTTGCTCGCAGGCTTGCTTGAATTTGCATCTATCAAAGCGGTCGTCATGGTGGCTGTGGTGTATGGCGCAGGGCAATTCATTGAAAGTTTGTTTCTCACGCCGCGCTTGGTGGGTGAGCGCATTGGCTTGCATCCGTTGGCGGTCATTTTTGCCTTGCTCGCATTTGGGCAGCTTTTTGGCTTTGTCGGCGTGCTCATCGCGCTGCCAGCGAGCGCGGTACTGCTGGTTGCCATTCGACGCATTCAATCGAAATATTTGGCCTCTGATTTGTATCGCAGCAAAGCATAAGCCACCATGCAACAAATCGCGCTCGATATCGCTCTTTCGCCTGCACCTGCGCTGGCAAGTTTTTTGCCCGGGCCCAACGCTGCTGCACTCGATCATTTGAAGCTCTGGGTGGGCGAGAGCGGCGCCGGTGTTGCCACACTACGTTCGCCTGTGCCGACGTATCTTTGGGGTGAGAGCGCCAGCGGTAAATCGTATTTGCTTAAAGCCGTGCGCGAAGCGCTGCGTAATCAGGGCGGAGAAGTGGGCTGGCTTGATGCATCGGTGCATGAGCCGCCAGAATACAACCCGCATTGGGTTGCTGTGATGATGGACGATGTGCAGGGCTACAGCGCCGTGCAGCAGCACGCGGCCTTCAATTATTTTGTGAATGCGCAAACCGAGCAACGCTGGATTTTGGCCGCCGGCACTTTGCCGCCGGCGGATCTGCCGTTGCGTGACGACCTGCGCTCCCGGCTAGGCTGGGGTCATGTGTTTGCTCTGCAAGTGCTCACCGAGCAAGAGCGCCGCGCGGTGCTGCGCCGCGAGGCCGATGCGCGTGGCATTTTTCTATCAGATGATGTGATGGATTTCATCCTCGCCCGCTTTTCCCGCGATCTCAACTCCCTGATGCAACTTTTACTGCAGCTTGATGGCTATTCGCTTGCTACAAAGCGCGCGATCACGATTCCGCTGATCAAGAGCATGCTGGAATCGCTTTGATGCATCTGCAAATGCTATACAACAAGCGGCGTTCAGTTGTATAAAAATACGTGCCTATGAAACTCGCTCTTTTTGACTTGGACCATACTCTGCTGCCCATAGACAGCGATCATGCATGGGGAGAATACACGGTGGAGCGCGGCTGGCGTGATGCTGTTGAATTTAAGGCGCGCAATGATGCGTTTTATGAGAACTACAAGATTGGCAAGCTCCATCCCGAAGAATATTTGATGTTTGCCACCGAGGCGATTCGCTTGCGTGACGCTACTGAATCCATAGCACTTCGCGCAGATTACATGTCGGCTGTTATTGAAAAACACATTAAAAAATCAGCTCTAGATTTACTGCAAAAGCACCGTGAAGCAGGCGATGAGATCATCCTCGTTACCGCCACCAATGAATTCGTCACTGCGCCGATCGCGCTGCGTTTTGGCATTGAACATTTAATCGCCGTGCAGCTGGAGAAAAATACGCAAGGTTGGTATACAGGCCGCTCCACGGGCACGCCGAGCTACCAAGCGGGCAAAGTTGAGCGCGTGAGACAATGGCTTGAGGTGCGCGGCAAAAGCTGGGCGGATGTGAGTTACAGCACGTTTTACTCCGACAGCATGAATGATTTGCCGCTCTTGGAGCAAGTGACCGAGCCTGTGGCTACCAACCCAGATCCCCGCTTGCGAGCCTTGGCCATGGAGCGCGGCTGGAAAGTATTAGATTTATTCCAATGATCAAAAAGTTTATCGAAAAGCTCATGGCACCTCGCGTTGTCAAAGCAGTCAAAGCTAAATTTGGCAAGCGTGTTGACATCACACAAGCCGAGCATGGCATCAACCGCGATTTGGTGGATGCAAAAGCATGGGAAGTCGTCACCACTTTGAAGGACGCGGGCTTTGAGGCATTTATTGTTGGCGGCGCAGTGCGCGATTTGTTGCTGGGCCTGCGGCCTAAAGACTTTGATGTGGCGACCAATGCCGAGCCGGAAGAAGTCAAACGCTTGTTCAAGCGCGCCTTCGTGATTGGTCGGCGTTTTCGCATTGTGCATGTGGTGTACGGGCGCGGGCGCGAGCATGAGGTGATTGAAGTCTCCACCTTCCGCGCACATCTGGACAGTGCCGATGCAAGCCAAGTCAGCGGCAACGAAAAGACCTCCAAGGCCGCACTCTCAGGCATGCAGCATGCGGTAGATGCGAGCGGCCGCGTATTGCGCGATAACGTCTGGGGCCCGATGGAAGAAGATGCGGCGCGGCGTGATTTCACGATCAATGCGATGTATTACGACCCGGAGACGCAGGTCGTGGTGGATTATCACAAAGGCATTGATGACATTCGCAAGAAGCGCATCAAGATGATTGGCGAGCCCGAGGCGCGCTATCGCGAAGATCCGGTACGCATCATCCGCGCTGCGCGATTTGCTGCGAAGCTGGCATCGAGTGGCTTCAAGATTGAGCCCAAGACGGCGAAGCCCCTGACGGAAATGCTTAAGCTACTTCACGACGTGCCACAAAGCCGTATGTTTGATGAGATGCTGAAATTCCTGCAAACGGGGCATGGCATTGCCAGCATTCAAACTTTGCGCTCTCTGGGGCTGGCCAAAGGCATCTATCCTCTGCTCGATGTGATTGTGGCGCGTGCGGATGAGCCGATGATCAACACAGCGCTTATTGATACCGACAAACGTATCGCCGCAGACAAAGGCGTGAGCCCGAGCTACTTACTCGCTTGCGTGCTCTGGCGCGATGTGAACGAGCTCTGGGCGAAAAAGAAAGCACGCAATGAGCATCCCTTCCCCGCGCTGCAAGATGCGATTGATGAAGTGTTCAACACCCGCATTGGCGATGTGAGCGGCCGAGGCAAACTCGCCGCCGACATGCGCGAAATCTGGATGATGCAACCCCGCTTCGACAAACGCACCAGCAGTTCCGTCTTCAGCCTCGTCGAACATCTGCGCTTTAGAGCCGGCTACGATTTTCTGCGTTTGCGTGCTGAGACAGGCGAAGTGTCTGTGAGCTTGGCCGATTGGTGGCTGGAGTTTTCTGAGGCTGATCAAGCAGGGCGCGAGGATTTAGCGAAGCTGGCGCGAGATGAGCAAAAAGCTGCTCCGAGAATTGTTAAAGCCTCAAAAGCGCCTCGGATGAGTCAACAGGCATCTAACGCGTCGCCTAGCGAAGCGGCTCATACATCTGAAGAAGAAGAAGCACAGTCCAGTGACGCACCCAAAAAGCGCCGTCGTCGGCGTAGAAAATCAACTGGCGAACCGGACACCGGCGGTATCACGCAAGCTTGACGTGTTAGCGATCACAGCTTCAAGCCACTGGAAAAGTCCCCGGCAACAAAATGCTTTGATCGACAGTGTTGATGTCCGTCTTCCCACAAAACGCCATCGTGAGATCGAGTTCTTTGTGAATGATCTCTAGCGTTTTCGTCACACCGGCTTGACCGGCTGCGCCTAGGCCATGCAGCCATGCGCGGCCGATCAATGTGCCACGCGCGCCTAAGGCACGGGCTTTGAGCACGTCTTGGCCGCTGCGGATACCGCCGTCCATCCAGACTTCTATTTTCTGCCCGACTGCTTGAACGATGGCGGGCAAGGCTGTGATGGAGGATGGCGCGCCATCAAGCTGGCGGCCACCGTGGTTGGAGACGATGAGCGCATCTGCGCCGCTGTCAACGGCGTGTCGCGCATCTTCTGCATCTTGTATGCCTTTCAAAATGATCTTGCCGCCCCAGCGTTTTTTAATCCATTCCACATCGCCCCAGTTGAGGCGCGGATCGAATTGTTGCGCTGTCCACGCCGAGAGGCTGCTCATGTTGTCGACACCTTTGACGTGGCCGACGATATTGCCGAAATCTCTGCGCTTCGTGCCTAGCATGCCCAAGCACCAACTGGGCTTGGTCATCATGTTGAGGATGTTGGGCAAGGTGAGTTTGGGGGGCGCTGACAAACCGTTTTTGATATCTTTGTGGCGCTGCCCCAAGATTTGCAAATCGAGCGTGATTTGCAACGCGGAGCAGTTCGCGGCTTTGGCGCGGTCTATCAAGCGCTCAATGAAATCACGATCACGCAGCACATACACCTGAAACCAAAACGGATGGCGATTTGTGGCCTGCGCCACATCTTCCATCGAGCAAATACTCATCGTGGAGAGCGTGAACGGGATGCCGAATGCCTTGGCCGCGAGCGCACCTAGGATTTCGCCATCGGCATGTTGCATACCCGTGAGGCCGGTAGGCGCTATCGCCACAGGCATCGCCACGTCTTGCCCGATCATGGTGGTGCGTGTACTGCGGCCCTCCATGTTAACGGCCACGCGCTGGCGCAGCTTGATGCTCTGAAAATCTGCGCTGTTGGCGCGGTAGGTGCTCTCTGTCCAAGAGCCGGAGTCGCAATAGTCGTAGAACATGCGTGGCGTGCGCTTCTGGTGCAGAACGCGTAGATCTTCGATGCAGGTGATTTTGGAGAGATCGGTCATGGGCTTGCCTCGTATTTATTTTGCAATGCTGCCATGCTAGCTCACAGCGCAGCGCCATCGCGCGAAATGCTGCTTCGTTCTTGTGAAATTATTTCGCACAGTGGCGGTAGATTTCATGCACTATTAATTCAATATCACTCTGCGCAGTAAACACGCCGGCAAAATGCCAAAAACGCTTGCAAATTATGCTCTCAAAGCCAATTCAACGGCTAAGCCAATATAGCTCCCCGGTGTCATCGCCAGCAAGCGTTCTTTGTCAGCCGCCGGAATGTCGAGTGAACGAATCAGCGCATGCAAATCGTCTTTGCGCACCACCTTACCTCGCGTGACTTCCTTGAGCTTTTCGTAAGCGCCCGCCACGTTATAGCGGCGCATCACGGTTTGAATCGGCTCAGCCAACACTTCCCAACTCGCATCCAAATCGGCAGCCAGCGCTTCTTCATTGAGCTCCAATTTGTTCAAGCCCACGAGTAAGGATTGATACGCCAGCACGGCGTAACCCAAAGCCACACCCATATTGCGCAGCACAGTGGAGTCTGTGAGGTCGCGCTGCCAGCGCGAGATCGGCAGCTTCTCAGATAAGTGGCGAAGCAGCGCATTGGCCAAGCCGAGGTTGCCTTCTGCATTTTCAAAATCAATCGGGTTGACCTTGTGCGGCATGGTCGATGAGCCGATCTCGCCGTCTTTTAAGCGCTGCTTGAAGTAACCCAGCGAAATGTAGCCCCACACATCGCGGGCGAAATCTATCAGTATCGTGTCTGCCCGTGCGACGGCATCAAACAACTCGGCCATGTAGTCGTGTGGCTCGATTTGAATGCTGTAAGGCTGGAAGGCGAGCTGCAAATCTTTTTCAATCACGCGCCGCGAGAAGGCCTCCCAATTCACCTCAGGATACGCTGCCAAATGCGCATTGAAATTGCCCACCGCACCATTCATTTTGGCCAGCAGCTTGACGCTAGCAATCCTCTCGCGAGCGGCGGCCAGGCGCACGAGCACATTAGCGACTTCTTTGCCCACCGTCGTGGGCGTGGCCGTCTGTCCATGCGTGCGGCTGAGCATCGGCACAGCTGCGTAGAGCTTTGCCATATGACGTAGCTTGGCCAGAATAGCATCCAGAGCAGGCAGCAAAACCTCCGTGCGCGCACTCTGCAATTGCAGCGCATGCGATGTGTTGTTGATATCTTCGCTCGTGCAAGCGAAATGCACATACTCAGAGGCAGCTTCCAGCGCTGCATGCCCTTTGAATTGCGCCTTGATCCAATACTCCACCGCTTTCACATCATGATTGGTGGTCTTCTCAATCTCTTTGATGGCTAGCGCATCGCTTTCGGAGAAATGGGCTACCAAGTTTTGCAAGTGAGCCCGCTCTTGAGAGGGCAGCGGCGCAAACTCTGGCAGCCCGGCATCCGACAAAGCTACAAACCAAGCGATTTCCACTTGCACCCGGCGATGCATATAACCCAGCTCGCTCATGAGCGGGCGCAAGCTGCTGAGCTTGCCACCATAGCGGCCATCTAAAGGAGATAAAGCATTGATGGGGCTGAGCGGGGCGGCTGAGTTGGTTGGAGAAGGATTCATAAGCGTTTGATTTTAAAAGCCCTTGCGCCTGCGGGTGTACACAAGCTGCCGCGCAGTGGATGAGTGTATCCCTTTGCAACGACAGTACGCTATTAATTAAATAGCGCATTGCGCAACAACTACGGTGCTAAGCAAGCGGTTTTCCATATAAATCAGGCGCGTTGACAAGCATGCTTTGCATCTAGGTGTAACTCATTAGTAGAAATAATTACCAAGCAGTATGTATTTAGAAGATCTGGTATATATTTCAGTCAGTGGCGAGTTTAACCCGCTGCACACCACTCAACCCGCATCAGCAGCATCAACTTAAGAAAGTACCGTTATGAACCAATTTCCCAGAAGGCATTTCCTCAAAACCGGCGCATCTTTGACGGCTGTGGCGGCCAGCGCAGGCCTGCTCGCCGCATGCGGCGGAGGCGACAATGTCGTGACTCCCGCAGCGCCAACGAAAAACATCGTTGAACTCGCCCAAGCCACGCCATCGCTGAGTATTTTGGTAGAAGCAGTTGTTGCAGCTAATCTCGTTAGCGCTCTGTCCGCGCCTGGCACGTTGACCGTTTTTGCGCCAACCAATGACGCCTTTGCAGCCGCCCTCACCGAACTTGGTTTGACAAAAGCACAGCTCTTCGCCAACACAGCCTTACTCACCAAAGTGCTGCAGTATCACGTGTTGGGCGCAACAGTGAAGAAAGCCGACATCCCGCTCGGCAAGGTGATCGACCCCATCGTGCCCGGCACGCAAGATATTTTCAAAATTGATGTTGTTGGCGCAGCAGTGGTCATCACAGATGGTCGCAACAGAAAATCTAACATCACTGCAACGGACATCCTCGCTACCAATGGCGTGGTGCATTTGATCGACAAAGTCATCCTGCCAGCCGACAAAGATATCGTGGCAACAGCTTTGGCGAGTAATCCAGAGTTCACGACCCTAGTCGCAGCGCTACAGCAGGCCAATCTCGCCACAACATTGCAAGGAGCAGGTCCGTTTACGGTGTTTGCGCCAACAAACGCCGCTTTCGATGCACTGCGCCAAGAGTTGGCAGGTATTGGCAACCCACCGATCACCGTCGCCGCATTGCTTGCTAATGCCAAGCTCGCAGATATTTTGAAATACCACGTGCTCAACGGCTTGGTACTCAAGGCAGATGTGCCCGTCGGTACAGCAGTGAGCACATTGGCCGGCGCGACGGAGACGATCAGTATCAGCAGCGGCTTTGTCATCACCGACAAAAAAGGCCGCTCTTCAAACATTACGGCCACCGACATCCTTAACACCAATGGCGTGATCCACGTTATCGACAAGGTGATCCTGCCTAGCGTTGCGTAAGCACATCCAATTTCTCTCGTTCGTCAGTTCCTTAAACCCGCTTCAACATTTGAAAGGAAGCACCATGAAAAAATCCCTCCTCACCCTCGCATTGGGTTTCGGCATCTCCATGAGCGCCATGGCGCAGGACATCGTCGATGTGGCCGTAAAAGCTGGCAGCTTCAAAACCTTAGTCGCCGCTGTGCAAGCTGCTGGTCTGGTCGATACGTTGAAAGGTCCCGGCCCGTTCACCGTGTTCGCACCAACGGATGAAGCGTTTGCCAAAATTCCAAAGGCAACTTTGGATGGCTTGCTCAAAGACAAAGCCGCTCTGACGAAAATCTTGACGTACCACGTTGTGCCCGGCAAAGTCATGGCTGCTGACGTCAAAGCTGGCAAGGTGAAAACCGTGCAAGGCCAAGAAATTACACTCGCCACCGCAGGCGGCGTGACGGTTGACGGCGCGAAAGTTGTCGCGGTTGATGTAGCGGCCAGCAATGGCGTGATCCACGTCATCGACACCGTGATCATGCCCAAGTAACGAACCACTTGGCAGTCGCCGCCTCATCTCTTTCGGGTGAGGCGGTATTTTTTGTACAACTTAGTAAACACGCCGATCAAGTTGCTGTGATCCACAGCGCATGCAAGGTCATCCGAGCTCAATAACAATCTTGCACGAGTGTTAAACATTTCTTTACCTCACGCTTCAATTTTTGAAAGTAAGCACCATGAAAAAATCTCTCCTCTCCCTCATTGTGGGTTTTGGTATCTCTTTTGGCGCCATGGCACAAGACATCGTTGATGTCGCTGTCAAGGCCGGCAATTTCAAAACCTTGGTTGCTGCCGTACAAGCCGCCGGCTTGGTAGATACGCTCAAAGGCCCTGGCCCATTCACCGTGTTTGCGCCAACGGACGAGGCATTCGCCAAAATCCCAAAAGCCAAGCTCGATGCCTTGTTGAAAGATAAAGCTGCTTTGACCAAAGTGCTCACGTACCATGTGGTTGCAGGTAAAGTCATGGCTGCTGACGTCAAGGCCGGCAAAGTCAAGACCGTACAAGGCGGTACGATCACGCTCGCTACCAAGGGTGGCGTCACGGTCAACAAAGCCAAAGTTGTGGCAGCTGATGTGGCGGCCAGCAACGGTGTAATTCATGCGATTGACACCGTCTTGATGCCCAAGTAATTGAGCTAACTTTTCTAAAAACCCGCCGTGAAGCGAATGCCCGGCGGGTTTTTATTTGAGTTATCTATTTAAGTAATTTTCTTGCGCTGCTGGCCAAGGCGTGCGTCAAGTTATCGAGCACGACGGATTCCAAATTCCAGCAGTGCCAATACAGCTGCACAGCCAGAGAAAAATCGGGCAGCAAATTAATAAACTCTCCGCTGTCAATCATCGGCTGCACGGTCAACTGCGGCAAGACGCTCACGCCCCAGCTCTCCCGCACGGCTCTGACCTGCGCCTGCGAGCTCGGTACAAAAAGCTGCTGTAGGTTCACACGCTTCAAGCCAAACGCCTTGGCCACAAACTCGCTTTGCAGATCGTCTTTGCGATTAAACGAGATAAACGGTACATCGCGGAAATTGTGCGCTGTTAAGCCATTTTTTAAATCAAAACGACTGCTATCCGGCATAGAAGCTGCGCTAACTGCTACGTATTTCATAGCGCCTAATGGCACGACTTTGCATCCCCGTAACGCGGCTTTCAAGGTTGTCACGCAGCCAAGCACTTGCCCGCCACGCAGCCATTCTTGCGTGAAATCTTGATCGTCGGTGATGATTTCCAGCGGCAACCCTTCGCGCGCCAAATCGCCCAGTGCGTCGAGTGCCCAAGTGGCGATGCTGTCAGCATTGATCGCAATGGCCACGCGCTCTTCCTCGCGTGCGCCTGAGCCAGATGGCGCAAGATCTTTCATATCGCGCTCCAGATCGGCTCGCAAGAGGCGCATTTGTTTGGTGTGCTTGATGAGCAGTTGCCCAGCTGATGTGGCCTTGAGTGGCCGGCTGCGCACGATCAGCACCGTGCCCACTTGCGCCTCCAGTGAGCGAAGCCGCTGCGACACCGCAGATTGCGTGATCGACAAGCGCACAGCTGCCCTCTCAAAACCGCCTTCTTCGACGATGGCTGCCAAGCATTCCAGAGCATCGGGATCGAATGAACTCATTATTAGTATCTCTAATGTTTATCCGAAGAGTTTAATTTCACTGTTAATGCAAGTCAAGATGCGGCATCATCCGCAGCTATGAAAGTCATCGTTTTAGGCGCAGGCATTATTGGTGTGAGCTCGGCTTGGCATTTGCTGCAAGCCGGCCATGAAGTCACGCTCGTGGATCGGCAAAGTGAGGCTGCGAGCGAGACGAGCTTTGCCAATGCCGCGCAAATCTCAGTGAGCTATTGCGAGCCGTGGGCGAACAAAGATGCGCCACTCAAAGCGCTCAAATGGATGTTCTCCGATGAAGCGCCCTTGCTTTTTCGCCCTCAAATGCCGCTTGGCAAAGGCTGGCATCAATACAGCTGGGGCTTGCAGTTTCTGGCCAACTGCAACGATGCTGCCTTTGAGCGCAATGTGGCGCAAATCGTCGCGCTAGGGCGCTATAGCCAAGCTGCGCTGAAGCGTATGGTCGACCAAACCGGAATTGAATACAACCGCCTGGAAAAAGGCATTGCACATATTTTTACCGATGAGCGCGCCTTTGCCGCTGCCGGTGAGGCCGCCCAACTTATGCGTCGCCATGGCGTGCAGCGCGAGGTGGTCAGCACAGATCAACTTTTGCGCATCGAGCCCGCTTTCAAAAGCTTTGCCAATAAAATTGTTGGCGGCACTTACACCGCAAGCGATGAATCGGGCGATGCCCGAGAATTCACACGGCAATTAGCGCAGCGCTGCAGCCAGCTTGGGGCGAAATTGCTCTTCGGCCATGACGTGCTGGCCATGCAAAGCTTAGGAAACGCTATTGATTCAGTATCAGTCCGCG
The DNA here is from genome assembly GCA_031376455.1 of Variovorax sp. Classification (GTDB taxonomy): domain Bacteria; phylum Pseudomonadota; class Gammaproteobacteria; order Burkholderiales; family Burkholderiaceae_C; genus JANMDU01. The sequence continues at coordinate 14,905 of JANMDU010000035.1, read as the reverse complement.
CAAATTCCACGGGGATAGAGCACACGATTGCTGCTGATGCCGTGGTGGTGGCTTGCGGCAGCTATTCCGCGCCGCTGCTGCGCACTGTCGGCGTGAATTTGCCGGTCTATCCCGGCAAAGGCTACAGCGTGACTCTGCCGCTTTTGAAGCCGGAGCTCGCGCCACAAGTCTCTACCATCGACGACGAAAAGAAAATCGCCATGACGCGGCTGGGCAATGTCCTACGCGTCGCCGGCACGATTGAAGTTGGCGGCTACGACCTCTCGCTCGATACGCCACTCGCACAAAGACGTTGCGAGATGCTGCTGCGCCGGATTGAGGCCATCCTCCCCGGTGTGGCCGACACGCGCACACCTGCGCAAGGCGGCAACCCGCAATATTGGGCCGGTCTGCGCCCCGCCACGCCCACTAACATCCCTTTCATTGGAATAACCAAGATCCATCGACTGTGGGTCAACACCGGCCACGGCACTTTAGGCTGGACGCATGGTGCAGGCTCTGGCAAAGCCATCGCCGAGTTGATTTCGGGGCGCAAGCCTGAGATGGCGTTTGATTGCCGAGGCGCTTGATACGCATCGGATAGATGCATTGAGCTAGGTTGCCCTCACAGGGTGACACACTTTGCAGAGCGTGGGATGATTTGGTCATTAAAGGACAAACTCTCATGCTCATTCAACTCACCTACGCCAGCCGCACTTCTGCTGCTTACACGAACGACGATCTCAGCAGCATTTTGCATGCTTCACAACGCAACAATTCCCGAGTCGGCGTAACCGGCGCATTGTGCTTGGCCAACGGTATTTTTTTGCAGCAGCTAGAAGGCGATCGAACAGAAGTCAATCGCCTGTATCACCGTATCTTGGCAGATCCTCGCCACCGCGAGCCCGCTGTATTAGATTTTGCAGAAATCCCCAGCCGCCGTTTCACCACCTGGGCGATGGGCTCACTCGCGCCGCTAGAAGCCAATCGCCACATTTTCCTCAAATACTCCCGCTCCGCCAGTTTCGATCCCTACGGTATGGGAAGCAGCACTTTGCAGGCTTTTTTTAGCGAGCTGCTGGCCAATGGCGAGTGGATTGTGTGATCTGCCATGGAGGCCGTTTTTGATGTACTTTAAGATCAAAATAGGCAGATAGCCGGCATAGAATATACGTAAAGCGCTATGAAATAAATAGCAAATTATGCTGAGTACTTCCAATCACATTCAATGATGCCCATGCTTGAGCGCATCAACTGGCAGGCGCCTTGGTGGCAGCCTTGGCGAGAGTTTGGCATGCGCGTGAGCGCGCAAGTGCGCGCGGGGGCATCGGTGCATGCTGCGTTGAATGCGTGTAATGGGCAAGGCGTCGTCTCTTTCGTGCCGCAATCAGCTTTGCGCGATGGCAGGGCGTATGAGGCTTTCATCTTTGAAACAAAAACCGTTCCTACGCGAGATAACCTGCACGATTTCTTCAATGGGCTGGCATGGCTGCGATTTCCAAAGCTTAAGGCGCAGCTGAATGCGTTGCAATATGTGCAGATTCAAGAAATCGGCGTGCAGCCGCTTCGTGGTGCGGTGCGCGATGCGCTGACTTTGTTTGACGAGAATGCCGCATTTCTTTGTGCGCAGCTGCATGCGCCCGTGATCGCTGCTCTGCGCACACACGATTGGCAAACAGCTTTTCAAACGCATCGCGCCTTACTTGCAGCGCATCCGCCCGTGCTTTTTGGCCACGCGCTGCTAGAAAAGTTGGTCTTACCCTACAAATCCGTCGTGGCTCACGTCTTTCCTGTGCAGAGCGCTATTGACTTAAGAGCGAATTTCGCTGCCTGGGATGCTATTTGCGCGCTCGATATACGCGTGGCTGCGCAACTATCTCCCGCAGCTTTGAGTCCTAAGCCTTTTGCCCCGCTGCCGGTGCTAGGCGTGCCGGGTTGGTGGGAAGCCAATAAAAGCGCTGATTTCTACGCTGACAATACGGTCTTTCGGCCTCGTCGCTCTTGATTTTTGGCCAGCAGGCCTTACCATTCGCGCTATCGGCTCACCTTCGTGAGCTGTTAATAGAAGAGAAGACATGAAACGTATTTTTCTGTTCCTCGCGACCAACCTTGCCGTGATGGTGGTGTTAGGTATCGCTGCCAGCTTGCTGGGCGTGAACAAATACCTGACACCCAATGGCCTGAATATCGGTTCTTTGATGGGTTTCTCCCTCCTGATGGGCTTTGGCGGCGCGATTATCTCGCTGCTGATTAGTAAGCCAGTGGCCAAATGGAGTACGGGAGCACGTGTAATCAGCGCGCCGCAAAATGCCGATGAGGTGTGGATCGTTGGTACCGTACAAAAATTTGCTGACAAAGCAGGTATCGGTATGCCAGAAGTAGCGATTTATGAAGGCGAACCGAATGCATTCGCAACAGGCGCGTTTAAAAATTCTGCACTCGTCGCCGTGTCAACCGGTTTGCTGCAAAGCATGACGCGTGAAGAAGTCGAAGCCGTGATCGGTCACGAAGTCGCGCACATTGCCAATGGCGATATGGTGACGATGACGCTCATCCAAGGCGTGATGAACACCTTCGTTGTCTTCCTCTCGCGCGTGATCGGCTATTTTGTGGACAAAGTGATCCTGCGTAATAACGATGGCCCGGGCATTGGCTACATGGTCACAACAATAGTGCTCGATATCTTGCTTGGCTTCGTAGCGATGATGATCGTGGCGTGGTTCAGCCGTCAGCGCGAATTCCGCGCTGACGCGGGTGCAGCGAATTACATGGGCCAAAGCCGCAGCATGCAAAATGCGCTCGCTCGCCTTGGCGGCCTAGCGCCCGGCGAGCTGCCTAAGAGCATGGCAGCCATGGGCATTGCTGGTGGCTTAGGCAAACTCTTCTCCACGCATCCACCGATGGAAGAGCGCATTGCGCGTTTGCAGCAGAGCAAGATCTGATCCTTCATCGCTTCATAACGAGCCCGCATGGCGTTTGCTTTTGCGGGCTTTTTTGTTTGCTACGTTTGAGGGTTTAGATGGAGACTTTAGAACACGGAAGGCACGGAGGTTTCACGAAAGACACGAAAATGAAAGAAGGGGGCAACTCATTTTTGGCGGCACTTCTAGTTCTATAAATTTTCTGTGCTTTTCGTGAAACCTCCGTGTCTTTCGTGTTCTTGCTGTATCCCAGCAACAAAGTAAGCAAAGATTAAAATCTAAGCATGCGATTTTTAGAACAACTCCAAGCTGCCCAAACTGCCAATCATTCGATGCTTTGCGTAGGCCTTGACCCCGAGCCCAGCCGCTTCCCGGGCTCGCTTAAAGGCAACGCTAACAAGATCTATGATTTCTGTGCTGCGATCGTGGATGCCACAGCGGACGCAGTCATCGCTTTCAAACCGCAAATCGCCTATTTCGCCGCGCACCGTGCCGAAGGCCAGCTCGAGCGTTTGATGGAGCACATGCGTCGCGTCGCGCCAAATGTGCCCATCATTCTCGATGCCAAGCGTGGCGATATCGGCTCAACGGCCGAGCAATATGCCATAGAAGCCTTCGAGCGCTACGGCGCAGACGCCGTCACGCTCTCTCCTTTCATGGGCTTCGATTCTGTGCAGCCGTATTTAAAGTATCACAACAAAGGCGCATTCCTACTTTGCCGCACATCCAACAAAGGCGGCGATGATCTGCAAAACCAACGCTTCGCCTCCATTGAAGGCCAACCTCTTTTATATGAGCATGTTGCACTCTTAGCGCAGGGCGCATGGAATTTAAACGGCCAGCTTGGCCTCGTCGTGGGAGCGACGTACCCGCAAGAGATCGAACGCGTGCGCAGCATCGCGCCAACACTGCCCTTGTTAATTCCAGGTGTCGGCGCGCAAGGCGGCGATGCGATAGCGACGGTGCGCGCTGGCTGGAGAGCAGATGCGCCGATCATCGTGAACTCATCGCGAGCCATTTTGTATGCCTCTGGCGGAGATGATTTTGCGCAAGCTGCGCGCGCCGAAGCGCTCAAAACGCGCGATGTGCTGCAGAGCGCTAAGCCGACTTAGAGTCAAAGGCGATTGACAGATTTGTCACACTGCCATTGATCTCCAGTGTTTGACCGCTCGTCAAAAAGCGTCAACAACTTGTCACACCTGTATTGGATTGGTAGCGATTTCTAACCGTTTTTTCGGAAAAATGTCATCAACTAGGCGGTATATTTCGACCACTTTAGCTCGTTAAGTGGATGCCATGCAAGATTTTGATACCCCCGCAGCAAACCCGCTCGCATGCACCAGCCATGCACAAGAAGACGCAACAACCTGCGATCCCTCTGTATCAAATCAGTCTGTAACTCATACTCAGTATGGGCCACACGCACTAAGTTTGCTAGCGTCTGCTCTGTTGGCAGCTTGCGGCGGAGGTGGTGGCGGCAGCACGAATGCGGGCTTGGGCGGCGCTCCTGGCTTACCCAGCGCGCCTGGCTTCAACAATTTCTCAAAAGCAGCTAACGACGATGAAGCCGCGCGCTTTTTGCTACAAGCGCAATTCGCCGCAAAACCAGAAGATGTAAGCAATGTGCGCAGCGCATCCTTTGCTTCTTATTTGCAGCAAGAGTTTGCCAAGCCAGCGAGCAAAGCGTGGGATTGGTTGGAGCAGCAAGGCTATGGCGCGGATGCTGTACTGGATAAAAATGTGTACAACAACGTCATTGCAGATTTCGCAGTGTGGCGAGATTTGATCAGCGCGCCCGATGTGTTGCGCAAGCGCGTGGCGCTGGCATTGTCAGAGTTTTTTGTAGTCTCGCACAGCTCAATGGAAATTGATTGGCGCGGCTACACGATGACGGCTTATTGGGACATTCTCACTGAGCACGCATTTGGTAATTTCCGCAACTTACTTGAAGCCGTGACGCTCAGCCCCGCGATGGGATATTTTCTCAACACGCGAGGCAATCAAAAAGAAAATGCAGCGACGGGTCGCCTGCCGGATGAAAACTATGCGCGCGAAGTGATGCAACTCTTCACCATTGGCGTGAATGAGTTGAATTTAGATGGCAGTGAGAAAACAGATGCCGCAGGGAAAAAGTTAGAAACCTATGATTCTGATGACGTGAGTCAACTCGCGCGCGTGTTCACCGGCTATGATTTTGATCCTGCTTATTCGCCATCTTCGCCTAATGGAAGAAAGTTTCCGACAGCCAATTACAACGTCTGGGGACGGGAATATGCACGTCAACCGATGAAGTTGGATGCAACAAAACACTCCATGCTTGCCGTGAATTTTCTAACCGCAAGTATTCCCGCCAGCACAGCGGGCGCTGCGGCGCTCAAAACGGCACTTGACACATTGTTTAACCATTCCAACGTTGGCCCATTTTTTGGCCGCCAGATGATTCAGCGCCTCGTGACCAGTAACCCATCGCCGGCTTATGTCGCGCGCGTGGCCAGTGCGTTCAACAACAATGGCGCAGGTGTGCGAGGCGATATGAAGGCCGTGTGGGCGGCGATTTTGCTCGATGATGAAGCGCGCAGCCCGGCTTCGCTGACAAACAATGGTTTTGGTAAATTGCGTGAACCGATTTTGCGCTTCGTACAGTGGGCTAGAAGCTTCCGCGCCAATTCTGAATTTAGTACTTGGAAACTCTTTGATTTGTCGAATGCATCAGACTCTTTAGGCCAAAGCCCGCTGCGCTCACCCTCGGTGTTTAATTTCTTTCGGCCCGGTTATGTGCCTCCCGCAATTGGCGTGACGGCGCCAGAGTTTCAGCTGGTCAACGAAACCACAGTAGGTGGCTATTTGAATTTCATGCAAAGCGCAATCCAGCAAGGCATCAACACCCCGACTAAAGACAAAGCGGAAGTGGATTACTCTAATTACACGCGAGACTTTGTCGCCAATTACGACAACCTCATCGCCCTCATCAACAACACCAATCACACCCCAGCGAGTCTGACGGAGCCCGTCGCGCGAGCGATTCTCGTGCAGCTCAACACGCAAATGTGCGCAGGTCAGTTGCAAATCAGCAGCATGACGCTGATGGTCAATGCGTTGCGCGATGGGATGGTGGCGCGTCAAGTCAAAGTCAGCAGCGCGGCTGCACTCAAGCGCGATACCGTCTGCGCGGCGCTCTTGATGATTTTGGCCTGTCCTGAGTATTTGATTCAAAAATAAAGAGAGACTTGCGATGTACCACCTCCAACCCCACCTCCACAATCGTCGCGCCTTTTTAAAGCGTGCTGGCCAACTTGCCTTCACCGGCGCGGCACTGCCTACTGCCATTAATCTTGCCGCCCTAGGCGAAGCCGCCGCCTTCAATGCCGGTAATGATTACAAAGCCTTGGTCTGCGTTTTTCTGTACGGCGGCAGCGACTACGCCAACACCTTGATTCCCGCCGATGCGGCCAGCTATGCAGCTTATCAAACCATTCGCGGCACCACGGGCTCAGCTTTGCAAAACGGCATTGCATTAGGTCGAACCGCAGAGACCATTGGCGGCGTGAATTTTCCGGGTATTGATTCGTCTTTGCTCACACCGCTAGCCGGCGGCAATCCCGTTTCGGCAATTGGCCAAACGGGCTTGCAGTACGCGATGCATCCCAGTATGAGTGGCCTGAAAACTTTATTCGATGGCGGGCAAGCCGCCGCGATGCTCAATTGCGGCCCGCTGGTGGTGCCGATGACCAAGGCCAACTACAGCGGCGGCAATCGCACACTTTATCCTGTGCCGCCCAAACTGTTTTCCCACAACGATCAACAATCGATTTGGCAATCCTCCTCACCCGAGGGTTCAACGATAGGCTGGGGCGGCAATATCGGTGATTTGGCTTTGAGCAGCAATGGCGCAAATTCGCTTTTCACATGCATCTCTGTGACGGGAAACGCGGTGTTTTTGTCAGGCGATACTGCATTGTCTTATCAAGTGGGCAGCAGTGGTGCTGTCAAGATCAATGCTGCCAGCAACCCCTATGGCTTCGGAACATCGACGATTGGAGCCGCAATTACTCAATTGGTTTCGCCAACGGGGCGTCAGCATATCTTGGAGCGAGAGTACAGCACGGTTTCTAGCCGAGCATTGAACGCCGAAGGTTTTATCACGAGCGCGATTGCAGGCTCAGCGCCTGTCAATAACGTCTTCGCAGCGCCGTACAACGGCTTTCCTGCCGACAATCCCTTAGCTTCGCAATTGCGCATGGTCGCTCGCTTGATCGCTGCGCGAGGGACGCTGAATCTCAAGCGACAGGTGTTCATGGTTTCATTGGGCGGCTTTGATTCGCATGACAACCTCATGAGCGACCACACCCGCAATATGGGTCGCGTGAGCTCTGCGATGAAAGCCTTCTACGATGCCATGGCAAGTCTAGGCGTGGCTGATAAGGTAACCGCTTTTACGGCGAGTGATTTTGGTCGCACACTGTCATCCAACGGTGATGGCTCAGATCACGGTTGGGGCTCGCATCAGTTCGTCGTGGGTGGTGCGGTCAATGGTGGCAAGTTCTATGGCTATGCACCGCCGGTGAGCGTGAGCAACACCAGCGCCGTGCAAGATCAATGGCATGTCGGCCAAGGCCGCTTGTTGCCCACCACCAGCGTTGACCAATACGCAGGAACACTTGCCAAATGGTTTGGTGTTAACGACAGTGAGTTGGTTGGCACCGCGGGTCAAAACTACCGTGACTCGATTCTGCCCAACCTGCACAATTTCGGCGGCACGGCGGGCAGCATTAACTACGAGCGAGATTTGGGCTTCATGAAAGCGCCTTGAAGCGCCTAAAAGTGCCTAAGTGCCTAAGTGCCTAAGTGCATTAAGCGCTTCAAGCCAACGCAGCGTCTAAAATTTCAATCCAATGGCGCACGGGCACATCCGTGCCGCTTTGCAAATGCGTGATGCAACCAATATTGGCACTGAGAATGGCAGCGGGCTTCATCTCGGCCAAGTTGCCTAACTTGCGATCTCGTAATTGATAAGAGAGTTCGGGCTGCAACACGCTGTATGTACCGGCTGAGCCGCAGCACAGATGCGCTTCGCAAGACGCCGTCTTGATGTTGAAGCCAAGTTCTGCAAGATGCCTTTCCACACCACCCTTGAGCTGCTGGCCATGCTGTAGCGTGCAGGGCGGGTGGAAAGCGAGTTGCTCGGCATTCACCGTTTTGATTTTGGGTTTGAGTGTGTTGACTAACTCAGGCAATAACTCGCTGATGTCTCTCGTCAGCGCACTGATCTTCGCAGCTTTACTTGCATACTGAGCATCGTGCTGCAAGATGTGGCCATATTCTTTCACCGTTACGCCGCAGCCTGAGGCATTCATGATGATGGCTTCAACGTGACCACTTTCAACCTGTGGCCACCAAGCATCAATGTTGACTCGCATTTGCGCTTTGCCGCCGTTTTGATCATTCAAATGGAATTTCACTGCACCACAACAGCCCGCTTTTTTCGCCGTGATTGTCTCGATACCTGCTGCGTCGAGCACACGCGCTGTGGATGAATTGATATTGGGCGACATGCTGGGCTGCACGCAGCCTTCCAGCATCAACACCTTGCGCGCATGCGTTTGCACGGGTCGAACGCCTGCATCGCGTTTCTCAGGCACTTTGTTTTTCAAAGCTTTCGGTAGCAACGGGCGCATGAGCTGCCCCATCGCCATCGCAGGTGTAAACAAAGGCGAAGGCAAGCCTTCTTTCAAAGCCCAGCGCAACACAGACTCCGCTGCAGGCCGCGCTACTTTCTCATCGACTAACTTGCGCCCAATATCCACCAAATGCCCATACTGCACGCCGCTGGGGCAAGTCGTCTCGCAATTGCGACAAGTCAGGCAGCGATCCAAATGCATCTGTGTTTTACGCGTCGGCTGCTCGCCTTCCAACACTTGCTTGATCAAATAAATCCGCCCACGTGGCCCATCGAGTTCATCGCCAAGCAATTGATAAGTCGGGCAAGTGGCGGTGCAAAAGCCGCAATGCACGCATTTGCGCAAAATGCTTTCCGCCTCGATGCCATCAGCGCGGTTTTTGTATTCAGGGGAGAGGTTGGTTTGCATGGCGGGACAGAAGGAATCAATTGAAAATACGCAACACTGAAGGCAGCAACAGCGAAGCCAGCACCGCTTGCAAGGCCAGCGCTAGGCCAGCCAATGCGCCGGCATCGGGATGCACTTGCATCGCGCGCGCTGCGCCGATGCCGTGAGAGGCCGTACCGAGTGCAAAGCCGCGCACGGCATATGGCTTGATGCGAAGCGCATCAAAAATATACTTCCCGCTGATGGCGCCGACGATACCGGTGAGCACGGCAATTATGGCGGCCAGCGCAGCAATGCCGCCCAACTGCTCAGCGATGCCCATGGCCACAGGCGCGGTGACTGATTTGGGTAAAAGTGAGAGCAACACTTGGCCAGGCAAACCTACTGCCCAGCCGAGTACCCAAGCCGAGCCCGCAGCAACTGCGCCGCCGCAAAGCGCGGCAAGCAGCAGCGACCCGATATGCTTTCGCAATAATTGGCGGCGCTCCCAGAGCGGCCAAGCGAGCGCCACCACAGCAGGTCCGAGCAGAAAGTGAATGAATTGCGCGCCAGAAAAATAGACCGGATAGGCCGTATTCGTCAGGCTGAGCACGATAACAAGCGTGATCACCGTCCACAGCACAGGATTCGCCCATGGCGCTTGATGCAAGCGCTCGTACACGGCGTGCGCGAGTACGTAAGCGAGCACTGTCGCTGCGAGACCAAACAAGGGTGTTGCTGAGAGGTAAGTCCACAGCTCGACGAAATCTGTCATGACTGAGTCGCCTCATCGACAAAGCCCAATGGCGCGTCAGTCAGCGTATCTTCCAAAGACGCGACTGGCCACATCGCTCTCAAAACGAGCGCCGTCACGGCCAACCCAAGCCAAGTGGAAACGAGCAACACGCCCGCCAACTTCCAGCCATATTGACTGAGCAGCCCCAAATGCACCATCACACCAACACCGACGGGTACGAACAGCAGTGACAGATGCGACAACAGCACAGTGGATGCTGCGCCCACCGACTGCGCCAATCGTTGCTGCACCCAAGGCAAGAGCAGCAAAGCAGCTAGCAACAGCATCCCCCAGACCGGGCCGGGCAGCGTGAGGCCGATAGCGGATTTCACACCGCGCGCTATCACCTCTCCCGCCGCCTGGGCACTGAGCAAAACCGCAAAACCCGTGAGCGTTTTCATCGTTCGCTCAGATCACGCCGAGACGACCGGGGTTAAAAATACCCGCCGGATCAAACTCATTTTTCAGCCGCCGGTGGATATGCGTTAACTGTGCATTGGGCGCTGAGAAATGCGCAATATTTAAGCTATTTTGGCTAGTAGCCGGCATAGAATATGCGTAAGATGCTACGAATAATGTAGCACTTCCATTCAGATGAGCCACCTGCTCACGTAGGCGGTTTGCCTGTTTGCTGCGCTCGGTTGTCGGCGTGAAGAGCCAGCGCTGGCCGCCCAGCCAATCGATCATCGTCTCGCCTAAGCCCAGAGGCGGTGTCGTTTGCGGCACGCTGATGCGCCACAAATCATCGCCACGCGCAAAGCCCGCTTTGAACCATGGCAGTTGCAGATTACGTGCGGCTGACCAATCGGTGAGCGTCTCGGGCGAATCAACGCGCACGCCACCAGTATCTGCAGCAAGCCGCTTGCAAGCAGATTCAACCGCAGCGACTGCACCGCGCAAACGCAAATAGAGCGATGGCACGCCTTGATCATTCACCCAAGAGCTGGCATTGAGCGGCAGCGGTTGGCCCGCCCATTCATTGCAACTGCGAATCGCAGTCGCCTCATCCATCTCAAAGCGCAGCGTGGCCTCGGCTACGGCTACTGGCAGCACTTTCAGCGAGACCTGCGTGATCAGCCCCAACGTGCCCATGCTGCCCGCAAGCGCTCGCGACACGTCATAGCCTGCGACGTTCTTCATCACCTGTCCGCCAAATTCCAGAAGCTCGCCTTTGCCGTTCAGCAGATGCGCACCCAGCACGTAGTCCCTTGCGCCGCCAACGCAGGCGCGGGCAGGACCCGCCAAGCCTGCGGCGACCATGCCGCCTAAGGTCGCCTCGGGTGACGCTGTAGCCGGTGCGAAAAAATTAGGATAGTGCGGTGGTTCGAATGCAAGTGACTGCCCTTGCGCTGACAATTCCGCCTCTAGCATGCGCAGTGGCGTGCCGGCCTTGGCGGTAATCACCAGCTCGCTTGGCTCGTAACTGATGATGCCGCTATGGCTGCGTGTATCAAGCACAGGCAAAGCAGCATCAAACGGCTCACCATAAAAATCTTTGCTTCCGCCTCCGCGAATGCGCAGCGGCGTTTTAGCCGCAACAGCGGACTGGATTTGATCAAGCAGTGGGGCGAGCGTGTCTAGCATGTCTGCATGGTAATGCGCAAACGTGGCCTCGGGCCGCAAACGCAGCGTGAAGTTTCTTCAAGCCGCTTGTGAGCTGGCTGTCAAAGCTTCTTTAGAAAACCCCGCAATCCGTTTGTAATCTTCAGAAATCTGGCGCAATTTATCTTGGCTGATCACGTCGTCAATATGCGTGAAAGGTTTGCCGCTTGAAAGCTCATCCACATGAGAATTGATGAAATCGGGCGGGTGACTACGATTGGTCAGGACGATCTTCGTGGTGGTCGGGCGGCGCTTTTCTTCATATGCATGCAAGGCTTGCAGGCGTGCTTCATGTGCATCTGCTAAATGTTGGCGAGCCGCCAGCTCATCGGCCAGCGTGCGGGCATCAATCAGAGCTTGCGCTGAGCCATTCGAGCCGCGCGGATACATGGGGTGAGCGGCATCGCCCATGAGCGTGATCGAGCCAAATGTCCATTGGGCAATTGGATCTTTGTCCACCATCGGGTATTGCAAAATTTGGTCTGATTTTTCTATCAACATGGCCACATCCAGCCAATCAAAGCGCCAGTCTTTGTAAATCGGGAGCACATCTTGCAGGCGCCCGCCTTGATTCCAGTCATTGGGAGAATCACCGTCTTGGCTGATCTCAGCCATCCAATTAATCAGCTGCAGGCCTGAGCCATCAATGTTGTCAATGATGGGATAAATCACCATCTTGCCTGTGCTGATCGAGCCCACGCGCATGTAGGTTTTTCCGCTCAAAATTGGTTTGTGGCGCGTCACGCCGCGCCATGTGTTGATGCCTGTAAAGCAGAGCTTCTCGTTCGGGTAAAAAGTCTTTCGAACTGCTGAATTAATGCCATCGCAAGCCACCAAGATGCCCGCGCGCCATGTAGATTTCTCTCGCCCCACCCCAGATTCAAACATTACATCTACACCGTCGGCATGCTGCTGAAGCCCCGCCACACGGCAGCCAAGATGAATGTGCTCGTGTCCGATCCTTTGCATGGCGGCTTCAAACAAAATGCGATGCAGCTTGCCGCGATGAATACCCACCTCTGGCAGGGCATAGCCTGCATGGCGGCCTCGCAGCTCTTTGTAGATGAATTGGCCATAGCGGTTGTAAAACGCGCTTTCCAGATTTTCAATGCCTGCCGCTTCTAGGGTCTCTTGCAAACCCAACGCAGCAAGCTCGCGCATGGCATGCGGCAGCAATGTGATGCCTACGCCCAGCTCGCGCACCTCAGATGCGGCTTCAAAGACTTCGCATCTCAGCCCACGCGCATGCAGATGCAGGGCAAGCGCCAAGCCAGCGATGCCGCCGCCGGCGATAGCGATCGGGGTGCTTTGCATATGCTTTATTCCGCAGAAATGTTTTTGCTGCGGATCACGTTGCCCCAGCGCGGATAGTCTCGTCCCACAATAGCGCCCAATTCTTGAGCGCTAGAGGAACTGGCATCCATACCCGCTTTGCCCAACAGCTCGCGCACCTCGGCGCTGCTCACAATCGCTGCTAACTCAGTGTTCAAGCGTGTGAGCACGGGCGCTGGCGTGCGTGTTGGCGCGAAAAAGGCATACCAAAGATCCACATCCACGCGCGGCACGCCGGCCTCTGAGATGGTGGGCACATCAGGCGCGATCGGGTGGCGCTTGGCGCTGCCCACGCCTAGCGCAGTCAGTCGACCTGCTTTGACAAAACCTTGCGCAATATGCACCGGGAGGAATCCCACATTCAACTCGCCTGCGAGCAAATCTTGCGTGTAGCCCGCCGTGCCGCGATAGGGCACATGCAACATAAAGGTGTTGCTTTCAAGCTTAAGCAATTCCATCGCCATGTGGTGAGGTGTGCCCACACCGGGCGAGCCAAAGCTGATGCTGCCGGGCTTGGCCTTGGCGCTGGCGATCAACTCATTCATGCTTTTGATACCCGTTTTTGGGTTGGCGACCAGCATCAAGCTGCCATAGGCCGCCATCGTCACCGGTGCGAAATCAGTGACAGGGTTGAAAGGAGAATTCTTAGCGAGCTGCGTGGCCATCAGCATGGTGTTTGCGCCCATGAGCAGCGTGTGGCCATCGGGATTGGCTTTTGCTACGTTGTCAGCACCAATGTTACCGCTCGCGCCCGGTATGTTTTGCACCACAACGGATTGCCCCAGCCGCTCACTGAGGCGGGGCGCAACTGCGCGCGCAATCGTGTCCATGCCCGTGCCGGGCGTGAAGGGCACGATGATGCGAATCGCTTGGCTGGGGTAGCTTTGTGCAAATACGCTAGAAGCCAGAAGCGCTACTAAAAGAGAAGCGCTTTGCGCAATAAGGGGGCGGCGTTTCATGATAATTTCCTTAAAATTTGATCCTAAAAACCTGTTGCGCATTCGTTTGGAAGAAGGCTTTTTTATCTGCGTCTGACATCACCATTGCATCTAAAGCGGCCACCTCATGCGGCGCATATTGATAAGGGTAGTCCATCGCATAGAGCACGCGATCTGCGCCCAACACATCTTGACTAAAGCGAATGGCCTGATCCCAAGCCACGCCACTGTTGGTGATGTAAAAATTTTCGCGCAGATACTCGCTCGGCTTTCGCTTCGTGGGCTGCACGCTCGGATAGCGTTGTGATTTCACCGTGGCCGCATGCATGTAGTCGAGCCGATACATCCAAAACGGCAGCGCCTCGCCCATGTGGCCAATAATCACTTTGAGCTTGGGAAAGCGATCAAACACGCCTGCTGTGATCAGGCGAAGCGCATGCAAACCCGTCTCCACACCAAAGCCGTAAATGGCCCCATCAAGCCCCGCCTCAATGAAAGGCTCAATCATCTTGGGCGGCAAACTATTGGGATGAATATAGATCGGCACATCCAGCGCCTGCGCGGCTTCAAAAATCTCCCAAAACTTCGGATCACTCAAATACTCGCCCTGCGTATGTGAGTTAATCACTACTGCGTTCATGCCCAGCTCGCTCACGCCACGCTGAATTTCTTGCGCAGCAGCGGCAGGCGCGTGAGGTGCAATCGTGATCATGCCCACATAGCGCGTGGGATGCCGGCGAACAGCTGCAGCAAGCTCATCATTCGCGTTGCGTGCGACGCGCACTGCGGTTTTCGCATCCATTACCTGCACGCCGGGCGAGGTGAGCGCGAGCACTTGCATATCAATGCCCGCTTCATCCATGTGGCCGATGCGAACATCATCCAAGTCGACCAAGCAGCGCATGATGTGCTGCGCTCGCTCGCTGGGGCTACTCATGTAAAAACCCATGAGGTGTTTGAATCCGAGATCGCAATCGCCGCGCGCAAGAACGTTGCGAAATTCAGCTAATTGCTCTTCGGTTGCAAAGGCCTCTTCGGTGGCGATGCGTAAATATGGGCGGGCTAGAGAATTCATCGATAAATTGTCATCGACCTCGACGCTACACGCGCAAGGCTTTACCCTCAAATTACGTTAAATCGTGCTCTAGCTCGTATTCAGCCTAGGAATGGCTGCACAAAAGAACTCGCCACACCTTAAGTGGCGCGGCGCCGTGCCAAGCCAAGCGCCGCTCGGCGCAGCCCTTGCGCCAATGCAGCAGGCCGTACGGGCTTGCTGATGTAGTCGTCCATGCC
>JANMDU010000021.1:0-47628 GCA_031376455.1 Variovorax sp. | reverse complement strand
GATGTGCGCGAAAAAGCCGAGGCCTTACTTTCGTGTAGTGCTCATGGCCGCAAGCTGCGAGCTGCGTACCTCTGTGGTTTTGATAACGTGGTTTGCCGCGCTCAACCGAAGAAAGGCTTCGTTTTTTCACACCCATCACGTGGCAGGCGAGCGGTCTGAAAGAAGGCGAAGCGTTTGGCGTATTCAAGAGGCTGGAGAAAAGGCTAGAAACTTACCAGCAATAAACCCAGAAAATCCCTCCAAAAGCAGCGAAAATACTGGGTTGCCGCCACTTCTGGCGGAGCGCGTATTTTTCTATCATGCTGAGCTTTTCCGCCTTTACCAAAAAACCTGAAGACACCGTGCAAGACACTTCGCAACCAAAAGCTGCCAAACCAGCGGCTATCCATCCCCTTGACGCTTTGACAGGCGGTGCATTCTCTGCGCCGACTTCGGGAGATCGCGCGGCCAAGGTGCGCGAGTGGATGGCTACAAATCCGTCCGCAGAGCAAATGCAAGAAGTATTTAAAGAGCTCTCAGCACGAGACAAAGGCGCGGCAAAGCCATTGAAAGAAAAGCTCGATGAGCTCAAACGCAGCGCTTCGCAGGATCACATTGCCTCCGATTGGGCTGTAAAAGCGCAGGCACTGCTTGATCTTTCCAAGCTTAATATTGCCGACGCGATGGCCTGGCAGCGCGATGCAGCGAAAGCAGGCGCGCCGCTTTCCAAAGAGCCGCTGGCCGCATTGCGAGCGAGCTTGGCTGAGCGCGTCAAGTTGATTGAAGATTTGCAGCATCGCGCGCAGGTGCAGCGCGAAGCAGCCATCATGATGGCGCAGCGCATTGAATTGCTTTCAACGAAGCCTTTGGCAGATGCACAAGCTGCGTTTGAAGTTTTGCATGTGGATGTGAAGCATTGGACGGATCAAACCGCACTTCTGCAAGCAGATGGCCAATGGCCTAGCGTCGATGGCAAATTCTCGCCGCAGCTTGAAACTGCACAATCCCAGCTCAATTCGCTTTGGGATGCGTTTTCAGCCGCGCTGGCGCAAGCTATGGCGGCTGTTGGAGATGCGTCAGCGCCGCTGCCAGCCGTGCCGGTTTGGGCAGAGGCCATCCGTGTTGCAAGGGGCGCTGCGCGCGCCACAGAGAGAGGCGATGTTGAGAAGAAAGCCGACAAGCCCGCCAAGCCAAAAGTTGATCCTGAAAAGCGTGCTGCGGCCAATGCTGCTGTGCGCGAAGCGCTCTCAAAATTAGAGCAAGAACTTTCTGAGGGGCATGGAAAAGCGAGCGCGCAAGCGGCGAACGATCTACGTGGCGCGCTCAAGGAACAGGGTGAGTTTATTGATGATCGGGTTGAAGCGAAAGCACGCGATGCGCTCTCGGCTGCCGGCGAGATGGAAGGCTGGCAAAAATGGCGCGCTAATCAGATTCGCGAAGAGCTGATCGGCAAGGCGCAAGCGCTGGTGGCCAAGCCGCTGGGCGGGCGCAAGCAGCAAGAGGCGGTGCGCAATTTGCGTGATGCTTGGAAGCAAACCGATCAAGGCGGCATGCCCAATCATGGGATGTGGCGCAAATTCGATGAGGCTTGCAATGAGGCGCATAAGCTCGTTGAAGCTTGGATCGAGAAGATCAAAGCCGATGAAGCGGTGCATAAGGCGCAGCGCGTGGCACTCATTGAAGAAGTGAATGCTTGGACGGCGGCAAACGCATCGCGCACCGACTGGAAAGCCGTTGATCGCGAGCTTTATCAAATGGTCGAGAAATGGCGCAACGGTGGCCACATTGGCGAAAAAGCCTTTGCTGAGCTGCAGCCGCAATACAAAGCTGCCATGAAAGCCGCGCATGCCCCGCTAGAAGCTGCGCAGAAAGCATCGCTGGATCGCCGCCGCGCGATGATCGAGGAAGCCAAGGAATTGGGCGCTGCGCCGATGATGCGCATTGATGCGGTGAAATCTCTGCAAGGCCGCTGGCAAGCCGAGGCGCAAAGCGTGCCGATGGATCGCAAGGAAGAGCAAAAGCTCTGGGATGCTTTCCGTAAACCGATTGATGAGGGCTTTGAGCGCAAAGGCAAAGTGCGTGAAGAGCAGGCGGCTGCGATGAGCGCGCACGACAAAGCCGTGCTCGATGCCACGCGCGCACTTGACGCAGCAATTGCCAGCCAAGATGCAAAAGCGATTCGCAATGCAATGGATGCGCTCGATGCCGCTGGGCGAGGCAGGGCGATGCCTGCAATGGTTGCAACAATGGCACTTGTGGCTGCACCTGCTATAGAGACTCTTGAAGCACCTGTTTTAGAGAAAAAAGAGCCAATCGCCGGCATAGAATCTGCGCAAGGTGCTATCAAAAACGTAGCGTCAGAGGTTTCAGATGCGGTGGATGCAAGCACATCATCCAATGCTGATGCTGTGTCTGGCGTCATTGCAGATACGCCAGAGGACACGCAAGCGGCTGACGCAGAAGTTGCACCCGAAGCTGCTGCAACGCCTGTTGAACCGCCAAAAGCCCCAGCCAAGCCAGTTGTGGCGCGTCGTGGCGATGATCGGCCAGGCGCCAAGCTGCAAACGCCTTCGAGGCCGGAGGCAGGTCGTTTTGGCGATAAGCGCGGCGGACGAGATGGTGATCGCCGCGACGGCAAGTTTGGCGACAAAAAGCCCAGCGGCCCGGGTGGCTTGGGTGATCGCCGGCCTGATGCACGAGGAGATGCTCGCGGTGACTCGCGTGGTGCAGGAAGTGATCGCGGAGATTCGAGGGGTGCAGGTTTTGGCGCGCGCGAAGATCGTTTTGAAGATCGCGGCCCACGTTTGTCGAACACGGCTTTCTACGCGCTGCGCGATGGCATGGACAAAGCGCAACTGGCGCTCAAGAAGCTCGCCGCGCAAGCGCACGGCGAATCGGTCGTTGGGTTGCTCACTGCATGGGAAGGCCGCAATGCGGAGGCACTGCCACCAGCGCAGCAACTTGGCCGTGGCTTAGCGCCCGCAGCCCGAATGCAATGGGCGCAAGCCTTGGCAAAGCCTGCCAAAGTTGACGATAAAGGCGATGTCGCGCAATCGCTCCTGCGCCTAGAGATGGCTGCAGAAGTGCCCACGCCAGCCGAGCAACTCGATGCCCGCCGCATGATGCAATTGCAACTTTTAACGAAGCGTGGTGCAGCAGCACCGCACGAGACTTGGCAGCAAGATACGGCGGCTGTGCTCTCCAGTGCGTATGACGAGAAGAATGCAAGGCGTTTGCAGAATGCATTGAAGGCGTTGCTGCGCTAACTTTCAGGGTGTGGCTCGGGCTATTTTTTAGAACACGGAAGACACAGAAACGACACGGAAGACACTGAAGAGAGAAAAAATCTAACTTAGATTTATCTTTTTTGCGTCTTCCGTGGAGCCTCCGTGTTCCTCGTTTTTCCGCAAAAAAAAGAAAAAAAAGCCTAGTTCCGGAGAACTAGGCTTTGAACTGGATCCTTGAGGCTTTTCAGCCTAAGAGGACCCGAGGAGACAACTTGTACAAATCAATAAAGTAATTGTGACCTTGGGGTAGACAGTTTGTATTGACTTATCACTCTAAACATTTGAGGATTGCTCCTCAAATTTCAAGTTTGCAAGGGGTTCTGTTCAATTCGAATTAACGCTTCTTGGCAGCAGCTTTGACACCCGCAGTCGCCGTTTGGCTGACTGCAGCGATGTTTTGCTCAGCCATTTCAGTGGCTTGCTTGACAGCTTTTTGCACAGCGTCATACGCGTTGCCAGCGGCAGCGACAGCACTTTTCATCATGGCAACAGCGGTCTCAGAACCGGCTGGTGCGTTTTTAGAAACGCTATCGACAAGAGTAGCGAACTGCTTTTGTGCAGCAGCTGTTTGCGCCTCAGCAGCGGCGGTAAATTCTGCGCTGGTGCTAGTAGCAATGTCATACAAATGGCGGCTGTAGGCCATGCTCTTCTCAGCCAAAGGCTGGAGCAAAGAGGCTTGCAGAGCCATCAATTCTTGCGCGTCGCGTACGCTGAGAGCGGCTTTCGTGCCTTCAGCGGCTTCGGCCAAAGCGGCTTTGCCAGCGGTCAGGTTCAGCTCAACGAGCTTTTCCACGCCAGAAAAGGCTTTGTTGGTCAAGCCAAACATGGTTTCGAAATTGGCTTTTTGTGCGGCGAGAACTTGTTCAACGGTCATCATGGTGTGTACTCCTAGGGTTGATAAAAAAGAATTTGCTGCAGTGCAACATAAACGCAAGTATAGGGTAATCCCGTGACAGAATCAAGTCATTTTTGTTGCAGTGCAGCAAAAACAGGCTGTTTAGTGAGGTTTTTCTAAATGACGTCACATATTTCAAGTCTTTTAGGTAGTTAGCCGGCATGGAATATGCGCAGAGTGCTCACTTTTTAATAGTGAGGCACAATCAACAGCCAAGCTATGCAAGCCTTCTACGCCGATCAATTCGTCCTGCCGCTGCCCGAAGGCCATCGCTTTCCGATGCCTAAGTATCGGATGCTGCGCGATTGGCTCTCCGCGGATTTGCCTCAGGTGCAAATGCAAGTTGCGCCTAGTGCCACCGATGGTGAGCTGGCGCTGGTGCATACGCCGGCTTATATTCGCGCGATTTCGCTGGGTGTGGAGGCCGGTGGTCTTGATCCAAAGATCATGCGGGAAATTGGCTTTCCGTGGAGCGAAGCGATGGCCGAGCGGGCTCGGCGCTCGGTGGGCGCGAGTGTGGCGGCAGCTCGGGTGGCCTTAGGTCTTGGCTCTGGCAGTACGCAGGGCATTGCCGCTAATCTTGCCGGCGGCACGCACCACAGCTACGCCGACAAAGGCGGTGGCTTTTGCGTGTTCAACGATTTTGCGGTGACTGCGCGCCTGATGCAAAGCGAGCATGCGCGTGTGCATGGGCGAGCGCGGCCTTTGAAGGTGGCGATCATTGACTTGGATGTGCATCAAGGCAACGGCACGGCCAAAATTTTTACGGGCGATGCGAGCGTGTTCACCCTTTCCATGCATGGCGAGAAGAATTTTCCGTTTCGCAAAGAGGCCAGTGATCTCGATGTAGATTTGCCCGATGGCTGCCAAGATGATGCGTATCTACATGCGCTGGAGCATGCGCTCGATGAGCTAGAGCGGCGCTTTTTCTCACCTTACCAGCCGGGATTGATTTTGTACTTGGCTGGTGCCGATCCGCATGAAGGCGACAGGCTCGGGCGCTTAAAGCTCAGCTACGACGGGCTAGAGGCGCGAGACAGGCGCGTGATGGATTGGGCTTGGCAGCGGCGTATTCCTTGCGCGTTTGCCATGGGCGGCGGCTATGGGCACGATCTGCAAACCACGCTGCGCGTGCAGCAGGGCACGTATCGGGTGGCCGCTGAGTATTGGGCGCGCTGGCAGCGCGGGTAGACTGTGCGCTAAGTCTTCAGGCCACATCCGTATCAAAATAGCTGTTTGGCTCTAAACGCGCCATTAAAATCGCTTCTGGCGCAAATTGCCACTTTTTGGCATAATACAAGCACCGTGGTTCATCCACGCAATGGAGTCTTGCGATGTCGTCTGCTGTTGCTACCAATTCAAGTTTCAACTCGGTGAAGCTCCCCGCGCCCTTGGTTACCCAAGCCCGCGCCGCCGCGCTTACCTTCCGCCGCTCCACTGCAGGGCAAATCGAGTATTGGGCCACGCTAGGAAAAGCGGTTGAAGAATCGGGTATCACGGTGCGCGAGGTGCAGGCGGTGATGGCGCCTGCTGCGTCGGCTTCTCCTACTCAAGCCAATTCTTCTCAAGCCCAATCCTTGATGGCCGATTTCATCTCTTTTGATCGCTCCGGCGCTCTGGCCGAGCATGTGCGGCAAGTGGTGGCCAGCAATGCCGCCAAAGCTTCGGCAAATAACGGCCAACGCCTTGCTGCTTAAATTGGTCTTCATCGCGTTTGCATGAAGCCCGTTTTCTATTTGCTTGCTGGCCCTAATGGCGCAGGCAAATCCACCCTGTACAAAGCCCTGCTCGCCGCAGGCAAAGTGCCACTTGACGCAGAGTTCGTCAACGCCGATTTGTATGAAGCCGAGCATTTGCAACACATCGCCGATTTGCAGCAGCGCTCAGAAGCTGCGCGGCTCTGGGCAGATCAGCGCCGCGCCCATTTGCTAGCCGCAGGCAAAAGCTTGGTGAGCGAAACCGTCTTCTCACACGAATCCAAACTCGCCCTCATCCAAGAGGCGCAGGCTCTGGGCTTTCTCGTCATGCTGCTCGTCGTGTGCATGGATCACCCCGAAAAACTCCTCGCCCGCGTGAGCCAGCGCGTCCGCGAAGGCGGCCACGACGTACCCGCCGAGCGCATCCTCGCCCGCTACCCCCGCACCTTGGCTAACTTACGCCAAGCCGTGCGCTTAGCCGACGCAGCCCTACTGCACGACTCCGGCACAGTGCAACCCGGCACGCATCGGTTGATTGCAGCTTGCGAAGGGGTGCGCACGCAGGTGCTGCATGAGACGCTGCCTGTTTGGGCGAGGCAGGTGTTGGGTGTGGCGAATAGTTAATGGTGACATTCCCAGTGAGTTACATCGAATGTGCACATGGCTGATCAAAGGCGTTTATAAAGATAAATCGGTGTATTGCCTTCATAGATACTGCGCAGAGTGCTATCGAATTCGTAGTTATACTGGCTGCAATGCTCTTGGCAACAAAGAAAAAATGAAAGCGAATGATGATTGTTGATCGTTTAGTGACGAGCACTCTGTTTCTACTTGCACTGAGCTTGGGTCTTAGCGCATGCACATCTAAGGTGACAAAGGTAGAAATCGTCAATGAGCCGTTGACTGAGGAGCTGTACGCTGTCAGTGGTAGCTCGGTGAATGATGTTTTAACATCGATTCGGGCGCGTATAACGGGTTGATTTGCGGGTTGGGCTGGCGTGAATATTTACTATGAGTATGAAGCAAGCCCTTCAATTTTCAGCGATTGTCGCGTTGCCAAAATCAAGGTAACAACTCGTCCCTACATGAAGATTCCAGATTGGAAAAGTTCGGGGAGTTTCGAGGCGAGCATGCTGCCAAACTGGTTGCGGTTTATTGGTGCATTGAGAACACACGAAGATGGGCATATCGAAATAGGTCTTGCGTCGGCTTCAAGTTTTGCTGGTCGATTTTCTTATCCGAACCAGGTTAGCGCGAGTAATTGCTCTGAGCTTGACCAAAAAATCCGCCAAATCTACAGTTCGGAAATGTCAGTGGCAGATGAGGAAAATCGCCGCTATGACAAGATAACGGGCCACGGCAGAACGCAAGGCACAGATGTCGCTTGGAACTAACTTCTACACACCGATGGCACGATCTCTTTAAGCTGTTTTCTGAATCTGTTAAATCGCCCGCTATAAAGTGTCTCGGGTAATGCAGTCACGTGCCGTGGGGTCTTTCATCTCCACATCGCTCATGACAGCGATTCTCAATAACGAATTCCTATCATTTTTGAAGATGTGCAATCAAGCATAGGCATCTTCCCGCTGATGCTTAACGGCGAGAACGACCAATTCATCGGTGATTTCATTCAGATCGTAGAGCGCAACGTAGCCGCTGCTGCTGAAATCGATGATCCATTCTCGCAGGCCATTTTCGATGGGGCGTCCCATTTTGGGCATGTGCTGCAATGAGCTGATTGAGTCTCGGATGGTGGTGATGGCGCGCAGTGCTGCTGCTGGATTTTTCTCAGCAAGAAATTGATAGAGGCGAATCAAATCACCGCTGGCGCGCTGGGAATAGATGACACGCGGCATAGGCTGGTGACAAACTTAGGCGTGGATCTCGGGGGGCTTGGCTTGCGGATTGGCCTGCAACGCATCGACCCACTGGCTGAACTCTTCATGCGTGATGTGGAGCCCTGTTTCTTGATAATGCTTGCGCGATTGATCTGCAGCAGCCAAGAAGCGTTGCTGCACCTCCTCTTGCTCGATGTAGCGCGTGATGGCTTCGCGCATGATGAAATGCGGCGTTCTTTGCTTAGCTTGGGCGATTGATTGCAAGCGAAGGCGCTCATCGCTGTCTAATTTGACGGTGAGATGCCCGGCTTTGGGTTTTTCAACTGCTGCGTCCATGGCGTGCCTCATTTGTTAAAAGGTAACAACATTTTATACCTTGTGCGGATTCAGCTGAGTCGTTGGCGTAGTCAAAGCGGTTGGTGGAGTCATACGTTGCGACATTTTGCGCAGATTATTTTTGCAATAGCTGCAAAATTTAAAACAAACTTCATCTGCTGAGGGCTTGATCTGCTTGCAACACTTTCAAGGAAAATCAGTGTGTAGCCGACATAGATATTGCGCAAAGCGCTATCAAATTTATAGTTGCCGGATGAACTGTGTCTTAAAATTTAAGATCTACGAACCAAGCGATTCGGCAGGGGTGAGCCGGACGACTACTTGGCTCCCTGCGCCAGAGTGGGATCAAAAATCACTCGCAGTTTGCCGTTGACCACTTTGACATCCGCGATACCCATTTTGGCGATTTTCTCGGCGTTGGCGTTTTTAAAGCTGTAGATAGGTGTGCGCTCCAGAGTGAGTTGGGCTAGAGCGGAGCCGTATTGACTGACGGCTTTGGTGATGCTGCTCGATACACCGGGCATTTGCAGGTCTTGGATCAAGGAGTTGTCTAAAAACAATTCGCCGGTGGTGTTTTGGTAGCGTGGCTTCGCTGAAACGACGGTGGTGCCGGTGGTTGTTTGCATCAAGACGGTGGCGCTGGTTGCAAATTGGAGCTGGATACGATCAGAGTTCTCCGGCAGAGTCACTTGTGGGTTTTGCAGCTTGATGCAGGTGATGGGGGTTGGGCAGTTTTCTACCGGAAATTTGCCTGCAATAGCGTCTTGAATTTGCGTGGCTGAAAAATCCATGGTGAGCTTGCCGTTGCTAACGCCAAAACCGCAACCGGCGAGCACGGCGCAAAAGAGCACGATGGCCGCTATGCGGCGCGAGAGTTGAGAAGGAGATAAAGTCATAGTGACTGTTATTTTACCCAGTCATCAACTCACTTGCCACTACAATTGCCGCCATGGCAGACAAGTTACCCACTCAATATTCCGAAGGCTCGATCAGTGTTTTGAAGGGGCTGGAGCCCGTCAAGCAGCGGCCGGGGATGTATACGCGGACGGACAATCCGCTGCACATTATTCAAGAGGTGTTGGACAACGCGGCTGATGAGGCGCTGGCGGGGCATGGCAAGCGTATGAAGGTAGAGCTGCACGCCGATGGCTCAGTGAGCGTGCATGACGATGGGCGCGGCATTCCGTTTGGCATCCATCCCGAAGAAAAAGTGGCGGTGCTGGAGATTGTGTTTACCCGGCTGCATGCGGGAGGAAAATTTGACAAAGGCAAGGGCGGCGCATATAGCTTCTCGGGTGGTTTGCATGGCGTGGGCGTGAGTGTGACGAATGCTTTGTCGAAACGCTTGGAGGTGACGAGTCATCGCGAGGGCATGGTGGCAAAACTCGTGTTTAGCGGCGGCGATGTGATTGAGAAGCTGCATCTGCGCAAGCAAATTGAAGGTGATCGTAAGACGGGCACCAGCGTGCGCGCTTGGCCGGATGCGAAGTATTTTGAGAGCGCGGCTTTGCCTATTCCCGAGCTGGTGCATTTGCTGCGCAGCAAGGCGGTGTTGATGCCGGGCGTGACCGTCTCGCTGTTTGATGAGAAGAAAAAAGACACGCAGACTTGGCAATACAAAGGCGGTCTGCGCGATTATTTGGAGCAATCGCTACCCTCGGATGCCGTGATCCCACTTTGGGAAGGCGATGGCTTTGCGGAGAACAACGACACGTTTGCCGAAGGCGAGGGCGCGGCTTGGTGTGTGGCGTTTACCGAAGAGGGCAATGCCGTTCGCGAGAGCTATGTGAATTTGATTCCGACCAGCGCGGGCGGCACGCATGACAGTGGTTTGCGCGATGGGTTGTTTACCGCTGTGAAGAGCTTTGTGGATTTGCATTCGCTGTTGCCAAAAGGCGTCAAGCTGATGCCGGAAGATGTGTTTGCGCGGGCTTCTTATGTGCTTTCGGCCAAAGTGCTTGATCCGCAATTTCAGGGGCAGATCAAGGAGCGGCTCAATTCGCGCGATGCGGTGCGGCTGGTGTCGAGCTACGTTCGCCCGGCGATGGAGCTTTGGCTTAATCAGCATGTGGA
This sequence comes from Variovorax sp., assembly GCA_031376455.1. Taxonomy (GTDB): domain Bacteria; phylum Pseudomonadota; class Gammaproteobacteria; order Burkholderiales; family Burkholderiaceae_C; genus JANMDU01. The sequence continues at coordinate 37,523 of JANMDU010000021.1, read as the reverse complement.
CTATGGCAAAAAGTTAGCGGAGTTGGCCATCAAAGCCGCGCAAACGCGCCAGCGCGCGGGCCAAAAGGTCGAAAAGCGCAAAGGCTCAGGCGTGGCGGTGTTGCCGGGCAAGCTCACCGATTGCGAGAGCAAAGATTTAGCGCACAACGAAGTGTTTTTGGTGGAGGGCGATTCAGCCGGCGGCAGCGCGAAGATGGGGCGCGATAAAGAGACGCAGGCGATTTTGCCTTTGCGCGGCAAGGTGCTCAATACCTGGGAAGTCGAGCGGGATCGCTTGTTTGCCAACACCGAGATTCACGATATTTCTGTGGCGATTGGCGTTGATCCACACGGGCCCGATGATTCTCCCGATATGAGCGGCTTGCGCTACGGCAAGATTTGCATCCTCTCAGATGCGGATGTTGACGGCTCACATATCCAAGTGCTCCTGCTCACGCTGTTTTTCAAGCATTTCCCCAAGCTGATCGAATCGGGCAACTTGTATGTCGCACGCCCGCCGCTATTTCGCGTAGATACGCCAGCGCGTGGCAAAAAATCCGCTGGCAAGGTGTATGCACTAGATGCTGGCGAGCTCACCGCGATCCTCGACAAGCTTCGCAAAGAAGGCGTGGCCGAGGGCAAATGGACGATCAGCCGCTTCAAGGGCTTGGGCGAGATGAATGCCGAGCAACTCTGGGAAACCACGCTCAACCCCGACACGCGGCGCTTGTTGCCCATTCAATACGGTGATTTAAGTTTCGCGCAAACTGGCAACAGCTTTAACCAGCTCATGGGCAAAACTGAGGCCGCCGCCCGCCGCGCACTGATGGAGCTTCATGGCGATTCGGTGGAGGTGGATGTTTGATGGCTAGCTTGGCCAAACCCGCTCAGGGCTACGAAGGTCTGCTCGGGCAAATCTCCGCCACTTTGCTTTCTGGGCAGGGTCGCGCTGTGCAGGCGGTCAATGCGCAACTCATCGATACTTATTGGAGAATTGGCCAGCACATCGTTGAATTTGAGCAAGCTGGGCAAGAGAGGGCAGATTACGGATCAGGTTTATTGGATCGTCTTTCTCGTGATCTGAACTTGCATCATGGCAAGGGTTTCAGCCGAAGCAACCTCATTCGTATTCGCCAGTTTTATCTGGCTTATCCAATAAGTGCGACGCTGTCGCACTTATTGAGCTGGTCTCATGTTGTAGAGCTACTCAAGCTGGATGATCCGCTGGAGAGGAGTTTTTACGAAAAACAGAGCTTTTCAGAGCGATGGTCGGTGCGTGAATTGGTGCGACAGAAAGAATCCTCGTTGTTTTTGAGGCTTGCGTCCAGCAAAGACAAGCAAGGAATACAAAAGCTGGCGGCGCATGGTCAGCTCATCGAGCAACCCAGCGATTTGCTGCGAGAGCCCTATGTCTTCGAGTTCCTCAAAATCCCAGAGGCCACCCATATTTCAGAGACGCAACTAGAAACCGTGCTCTGCGATCACTTGCAGAGCTTCATGCAGGAATTGGGCAAGGGCTTCACCTTTGTGGGGCGGCAGTACCGCATCACTTTGGACAACACACATTACAAAGTTGATCTGGTTTTCTACCACCGTATCTTGCGCTGCTTCGTATTGATTGATTTGAAGCTAGGCGATGTGCAGCACCACGACATTGGTCATATGAATATGTACTTTGGTTATTTCGCCAAAGAAGAAAACACCGAGGGCGACAACCCGCCCATTGGCATCATTTTGAGCCGCGACAAAGATGAGCTGCTGGTTGAATATGCCACCTACAACATGAACAGCCAACTCTTTGTGCAAAAGTATCAGCTTTACCTGCCAGATCGCGAGAGTTTGAGGCGTGAATTGGAGTTGGGTATCAAACAGGCCAGCGCGTAAGATGATGACTCAAGCTCCCCGCATCCGTCTTCGCCCCACGCTGTCTAGCGACATCACTTTCGTGCTTTCGCTGGAGCAAGATGCGGAAAATTTGCCGTTCATCACGCCTTGGGAGCGGACGCAGCACGAGGCATCTATCAGGTTTCCAGATATGCGGCATTTCATCGTGGAAGGCGGCGCGGGGCTGGAGCAAGTGGGGTATTTGATTTTGATTGGGTGTCGCAATCCGCATCAGTCGATTGAATTGAAGCGGATGGTGATTGCCGCCAAAGGGCAGGGCTTGGGGCGGGCGGCGTTGCGGGTGGCGAAAAGGGTGGCGTTTGATGATTTGGGCGCGCATCGCTTTTGGCTGGATGTTAAATCGCGCAATGTGCGGGCGAAGGCTTTGTATGACTCGGAAGGCTTTGTGATGGAAGGCACGCTGCGCGAAGCCGTGAGGATTGAGCAGCGCGCGAGCAGCTTGCCTTCTGGGCGCGATTCGCAAGCGGGGGCGGATTTTGATTCGCTGCATGTGCTCTCGATGCTGCGCACGGAGTTTGATGCACGGCGCGCCAATGGGCTAGAGCGCGGCTTGAAGGGCAGTTTTTGATGAGTTTTATGATTAAAAAGTGCATATTGCCGGCGTATTTATTGCGCAGAGTGCTATCAATTTTGAAGTCTTCAGTGAAGCAGGCCTGTGCTGTGCTGGGCTTGCTCGTATTGAATGCCGCGCCCGCATATGCAGATGTGTGGGGCTATATCGATGCGAAAGGCGTGGCGCATTTTGCGGCGGAAAAAATCGATGATCGTTACGAGCTTTTCTTTAAAGGCGGGACGGGTGGCACGGGTTTTGATACGCGCGATGGGGTGGCAGCGCCGGTTAAGCCTGAAGTTGAGCCGCCGCGCCAAGTGGCCGTGCCGTCTGGTAAATCCAAGCTCATTGCCTTCTTTGATGTGTCGCCTAATTTCAAAGCCGTCAAGCATCACATGCGCGAAGCATCGCAGGTGTACAACATTGATTTTGAGTTGCTGCAAGCTTTGATTGCCACCGAGAGCGGCTTTGACACAAATGCTGTCAGCCCCAAAGGCGCAGTCGGCTTGATGCAACTGATGCCGCCCACTGCGCAGCGCTATGGCGTCAGTGGCGATGCGAAAACGCCGATTGAGAAAAAGCTAACCGATCCTAAAACCAATATCAAAGCTGGCTCGCGTTATCTGCGCGATCTGATCAATATGTATCCGGGCAAGTTAGAGCTCGCACTCGCTGCTTACAACGCAGGCGAGGGCGCTGTGCAGCGCTATGGCAACAAAATTCCGCCGTTCAAAGAGACGCAGAATTACGTCGTCACGGTGATGCAGATTTATAACCAACTCAAGCCGCCAGCGGCGATTGCGCTGCGCCAGCAAACTCAAGCCCCCAACCGTGTGCGCCTGGAGTTCGGTCAACAGGCACCTGGCCAAATCGCAGGGCGCGGCAATATGGTGCCGCCGCTTGTCGGATCTCCCCAGTCTGTGAGCCCGCCAGCGCAGCCCTCTTCCAACGAATTCAAGTGAACTGATTTCCCATGAGCGACCCCACACTTTTCGATCTTGACCCTCCTCAAAGCCCGCCGCCAGATGCCAAACTGGGCAGTGGCGATGATGGCGATAGCCTCAATCTCGCCGTCTATGCCCAGCGCGCGTATCTCGAATATGCGCTTAGCGTGGTCAAAGGCCGCGCCTTGCCTGATGTGTGTGATGGGCAAAAGCCGGTGCAGCGGCGCATTATTTATTCGATGCACCGCATGGGGCTCTCGTTTGGCGGCAGTAATGGTGTGAGCGGAGCGAAGCCCGTGAAATCAGCCCGCGTGGTGGGCGATGTTTTGGGTAAATACCATCCGCATGGCGATAGCGCAGCTTATGACGCAATGGTGCGCATGGCGCAGGGCTTTTCGCAGCGCTACCCGCTGGTTGATGGACAGGGCAATTTTGGCTCGCGCGATGGCGATAGCGCCGCTGCGATGCGCTACACCGAAGCGCGATTGTCGAAAATTGCCACGCTGCTGACCGATGAGCTGGATATGGGCACGGTCAATTTCGTACCTAATTACGATGGCTCTGAGAATGAGCCGCGCTTGCTGCCTGCTCGCCTTCCTTTCGACCTACTCAATGGCGCGAGCGGCATTGCTGTTGGCCTCGCCACTGAAATTCCGAGCCACAACTTATCTGAGATCGCACAGGCTGCGGTCGCATTGATCAAGAATGCCAAGCTGAGTGATGAAGAGCTTTTCACGCTGATCCCTGGCCCCGATTTCGCCAATGGCGGTCAGATCATCAGCCCAGCCTCCGATATTGCCGAGGCCTATCGCAGCGGGCGCGGCTCGCTTAAATTGCGTGCGCGTTGGAAGATTGAAGAGCTCGCGCGCGGGCAATGGCAGCTCGTCGTTACTGAATTGCCACAAGGTGTGAGCACGGCAAAGGTTTTGGAAGAGATTGAAGAAATCACCAATCCCAAAGTGAAGACGGGTAAGAAAACACTCAACCAAGATCAAATCCAGCTCAAGGCCAGCATGCTTGCGCTTTTGGATGTAGCGCGCGATGAGAGCAACAAAGATGCGCATGTGCGCCTTGTGTTTGAACCGAAGACGAGCAAGATTGGCCAGCAAGAGCTGATCACCGCGCTGCTGGCGCACACCTCGCTAGAGAGCAGCTTCCCGGTCAACCTCACCTCCATCGGGCTCGATGGCCGGCCTATGCTCAAGAGCTTGCGGGCGATGCTCTCCGAGTGGATCGAATTCCGCGCTACGACGATTGAGCGGCGCTCGCGCCATCGCTTGGAAAAGGTTTTAGAGCGCATCCATATTTTGGAAGGCCGCCAGATCGTTTTGCTCAATATTGACGAGGTAATTGCGATTATTCGGCAGAGCGATGAGCCTAAAGCGGCATTGATCGCGCGCTTCAAGTTAAGTGATCGCCAAGCCGAAGATATTTTAGAAATCCGCCTGCGCCAGCTTGCAAGGCTTGAGGCGATCAAAATCGAGCAAGAGCTCGCCGAATTACGCACGGAGCAAGGCAAGCTAGAAGACATCATCAACTCGCCCGCTACGCTGCGCCGCTTGATGATCAAAGAAATTGAGCAGGACGCCAAAACGTTTGGCGATCCTGCCAAAGACCCACGCCGCACGCTGATTCAAGCCGAGAAAAAAGCCGTGGCCGAGATCAAAATCGTTGACGAAGCCGTCACCGTGGTTGTCTCCAGTAAAGGCTGGGTGCGCGCGCGCACTGGCCATGGCCATGATGCGGCCAGCTTCGCCTTCAAAGCCGGCGACGGCCTGTATGAAACTTTTGAATGCCGCACAGTCGATACGCTGCTGGCCTTCGGCAGCAATGGCCGCGTGTACAGCGTCAACGTCTCGCTCCTGCCCGGCGCGCGCGGCGATGGCCAGCCCGTGACGACGCTCGTTGAGCTTGAATCTGGTACGCAGCTCTTGCATTACTTCGCGGGTGCAGCAAATTCGCAATTGCTTCTCTCCAGCAGCGGCGGCTACGGCTTCATCGCCAGTGTGGAGCACATGATCTCGCGTCAAAAAGCCGGTAAAGCCTTCATCAGCGTTGCGGAAGGCGAGACGGTCTGCAAACCCTCCCCACTCGATATTTTTATAAGAAATACGGCATTGGCCGGCATGGAATCTGCGCAGAGTGCTCCTAAATTAGTAGTGGCTACGCATGTGGCTTGCGCATCGTCAGGTGGCCGAATCCTCACCTTCGAGATCACCGAACTCAAAGCCATGACGGGCGGCGGGCGTGGCTTGATGCTGATTGATTTGGATGCCAAAGACACGCTTGCCGGCGCAGCCGCTTACAGCCGCAGCATCAAAATCTTCGGTGTTGGCCGAGGCGGCAAAGAGCGCGAGGAGCAGCTAGAAATCCGCAGCTTGAACAATGCCCGCGCCGCCAGAGCACGCAAAGGGAAAGCCGCCGATTTGGGCTTTAAGCCGACAGGTTTGATCCGGGTTGAGTAAGGCGCGAGCCTGAGCGCTGGATGGCTCAGCGTCGGAACAACGCAATCACCAGCCCAGTGGCTAGGATCATGCAGCACATGGCCAGCCCATAGGCCCAGTTTTGCAGTTTTTGGTTTTGAAAATGCAACCGAATTGCCGCCGCTTTGACGCGTTGGAGTTTTGCGATTTGTTGCTTGAGATTGGCGCGTTCGCCGCGCACGGAGTCTAGAAGCTGAAAGAGGCTTTCAATTTGCGTTTTTTGAGCGGCTAAAGCCACAGGCGCAGGAGCAGCAGCAGCCGGCGGCGGCTGGAATTCTGGGCGCTCTATACGAGCGACGCGCACCATGTCTTCAAAACTGCCTGGCGTCGTCGCACCGGAGAAGACGTCGGCGGCGGTTTCGCTGTTGAAGCGAGAATCGTCGAGCAGATTGTCAATCCCGCTTGTTGCTGCGCTGCTTTCTGAAAATTGAGATGGGCTGGGCGCTCGCCTCGCAAGACTGGGCTCCACCAAGCGAACCATGCCTAAATTAATGAGCTCAATCAAGAGCTCGCTGACATCGCCAAAGCCTTTTAAGGTTTGGGTGTACAGACTCACAGCCTGAGCGCTGTCGATCGCCAGCAGCAAAACGCGCAAACGTCGCGGCATTTGGCGAGGATCGCGTTTGATGATCTCATTGCCACGCTCAGTGCGTACGACAATGTAAGCACTGAGCAGCAGGAGCTCTGGTTGGGTCATCAAGGACATGAATGTGACTAATTGTCAGTAAGAGTCGATAAATGTTATGTGCATTATGCGAGAGTTTTCACTCTGTTAAAAACAAAATTGTTACAGACAAGAGCTTCAGCTTAATTCAGCGATGAGCTCGATTTCAACGCATGCGCCCAGTGGAATCTGCGCCACGCCGAATGCGCTGCGTGCATGCGCGCCGGTTTGCGCCCCAAAGACTTGGCCGAGCAGCTCCGAGCAGCCGTTGGTGACGATGTGTTGCTCGGTGAAGTCGGCTGTGGAGTTGACCAAGCTCATGACTTTGACGATGCGTTTGATGTTGTTGAGATCGCCACCCTGAGCTTGGCACGCAGCATGCAAGACCGCCATCAGCTGGATCGCGCAATTTCTAGCAGCGATTTTGCCTTCGTCGGTGGTGATGTTTTTCCCCAATTGGCCGACCCATACAGCGCCATCTTTACGCGCGATTTGGCCAGAGACGAAGATCAATTTGCCCGTTTGTACAAATGGCACATAAGCGGCTGCAGGCGCAGCCACGGGGGGTAATTCAATGCCGAGGTTTTTCAGGTTGTCGTAGGCGCTCATGAGGCTCTAGTCTCCGTTAGATAATCAAAACAAAACCTTATCGTAGCGGAACACCACAACTCAACTATCCGATCCATGCTGTTTATTTCCATGCCGCTAATGGGCTTCGTGCTGGGCTGCGCTTTGCAATTGCAGCAATCTGCGCTGTTTTCGGTCTGGTTTTACATCCTTTTTAGTGGATTAGCCGGCGTATTTACTGCGTGGAGTGCTATTCAATTCATAGCTAATCGGCGCAAACCACACATCAACATCAGCCGCATGAAGCGCGGCGCTGATTTACTGATGCTGAGCTTGATGGCGGTTTTGCTTGGGTTTGGCCAAGCGGGTTGGCGCGCCAGCAGTTTTTCGCAACAGGCTATTTTCACTGAGCTGGAAGGCCGCGATATTCGCATCACAGGCGTTGTGGCTGGCATGCCGCAGCGCGATGAATCTGGACTTCGATTTCGGATCGATGTGGAATCGGCGCAGCTTTTGGAGGATGGCAAGCTGAGGCCTGTGTTGTTGCCGCCGCGCATCCAATTGGCTTGGTATCGCAGCTTGCCTCGCTTGTCGGAAGATGCGGCGGTTGTGCCGTTTGCCGAGCTGCAAGCCACGCAAAGTGATATCCGAGCAGGAGAGCGCTGGCAGATGGTAGCGCGGCTCAAAGCGCCGCACGGCAACATGAATCCGCATGGTTTTGACTACGAGCTGTGGCTCTGGGAGCAGGGCATTGGCGCGACGGGTTATGTGCGAGCTACCCCGCGTGAGGCGGCCCGAGGCGATGGGCCTGTCAAACTGGGCGACACATGGCAGCACCCGATTGAGGCTGCTCGCCAAAGCGTGCGCGATGCGATTCTGGCGCGAGTCAGCAGTCCCCAGCTTGCTGGGGTGATCGCTGCATTGGCCGTCGGTGATCAAGCAGCGATTGATCGCGCGGATTGGGATGTCTATCGCGCCACTGGGGTGGCGCACCTGATGAGTATTTCTGGGCTGCACATCACGATGTTTGCTTGGGGCGCGGCGCTGATGATTGGCAGCATTTGGCGGCGAAGCATGCGGCTGACGAATGCGCTACCTGCGCAACACGCGGCGCTCGTGGGCGGGGTGTTGCTGGCAGCCGCTTATGCGCTGTTTGCGGGCTGGGGCGTGCCGGCGCAGCGTACGGTGTGGATGCTGGGTGTGGCGGCGTTTTTGAAGCTGATTGGCCTGCGCTGGCCGTGGCCACTGGTCTGGCTGTGGGTGCTTGCAGTCATCGTCGCGATCGATCCTTGGGCGCTACTTTCAGCAGGCTTTTGGCTGAGCTTTGTGGCCGTGGGGATTTTGTTTGCAAGCGATGCGGGCAGGGTGCGTGAGGAAAGTTCGAAATCATCGCCGAGTATGTGGGAGCGCCTCAAAAACATGTTTCGCGAGCAATGGGTGATCACGCTGGCGCTCGCCCCTTTAAGTCTCATCTTGTTTAACCAAGTCTCCATCGTGGGGCTGCTGGCTAATGCGCTAGCGATCCCATGGGTTACTTTGATCGTCACGCCGCTGGCCATGGCTGGTGTCATTGCGCCGCCGCTGTGGGACGCTGCGGCGCTGGCTGTTCAGGCGATGAGTGATGTGCTGACAGAAATAGCAAAATTCCCTTATGCTACGTTTTCGATAGCGTCTAGCGCAGGTTTCTTGCCGGCTAGTGCCTTAATTGGCGCTATATTTCTGGCTCTTCGCTTACCTGCAGCAATTCGATTCGCAGGCGCTGTAATGATTCTGCCTTTTCTGCTTTACACCGCGCCGCGTCCAGCATTTGGAGAGTTTTCTCTTTTAGCAGCCGATATCGGACAAGGCAATGCGCTGCTGGTGCAAACCGCGAAACACAGCTTGCTCTACGATGCTGGGCCACGCTTTTCGCGCGAAAGCGATGCCGGCCAGCGCACGCTTGTACCCTTGCTGCGGGCTTTGGGCGAGAAACTGGATGTGCTCATCGTCTCGCATCGCGATGCCGATCACATCGGCGGCGCAGCGGCGGTGCTCAAAATGCAGTCTGAGGCCAAGCTTCTCAGCTCGATAGAGTCTGAGAACGAATTACAAAAAGTGCGAAGGGCCGAGCGCTGCATTGCGGGGCAAAAATGGCAGTGGGACGGTGTGGACTTTGAGATCCTGCATCCGCAAGCGGCTGACTATGACATTCAGCAAAAACCCAATGCGATCAGCTGCGTATTGCGCATCAGCAACGGCCGCCAGACCATGCTGCTGACCGGCGATTTGGAAGCTGCGCAAGAGCTGCGCCTCGTGGGCGCGAATGCTCCATTGAAAGCAGATGTCCTCCTTGTGCCGCATCACGGCAGCAAAACATCTTCGACGCCCGAGTTTTTAGATGCTGTTCGCCCCCGTATCGCCATTGTGCAGAGTGGCTACCGCAATCGGTTTCAACATCCTGTACCCGAGGTAACTGCGAGGTATATCGAGCGAAGCGTTCGTATGATCGAAAGCCCGAAATGCGGCGCGGCACATTGGCAAAGCGTGTTGCCCCAGACCGTGCGTTGCCAGCGGGAGTCGCAACAGCGCTATTGGCATCATCGCTTGCCCTAGGACGGGTTGGCTTGAAACTTGCTATGCTCGTCTCAGAGAAGGAAAAGTTTCATGGTAGCTTTGAAGTTTGATGAAATGCACGCCGCGCTTGACGTTGGCAACACTAAAGTGCGACCTCACTACGCGCGGTATGAGCAGTGGCTCTCCAAGCAGCCGCCAGATGTCATGCAGGCGCGGCGCGAGGAGGCGGAGATGGTGTTTCGCCGCGTGGGCATCACGTTTGCGGTGTACGGCGAGAAGGATGAAGATGGGGCGGGAGCGGAGCGTTTGATTCCGTTTGATCTGATCCCGCGCATCATTCCAGCGCATGAGTGGGCGATGATGGAAAAAGGGCTCATCCAGCGCGTCACAGCGCTGAACCGATTTATCCATGACGTTTATCACAAACAGGAAATTCTTAAAGCAGGCGTGATCCCGGCAGATCAGATTTTGCGCAACGCGCAGTTTCGGGGCGTGATGGCGGGCGTTGCTGTGCCGCGCCAAATTTACAGCCACATCGCAGGCATTGATATCGTGCGCGCGCCTGATGCTCAGGGCAACGGCGAATATTTCGTGCTTGAAGACAATTTGCGTGTGCCCAGCGGCGTGAGCTACATGCTGGAAAACCGCAAAATGATGATGCGCTTGTTTCCGGATTTGTTTGCGCAAAATCAGGTCGCGCCTGTGGCTCATTATCCTGATTTGTTGCTGGAGACTTTGCGCAGCGTAGCGCCCGGTGCGTCGGAAGATCCTACTGTTGTGGTGCTCACGCCGGGCATGCACAATTCGGCTTATTTTGAGCATGCCTTTCTGGCTCAGCAAATGGGCATTGAGCTGGTCGAAGGGCAAGATTTGTTTGTGAAAGACAGCTTTGTGTACATGCGAACAACGCAAGGGCCCAAAAGAGTCGATGTGATCTATCGCCGGGTAGACGATGATTATTTGGATCCGCAAGTCTTTCATCCCAACAGCACACTCGGCTGCGCTCATCTGATGGAGGCCTACAAAGCTGGCAACGTGACGATATCCAATGCTGTTGGCACGGGGGTCGCTGATGACAAGTCGATCTACCCTTACGTGCCCAAGATGATCGAGTTTTACTTGGGCGAGAAGCCGATTTTGTCAAACGTACCAACGCACATGTGCCGTGAGCCCAAGGAGTTAGCGTATGTGCTCGATCACATGGCCGAGCTCGTTATTAAAGAAGTGCATGGCGCGGGCGGTTACGGCATGCTGGTCGGCCCAGCGGCCACCAAGGCGGAGATCGAAGATTTCCGCCGCGTGTTGCTTGCCAACCCAAACAACTATATTGCTCAGCCGACTTTGTCACTGTCGACTTGCCCGACGTTTGTCGAAAGCGGCATTGCCCCGCGCCACATTGACTTGCGCCCCTTCGTACTTTCAGGCAAAACCGTTCAATGTGTGCCGGGTGGCTTGACGCGAGTCGCATTGAAAGAAGGCTCGTTGGTTGTGAACTCGTCGCAAGGCGGGGGCACGAAAGACACTTGGGTGATGGAGGAATAAAACATGCTAAGCCGCACTGCCGATCATCTTTTTTGGATGGCGCGTTACACCGAGCGCGCTGAGAACACCGCGCGTATGCTCGATGTGAATTACCAAACTTCGCTGCTCCCACAATCCGCAGCGGTGGCGCAAGCGGGCTGGGAAGGCATTGTCTCGATCAGCGAGCTCGATGACAGCTACGCCGCTTGGGCGAGCAGTGTCAATGCCAAAGATGTGATGAATTTCATGGTAAAAAATGAAACCAATTCATCGTCGATTGTGAGCTGTATTCAGCAAGCCCGAGAGAATGCGCGAGCAGTGCGCGGCACGCTCACCACCGAGGTCTGGGAGACGATCAACCAAACTTGGCTCGAACTTCAGCGCAAGCTAAAAGCAGGCGATTTTGAGGAAGACCCGGGTAAATTCTTTGAATGGGTGAAATACCGCAGCCACCTCTCGCGCGGCGTAACGGTAGGCACGATGCTGATGGATGAATCGCTGAATTTCATTCGTTTGGGCACGTTCTTAGAGCGAGCAGACAACACGGCGCGGCTTCTTGATGTGAAATTCCACGCGCTGCAAAGCGATTTTTATGGCGCGGCTAATGAGAAAGATCAAGAGCTTGATTTTTACCATTGGAGTGCGATTTTGCGCAGTGTCTCAGCGTTTGAGATTTATCGCAAGGTCTATCGCAACGTGATCACGCCCGAGCGCGTGGCCGAACTTTTGATGCTACGCGCCGATATGCCGCGCTCGTTGCATGCCAGCTTGAATGCGGTGGTGGAGAATTTGAATTTAGTCGCGAATGCGCAATCAACGGATACGCAACGCACAGCGGGCAAGCTACGCGCTGATCTGCAATTCGGCCACATTGATGAGATCTTGGCCACTGGCTTGCATGCTTACCTCACGCAGTTCTTGGATCGCATCAATGCGCTCGGCGCAAAGATCAGCAAAGATTTCTTGGTGCCACAGCAGGCTTGATTGCAATGCGTGGGCTGCTATGCGCATGGCTGTTGCGCGTTAACTAGCTTGCAAACGCGCGTTCCATCGCTTCGAGCAGTGCCTCTGGCGGTTGTGCTCCCGAGAGGCCTATTTTGCGATTCATGATGAAGAACGGCACGCCAGAGATACCGATTCTGCGCAACTCTGCATCCTCTGCCGCTGCTTTTTGGTGAGCTGTTGTATCTTGCAGCGTGGCTTGGGCTGTTGAAAGCGGCATGCCCGATTGTGTAGCGATGGCCTCAAGAGTCGTATCCTGCGTCAGATCAGCGCCATGGCAGAAATAGACCTGCATCAGCGCTTCTTTCAACTGGGCTTGGAGCAGCCCGCTTGCATCGCTTTGCAAAGCTGCATCGAGCAGGGCATGCGCACGCAAGGTGTTGGGCTGGCGCTGGATGGCCGTGAAATCGAAAGCAATGCCTTCTTTGCGTCCTTCTGCGCTCACCCGTTCATACATGCCGCCACCCTTCGGGTCGCCGAATTTGCGCTGCAGATAATCTGCGCGGCTGATGCCGCTGGCAGGTAGATCAGGATTGAGCTGAAAAGGCAGCCAGCTGACTGTCGGCGCAGGCATCTGCACATGTGCCTTGGCAAACAATTGCAGCGCAGCCTCTAAACGGCGCTTACCGATGTAGCACCAAGGGCAGACGATATCGCTAACAACCTCGATTTGCAGAGCGGTATGAGCCATGGTATTTACTATTAAAAGAGGAGCACTTTGCGCAGATTCTATGCCGGCTAGAGGCCGATTTGGCTTAAATTTAAGCGCTCTAGGGCGCAATCTGCCCGGCAATGCGCAACTGCCCGCCCTCGCGAATCAACACGACACCTTCACCTGTTTGCGCCCCCAAGCCTGTCAGAGCTGTGATGTTGACCTGATGCGTGACGACAACGAGCGCGCCTGGCCCGCGCCATTGCAGAAGTAGCTTGCGTGCGGCAGCGGTTTGTGCGGGCTCGGTGCTGCGGTCGCCGAAGAAGGAGTTGAAGGCGGGCTCTGGCCGTAGCGCGGGAGAGTAGAGCTCAGGGAATGCCAGCTGAGCGGTGTCTCGCGTCCGGCACCACGCCGAATGCCACACCGCTTGAATCTTGATGCCACGGTCACGCATCGTTTGCCCGATGCGCTTGGCATCGGCGATGCCCTCTGCGCTCAAATTACGCTGCGTGCTGCAATCACCTGCTTTGAAGCCCGGCGGATCGCCAACGCCGGGCGCGAGTGCATGACGAAAGAGCACGATAGCCCCGGGCTTTTTGAGTGCCGCCCAAGCGGCATCATCGGCTATGCTAAGGCTGGGAAGTGCAGTTAGAGCGACGCTGAGAAGAAATTTTCGACGCGTCATGACAAGGCCTTTGCGCAACGAAATCCGATATAAACCACGGCCGTGTCTGATGGTTTGGTTTGAAGATGATCGCGGTGCATCTGCGCTGCGCCGTACCACCAAGAGCCGCCGCGCGTGGGGCGAGCGGCGGCTGATCCACCTTCCGTCCATTCCCAAACATTGCCGCCCATCTCATACAGGCCGTTAACGCCAGCACGCGTGCTGCCGGCGAGCGCATGGCCGCGCTCGCGTGAATTGATGGCTGGATTGGCGGTGGCGGTGGCGGCGGCTGTTGTGCTGGAAGTGGTGGTGTTGCCGCAATCGCCGATGCAGTTCGCGCCTTGTGGGCTGTACCCTGTGGGGTAAGGATAGGTTAGGCCGGACGCAAAAGGCGCGGGTGGCTGGGCGCGGCGCTCCGTATAGGCAGCCTCCATCCACTGCGAATCGGTGGGCAAGCGTTTGCCAGCCCATTCGCAAAAAGCCTTAGCCTCGTCGAAGGCGATGTGAACAGCAGGCTCTCTCCCGCTGGCCTGCAAGCCAAAAGGTGTGCGCCATGTCCAGCCCTTTCGCTGCACCCAGCCGCCTTCGAAGGTGCTGCCACCGCCGGCTTTTTCGGCGATAGTGATGATGCCAGTGGCTTGCGCGAAGCGGGCAAATTGCTCGATACTGACCTCAGTTTTATCGATGGCAAAGCCTCGGATGGTTTGCATGTCGTCAGCTTGCGCAAGGACTAAGCCGTGGAGTAAGGTGAGGCATAAAAGTAAACTTTTCATTCTGTTATTTTGAGTAAGCTGCATTAACCCTGCATGCCGCTTGGCTTGTGTGCTGTGGTGACAATCATTTCTCTAGATGTAAACATTTCCTCGCTCATCATTGGAGAACGTGATGCATTTATTTGCACAACTCGCATTCAGCAGCGCTTCAAGAGTTCCGATCAGCTATCTTGCGGGCATGAATCAACTCATTTCTCGCAAATCTTATGGCCTGTTGCACAGCGCGGTTCGCACCTTGGGCCGTGGCCTAGTTTTTTTGTTGATGCTTTTGGCGTTCATCAGCATCGGCATGGTCTCATGCGGCGGCGGCTCTAGCGATGCCGCGCCACCAGCGCAAAGCTTGCCGATAGCCATGCCCGGGACAGTGCCAGCAGTTGGGCCTGCACCGGGAACAGCCAACGCGGGCACGATGCTGACGACCACGTTTTCTCTGAAGGTCACAGAGCTCAACACCACCCTAAGCAGCCCTTGGGGCTTGGCCTTCTTGCCCGATGGTCGCATGCTGGTGACGGAAAAGAGCGGCTCATTGAAACTGCTTGGCTTCGATGGCAGCACCGTGGGCACAATCACTGGCGTGCCAGCAGTCAATAGTGCCGGGCAGGGCGGTTTGCTTGATGTGGTGATTGATCCAGCTTATTTGAGCAACCAACGCATTTACATGACATTTTCCGAGAACGACAGTGCCAATGCCAGCCTGAATAGCACGGCCGTGGTTCGAGCGAAATTTGATGCAACAGCTCGCACCTTGAGCGACGTGACCGTGATCTACCGGCAAATGCCCAAGGTTGCCTCCAGCGGGCATTTTGGCTCGCGCTTGGTGTTTGACCGCAATGGGTATCTCTTTGTGGCGCTTGGCGACAGGCAAAACAGCGATCAGCGTGGCTTTGCGCAAGATCTCGCGCGCGGCAACGGCAAAGTGATGCGTATGTCCACAGAAGGCATGCCCGCGCTCGGCAACCCGAGCTTTACCGTGGCTGGCGCGCAGAGCGCGATTTGGAGCTACGGCCATCGCAACCCGCAAGGCGCGGCGCTGCATCCCACCACAGGCGAGCTTTGGGTGAGCGAGCATGGACCACAAGGCGGCGATGAGATCAACCGCGCAGAAGCTGGCAAGAATTACGGCTGGCCAGTGATCAGCTACGGCCAAGAATACGGCAGTACCACGCAGGTAGGCGAGGGCACGGCCAAGGCCGGTATGGAGCAGCCGGTGAGCTATTGGCTCACGCGCGATGGCAGCCCATACAACACGTCTACGGGCGGCTCAAAATCATCCATGGCACCTGCTGGCTTAGCTTTTTACAACGGTGATAAATTCCCAGAATTTAAGGGAAACCTATTCAGTGGCGCATTGGCAGGCACAGCTTTGTGGCGCGTGGTGCTGAGCGCAGACAGTAAAACCGAAATCTTCCGCGAGCGCCTGCTCGCCTCTCGAGGCGAGCGAATCCGCGATGTGCGAGTCGCTGCAGACGGCTGGATTTACCTGCTGACGGACAACGGCAAACTGCTGCGCGTCTCGAAGTAACTCTTCAAAAGCTTGGATCGCAGCGCTGAAAAGATCACCAAGCTCGTTTATAATTTAGGCTTCGGAGTGTGGCGCAGTCTGGTAGCGCACCTGGTTTGGGACCAGGGGGTCCAAGGTTCGAATCCTTGTACTCCGACCAAAATTTGAATTTTTGCTTCGCGCAAGCAACCTGTACGCCTCGCACTCTCCCGTTTGCGGGGCGTTTTGCATTGCAGTATGGCGTTCTGAATCTAGTTTCCAGTCAGTCCGTAGCTCAGTTGGATAGAGCAACAGCCTTCTAAGCTGTGGGTCGGGGGTTCGATCCCCTCCGGACTGGCCACTCTGTTTTCGATAGCGCTCTGCGCATATTCTATGCCGGCTAACGTACTGAATGGCATTAAAAACTATGGTTGTGCGCAGCTAAAACTCGCTGCAAGATTCACATCGCCCGCCCCTTTGTATTTCGGATAGCCGGGAAAATCGCAGAGCGGCCGCGTCCGGCCGGGCACGCCAGCGGTGTCTGCCACCGTCTGTGGCGGTGGGCTGATGCCTTTCTCTACCCAATTTTCAAGCGTGGTTAGCGAATCCCAAGCGGCGTTAAAGACGCTGCTGAGGGCATGGCCGTAGCCGGGAATTTCGTAATATTTTGCAAAAGCATCCACACGCGCTGGGCTCATGCCTGAGCGAATGCGCTGCCAATATTGCTGAGTGGCACGGGTGCTGACGAGTGCGTCATGTGAGCCGTGTGCCATCAAGATCTTTCCGCCTTTATTGGCGAATGCCGAAAGATCGGTTTTGTTGGTATCTTGCAAAGTTGTGAGCGCCACGATGCGCGATTGCCACGGCCCGGGGTTTTGCGGGTCAAGGCTGATCGAGTTGAAGTTGGCATCACGCGTGACAAAATATTTGACCCATTGATCCCAAAATGTGCTGCCATATGGTGGGCTGCTGGCAGGCAGGGTGGCCGTGGCGGGCTTGACCGCTGGCATCGGGTTGGCCGGCTGCTCCGTGCCTAGCGAAAGTGTCAAAACGGTCGGCTGCAGCGGGCTGGCGCTTGGGTTGCCGAAATCTGTGCCCCAGGTGTTGAAGCCGGGGTAGCTAATCTCGCCGCTAGCGAGCTTGTAGTTGAGATCGAGCGCCGTGTTGGTGACATTAAAGCCTGCGATTTGCGCGTCTGAAAGGCAAGTGTCTCCTGTATCCGCGCCGCCGGCGCATCGCACAGGCTTGCCCGCAAGCATGGCAGTGCTCGGGTTAAATGTGGCGTTACAGGCATTGACGTTGCTGATCAAGGCATCTTTGACACCATCTAGTTCATCGCAAGCGGCCAGCGAAGCGTCGAAGAGCACCTGGCGCTTGGCGCGGTTGGGATAAGCGCCTGGCTTGGCAAGTTCGCGTGTGATACGGCCAAATTGCAAATCTAATGCGGCAGCATTCCATGCTGGGTACAACACAATCGCGCCATCAAAATCCTGCGGCCAGTTTTGTACCGCAAAGAGTGCCTCACGCCCGCCAGTAGAGCCGCCTGCGAAGTAGGTTTTTTGCGCACGGGCGGTGTAATGCGTTTGAAGAATATGGATGGCAGCATCACGGGTTTTTTTGATGGCATCGGATGCAAAATTTTTCAAGGCTTCATCGTTGGCGCCAAACGTGCCATCGCGGCTGCCATTGGCATTGGCTTGGTGGCCTGAATCGCTGCCGAAGGTGGCATATCCCCGTGCTAGTGGCGCGGGTTTGTCGGTTGGGCCGGCGGGTACATTGCCTAAGCCTGTGGCGAGCACACCGTTATAGCCGCCACCTCCAAACATCAACGCTTTGCCATTCCAGTTAGTAGGTAGGTTGACTTGAAACTTGATCTTGGGGGCGGCCGAGTCAACTGGATTGATGTCGCCCAGCACCTTGCAATATTGCGCCACAGCAGCCACACCCGTGCCGGCAGCTGGCACAACGACTGCACTGGTAACGATAGCGCCCGTTGTGGGCAAACCGATCCATGGAGCAGCAATAGCGAGACCGTTGAGGCTGGCACACGCTGTAGGCGCAGAAGGCGGCGTTGTCGCTAATCCCCCCGTACTGGCACAACCACTGACGATCAACAAGGCAGCGGTAGCTAGGCATGTCAGTGCAATGGACGGTGCTGAAATTTTCATTTTTTTCTCCTGTGGCGCGATGGTTGGTCTCCACGCCGACAGTAGCACAGCTGCCTCGCTGGGTGCATCCTGCAAACCCTTGTATCAATCAATGCAAGCGTGAACCGCTGCATTTTGGATAGCTAAACCTTGGCGCTACCAAACACCTGTATTCGGCATCGATTGCCATGGCTCTTGGGGTGGTTTGCGTTCGCCGCGTTGCAGCAGTTCGATAGAGATGCCGTCGGGCGAGCGCACGAAGGCCATGTGGCCATCGCGAGGCGGGCGGTTGATGATCACGCCGTTGGCTTGTAGGTGGGTACACAAAGCGTAAATGTCATCGACTGCATAGGCTAAGTGGCCAAAATTGCGGCCACCCGTGTAGGGCTCGGGATCCCAGTTGTGGGTGAGCTCAACTTGGGCGCTGTCAGCCTCAGAAGTTGCAAGAAATGCCAACGTGAAGCGCCCTGCGGGCACATCGCGGCGGCTCATCAGCTTGAGGCCAAGTTTGTTGCAATAAAAATCAAGCGAGGCGTCAAGATCGGTGACGCGAACCATGGTGTGGAGATATTTCATGTGTTGTCACCTAAGTAATCAGCGCGCTAACAAGGCGTTGACAGGAGCAAGATCTTCCGCCTTCAACGTCCCATTGGCTTGCCTCAAACGCAGGCCACCGACGAGCACATCGTATCTTGCTTTGGCTAGATCACGTTTGGTTTGAAAGAGCTGGGATTGGCTGTTTAAAACATCGATGTTGATGCGCACGCCCACTTGATAGCCCAGCTTGTTGGCATCGAGTGCGCTTTGGCTGCTGGCTTCTGCCGCTTCCAAAGCTTTGGCTTGGCCGAGGCCAGAGAGCACGCCAAAATAGGCTGTGCGTGTGGCTTGCGCAATCGTGCGCTTGGCAGCTTCGAGATCGTTGCGAGCTTTGTCTTCGAGCTGCAAAGTTTCTTTGACGCGGTTCTGTGCGGCGTAGCCAGTGAACAGGGGGTAGTTCAGGGCGATGCCAATCGTGGCGTTGCGGCTTTCGGTGTTGGCGCGGCTAAACGCGCTGCCGCTGCTGTAGGCCAGGCCGTAAGAGCCCGTGAGATCGACCGTGGGCTTTTCGCCAGCTTGGGCTTTTTCTATTTCTAATTTGGCGATGTCTACTGCGAGCTCAGCGGCTTTGATGCTGGGATGGAGCTCCTGCGATTGGTTGACCCAAATATTGACATCTGCTGGCAAGACATCGGGAAGTTTCGCGGGAAGAGCCAGCGCTTTGGGCTCGACGCCTTGCTTGCCCACCAGCTGATCCAAGGCGATGCGCTTAACGCGCAAATCGTTCTCGGCAGCGATTTCTTGCGCGATCACGAGATCGAAGCGGGCTTGAGCTTCGCGCGTGTCGGTGATGGTTGACGTACCGACCTCGAAATTGCGTTTGGCGGCGGCCAGCTGCTCGGCCACGGCGGTTTTTTGCGCTTTGACGAAGGTGAGGCTATCTTGGCTGGCTAGCACATCGAAATAGGCTTGCGTGACGCGAATGATCAAATCTTGCTCTGCTGTGACTAGGGCTGATTTGGCTTGGTTGGCTTGGAGTTCGCCTTGAGCGGCAGTGGCTTTGTTGGCGGGACGATACAAAGGCTGGCTCGCGTTGATGGCAGCGCTTTGCGAGCCGAAGCTGCGCACGGGGTTGGATGAAGGTTTGTTGACATCCGAATTCGTACCGCTCAAATTGGCAGTTAGACCCACAGTTGGCAAGAGGCCGGCTTTGGCTTGCTCTGCGCGAGACAGATTGGCCTCGTATTGCGACTTAGCTGCTTGATAAGTTGCGTCATACGTGCTGGCTGATTGATAGAGCTCAGTCAGGTTTTGCGCTTGCGCTATGCCTCCGTAGAGCAGGGCGGTGGTGGCAATGCTTAACGAGGTGAGAGCGAAATGAAGAGGGCTGCGCATGGCGATCCTTGTGGTTCAAATTCAGAAAATGTTTAATCTTAATGTTTAGTAGTTGGCAACGCTGGCATCGAGCTCTTGGCTCCAAGCTTCAATGCCGCCAGAGATATTGACGACGTTTTCAAAGCCACGGTTTAATAAAAATGCAGCAACTTGCTGGCTGCGAATGCCGTGATGACACAGGCAGGCGATTGGGCGATCTTGCGGCAGCTCATTCAGCCGCTGCGGGATGCTTTGCATCGGCATGAAGAGTACATCGAAGCCAGGCGCGTCGGCTATCTGCTGAATGCTCGCTGTTGACACTTCCCACGGCTCGCGCACATCCAGCACAAGCGGCAAGGCATCACGCTGGCTGTTCAGCCATGCGCTGAATTCGGCGGGGCGAATTTGCGGGATCATCACTTGATGTTTTTAGAAGCTAAATTTAGGTGTGTCGGCAAAGCCGAGCAAGCGCGGTGCAGTGGTGTCCCAAGGCTGGATGGTGATGCAAGTGCCATCGCTTGCTTTGGTGATGAATGTGGCGCACATCACAGGCTCCTCGCCCACAATCGCAGCCAATCGGCCGCCGGGCTTGAGCAGCGCTTTGATCGCGTTCGGCACATGCGCCACCGAACCGGAGAGCACGATCACATCAAACGGGCCATCCACACCTAAATCTACTGTCGAGCCATCGGCAACGCGTACTTCGCAATTGTGAATGCCCGCTTGTTGCAAATTGGCGCGCGCAGTCAGCGCCTGCGCCTCGTTGATCTCTAGCGAGATCACGCGCTGGGCTTTATGCGCCAACAACGCGGCCATGTAGCCGCTGCCCGTGCCAATCTCCAGCACTTTTTCATGCTTGTGAACTGCCAAATCTTGCAATATGCGCGCTTCTACTTTTGGCGAGAGCATAAACAGCCCGTCTTTGCCGCCGGGTTGCAGCGGAATCTCCATATCGGTGAACGCAACTAATCTGTACGCCAGAGGTACGAAATCTTCGCGTTTGACAGTCGCGAGCAATTGTAAAACGGCTTGATCCAGCACATCCCATGGGCGGATTTGCTGCTCAATCATGTTGAAACGGGCTTGTTCGAAATTCATAGTGCTTCTCTTGTACGTATACGATTTATTCGGCGGCTACTGAGGGCTGCTGCAGGCTCTCGATTTTAGTCTGTGGTGATTGATCAAACAGACGCTTGAACCAGCTGGCCAGGTCATCCATGTAGCAATATGCCACCGGCACAACGACCAAAGTAAGCAACGATGAGGTGATCACACCGCCAATCACGGCTTGCCCCATCGGTGCGCGCTGCTCAGAGCCCTCAGAAAGCGCAAAGGCCAGCGGCACCATGCCAAAAATCATCGCCAATGTCGTCATCAAAATCGGACGCAGGCGAACCTTGGCTGCGAGCAATAAGGCATCAACGCGAGGCATACCCGCGACGCGCTGACCGCTGGCGTCGATGCCGTCTTCCCTTGATCGGATCGCAAAGTCCACCAGCAGAATGGCATTCTTCGTGACCAAGCCCATCAGCATGATCACGCCGATCACGGAAAACATCGACAGCGTGGAGCGGAAGGCAAGAAGAGCGAGCACCACACCAATTAGCGTGAGCGGCAGCGCTGTCATCAATGCCAGTGGTTGCAAGAAACTCTTGAATTGGCTGGCCAAGATCATGTAAATGAAGATCACAGCGAGTGCCAAAGCCGAGATGGCATAGCCAAATGATTCGGCCATGTTTTTGGTGCTGCCCCCGAATTGGTAACTGTAGCCGGGCGGCAGATTCATCACATCCAGCGTTTTGCGAATGTCGGCAGACACTTCGCCTGCCGCGCGGCCAAACACGTTTGCATTGATGGCCACTTCGCGCGTGAGATCGCGCCGGTTGATTTGACTCGCACCCACTGACTCTCGCACAGTAGCCACTTGATTGAGCCGCACGATGCGCGAGCTGCCATCGGCATTCGTACCGAGCGAGAAAGGAAGGCGCTCCAAATCTTGTGGCGTATTGCGCGCATCGGGCGCGAGGCGCACGTTCACGTCGTAGGTTTGGTCATCCGGCGCGCGCCAATTGCCCACAGTTTGCCCGGCAACCAGCGTGCGCAGGCTGCTGCCGATTTGCGCCGTGGTGAGGCCAAGGTCGGAGGCCACTTCGCGGCGCACATCCACTTCAATTGTGGGCTTAGCTGCTTTCACGCTCGAATCCAGATCAACGAGACCAGGAATGCTAGCGAGCTTGGCGAGCACCTGCACCGTGATGCGCTCTAGCTCTTTCAAATCTGTACCTTTGATCGCCACTTCAATTTGCTTGTTGCCGCCTACTGCATCCAGTGTGCCGGCTTGCGTGACGGTGATGCCTGCGACTTTACGCAAGCGCTCGCGCAGATCTGAGGAGACTTGATCGACGCTCTGAACGCGCTCTTTGCGGTTTGACAAGCGCACATAGACGTTTGCGTAAATCTTCCCTTGTGAATTACCGGTGTTGATGGTGGAGAGCGTGTAGCGCACTTCGGGTCGCTCGCGGATGATGGCTTCGACCTGTTTGACTTTTGCTTCCGTGGCTTCCAGCGACGAGCCCACAGGTGTGTAAAAACTGATGTTGCTCTCGCCAAAATCCGCTTTGGGTACGAATTCTGTGCCCAGAAACTTGACCATGAAAATGCTCACGCCGAAGATGGCAAAAGCCAAAAGTAGGGTGGTTTTTTTCCACTTCAAGCTCCAGCGAAGAATGCTTTGGTAGCCATCGCCCAGTCGCTCCGTGCCGCGCTCAAAGGCGTGCGTGACTCTGCCGATGGTTTTGTCGTACCAAGTCACAGGTTTGAATGGTTTGCCATGTTGGTCAACGGCCGGATCGTGCCAGATAGATGACATCATGGGGTCGAGCGTGAAGCTGACAAACATCGAGATCATCACGGCCGCCACAATGGTGATACCAAACTCATGGAAGAACTTACCGATGATGCCGCCCATGAAGCCAATCGGCAGAAACACGGCCACGATGGAAAATGTGGTGGCCAGCACGGCCAAACCAATTTCTTGCGTGCCATCAAGCGAGGCTTGATAAGGCGTTTTGCCCATTTGAATGTGTCGTACGATATTCTCACGCACCACAATCGCATCGTCGATCAAGAGGCCGACGCAGAGCGACAAAGCCATCAGCGTGATCATGTTGATCGTGAAGCCGAAGATTTGCATGAAAAGAAACGTGCCGATGATGGCAATGGGCAGGGTCAAGCCCGTGATCACGGTGGAGCGCCATGAGTTTAAAAATAAGAAAACGATCAATACCGTGAGCAACGCGCCTTCAATCAAGGTTTGCTTCACGTTTTTGACGGAGACGCGGATGGAGCGTGAATTGTCTTGAATCTCTTGCAGCTTGATACCCGGCGGCAGCTGTTTTTCCATCTCTGATATGGTCTTTTGCAGACCGTCGACCACTTCGATCGTGTTTTCGTCTTGCGACTTTTGTACCGAGAGCAACAAAGTGCGCTCGCCGTTATAGAGCGCCAGATTTTCCGCTTCTTGTGCGCCATCGGCAATGCGAGCGAGCTGGCCAACCGTGATGGCCGCACCCGCTTTTCTAGCGACGATGATCTTGGCAAAATCCTCCGGTCGTTGCACCCGAGATTGCACCTGTACAACGCGCTCTTGCGCGAGAGATCGCACTGCACCGACGGGCAAATCCTGATTCTCATTACGAATGGCGCTGGCCACTTGATCGCCGCTTATGCCGTAAGCTTCTAGCGCTTGCGGGTTCAAATAAATATTGATCTCACGCTTGGTCGCGCCGACGAGAGCCACTGAGCCCACACCGCGTACATTCTCCAAGCGTTTTTTCAAATTTTGATCCGCCCAATTGGTCAGCTCCACACCGCTCATGGCTTTCACCGAGCCGACCGCCTGCGGCAGCACAGCCACTGACCACACCGACCGCGCTGATGGATCGAAGCGCAGTACGCGCGGCTCTTTAACTTCTGTGCGTAGATTCGGGCGAACGATGGCCACTTTTTCGCGGACATCATCGGCTGCCTTGCGGCCATTGATGTTGAGCTGAAACTCAATCACCACCACCGAGACACCTTCGTAGCTGCGCGAGGTCAGCGCGCTGATGCCCGCAATCGAGTTCACCGCCTCTTCAATTTTTTTAGAAACTTCGGATTCCACAATCTCAGGCGCTGCACCCGGATAGTCTGTCGAGACGACAACGACTGGAAAATCAACGCTTGGAAACTGATCAACCTTGAGCCGCTGATAACTAAAAATGCCCAATACCATCAGCGCCAGCATCATCATGGTGGCGAAGACCGGATTTT
The DNA here is from genome assembly GCA_031376455.1 of Variovorax sp. Lineage (GTDB taxonomy): Bacteria > Pseudomonadota > Gammaproteobacteria > Burkholderiales > Burkholderiaceae_C > JANMDU01. The sequence goes on along the minus strand of JANMDU010000021.1, from coordinate 13,417 downwards.
GAAGGCTGACGCGGGTGAACCACATAAGGCTTAATTTCCTGATGCCGCTTGTGCTGGAGCAGACGCTGCTGGTTTGGCGGTCGGCAGGACAACTAACAAGCCTTCACGCAGCGTTCCGGCGCTCGCCATTGCAATGACTGCGCTAGGCGCTATGTTTTTAAGAGCAACCATGGTCACGCCTTGCGCCTCGCCGCGCCCACCCATCTCCACCGTTTGATGAACGACGCGGCCGTTTTGTATGAGCTGCACATAGGGCTGTGGCTTGTCCGTACGCACGGCTGACAGCGGCACCGCGAGCACGGTCTGGGCAGCCGTATCGAGTGTGCCTTGGGCAAACAAGCCTTGGCGCAAACCGGGCTGCGCAGCAACACTTAAGTAGATCAATACGCTGCGGCTGCTGCTGGATGCGCTTGGATTGATCCGGTTCACGGTGGCTGAGATCTCATCGGCTCTGCCTTCTAGCTTCAAGCGAGCGGTTTGCCCCACGCGCACTTGAAGAGAATCGCTAGCGGAGAGTTGTGCTTCCAATTCCAAGCGATTGAGATCCACAATTTCCACGATTCGGGCATCAATTCCCACGCGTTCTCCGGGCTGAGCCAGGCGCTGCGAGATGATGCCGCTAATGGGCGCTGCAAGCACCGTATCTTGCACAGATTTTTTGCTGACATCCAGCCCGGCGAGTGCGGCTTTGTGATTCGCCTGCGCAGATTGCAAGGTGGCCTGTGACATATCCAGCGCCGTGCGCGAGATGAAGCCCTGATCCACCAAGGCTTTGTTGTTATCGAAGCTGCGCTGAGCCATATCAATCTGCGCTTTGGCCGCATCGGCAGTTTCCTGCGATTGGCGCACGCGGGCGGCGTATTCGCTGCTGTCCACGCGAGCGATCGTCTGCCCAGCTTTGACAAAATCACCCTCTCGCACAGTGAGGCCTTGTAGCTCGCCGGCGACACGCGCTTTCACGAGAGCTGAGTTAATGGCTTTGAGCGAGCCCGAGATGGGTACGCCTTGTGAGAGCTCAATATTTTTCACGGTGAACACATCGCTAGCGGCCAGCTCAATGACAGGTTCGGCTTTTGCAGCAGCCACCGCAGCTGGAGCTGCTTGCTTCTTGGCTAAGACACGCGCTGTGCCGCCTACTATTAGCAATAGCGCGAGCGCGCCGATGATCCATTTCGTTGTGCTCTTCATAGTAGGGTTGTAGCTGATGGAGATGTCTGAGAAGTAAAGCCCGCAGAGGCTGGGTTTGACAGGCCTTTGGCCACGATATCTGCTTGTACGGCGAGGTAGCGCTGCGGATCAATCGGCGCGCCCGATGGGCAGCAGCCGCTCATCGAATGCTTCCACATGATCAAAAACATAATGGGAGCAAGCATACTGAACACGGCGTATTCCACATCGACCTTGCGGAATTCTCCCGAAGCGACGCCACGCTCGATGACTTTTTGAATCAGTTGATGCCCCGGGATGATCACTTCATTCTGGTAAAACTCTGCGAGCTCTGGGAAATTGCCCGCCTCACTCATCATGAGCTTGCTGATGCCCGAAGCTTTGGTATTGCCATAGCGCTCCCACCATTGCAGCATCATGTAATGCACGAGTTCGCTGCTCGTGCCGGGATAACTGTCTACCTCACCAAATGCGCTACGAATCGTGCCGCCAATGTGTTCGCGCACGACGGCTTTGAATAACTCATCTTTACTCGGGAAGTAGAGAAACAAAGTGCCTTTGGACACGCCTGCCCGCTGCGCTACCTCTTCGGCTCGCGTGGCTGCAAAACCTTTTTCGACAAATAAATCCAATGCAGCCGCTAACAATTCTCCTGGCCTTGCCTCCTTGCGCCGCTCGCGCTTTTCTGGGCGCTCAGCTAATGCTTGGAGTGTGTTTGGGGGAGAAGACATGATTACTGACCGATTGGTTAGTAATATAGTGGATTTTGCGCCGAGGGTCAAGCGCAAGCCGTATTTATAAGCCTTTTATGTCCTTAGCCGGCATGAAATCTGCGCAAGATGCTATGAAATAAGGAGCAATCTCAAGGGGTGGCAGCGCGGCGTTGAATGGAGAGCCCGAGGATTTCATGCATCACGCGGCGATTGTCTCGCGCTCCTTTGCCAGAGGGAAACCAATCCAATCCCATAGCTTGATCTGCCGTGATGAATTGCGTGGGTGCAGGCAGGACGTTGAGCCCCGTAGCTTCAAACTCTGCTCTAGCGCGCGGCATGTGGCTGGCATGCGTCACTAAAGCAATTCTAGAGATGCCTTCTTTTTTAAGCATGGTAGCCATGGCTTGCGCGTTACCTGCGGTGTCTTTGGATTGCGCATCAGAATAGCGCAAGGCTGGCAAGCCAAGCTGGGCGAGCCACCGCGCAGCAGCGGCCGCCTCGCTGTCTTGAGATGCCGCCGCCCAGCCAACGCCGCCGCTAAAAGCCAGCGGCAGGCCCGTTTGTTTGGCCAGTGTGAAGCCATAGTGAAGACGCTCTGCGGAAGCTTCAGACAGAGTGCCTTTGCCGTATTCACGATTCTCAAGGCGCATGCCGCCACCCAGCACGACGATGGCTTGAGTCTGCTCGATTTTGAAAGTCTGTGTCACCGATTGCGGCTCGATGGGCAGAGGCGGGCGCAGCACCACGCGCTCTAAAAACATGGCTGCGCCTTGGCAACAAAACAGCCAGAGCGCCACAAATGCCGTCGCAAACAGCAGTTTCCCGAGGGCTATCCACACTACGCGCGTACTGCGCACGGCCATTAAATAGCCGAGCAAGATCAGTAGCAAGGGCGAGCCAGGCGGGAGAACCAACGCGGAGAGCCAAGGTTTGAGGAAGGCGTATTCAGTCAACATGCTGATATTTTAGAGCGAAATCAGCGGTTTGCCGGCGTATTGATTGCGCAGAGTGCTATTGAATTAATAGTATCGTCAATCTGCGCTGAAGCTCAGTGAAAGCGGTGATAAAGGCGCATGAAATGTCGCCAGCCATGTTTGTTCAGCGCTGACGGGATACGCATCGGTCCACGTGCCGGTCGTAATCACATCGCGCTCTTGCAGTGCAGGCGCGCCGGGGCACTTTTGAATTTCATGAACGAAATGCAGCAAGGCACTCAAAGGATCGCCTAATACGTTTGCGCCAGTGCCTGATTCCATGGGCTTGCCGTCGCACAGCAGATTGACTTTGCAGTCGGCCAGAAGCTTGCAAAAACCTTCAGCGTTGCTGGCTAAGCTGCGCACCGGCACTTGGCTGCCCACCACCAGCCTTGCATGCAAGCTGCCATCGGCCACTGCATCAGGCAAAGCGAATTTCCATTCTTTTAAATGGCTTTGCACAATTTCAAAACCGGGCGCGACGGATTCGACGCAATCGAAGAGTTGATCGAGCGTACAGTTTGCAGGCGGCGTGGCGCGCAGGGTGAGCACAGCTTCGGGCTCGATACGTGGCTGACAGATGCCCGCTAGCGACAGCACGCTTGTCGTCTCGCAAAAGCTCAAGGTGCTGTCATAGACTGTGCCCCAAACGGGCGCGGTGGCGTTGTAGCGCGGCCAGATGTTTTTGTTGGTAAAGCCGATTTTGTAGCCGCGACTTTGCTCGCCGCGTGTGATGCGCAAGGCGCGCAGCGCGAGCGCTGCATCGTAGGCTTTCGCCAAATCCAAGCCGGTGGGTTGAGCCCAGAGCTCGGCGGTGTCATAAAAAGAAAGGAGAGTTGTTGCATTCATAGAACAGCATTGTGTCTGAGCAAGGCTTTGAAAACTGGGTAAATCGGCATGAAATGAATTCATCCCAAAAATGGAAAAGTGGCATGACGCGCGTCTGGGATAATCAAGAGATGAGTGGTAATACCTTTGGGCATTTGTTCGCAGTGACGAACTTTGGTGAATCGCATGGCCCGGCGATTGGTTGCGTGATTGATGGCTGCCCGCCGGGCATGGCCTTGAGTGAGGCCGATATTCAGCCTGATTTGAATCGCCGCCGTCCGGGCACGAGTAAATTTGTGACGCAGCGCGATGAGGCGGATGTCGTGCAAATCCTCTCGGGCGTGTATGAAGGCAAGACGACTGGCACGCCGATTTGCTTGATGATTCAAAACACCGATCAGCGCAGCAAAGATTATTCAGAAGTGGCGGCGAAATTCCGCCCCGGCCATGCGGATTACGCCTACATCCAAAAATACGGCCTGCGCGATCCACGCGGCGGCGGGCGCTCATCAGCTCGGTTGACTGCGCCGATGGTGGCGGCGGGTGCGGTGGCGAAGAAATGGCTGAAGGAGAAATACGGAACGGAGTTTCGAGGTTGCATCACGCAGATCGGAGAGCTCCCGGTGGCATTTGAGAGCTGGGCGCATGTGGGCAGCAATCCGTTTTTTGCGCCACTGTCTGATGTCAGCGCTTTAGAGGAATACATGAATGCGCTGCGCAAAAGCGGCGATTCATGTGGGGCGCGTTTGCGCGTTGTGGCCACTGGCATGCCTGTGGGTTTAGGCCAGCCACTGTTTGACAAGCTGGATGCTGATATTGCCTACGCGATGATGGGCGTGAACGCGGTGAAGGGCGTGGAGATTGGCGCGGGTTTCGCGTCAGTTGCTCACAAAGGCTCAATGCATGGCGATTCGCTTTCGCCCGAAGGCTTCAAAACCAACAACGCTGGCGGCACGCTCGGCGGCATCAGCACAGGGCAGGATTTGGAAGTGAGCGTGGCGATCAAGCCCACCAGCTCCATCCTCGTGCCACGTGAGACGATCACGGCGCAGGGCGAGGCCACAGAAGTGATCACCAAAGGGCGGCATGACCCTTGCGTCGGCATTCGCGCCACGCCGATTTTGGAGGCGATGCTGGCGCTCGTCGTGATGGAGCATGCTTTGGCGCATCGGGCGCAATGCGGCGATGTGGTCAGCAGCACGCCGGTGATTGCCGGGTCAATCGCAACCAATGCCTAAGCCGCAAGAAGCTGCTGCGGCCCGAGCGGTGACGACCACGCGACAACTGATCCCCTTCGCGGCTTTATCTGCTGCATATTTCTCGCACATCGGTGTCGTCAATACCTTTCTTTCTCTTTGGCTCAAAGAGATCGGCTACGGCGTGGCGCTGATCGGCATGATCGCTTCGCTGCAATCGTTTTCTCGATTGGTTGCGCCCTATGCATGGGCTTGGCTCGGGGATCGCACGGGCCAGCGCGCTAAGCTGTTGCGCATCGCCACGGTGCTCGCTCTGCTCGGGTCGCTCGGATTCTTTTGGCAAGGCGGCGGCTTTTGGTGGCTGATGGCTTGCTTGCTCTTCATGTATTTGAATTCGAGCGCACTGATGCCCATGAGCGAATCTGCTTTGGCGCAAATCGTTACGCGCGGCGGTGTGTTTGATGTGCGGCGGCATGGGCGGGTGCGGCTGTGGGGCTCGCTTGGATTTATGGTCACGGTGCTGGCGGCCGGCGTGTTCTTTGAACACTTTGGATTGAAATGTTTTCCGCTGGCTGTTGCATTGGGATTGGCGCTGCTGATGTGGAGTGCATACGCGATTCCTGATATTCGCGAAGACATAGCGATAGAGAAATCGACGCAGCCGATCTGGCACACGCTGCGCCAACCACCTGTCGCTTGGTTTTTCGGCACGATTGCGCTCAACGTGCTCTCGCACATGGGCTTGTATGTTTTCTTCTCGCTGTATTGCGATGAGCTGGGCTACAGCAAAACCATGATCGGTATATTGTGGGCCAGCTCTGTTGTCACGGAGATCGCTTGGTTTTACACCCAAGGCCGTTGGCTGCCGCGCTTCTCGCTCACGGCTTGGCTCATCCTCTCAGCGGCTGCCACCGCTTTGCGCTTTGCATTGACTGCGGGTATGGGCGATGTGCTGTGGATTTTGTTTGCCGCGCAAACTTTGCATGCGATCAGCTTCGCCGCCAATCACACGGTATGCACCGCGCTGATCTCCCACCATTTCCCCGGCAGCATGCGCAGCCGAGGCCAAGCTTTGTACACCGTGCTGGGCTATGGCATTCCGGGCGTGCTCGGTAGCTGGGCGGGAGGCAAGATCTGCGAGGCTTACGGCTTGCGTAGCGTGTTTTGGGTTGCAACGGGTGTCGCTGTACTGGCGATGCTTAGTGCGTGGCGGGTGTGGCGCTTGCAGCATCCCGTTCAGACTGCATAAAATCTCTTTCTTGAATTTTATAACTGAATTCAAGCTAAATCAGCATCTAGCCGGCATCAATACTGAGCGAGGTGCTATTACTTTGATAGTAAAGTTGTTCAGGCGCCGGCGGGGCGTATGCGCAGGAATGCAGCGAAGCGCGGTTTGCCGCTGGGCGTGGTGTCGCGATATGAATAGGTGATTGTGCTGCCAATGGGCGGCGGATTTCTGCGCTGCTCGTCGGTGAAGCCCGTGCCGATTTTTACCGCGTGGCCGTCTTCGGTTTTGATTTGCAAAGCGCCGAGCATGCCAGCGAACTTGCCTTTGCCAGCGATGTAGGCTGTCACTATGCCTTCTGCGTCCGACACGGGTTTGAGCTTGAGAAGTACCGGGCTGCGGCCTGTGGTGACCGACGCATCAGCCTTGTGCAGCATCAAACCTTCACCACCTTGCAATGTGATTTGCTTGAGCTTGGTTTGCAGAGCTTTTTCATCAGACAGCTTGAACTGCTCAATCCATTGGAGCTGTGGCCAGTTCGTTTGGCGGGTCAAAGCCCGTAGCTTTTCGCTGCGCGCTTCAAACGTGCCGTCTCCTGCAGGTAGCTCAAACACCATGTATTTCACAGCCTGCCACTCTGCATCAATGGCCAAAAGCTTGCGCACGGCTCCGGAAAGCTCATCAAACTTGCCGCGCTCTAGCCACAGCTCGCCGTCGAGCGGCGTAGCTGGCAACTTGGCAGTAAACCAAGCAGGCGCGGAGATCGTTTGCCCGCTGCGAAAACGCAATGCCTTGCCATCCCACAGGGCGCGCACGCCGTCAAGCTTTTCGCTGATGAGGTATTGGCCGATGTCCATGCCGCTTTTGTAATCTTGCGCGAGGAGCACGCCTTTGTTGTTAGCAAAAGAAGACAAAGGGGCGAGCAGGCTGATGAAAAATGTACGGCGAAGTAGTTTCATGTTGTCGTTAGAAGAACACGGAAGGCACAGAAGATGCACGGAGGACACGGAAAAACCTAACAAATCTTTTCTGTGTTTTCCGTGTAATTTTCGTGCCTTCCGTGTTCAAAAAAGGTCAAAGAATCAACGCGACTTGATATATGGAGAACCCAGCGCACGCGGTGCAACGGCCTTACCGATGAAGCCAGCCAGCAAAATGACCGTCATCAAATACGGCAGCGCTTGAATGAACTGCACGGGGATCTCACCAATACCGGGTAGTTTTGTGCCTTGCAGGCGAATCGCCAAAGCATCTAAGAAACCGAACAGCAAACATGCCCATAGCGCGCCCACGGGATGCCACTTGCCGAAAATCATGGCGGCGAGCGCCATGAAGCCTCTGCCAGCTGTCATGTGTGGGGCAAACGATGCGTTTTGCGCGAGGACGAGGTAGCAGCCCGCGAGGCCGCAGAGAGCGCCATTGCCCATGAGCGCGAGATAGCGCGTGCCCGCCACCGAGACGCCCGCTGCATCCACCATCGCTGGGTTCTCGCCGACTGCTCGCAAACGCAGGCCAAAGCGGGTGCGGAACAGCAGCCACCAAACGGCAAATACCAGCGCAATTGCTACATAGACCAGTGCGTTTTGCCCGAGCAGGGGAATGGCAAACATCTCTTTGAAGCGCACCTCGTCTGGCACTTGCGGTGTTTGCCCGCCTTGCTTGAACCACGCGATACCGAGCACCACCGTGATGCCGGCGGCAATGATGTTGATCGCCAAACCAGAGATGACTTGATTGCCTTGATACGTGACGCAGGCAAAGCCATGTAGTGCAGACAACGCGCAGGCCACTGCAACGGCCGCGAGCATAGCCAACGGCCAAGATGCAGTTGTTACGCCGACTGTGGCGGCTGCAAAGGCTGCAAACAGCATCTTGCCTTCCAAGCCAATGTCAATCACGCCGGCGCGCTCAGACAATACGCCGGCGAGTGCGCAAAAAATCAGCGGCGTGGCTAAGCGCAGACTGGAGGCGAGCAGATCAATGGTGAACAGGAGACTTTCCATCACGTGGCCTCCTTTTTTGCCAACGCGAAATAAACACGCCCAATCAGCGGCGCAAACACATACGCCAATGCCCCGGAGAACAGCACGATCAAACCTTGCATCATCACGATCATGTCTTTCGTGAAACCCGGTACTTCAAACGCGACTTCTGCACCGCCTTGAGAAATCATGCCGAAAAGCAGGGCAGACAGCACAATGCCAAACGGATGGTTGCGCCCCATGAGCGCCACGGCAATGCCAGTAAAGCCTGCGCCGGCGACGAAATCAGTGAGCAGCTTGTGATGCACACCGGCCACTTCGTTGATGGCGATCATGCCCGCAAGTGCGCCAGATATCGCCATAGAAAGCATGATTTGCTTTTGCGGTGAGATCCCCGCATATTCCGCTGCGCCGGGGCTCGATCCGCTCGCGCGGATTTGGTAACCGATGCGCGTTTTCCAGAGCAGGAGATACACGAAGATGCAAGCGAGCATGGCGATGACGATGCTCATGTTCAGCGGCGATGAAGGCCAGTCAATGCCGATGCCTTTGAGGAATTCATGCACGCGCGGCATCTTGGCGGAGGCGGCAAATTCCGCGCTTTCTGGTGCCATCTCGCCCGCAGGCTTGAGCACGTTCACGAGCAAATACACCATGAGAGAGCTGGCGAGAAAATTAAACATGATGGTCGTGATCACCACATGGCTGCCGCGATAGGCTTGCAAATAGCCAGGGATCGCGCCCCAGATGCCAGCAAACAGCGCCGCAAAGACGATCATGAGCGGCAGCATCAACCAAGCGGGAAGCGAAGCGCCCAGCCACAAAGCCATCAAACCAGCACCCAAGCCACCAATCATTGCTTGGCCTTCGCCGCCGATATTGAACAAGCCCGCATGAAAAGCCACAGCAACAGCTAAGCCTGCGAACACAAAAGTGGTGGCGTAATACAGCGTGTAGCTTAAGCCGCGCTGATTGCCCAAAGCGCCTTTGATCAGCGCCGTCATCACTGCTTTTGGGCTTTGGCCAACAAGCGCAACCACCAAACCAGCGACCAGCAAAGCGATCAACAGATTGACCAGAGGAATCACGCCCACATCCAACCAGCGCGGTAGATCTTTTTGCGCGGCGCTCATTTGGTGGCCTTTGCTGCATGACCCGTTCGCCCTGAGCTTGTCGAAGGGCTTGCATGTCCTTCGACAAGCTCAGGACGAGCGGAAGTCGCTTGACTCACCATCAGCAATCCTAAATTCTTTTCATCGCATTCGCCCACCGGCAGCTCGCCAGTGATGTGGCCTTGGTTCATCACGATCACGCGATCTGACAAAGCCAAAATTTCTTCGAGCTCAGTAGAGACCAGCAAAATCGCGCAGCCCGCATCGCGCAAGCTGCGCAGTTGCTCGTGGATGAATTCAATCGCGCCAATGTCCACGCCGCGCGTCGGCTGGCCGACCAGCAACACTTTCGGCGCTTGGTTAAACTCTCTCGCCAAAATCAACTTTTGTTGATTCCCGCCGGAGAACTTGGAGGAGCGCAAGTTCGGATTCGGCGGGCGCACATCAAAGCGCTGCATCAAGTCATTTGTGTCTTTTTGCATGGCGCTTGAGCGAAGAAAGATGCCTTTGCAATATGCAGCCAAGCGCTCATACCCAAGCACAGCAGATTCCCAAGCACCAAATTGCAGCACCATGCCGCGTTCATGGCGGTCTTCGGGCACGTGAGCCAATCCCATATCACGGGCTGCAATCGGATCGAGCCATTGTGCTGCGTCAAAGTCTTTCCCAAGCACGCTCATGCGGCCTGCCGCAGGGCGCTTCATGCCAGAGAGAATTTCAAGCAGCTCCGTTTGCCCATTGCCAGCCACACCCGCCACGCCCACGATCTCACCCGAGCGCAGCGTAAAACCAATGCGTTGCAGCCGCTGCACGCCATGCACATCGCGGTAAGCCAGATCACGCACTACGAGGCGCACAGGTGCATTCATATCGTGCCCAGCGCGCGCGGGCGGACTCTTGAGTTTGCGGCCCACCATCGCTTCAGCGAGCTGCGTGACAGTCGCATCTTTTGCTGCGCAAACATGAACCACACGGCCTGCGCGCATCACGGTAACTTGATCACACAGGATGAGCACTTCTTTAAGCTTGTGGGTGATGATCAAAATCGTTTTGCCACTTTCCCGCAAGCGCCGCAGCACCGTAAACAGTTGCTCCGTTTCTTGCGCGGTGAGCACCGCGGTGGGCTCATCCAAGATCAAAATGCGCGCACCTCGATGCAGCGCTTTGAGGATTTCTAGGCGCTGACGGTCGCCAACAGACAAGTCTTCAACAAGCGTGTCGAGATTCACGTTCAAACCCGTGTCTTGCATCAGCGCCTGCAATTTGGTACGCGCATCAAGTTGCGCTGTTTTTAGCAGCAGGGAAGTTTCTACGCCGAGCAAGATGTTGTCTAAGGCACTCAGGTTGTCCACCAGCATAAAATGCTGATGCACCATGCCAATGCCTAGCGCAATCGCTTCGTGCGAATTTTTGATGTTGACCGGCTTGCCTTGAATTTCAATCTCGCCAGAATCAGCCGTGTAGAAGCCATACAAAATCGACATCAGCGTCGATTTGCCCGCACCATTTTCTCCCACGATGCCGTGAATCGTGCCTTGCGCAATTTGCAAATCGACATCTGCATTGGCCACAACTGCGCCGAAGCGCTTACAAATGCGAGAAAGCCGCACAGCAGGTGCTGTGCGGCTTTCGGTGGCATTCGATGCGTTGGATATCATGGATCTTTAGAACACGGAAGTCACGGAAACTACACGGAAATCACAGAAAAGAAAAATTAAATTTTTCGTGTCTTCCGTGAATACTCTGTGCCTTCCGTGTTCTTCTATTAGGGGACTAAAAAGCTCTTAAGGAAAGATCAAGAGCACTTGCTCGCAGCCATGTAATCAACGACTTTGATCTTGCCGGAGATGATGTCGGCTTTCGCAGCATCGACTTTCTTCTTCATATCAGCAGAGACGAGTTTCTCGTTGTTAGCGTCAACAGCGTAATCAACGCCGCCTTCTTTCAAGCCAAGTGCACTGATACCAGGTGTGTGTTTCTTCATCACGTTGTACACGGCAGTATCTACTCGCTTGACCATCGAGGTCAGCATGGTGCCTGGCTGAATGTGGTTTTGGTTGCTGTCAACACCGATAGCGAGTTTGCCGCTGTCTTTGGCTGCTTGATACACACCCATGCCCGTGCCGCCGGCTGCTGCGAAAATCACGTCAGCGCCCTTTGCCATTTGCGCTTTAGCCAATTCGCCGCCGCGTGCGGGATCGTTCCAAGCTGCGCCTGTCGTGCCGGTCATGTTGGCAAAGGTTTCGACTTTACCGTTGGCAAATTTCGCGCCTTGCTCGTAGCCACATTGGAATTTGCGGATCAAGGGAATATCCATGCCGCCCACAAAGCCGACTTTTCCCGTCTTGGATGCGGAGGCGGCCATCATGCCCACCAAAAAGCTGCCTTCATGTTCGTTGAACACAACGGATTGCACATTGGGCTCTTTCACCACGTAGTCGATGATGGCGAAGTTAAGTTTAGGAAATTCTTTAGCGATTTTTTCAATCGCGCCGCCTTGGCTAAAACCAATGCCGATGATCGGATTCGCGCCACGCTCAGCCATGCGGCGAATCGCCTGCTCGCGCTGGGTCGGGTTGGTCACTTCAAATTCAAGGTATTGCGTGCCAGTTTCTTTCTTGAAGCGCTCGGCACCTTCATAGGCCGCTTGATTGAAAGATTTGTCAAACTTGCCGCCCATGTCAAAAATGACAGCGGGCTGAGCGTAGGCGGTCGTAGCGGCCAAAGCAGCGGCAGCAATGAGAGTGGAGCGCAAAGCGAATTTCATGGTTTCGTTCCTGATAAGTTAAACAATTGAACTGAGTCATACCGTCAGTTCACCCAACCCATGATAATGCCAGACAGCGCTATCGGTTGACAAACGGGTAAATCTCTATTTTTGTATGAAACCTGTATCTGATTTTTGGAGCAGCATCCCCAAGGTGGTGCTGCATGAGCACTTGGATGGCAATTTGCGCCCTGAGACCTTGTTTGAGCTGTGCCTCAAACAGGGCATTTCGCTACCTGCCGACACGCCGGAAGATTTGCAGCATTGGATTCACGCGCAAGCCAATTCAGGCTCGCTGGAGCGCTATGTGGCGGCTTTCGGGCTCACCGTGGCGGCGATGGCTAGCCCGCAAGCTTGCGAGCGCGTGGCTTTCGAGGCTGTGCAAGACTGCGCCCTGGATGGTGCTTTGCTCGTTGAACTGCGCATGGCACCTTTGCTCTTGGAATCGCACGGATTGGGTGGGGATGAAGCCGTCTGCGCCATGCTCGCAGGTCTGATACGCGGCAGCGCGGCCACCGGCGTGCCAGCGGGCTTGATCGTCTGCGGCATGCGAACGGATTCGCCTGCCGATGTGGTGCGCAGCGCAGAGCTTGCGGCGCGATTTGCTGGGAAAAACGTCATCGGCTTTGACTTGGCAGGCGCTGAGCGCGGCTTCCCTGCTAGCCTGCACGTCAAAGCAGTTTCGCTCGCACGCGAGGCTGGCCTAGGCATCACGTTACATGCGGGCGAAGCCGATATAGGGGAGCGAGTGGTGGAGGCGATGGAACTCGGTGCAACACGAATCGGCCACGGTGTGCAAATCGCACATGGCGAGGGCGTTGATCAGCGAATGGCTCGTGCGCGAGAGGCAGGCGTGCATTTCGAGGTCTGCCCGACGAGCAATATGCATACCGGCGCGTGGGCCGATTTAGCAAAGCATCCCTTGTTTGCGATGGAGCAGTCAGGATTGAATTGTTCAGTGCAGGCCGATAACCGCTTGATTTCTGTCTTGACGCAGGGCAGTGAACTTCAGGTCGCTCATGAGGTGTGTGGCCTCAGTTTGGCGCAGATCATGCGAGGTCAGATTCGTGCAGCGCGGGCTTCATTTCTTTCTTCGCCACTGCGTTTGAAAGCTGAGGCTGCAATACGCGCTTGGTGTGTTGAGAATGCAATCGCTATTGATTTGTGAGCGCTCTGCGCAGGTTCTATGCAGGCTGAGTGCTGTTTTCTCTTTGGATTTGTACTTGTTTTTGCTCTGATGTAGCAGCGAGCCGACTGCGCTTGGGCTATCCCCCTCCGCAAATGTCCTCCGCCGGCTTCGCCGTCTCCCCCTTTATTTTGCTGCGGGAGATAGCCCAACCACAGTCGGCTGGCAGAGATGGTTGGGCGGCTAAATTTCTAGGTGCGAGCTTCTTAGTAAATGGGAAGGCCACGAGTTTGAGGCGTTGTGGTTTGGGTGTCTGACGCAGCGAAA
>JANMDU010000131.1:0-30492 GCA_031376455.1 Variovorax sp. | reverse complement strand
GGTCATGCTGCCTTCGTTTTCATACGTTTCATGATCGCGCCAATCAGCGGCCAAAACAGCATGATCAAGGCCAGAGCCGTGATGCTAGCCACCAGTGGATTCGACACAAAAACCATCATGCTGCCGCTTGAGCCCAGCAATGATTGCCTGAATGCGTTTTCTGCCATGTCGCCCAACACCAAAGCCAAAACGAGCGGGGCCAGAGGATAGTCGAGCTTTTTAAACACATAGCCCATCACACCAAAGCCCAACATCAACCACACATCAAACATGGAGCTGTGAACGGTGTAAGCACCGACCGCGCAAATCACCAAAATCACGGGTGCAATGATAGAAAATGGAATGCGCAAAATCGCGGCAAACCAAGGCACGGTTAGCAACACAACAATCAGTCCAACGACGTTGCCCAAATACATGCTGGCGATCAAACCCCAGACAAAGTCTTTTTGCTCAACGAAAAGCAAGGGCCCGGGCTGTAATCCCCAGACCAGCAAACCGCCAAGCAAGACAGCCGCTGTAGGCGAGCCGGGGATGCCCAGCGTCAACATCGGCAGCAGGGCTGCTGTGCCCGCAGCGTGAGCGGCAGTCTCAGGAGCGAGCACGCCTTCAATCTCACCTTTTCCAAACTTTTCAGGATTCTTTGAGAAACGCTTGGCAATGCCGTAGCCCATAAAAGAGGCTGGCGTTGCGCCGCCGGGTGTGATGCCCATCCAGCAACCGACAGCTGAACTGCGCACGTAGGTGAGCCAATAGCGGGGCAGTTTCTTCCAAGTTTCTAACACCACCTTGCCGTCAATCTTTCCATTTTTTCCTTTAAAGGCCAGCCCTTCTTCCATCGTCAGCAATATCTCGCCGATGCCAAACAAGCCTATGACTGCAATCAGAAAGTCGAAGCCTTTCATCATCGGCGCAAAACCAAATGTCAGGCGCAGCTGCCCGGTGACGTTGTCCATACCAATGGCTGCGAGCGTGAAGCCCAAAAACATCGCGGCCAGCGTTTTCCAAGGCGCGCCTTTGCTCATGCCGACGAAGCTGCAAAACGTCAGAAGCTGAACGGCAAAGAATTCAGGCGGGCCAAATTTGAGCGCGAATTTGGCAACCAATGGCGCTAGAAAAGTAATCATCACCACTGCCACAAAAGCACCGATGAAGGAGGATGTGAATGCTGCTGTAAGCGCCTGGCCGGCTTGGCCTTGCTGCGCCATCGGATAACCGTCAAACGTGGTGGCCACAGACCAAGGCTCGCCTGGGATGTTGAAAAGGATTGAAGTAATCGCACCACCAAACAAAGCGCCCCAGTAAATGCAGGAGAGCAAAATAATGCCGGATACCGGGTTCATGCTGAACGTCAGTGGCAACAAAATAGCCACACCATTCGCGCCGCCCAAGCCGGGCAGCACGCCAATCAAAATACCCAGCACAATACCTAGAAACATCAACCCGATGTTGACGGGCGACATGGCCACCGAGAAGCCCTGAAACAACGCTTGGAGTTCTTCCATCTCAATACCCTAATGCAGCTTCGAGCGGGCCTTTGATGAGGGGCACCTTGAACCAGATTTCAAACATCACGAACAGCACGATCACAACGATGAGCGATGTCAGCACAGATTTAAAAATACTAAACTTGCCCTGCCAACGCATGAACACGGCTATAAAGATCACAGAGGCCAAATACAAGCCCAGAAACTGCATCACGGCAACATAGATCAAACATGGAAAAAAGATGGAAAACACCAGCTTGACTTCAGGCCGTGATACGAAAGATACGGTCTTGTCAGATTTGAAAGCCAGTATTAAATTGATAACGCTGGCGATATTCATCAGCAAGCCAATGTAAAACGGGAAGTAACCGCTTTGCGGCCCGTCAGCGCCCCAGCTCGCACCGATGCGTGAGCTGTCCCACATCACAATACTGCCTACGGCTATAAAGAAAAGTGCAGTAACTATTTCTAGAGTACGCGTGGAAGCGGCACTTTTCTCCGCTGCGTCAGGTGATTCTTGCTGCATGTGATGCGTTACCCCTTACTTGGCGACGAAGCCAGCGTCCTGCATCAACAAGCGGTGACGAATTTCTTCATTGGCCACCCAGCGCGCAAAATCAGCGCCCTCCATAAAGGTTTGGTTAAACGCGCCTTCGTCCATAAATTTTTTCCATTCTGGCGTGGTGCGTATTTTTTTCATCAAATCAACGTAATAGGCTGTTTGCTCGGGCGTCACACCAGGAGCCATAAAGATGCCACGTAGCATCAGGTATTCCACATCCAAGCCATTTTCTTTACATGTTGGAATGTCTGACCATGCCTTATCTGCCACTTTATCCTTGTAGGTCAAGCGCTTGCCATCAAATACGCACAGCGGGCGAAGCTTGCCGCCGCGCCATTGGGCGATGGCTTCAATCGGGTTGTTCACCGTGGAATCCACGTGCTTGCCGACCAATTGGACAGCGACTTCGCCACCGCCTTTGTAGGGTACGTAGATAAATTTGTTACCGGTTGATTTTTCAATCAGTGCGGTGACGATCTGGTCTTCTTGCTTAGAGCCCGTGCCACCCATCTTGAGTTTTCCGCCAGAAGCTTTAACGGCTGCTAAGTACTCTTGCGTCGTCTTGTAAGGCGATTCAGCGTTGACCCACAGCACAAATTCATCCAGCGCGAGCATGGACACGGGCGTCATGTCTTTCCAGCTGAATGGCACGCCAGTGGCTAGCGGCGTGGTAAACATGTTAGACAAAGTGATGATAATTTTGTGGGGATCGCCTTTAGCATTCTTAACTTCCAAAAAGCCTTCAGCGCCAGCGCCGCCGCCTTTATTGACGACCACCATCGAGGTCTTCATCAAATTATTTTTGGTGATGATGCCTTGAATCAGCCGCGCCATTTGATCTGCGCCGCCGCCCGTGCCTGCGGGCACGATAAACTCGACGTTCTTAGTCGGTTGCCAAGGTGCGGCTTGCGCAATAGAGGCGATGCCTAAAGCTGCACTGAAAATCGTTTTAAAGGCTGTGTTGAAGAAAAAATTCTTGCGCATCTGTAAACTCCAGAAAATTTGAAAGCATGCATTTTGATTAATCGACGTGAGTTTAACTTCACAGTTTAAAAAAATACCCGTTCGTCAGTGAGTACAAACCCGCTCTTTTTACTTCATGATATTTCCCTTCACTATATAAATATATTGTCGTTACATGGCTATTAAATCCACCATCTACAAAGCCAACATCCAAATCGCGGATATTGACCATGGCTACTACGCGGATCACGCGCTCACGTTGGCGCGGCATCCGAGCGAGACGGACGAGCGCATGATGATTCGGCTGGTCGCGTTTGCGTTGCAAGCCTACAAATTGCAAAGCATTTGCAATGGCGATGGCACACTGGGCTTTGGTGCGGGCATGAGCGATCCCGATGAGGCAGACGTTGTTCTGAAAGATTTCACGGGCGCGATTCGGCTCTGGGTCGAAGTGGGGCAGCCGGAAGACAAGCCGATCATCAAGGCTTGTGGCAAGGCCGATGAAGTGCATGTTTATGCGTTTAACCATGCCACGCCGGTGTGGTGGAAGGGCATTCAGACGAAGCTCACGCGTCCTCGTAATTTAAGCGTTTATCAAGTACCTTCAGAGGCATCGAAAGCACTAGAGGCGCTAGCCGAGCGCAGCATGAATGTACAGGCGACGATTCAAGAGGGCGTGCTCTCGCTTAGCAGCGAGAAGGGCGCTGTGGATGTGGAGCCGATCAAGCTTTTATAGCTGGAACACGGCGCGAATCTCGCCGGTTTGTACGCCACGCGCATTGCGCAAAGGCTGGGGTGCCCACGCACTTAATGCTCCGCGCTGCAGCGCATCGAGCCAGCCTAGCTGATCCATGGCTACTAGTGCGGCGGCATACAGCGCTGGCATATTGCCGCTGATCATCTTGATGGCTATTGCCTCTTGCCTGCTGATGCTGGCAATCACCTGCACGCCGTCTGCGCCTATTTTTGTGATCCAGTCGCCACGGCCTACTTGTGTGAATGCCAGATCATTGCGCGCTGTGCCGGAGATCATTTCGGGATGCGCAACAAAAGCTTCGCGTAGCAAGGCAAAAGGCTCGCCAAGCTCTGGGTCTGCTGAGCCGCTAGCAAGCCGCGCGAAGGCATGCGCTAAGTTGTGCAAAGGCATTGCGTAGTTGGGTGCGGAGCAGCCGTCTGTGCCTGCGATGAGTTGCGAAGCATCTGTGCGGGTGGCTTGCATCACGCTTTTGTGAATCGCACGCTGCAGAGGGTGCTCTGGGTAGAGGTGGTTTTCAAGCGGCAAACCATGCTGCACGCAATAGGCCAGAAAGCCAGTGTGCTTGCCACTGCAATTGTTGTGACGCTCGTCGAACTGAAGATCAGCCGGTGCGCTCAAACCGCCGTAGCTAAAGCGCAGGGGCACATGACATCCGCATTGCAGTGCTTTGTAGGGCTGACCAATTTTGCGCAACATCTCATCCACCTGCGCCACATGCATGTCTTCGCCGTTGTGGCTGGCGCAGAGTAGGGCGGTTTGCTGTATCGTGAAACCGAAATACTTGAGGCCACCACTTTGCAGAAAGGGCAGGGCTTGGAAAGGCTTGATGGTGGAGCGCGTGAAGCTCATGGCCTGCGCATCGCCCGCGCTGCGCAGCAATTTGCCTTGTGAATTAACAACGGCGATCGCGCCGGCATGCACGATCTCAGGCAAGTCGCCCCGAGTGTGTTCGATCAGTGGTATGAATTTCATAGCAGTCTGCGCAGGTTCTATGCCGGCAACATGCCCTTTTTAACAATATATTCCACCACAGTGCTAACCCCACTCAGCGTTTTCAAATTGGTCATCACATAAGGGCGATTGGCCGCAGGGCGCATGCGTTTTGTGTCCGCCTCCATCACATCGAGATTCGCGCCAACGTAGGGCGCTAGATCAGTTTTGTTGATCACGAAGAGATCGCTCTTGGTGATGCCCGGGCCGCCTTTGCGCGGAATCTTTTCGCCAGCGGCGACGTCGATCACATAAATCGTGAGATCGCTCAATTCGGGGCTGAAGGTGGCAGCGAGGTTGTCGCCGCCGCTTTCGATGAACACGATATCCGCATCGGGAAACTGCTCCAGCATGCGGTCAATCGCCTCTAAGTTGATCGACGCATCTTCGCGAATCGCGGTGTGCGGGCAACCACCGGTTTCCACGCCCATGATCCGCTCGGCCGGCAGTGCGCCACTCACGGTGAGGATTCGCTGATCTTCCTTGGTGTAGATGTCGTTGGTGATCGCCACGAGATCGTATTTATCACGCATGGCTTTGCAGAGCATCTCCAGCAGAGTCGTCTTGCCAGAGCCGACCGGGCCACCGATGCCAACTCGCAGGGGTGGGAGGTTCTTGGTGCGATTTTTGATGTGGTGGAGTTGGGACATGTTGTTGGCGAGGTGAGAGAAGAAAAAACTTCCGGACGCAGAAGACGCAAAGGTTACGCAGAAGACGCAAAAAAGTCAAAAAACAATATCAAAAAAATCCTATTGAACTTAACTCGGGTATTTGGTTTTCTTTTTGGTATTTCTTCTGCGTAACTTTTGCGTCTTCTGCGTCCAGTATTGGATCTTTGGTATTCGGTATTCAAGTCTATGAGCGAAACAACCTCGAATACTGCGTTTCATGCTGCGCCGACAAAATGGCGAGCATCGGCGTGAAAGCTTGGCGTTCGCTGTCGGGTAGTTGCAGTGCCGTTTCGACGGCAGCGGGAATTTCTGCGGCGAGTCGCTGCAAGATGCGCTGCCCTGCCGTCTGCCCCAAGGGCACGGCTTTGATGGCGGCTTGCACCATGTTTTCTGCCCAACCGAAGGTGAAGGCGAGGGCGATGTCGCGTGTGCTGGCTTGCGTCCGTGCGGCTGCGAGTGCGAAGGCTATTGGGTAGGTGGGGATCTGATCGCCGAGCCAATCTGTTGCATTCAACTCAGGCGCTTGCACTTTGAGCCATTCAATCAACGAGCGCCCCATCTGCTCTGTTTGCAATCGCAGCTCATGCGTTTCTCGCGTTTGCAGCACCCAAGCGTTCAGCTCCTGCACTCGCTCACGATCATCGCGCCGAATCGTAGTCACTGCTTTACATAGCGCCGCCAAATCGGCTCGCGCTAAGCTGATGTGCAATTGATCTTGCAGCCAATTCGCTATCGAATCAGGAGCTATCCGCGCAGACTCTATGCCGGCTTCTAGCCCTTCTGAGTATGAAAACCCGCCAATCGGCAAAGCGGGCGAGGCTAGCCAGATCAACTGTAGCAAGCTACTCGCCGGCAGCGCTCCAGGCTGAGCATCAAAAATGCGGCGCATAAATCCGGGCTAATTCGGGGGAGCTAGTGGTCATGGCCGTGATTGCAGTTCGGACCATGCACGTGTTTCACAGGCGAGGCCGAGGCAGCAGCAATCGGGATGGCTTTCAGCTTCATCTTGGCGGGAGTTTGCGCATGCGCTTGTGGATGCTCTTGTGTGTCTGTGTGGTCGTGCTCGTGCGCATGCCCCTCGTCATGATCGTGTAGATGGCCGCTTCCTTCGTGCGTATGGCTATGACCATGTGTATGCGAGCCATGCGAAGAATAAGCGCCGTTCTCGGGCTCAAACGGCTGAGTCACCTCATTCACAATCAAATGCATCGCACGCAGCAAGTCTGCAAGCACATGATCGGGCTCAATCTTGAGATGGTCACTCTTAAGCTCAATCGGCACATGCCGATTGCCCAAGTGATACGCCGCCCGAATCAAATCAAAAGGCGAGCCATGCGCTGAGCAATGTGTGATGCGCAGCACCGGCTGGCCAGAGGCAATCACCCGCACCAGCGAGCCATCCTCCGCCACCAACACATCCCCGCCACGCACCACCACACCGCGCGGCAAAAACACGCCAAGTTGCCGCCCGCTTGAATCCGTGCAATCAAAGCGGCTTTTTTGCCGAACATCCCAATCAAGCTCCACTGTATGAGCGCGTTTGAGCAATACAGAAGCAAGGCCAGCGCCTTGGGGAATCAATTTAGAAAGATGAATCATTTAGCCTAGGCGATTTCGCCAGTAATTAGGGTTGCGGTGGGTATTGGCAAAAGCGACGATCCAGATCATTTCGCCGCGAAGCATGTAGTTGATGACAAACGGAAAAGACTTCAAGCGCTTTTGCCTGAGCCCATCGCCAAGAGATTTCCAGCTGTCTGGCATGTGTGCGATTGCAGCCAAAGCCAGTTCGATATCTCGGGTGAACCGTTCAGACAATGTCGGATCTATGGCTTGATAGTAAGCCAGAGCCTCATCGATTTCATCAAGCGCAGGCTGGAAATAACCAAACCGACTCATAGTTGGCGGTATTTAGCCAGCACAGCATCAAGCGAGCCAGTGGGCATCTGCCCAGTATCGAATGCTCGCATGCGATCTTTGCTCTCTTGCAGCCAAGCTTGCTCAATCTCTGGCGACATGGGCTCAATCGATTCAAGCAGTGCCTCGGCAATTTGGTATTGCTGGGCAAGCGGCAACTGCTGGGCGGAAAAAATGATTTCGGCGATAGTCATATCAAACACTTTAGCTTAAAACTGAGACAGTTGCACACTGCGTATCAGTCTGCGCAAGGCCAGCGCCTTGAGGGTTAATTTTGGAGATGTGAATCATGCCAAATGGACTTCCAAATGCGAAAAATGCTGATCAAGTGTGAGGATCGGGAGTTGATGACGCTTGGCGATACTGGCGATCAATGCATCAGTGAGCGGCAAAGTGATGCCTTTGCTACGCAGACTCTGCAGGATTTCGCCGGTAGCAATCCAATCCTCTTCTGTTGTTTGCAAACTCGGCACCACTTCAAAGATCAACTGTAATTGCTCTTTCTCTTTGCTGCCCTTTGC
Organism: Variovorax sp.; assembly: GCA_031376455.1. GTDB lineage: Bacteria > Pseudomonadota > Gammaproteobacteria > Burkholderiales > Burkholderiaceae_C > JANMDU01. The sequence continues at coordinate 22,630 of JANMDU010000131.1, read as the reverse complement.
ACCTTGCAGGAGCTCTGCCTTCACAGCGCCACACAGATGCGCTTGCTGAAGCTCAAGCAAAGTTTGCACAGAGTCAGCCATGCTGCCAGAGTGCCCGCGCAGAAATTCAATCCATGCACTGGTGTCGATCAAAACACCTGTCATCGCTTGCTTGCCTTTCATTTGCGGGCAGGCAGCGTATCCAGCGCACGCAGTTTGCGCCAGTTGTCAGTGATTTGAACTTTGCCGCGCAAAGCAATCACTTTTTTGAGTTTTTGCTCCTGTAAATAGCAGTTCAAAGCTTCTCGCACAGCCTCTAGAGGATTGCTGCGGCCAGTCGCTTGCATCACCGATTGCATCACTTGATCATCAATTGATAGTGTTGTTCGCATCAAAATACTCCACTTATTGCATCAATTTTATCGAAAAATGCATCTTATACTTTTCATCCCGGCTGAATCATGTGCCGTAGTGATACTTCACTTGGATAATCTGAACTTGATTCGCAACGACTCGATAAACGAGGCGGTGCTCATCTGTGATGCGCCTTGACCAGCATCCTGCAAGCTCATGTTTGAGCCGCTCTGGTTTGCCAATGCCTTCAAAAGGCTCGCGCATGACGGCCAACAACAAGATATTCAGCCGCTTGGCGATGGCTTTGTCGGTCTGTTGCCAAGCAAGGTATTGCTCCCACGCCACCACGTCAAAGAGAATGCTGCGCATGGGTTACGCGCTTTGCGTCGCTGCGTCAAGTTTCTCCAATTGCTTGAGCGTTAAGCGCTCGCCTTGGCCGGCATCCAGTCGCTCAATGGCCGAGCGCAGCGCTTTGGCGTTTGCTGGATTGCGCAGCAAATACGCGGTTTCATCCAGAGAATCGAAATCCTCCAGGCTGATGAGCACAGCAGGCTTGCCACCTTGCCGAGTGATCAGCAAAGGCGCACGATCATCGTTGACGCGATCAAGCATCGCGGCGAAATTCGAGCGGGCTTCTGAGTAGGAAATGGCTTGCATGAAAACCTCTTTAAGTACAGATAATTGTACGTCGAATCAATCCGTGTTGCAACTTCATTTGCATATGCCGAACTCGCACATGCAAAAGAGTTAATCACCTTCATTTCGCCAACACAGCCACGAGCTGCGCCGCATCAAATCCATCTTTCATATGCTGCCCCTTAACGATAAAGTAAGGCACGCCACCCTGGGCGTCTAGCCGCTGGAGCTGAGCCTTGCAGTCGCTGCTGGCCTCAATATCGCAGCGCTCATATTTGAAACCATATTGATCCAGCCACGCATGCGCCGCGCGGCAATAGGGGCACCAAGGCGCAGTGTAGAAAACCACATCGCTGGCTTGGCTCTTTGCCGCAATCTCTCGCAAATTCTGCTCAGACCAGCCGCCGCCCATATTGCCCGCCCGGCTGACTTGCGCTAAATCATCGCTTGCGCCGCTGCGCTGGCCAGAGGCATGCTGATAGCCCACCCAGCCGCCATAGCAAACAATAAAAGCCGCTATGAGCTTGCCCCAAGGAATGGAGGCCAACAGCCCGTCACCTGAATCAAGATATCCGTGCCGAGCTTGCGCCTCACGCGCGCGCTGCACAGCGGGCAACGCTTGGCCATCCCCGCCCGCCTTGGCATAGGCAACGCCGCAGGCCGGGCATTGCCAATCTGGCACAGCAGCATTGGCTGGGCGGATGGTGCGGCATTTTGGGCAGATGGTGGGCATGGTGAGGGGATTAATCGAAGCGGAATGTTTTGAAAGTGGCATTGCAAAGGCTACTTAATTCATAGCACTTTGCGCATGTTTCTTGACGGGTAGAGGCCGATTCGACTTGTAAAAGTACACTATTCCCACGCGCAGGCGCTGCCACTAATACTTGGGTTGCAAGTAGCAGGGCTAGGGCGATGGTGAGCAGGCGAAGCATTCTTAGTATTAAATTAAACGAACGGCGCGACAATCTAAAAGTTGAAATTTACTGAACAATTTAGTCAAGATTCGATTTCTCGAAGATGTATTCCAGAGCCATGAAATTTGAAGCTTTTAATTAACTGTTTGTCAGGTGCGCCAAAAATAATTAACGGATGGCGCGCAGCCGAGCTTCCAAATTCGATGTCTGTTTTATATACGCCATGCGGCAGAGGCTCGTAGCGCTTTAAAAATGCGGGCTTAGCTCCATAAACTCCTTGATAAAAGCCACACAAATCGCACCGCTCTTCAAAAATAGTTTCACGTCGAACTGCATCAAAAGGAATGACTGGAATAGGATTCACTAAAAATAGTGGATTTTCTGCACTAATGCATGTGAGAACACATGAATCGCCAAAACTTGCCTTGAAGAAAAGTGCTGCTCGCTCAGAAATTAACGTTTTCCCATCATAGGTAGCAAAGATATCGTTAACCCGCGCCTTCTTGGAGAGTCGAAGTTTCTCTGGCAAATAGGTGTTGTCCAAAATGCCTTTGCACTTCGGGCAAAAACAACTCCCCGGCGCATCTTGATAAAAATCAATATCGCCGTCTGTCACGCTAATGGTGTAGCCAAGAATCATGATTTACTTAATGGCTTTTTGACTAGCTGCATCTTTTGCAGCTTGGGTGTATTGAGAACCAGAGCCGTTGTAAAAATTATTTACTGCATTTTCTCGCTGTTTTTGCGTAAAGTTCTCTCGAATGTCTTGTCCACTGTTTCCACGGCGAGGCATCATGTCGTCACCAAACTTGTTTTTCACATTCTTCAAAAAATCATTCATGTCTTTGTGGAGCTTCTTATGCAAACTTTCGGCGAGTTCTGTTAATTTTTGCTTTGGATCGCCACCTAAGAACTTCGGGAAAGCGTGATGTAAGTTCTTCCTACAGTTATGAACAAGAATTCCCTCATCCCCCACAAAGAAAGTATGCGCATTGGCTACTTCGATGTTGAAGACTTGGACGGTCTGGCGCTCTGTGCGGATGTCTAGGATCGTGCGGTAGCTGCCTGCTGCTTGGTTTGCATCACTGCTGAGCGATGCTTTTACTATGCTTTCAATAGCACTCTGCGCAGTATTTATGCCGGCTACTGGCTGATTTGGCTTATAAATTGCCTTGTTTATTGCTTCTTGTGTGGTTTGCCGCTTTGCCGCATCAGCCGCATCTGCATCGCCCTTGATCAGCAGCTTGCCGCCCCTCTTAAGCAGCACAGCATCTCTCCAGCCTTCACTGGTCAGGAACGGATGGCCTTCTGTGGCTTGAATGGTTTGACCGTTGTCTAGCGTGAGGTAGATGTGAGTCTGCTCTCGCAAGCTGGTGAAGACATCGGTGACTTTCTCGTACGTTAGGCGTTGGTCTTGGCCTGCTTGGTTGCCTGCGTCTTTCCATTCAGACAGCGCGAGCACTTTGTCTCCGGGCAGCAAGCGGCTGATGGGGATGAGCTGGCTTTTGCCTTGGGCAGCGGATTGGTCTGGGTTGCTGTCTTCGCTGGCGAGGTCTGCGGGCTGGATGTGTACCAGCGTGTCTGCGAGGAAGCTGTTGATGGCGCAGGGTAAGTTGTCGTATGCGCGTTTGCCCCATTTGCCCACCTTCATCGCCAGCGCCCCCACTCCGCCCATGGCGCAGCCTATGGCGCAGTTCTTCGCGCTGGTGCCCACGGTGGTGCATTCGCCTGTGATGAGGTCTTCAGCGGCTGTGGCAGCCATGCAAGAGGCCATGCAGACTGCGCCGGCTACGACGACGGGGACGATCTCTCCTGTGGGATCAGTGAGGTTGACGGGATCGGCTTGGGCGTAGCTGAAGAGATTGATGCCGCCTTCTAAGCCAATCGGGTCTTGGGTGAGATAGCGGCCTGTCTCGGGATCGTAGTAGCGGCGGTAGTTGTAATGCAGGCCGGTCTCTTGGTCTTCGTATTGGCCGGGCAGGCGTAGCTGGAGGGCGATGGTGGGGGCGTTGGCGGTTGGAGCGGGGGTGACGATGCTGGCTCTGCCGAAGGCGTTGTAGTGGGCGGCCCGCAGGAGGTCGCTTGCAATAGCCTTGGTTTGCAGCGAACGGCTGCACATGCTGTCACTCTCGAATTCATAGCACTCTGCGCAGGTTTCTTGCCGGGTAGAGGCGGATTTGGCATGTGAATCTTGCGCATAGGGCGCTGGCATGGCGCTGATAGCCGCGTGCGAAAGCAGGAAAACAAGAAGCAGGGCGTGCAAGACTGACATGGTCAAGCGTTGTTCAGAGTGATAGAGGGTGGATGAGCGTACGAGTAAATTCTAGGCGACTCAAAAAAACTCGCGAGTTTTTTTGAGTTGGGTATAAAAAACCTCGTGTCTTAAAAATCACTCAAAACAAGAAATACCGCTGCGCCATGGGCAGGCTCTTTGCGGGCTCGCAGGTAAGGAGTTGGCCGTCGGCTCTGACTTGGTAGGTTTGTGCGTCGATGTCCATGTTGGGGAGGTAATCGTTGTGCACCATGTTGCGCTTGGTGATGTTGCGGTTATTTTTGACGATGCCGATGGTTTTTTGCAGGCCGTAGCGCTCATGCACGCCTGCGGCAAAGCCAGTTTGTGAGATGAAGGTCATGCTGCTTTTGTGCAGGCTGCGGCCAAAGCTGCCAAACATGGGGCGGTAGTGAACAGGCTGGGGCGTAGGGATGCTGGCATTAGGGTCGCCCATGGCGGCCATGGCGATGCTGCCACCTTTGAGAATGAGCGAGGGCTTCACGCCGAAGAAGGCGGGTTTCCAGATCACGATGTCTGCCCACTTGCCCACTTCCAAGCTGCCCACTTCATGGCTGATGCCATGGGAGATGGCGGGGTTGATGCCGAGTTTGGCGATGTAGCGTTTGACTCGATAGTTGTCGTTGCGGTCTGTGTCCCCGGCGGTCATGCCGGTCGTATCTTTGAGCTTGCCGCGCTGCTGCTTCATTTTGTGCGCAGTTTGCCAGCAGCGGATGATGACTTCGCCGACTCTGCCCATGGCTTGGCTGTCGGATGAAAACATGCTGATCGCGCCCAGATCATGCAAGATGTCTTCGGCGGCAATGGTTTCTTTGCGGATGCGGCTCTCGGCGAAGGCAAGATCTTCAGCAATCGAAGCATCCAAATGGTGGCAGACCATGAGCATGTCAACATGCTCATCGAGCGTGTTGACGGTGTAGGGCATGGTGGGGTTGGTGGAGCTGGGCAAGAAATTGGCTTCACCTACCAATCGCATGATATCGGGCGCATGGCCGCCGCCTGCGCCTTCGACGTGAAATGCGCAGAGGGTGCGGCTCACCCCGTTTTTCTTTGTGGCGGCCATCGTTTGCTCCACAAAGCCCGATTCGTTGAGCGTGTCGCTATGAAGCGAGATTTGCGTGTCGGTCAGCTCGGCCACATCGAGGCAATTGCTGATGGCTGCGGGGGTGGAGCCCCAGTCTTCATGAAGCTTGAGGCCAATGGCGCCAGCGTGGATTTGGGCGAGCAGCGGTGCGGGCAAGGAGGCATTGCCTTTGCCTAGGAAGCCCAGATTCATCGGGAAGGCATCGGCTGCTTGCAGCATGCGCTCCATATGCCAGGGGCCGGGCGTGCAGGTGGTGGCGAATGTGCCGGTGGCCGGGCCTGTGCCGCCGCCGATCATGGTGGTGATGCCGCTACTCAAAGCTTCTTCAATTTGCTGTGGGCAGATGAAGTGAATATGCGTATCGATGCCGCCGGGCGTGACGATCATGCCTTCGCAGGCAATGACTTCGGTGCCGGGGCCGATGATGATGGTGACGCCGCTTTGCGTATCGGGATTGCCGCCTTTGCCAATCGCAACGATGCGGCCATCTTTCAAGCCGATATCGGCTTTGACGATGCCCCAGTGATCGACGATGAGCGCATTGGTGAGGATGGTGTCCACAGCGCCTTCAGCGCGCGTACGCTGAGATTGCGCCATACCATCACGAATCGTTTTGCCGCCGCCGAATTTGACTTCTTCGCCATAGCCGCCCGCTAGCAAAGTGAAATCTTTTTCGACTTCGATGATGAGATCGGTATCGGCCAATCGCACGCGGTCTCCAACCGTTGGACCGAAGATTTCTGCGTAGGCTTGTCGTTGAATCGTGGGCATTAAAGCGCTCCCTGCACTTGCGCGTTGAAGCCGTAAACCATGCGATCTCCTGCGTAGTCAACGAGTTCAACAGTGCGCTGCTGCCCAGGCTCAAAGCGCACAGCCAAGCCCGAAGCAATATTGAGCCGCATGCCGCGCGCGGCGGCGCGATCAAAGCTGAGAGATGTATTGGTTTCTGCAAAATGGTAATGCGAGCCCACTTGAATCGGGCGATCGCCAGAATTCTTCACGACCAGCGTGATCGCACGCCGCCCCACATTGAGCTCATGCGAGCCATCGTCTACAAGCATTTCACCGGGTGTCATAGTGCGCTCACTTCTTAGAAAGCCACACGGCCACGGCAATTAGCACGCCTAGCGCAGCCATACCGGCGACATCGCTCGTGTGCCAATGCGAGCCCGAAAAACCATGCCCTTCATGAGAAAAAGCATAGGTGGCCGGCATTAAACCTGCGCAGAGTGCTATTAATTTAATAGTAGTTGATTTCATGTTGCTCATGTCATTAAATTATTGAATGGGCTGATGCACAGTCACCAGCTTCGTGCCGTCAGGGAATGTCGCTTCGATCTGAATGTCAGGGATCATCTCGGCAATGCCATCCATCACATCGGCTCGCGTCAGATAACTACGGCCTTCGCTCATGAGCTGAGCCACTGTTTTGCCATCGCGTGCGCCTTCCATTACGGCCGCACTGATGAAGGCAATCGATTCTGGATAGTTGAGCTTCAAGCCACGTGCTCTGCGGCGCTCTGCGAGCAATGCGGCAGTGAAGATCAGCAGCTTGTCTTTTTCGCGGGGAGTCAGTTCCATGGTGATTCGCTCATTATGAGTATTCAATTGTGGTGCAAAAAGCGTGCCTTGAGCACGACAAGGTTCGCAATTGGTGCACGCACTGTTTTGAATTTTTGCACCGACCGTTCCCTAGTTTGGTGCAAAAGTAGTTCATTCGGCTCACAGTCACCTAGCTTTGAGTTGGCACAGGCTTTGCATCGACATGATTGCATCACTTTTATCAATCATCCAAAACTGGAGAAACCTTATGGATCGTCGCCAAACAATCAAATCACTCAGCGCTGCAACCGCAGTCGCGCTTACTGGCGTATCCGGCCAAGCCATGGCGCAAGCCGGTGGCACGATCAAAGTGGGCATTTTGCACAGTTTGTCAGGCACGATGGCCATATCGGAGACCGTGCTCAAAGACACCGTGCTCATGGCGATTGAAGAGATCAATGCCAAGGGCGGCGTGATGGGCAAGAAGTTAGAGGCCGTGATCGTCGATCCCGCGTCGAACTGGCCTCTGTTTGCTGAGAAAACCAAGCAATTACTGACGCAAGACAAAGTCTCGGTCATCTTCGGCTGCTGGACTTCGGTGTCGCGCAAGTCTGTGTTGCCAGTCGTTGAAGAGTTGAACGGCTTGCTGTTCTACCCCGTGCAATACGAAGGCGAAGAGCTGTCTAAGAACGTGTTCTACACGGGCGCAGCGCCTAACCAGCAAGCGATTCCCGCTGTGGATTATTTGATGAGCAAAGACGGCGGCGCAGCCAAGCGCTGGGTCTTGCTCGGCACCGATTATGTGTACCCCCGCACCACTAACAAAATCTTGCGCGCTTATCTCAAGAGCAAAGGCGTGGCTGATAAAGACATCGACGAGAAATACACCCCATTTGGCCACTCTGACTATCAAACCATCGTGGCTGATGTGAAGAAATTCGCTGCAGGCGGCAAGACTGCTGTGGTCTCGACCATCAATGGCGATTCCAACGTGCCTTTCTACAAAGAGCTGGGCAATGCAGGCTTGAAGGCCAAAGACGTGCCCGTGGTGGCCTTCTCCGTGGGCGAAGAAGAGCTGCGCGGTGTGGACACCAAGCCACTCGTTGGCCACCTCGCAGCTTGGAACTATTTCCAGAGCATCAAGAACCCTACCAACGACGAGTTCATCAAAAAGTGGAGCACGTATGCCAAGGCCAAAGGCATTGCAGGCCACAAAGACAAAGCGCTCACCAACGATCCCATGGAAGCCACCTACATCGGAATCAACATGTGGAAGCAAGCGGTTGAGAAAGCCAAGTCTTTGGAAGTGGACAAAGTGATTGCGGCAATGGCTGGCCAAACCTTCAAGGCACCATCAGGTATCACCAGCAAGATGGATGAGAAAAACCATCATCTGCACAAGAGCGTATTCATCGGCGAAATCAAGGCCGATGGCCAGTTCAACGTGGTTTGGAAGACACCTGGCCCTGTGAAGGCTAAGCCTTGGAGCCCGTTCATCGAAGGCAACGACAAGAAGCCTGATGAGCCAGCGAAGAAAGCTTAATTCCTTTTAGCGCTTCATTAATCTCTACGCCAGTCGCAGCGATGCGGCTGGTGTGAGATTTGTAGTGTGTGCATGCGCTGGTGCAAAAGCTGCAACAGCATTTTGGCGATTCGCGTGCCCACACGACAGGTCTTCCCATGATTCAAACAATATCTAAACTCAGTGGCATCGCGCTATGGCTGCTGATGCTCTCAGGGCCAACGGCGGCCCTCACCACGCAAGAAGCGCAAGGCATGGCGATTGGCGAGACCGATGCGCGCATTGAAGCACTGAACAAAGCCTTAGGCGCTGCGGACGATAAAACCGCCGCCTTCATTCAAGCGCTGAGCGACGATGCGGTGAAGACGGCGGGCGGCAAAGCCTTCATCGTGCGAGATGACAAGGCCACCGACCCCGTCACTGGTCAAGCCATTACGCTGCCCGAAGGCGCGGAAGATGTGATCAACAACAATCGGTTTCGCGGCGAGTTGGATACTGCACAAGCCTCACTCAAGCTGTTTTCTAAGAACGATAAATTGCGCGGCGAGGCGATTGCCGCCTTGCTCAAAGATCCTGATGAATCCAAGCTCGGTTTGGTTGAAAAAGCGCTCGCTCTTGAGGCCAACCCCGAGCTCAAAGCCAAGCTGGGTTTGGCGCGAGCTGCCGCCATGCTTGGCAGCAGCGATGTGGCCAAGCGCTTAGAAGCCGCCAAAGCATTGGCTGAGAGCAAAGATCCAGCCACGCAGTTGCTGCTCAACGAACGCTTGAAACAGGAAAGTGACGCAGCCGTCAAAGGGCAGCTAGAAGCATCGCTGGCCAAAATCAAATCATCACTAGGTCTCGGCGAGAGTCTTGGCGTGGTGTTTACAGGCATCAGCTTGGGCTCAATTCTTTTGCTCGCCGCGTTAGGCCTAGCCATCACCTATGGCTTGATGGGCGTGATCAACATGGCGCATGGCGAGCTCATCATGATTGGCGCTTATGCCACCTATGTGGTGCAAAACCTGTTTCGCCAGTATTTGCCAGGCGCATTTGATGCGTATTTGCTGGCTGCGATTCCTGTGGCCTTCATGGCCTCAGCCCTCGTGGGCGCTGCGATGGAACGCACGGTGATTCGCTTCCTCTATGGCAGGCCGTTAGAGACGCTGCTAGCCACTTGGGGCATCAGCTTGATCTTGATGCAACTCGTGCGCACGATTTTTGGTGCGCAAAACGTGGGCGTTGAAAACCCATCTTGGATGAGCGGCGGCTATGCGCTGCTGCCGAATTTATCGCTGCCCTATAACCGCGTGATGATCATCGTCTTTGCGATCCTCGTGCTGGTGGGTGTGAGCCTCGTGATCAGCAAAACGCGGCTGGGTCTCTTCGTGCGCGGTGTGACGCAGAATCGCCCGATTGCCGCTTGCATGGGTGTGAACACGGCGCGGATTGACACCTATGCCTTCTCGCTCGGCTCGGGGATCGCGGGCTTGGCGGGTTGTGCCTTGAGCCAAATCGGCAACGTGGGGCCTGATCTGGGGCAGAGTTATATCGTCGATTCTTTCATGGTTGTGGTGCTGGGCGGTGTGGGTCAGCTTGCAGGTACGGTGTACGCAGCGCTTGGGCTGGGTGTGCTCAATAAATTTTTAGAAGGCTGGCAAGGCGCAGTGCTTGCCAAGATTGCAGTGCTCGTGTTCATCATCATCTTTATTCAGAAGCGGCCTCAAGGAATTTTTGCTCTCAAGGGAAGGAGTGCAGAAGCATGAGCGTGCCAAAAAACTCCGTTCGGGCTGAGCTTGTCGAAGCTCCAGCGAGCCCTTCGACAAGCTCAGGGCGAACGGTTGCATTACCAGCACACGCCCCGCTCATGAGTCGCAAGGGCTGGGGCGTTTTCCTCGTCGCGCTGATCCTTGTGTGCGCGCTCGCGCCGATGCTCAATCTTGTCGTTCCGAAGACCAGTATTTTCCATTTGGATGATTTCGCCATCAGCCTGATCGGCAAGATCATGTGCTATGCGATTTGTGCTTTGGCGTTGGATTTGATTTGGGGATACACCGGCATCCTGAGCCTCGGCCATGGTCTATTTTTCGCGCTTGGCGGCTATGCCATGGGCATGTATCTCATGCGCCAAATCGGGCTGGATGGTAATTACAAAAGCGAGCTGCCGGACTTCATGGTGTTCTTAGATTGGAAAGCGCTGCCTTGGCACTGGTTGGGTAGCAACTCGTTTATCTTCCAGATGGCGCTGGTGGTACTTGCGCCCGGTCTGCTAGCGCTGGTGTTTGGTTTCTTCGCCTTCCGTTCGCGTATCAAGGGAGTGTATTTTTCTATCATCACGCAAGCGCTTACCTTTGCAGCCATGCTGCTTTTCTTCCGTAACGAAACCGGCTTTGGCGGCAACAATGGTTTCACCGATTTCAAGCGCATTTTGGATATTCCCATAGCGCAGCCTTCTACGCGCATGGTGCTGTTTGTGCTCACCGGGTGTACGCTGCTCGGCTTTTATCTTTTTTCGCGCTGGTTGGTGCAAAGCAAGTTTGGCCGTGTGTTGCAGGCGATTCGTGATGCAGAAAGCCGCGTGATGTTCTCGGGCTACAACCCGGTGACCTATAAGCTCACGATTTGGGTGATCTCGGCGATGATGTGCGGCGTGGCAGGGGCGCTGTATGTGCCTCAGGTGGGCATTATTAATCCGGGCGAGATGTCTCCCGCCAATTCGATTGAGATGGCGATTTGGGCGGCAGTCGGTGGCCGCGCGACGTTGATCGGGCCGATTGTGGGCGCGTTTGCAGTGAACGGCGCAAAGAGTTGGTTCACCGCAGCGTTTCCCGAATATTGGTTGTATTTCTTAGGCGCGATTTTTGTGATCGTGACGCTGTATTTACCGCAAGGTATCGTTGGTTTGGCGCGCAAAATCTTGGGTAAAAAAGAAGGGGGGAAGGTGTGACCCCCGATTTGATGGAGCAAGGTGCAAAGCGCTTGCAAGCCACGCTAGAGCAGTCTGCCATAGGAAAGACGGAATCAGGTGGCCGAGACGCAGGCTATGGTCGCTTGATCAGCCAAGATTCCAGCCAAGAGGTGGACACCACGCACGGCCGCATTTTGTATCTTGAAGACGTGAGCGTGAGCTTTGATGGCTTCAAAGCGATCAATGGCCTCTCGCTCGATATTGCACCAGGTGAGCTGCGCTGCATCATCGGGCCCAACGGCGCTGGAAAAACGACGATGATGGACATCATCACCGGCAAAACCCGCCCGAATAGCGGCACCGTGTTTTTCGGTTCGACGATTGATTTGCTGCGTTTCAACGAATCGCAAATCGCACAAATGGGCATTGGCCGTAAATTCCAGAAGCCCACAGTGTTTGAGCAGCTCACCGTGTTTGAAAATTTAGAGCTGGCTTTGAAGACGAATAAAGCCGTTAAAAGCTCGCTGTTTTTCAAGCTCGATTCCGCGCAGAGTGATCGCCTTGCCCATGTGCTGCACACCATTCATTTGGCGGATAGCGTCAATCGCATGGCAGGCAACTTAAGCCACGGTCAAAAGCAATGGCTAGAGATCGGCATGCTGTTGATGCAAGATCCTAAATTGTTGCTGCTCGATGAGCCTGTAGCAGGTATGACGGATGAAGAAACTGTCCGTACTGCCGAGCTTTTCCTCACGCTTAAAAAGCATCATAGCCTCGTGGTGGTGGAACATGACATGAGCTTTATTGAGCGCATTTCAGAAAAAGTGACCGTGCTACACGAAGGCTCAGTGCTCGCTGAAGGAACGCTTGCGCAAGTCCAGAATAACGAAAAAGTCATCGAGGTGTATCTTGGCCGCTGAACACGCCCCCATCCTCGCCGTTAAAGAAGTCCACCAATACTACGGTGGTTCACACATCCTGCGCGGCATCAACTTCGAAGCTAGTCTAGGCAAAGTGACTGTGCTGCTCGGCCGCAATGGCGTAGGCAAAACAACTCTTCTTAAATCACTCATGGGCTTGGTGCCGATTCGTTCTGGCAGTATTGAATTCGATGGCAAGCGAATAGAAAAATCCACCTCGTATGAGCGCGCCCGTGCAGGTATTGGCTTTGTGCCGCAAGGTCGCGAAATCTTCTCGCGCCTGACAGTGGAAGACAATTTGCGCATGGGCTTGGCCTACAAAAGCGCCAGCACACCGATTCCTGCAGAGTTGTTTGACCTCTTCCCCGTGCTCAAGCAAATGATTCATCGCCGGGGCGGCGATCTCTCAGGCGGCCAGCAGCAGCAGCTGGCCATTGCCCGCGCCTTGGCTGCCAAGCCGAAGCTTTTGATTCTTGACGAGCCCACCGAAGGCATTCAACCGAGCATCATCAAAGACATTGGCCGCGTCATCCGCATGCTTGTCTGTCGAGGCGATATGGCCATCGTGCTGTGTGAGCAATACTACGATTTCGCGCAAGAGTTGGCGGATGATTACTTGGTGATGCAACGCGGCGAAGTCATCGCTCGCGGGCCGGGTAGTGAGATGGAAACGAAGGGAATTAGGCAGCTTGTGGCGATTTAATGATTGAGCTACGCATATTCCTGGGCGCAGTAAGAACCTAGAACACGGAAGTCACGGAGGATTCACGGAAGACACGAAAAAAAGGGATCTTTCCATGCCTTCCGTGTTCTTACGACTGCTGCTCAGAATCTCACATTGCCCAAATACGCGGCGGCACATTCGGCAAGCCCCAAGCTAATTCACGCCACACGCAGCGTATTTGTTTACATAAATCCATCGCTTGCTCAGTGTGATCGGCAAGCAAGCGCAGCACGATGATCTGTGCATGCGGGCTGGTGATGCCACAGCTTTTTTTTAGAGCGTGACGAGCTGCTATCTCTCTTGATTTAGACAGAAATAGCTCTTTTTCCTTCGCAGATATTGGGCGACCTGCTATGAAAAAGAGAGTAGCTAGACACGCTTGGCCATTCATTGCGATGGATGATTGCAGCAGACGTGTATCGTTTGCTGCAATGCAGCCGCGCTCCAGCCATGCGCGATCAGGCGCTTGGGGGCAAAGTAATTCCAGATGCTGGGTAAACGCGCCGCGCTCGAAAGGCTGATTCGCTGCGGGCAGGCCGAGCGCCGTGATGTCCCAGCCGATCATCTCTGCGGAGGGGGCGAGTTGAAGCTGGAGTCGGTTTTCTGCCAAGCAGCCGCTGTAGGCGATGTTTTCTAGCGGCAGCCATTCGAGGCGCGCGCCGTCTTCCATCTTGACGACCGTGCGCTGGATCGATGGATCGCCAGAGGTTTTATAAAAGCGCGTGGCGCCGGGCGTGGTTATCAAGGCGTGAGCGCCAGATTGCACATTGACTGTCATGTCTAAATCATCGCCACCTGCCACGCCACCCGGCGGATGCACGAGCACGTTGTGGCAGATGGCATCGCCTTCAGGATAGAGACTTTGCAAGATGCGCAGCGGGCCGTTGTGTGAGAAATCAAGCAGGGTTTTGCCGGCGGCGTTACGGTAATTGAGCTGAAGCTTAGCGTGCCAAGTCATGTTCTTGTTTATTATTTATTTGATAGCACTCTGCGCAGCATCTATGCCGGCTATATGCCAATATCCCTATAAAAAACTCAGCGCAAACGGCAAACTGAGCATGCCGAGCACAGTGGACAGCGTCACCAGCCCTGCTACAAAGCCGCCATCTAAGCCCATCTTCGCAGCGAGCACATAGCAACTTGATGCGGTGGGCAAGGCGCTGAACAAGAGCAACACGCTGGCCTGCGTTTTGTTCAGACCGAAGGCGGTGACCAAGCCCACAGCGATCAATGGCAGCGCCGCATGTCGCACAGTGAGCAGCGCCAAACCTGCGCGAATACGGCTGGCTGTGCTGAACACTTGGCTCAGCTGCAAGCCCGCGCCCGCTGCCATCAGCCCCAGCGCGAGCGAGGCTTGCCCCATGCGTGAGACGGCTGGCTCGGCAAAAGTTGGCACGGAGATGCCCAACACGTTGGCCAACAGCCCACTGACTGTGCCGATGATCAGCGGATTGCGCAACAACGCTTTGCCAAAGCCCTGACCCGATTGCTTGGCCATCGGCCACACGGCGGCAATGTTAAATAAAGGCACGCAAATACCTATGATCACGGCAATCAGCAGCAGGCCTTGTTGGCCAGCGAGCCGCTCGGCCAGTGCCAGCGCAATATACGAATTAAACCGAAAGCCCACCTGCGCGCTACTGGCGAAGTCATCGCGTTTAACGCCCGGCAGCTTGGCGACGGCATAGGACAACGCGACGGCGCAAACGGCCATCGCTAAAGCGGCGCCGATCAAGCTGCTCGCTGCGCCCCAATCAAGTGGCGAGCGCGAAATCGCATGAAACAGCAGCACAGGAAACAGCACGTAGTACACCAAGCTATCGACTTGGCTCCACATCGGTCGGCCGAGTTGCGTGAAGCGGCAAATCAAATAGCCGCAGATGATCAGTGCGAAATCGGGGAAGAGGAGCTGGGCAAAATACATATCAATCGAGGGAAATTCGCTCGGGCTACAGGGTAAATGCTTATGGGTTACCCACAGTCGCCGAGCATTGCAGGTTTGCGTATGATTGTCTCATCTGTTTTTATCTTCAAGGGAGTTGTGATGTCAGCTGTTTTTTCACCACGTAAGCGTCTTGCTATTCAAACTGTAGCGGCTGGCGCCTGTTCTCTCATGGTCAGCGGCCTGGTCATGGCGCAGGCTTATCCCAATAAGCCGATCACGCTCCAAGTCCCCTTTGCTCCGGGTGGGACGACCGATATTGTGGCTCGCGTCATTGCTGAGCCGTTGGGCAAAGCCTTGGGGCAAAACGTCATCGTGGTTAACAAAGCTGGCGGCGGCGGCGTCATCGGCGCGAACGAGACAGCGAAAATCGCGCCTGATGGCTACAACTTGGGCATGGCCACGGTCTCCACCACGGCTGCAAACCCGGCGATCAATCCCAAAATTCCGTACAACGCAGCTACAGATTTCACGCCGATCATCAACATTGCAGCGACACCTAACGTGATCGCCGTACATCCGAAATTTCCTGCGCGAGATTACAAAGGATTTATCGCCGAACTCAAGAAAAATCCCGGCAAGTACAGCTATGCGTCTTCTGGAACAGGCGGTATCGGCCATCTGCAAACCGAGCTGTTTAAAAATCTAGCCAACGTGTTCATGACGCACATCCCCTATACCGGTGCGGGTCCTGCCTTGCGCGACACCGTGGGCGGGCAAGTGGAAATCATTTTTGACAACGTGCCTTCTGCATTGCCGCATATTCAAGCTGGACGCTTGATTCCAATTGTGGTGTCTGCACCGCAGCGCCTGCTGGCGTTGCCCAATGTGCCCACGTTTCAAGAGGTGGGCTTAGAGCCTGTCAATCGCATGGCTTACTACGGTATTTATGGGCCTAAAGGTTTGCCTGCTGATGTCGTCCAAAAGGTCAATGCAGCGGTGCGTGCAGCAGTGCAAGATCCAGCGGTGAAAAAACGCATTGAAGACACCGGCTCTCTTGTGGTGGCGAATACGCCAGAGCAGTTTGCGCAGCAGATGGCTGCTGAGTTAGCGGTGTACAAAAAAGTCGTTGAGCAGCAAAAGCTCAAACTTGAGTGATGTGCATTGAAAGCCAGGCTTGATGGAGGACAGCATCGATGCCTTCATCAGCGCCTTATGGCTTGAAGAAGGCTTGGCGAAAAACACGCTGGAGGCCTACCGGCGAGATTTAAATCTGTTTGCCGCGTGGTTGCAACAGGCGCAATCACGAAGTCTTGCCACGACCCAAGAGCTTGACCTGCGGGAATATTTTGCAGTCAAGCACGATAGTACGAAGGCGACATCAGCGAATCGCCGCCTTACCGTTTTCAAGCGTTTTTTCCGCTGGTGTTTGCGCGAGCGCTTGACCTTAGTGGATCCCACGCTCAAGCTCCTCGCAGCGAAGCAGCCGCCACGACTTCCCAAAACGCTGTCTGAGGCCGATGTTGAGCAATTGCTGGCCGCGCCTGATGTGGCCACGCCACTAGGCTTGCGAGATCGCGCGATGCTCGAGCTGATGTATGCCAGCGGATTGCGCGTGAGCGAATGCGTGAGCCTGAAAGTGCATAACGTCAGTTTGACGGAACACGTCCTGCGAACTTTCGGTAAGGGCAGCAAAGAGCGCATCGTGCCCTTTGGTGAACACGCCGCGCACTGGATCACGCGGTATTTGAAAGAAGCCCGGCCTGCGATTTTGAAGATGCAGCAGAGCGATGATTTATTCGTGACCTCGCGGGGCAGTCAAGCAGGCGGCGCGATGACCAGAGTTGCATTTTGGCAAACCATCAAAAAGCACGCCTTGGCTGCTGACATCAGCAAAGCGCTGTCGCCGCATACGCTACGTCACGCCTTTGCGACACATCTGCTCAATCATGGCGCGGATCTGCGCGCGGTACAAATGCTGCTCGGCCATGCCGATATTTCTACGACGACGATTTACACACACGTGGCGCGAGAGCGGTTGAAAAAGACTGTGGCTGAGCATCACCCCAGAGGGTGATAGCTGCTGTTTGCGCCTGCTGGGGCTTGAGCCAATTCAAACAGCAGCGCATCGCGCAAATTTGCATCAATATTTGCTGCACTGAGCCGGCAAGGTTTACCGCTGCCGGGAAGCGACACGTCGTAAACGTTGGCCGCTTTGACAATCTCAACCATTGCGAAGCTGCGAATGTGTCGGCGCAGATCACTGATGAGGGACTGCACGTTTTCATCCATCAATTCAGATTCAATCACCATCGCCGCCGGCAAACTCGTCTCGCATTCGCGTACAAGATGCGTGAGACTGGTTGCATTGCGCATGCGGCATTGCGCTTTGGATAGTGCCTTATCGACCGCAATTTTTACTGAAGTGTTGTTGACGTAAACCAACACATCCATTTGAGAAAGCACAGGCATGTCTTTAGATAGCATGCTCATCTCGCTGCTGACTATGCCGTTATCCATTTCGTTTTGCGTCGGGAATTCAATCGAAATTGCTGTTTTGCCATCTACTTGAGAACGGGTTGCCAACACGCCCGCGGCCTGCGCCAGCTCAGTGATGAGCTCCCAGAGGAAGTGGCTGGTGCGTTCCATGGGTGGGGCTTCTTCTTGCGTCCGTACTACATGGTCGGCAACGATCGCCATGCGAGCTGCATCCCCCCAGCTAGACACGTCGGTGCTGACGGTTAAGCGGTTGCCAAAAGGAATGGCCCATTCGATGGCTGATTCGATCAAGGCGCGGCAAAGGTTGGGATCGCTGTCGATGGTGCAGCTTTGTAATTGCGGGACGAGCAGCACGCCTGAGCGCCGCAGATCGTTGGCGCGCTTGGCCAAAATGCTGCCCATCAGAGGCAGCATTGGAATGCTTTGCACGCGTGGCTTGACGCGGCGTAGTTTGACTTCAGCCAACGAATTGATCGTTTGCCCCATGTCAGAGAGCGCTGTCACATCGCGGATCAGCATATTCCATTGCTGCACAGTCGCGCCGCGCTCAGCCAGCGCGTGAAGCTCTTGAGCAATGGCCTTGGCACGCGCGTGGACCTCTTCGCCAGACAAGCCCAGCAAGGCTAGATTGACATCTGGCGCATTGGCCTCCGGCGCGGAGACCAAGCGATTCGTGCCAAAACTTCCCGTACGCAACACATCGGAATCGCCCCAGGCAGAGCTTTCACTGCCTACTTGCGTGAGCATGCTTTCCCAGTCGGTGCGTTCGGGGCTGCCGCTGATCGCGCGCAGCAATTTCGTTAACAAAACCAGTGTTCTTTCGAAAATGAGTTAAAAAGTATTACTCGCATGTTTCGGGCATCTAGGGGTTGTCACTAGTATGCAACATATTGCAGTCTAGCAAGGAAGCCCCTTCAAAGCAATATCAGATGTGGGGAGTTGCTCAATTGTTACATCTTGTAAATTGTAAGCTTGATTCAAAAAAAAGCCCGACTAGTCAATGCTAGTCAGGCTTTCTCAGCTGGTGCCCGAGGCCGGAATCGAACCGGCACGCCTTGCGGCGGGGGATTTTGAGTCCCCTGCGTCTACCAATTTCACCACCCGGGCAGATAAGTTTGTTCGCAAATATTAAGGACTTAATTATGGCACAGTACACGTTATGACTTCGCAGCAAAACAACACCGATTTCCCGACCATTGAAGACGCGATTGGCAAAACGCCCCTGGTGCGCTTGCAACGCATGGGATCTGAGCATTGCAAAAAATTGGGTAATGTGATCCTCGGCAAGCTGGAGGGCAACAACCCCGCTGGCAGCGTCAAAGATCGGCCTGCGCTGTCGATGATCAAACGCGCCGAGGAGAGGGGCGACATCTTGCCGGGCGACACGCTGATCGAAGCCACGTCGGGCAATACCGGCATCGCGCTGGCCATGGCCGCTGCGATCAAGGGCTATCGTATGATTTTGATCATGCCCGAAGATCTCTCAATTGAGCGCGCACAAACGATGAAAGCCTTCGGCGCAGAGCTGATTCTGACGCCTAAATCCGGCGGCATCGAGTATTCGCGGGATCTGGCCGATAGCATGCAGCGAGAGGGAAAAGGCCGCGTGCTCGACCAGTTTGCTAACGCTGACAATCCGCGCATTCATTACGAGACGACGGGCCCTGAAATTTGGGAGCAAACGCGTGGAAAGATCACGCACTTTGTCAGCGCTATGGGCACAACTGGCACGATCACAGGCGTGTCGCGCTATTTAAAAGAAAAGAATTCAAGCATTCGCATCATTGGCGCGCAGCCGTCTGAGGGCTCGCGCATTCCGGGCATCCGTAAATGGCCTGAGGCCTATTTGCCAAAAATCTACGATCCAAAAAATGTGGATGAACTTGTTTATGTGAGCCAAGCAGATGCAGAGGAGATGGCTCGCCAAATGGCACGAGAAGAGGGCATTTTCGCAGGCATTTCCGCAGCGGGGGCATGCTGGGTCGCGCAGCAGATTGCTGCGCGGGAGCGCGATGCGGTGATTGTTTTTATCGTGTGTGATCGTGGGGATCGGTATCTCTCTACGGGCGTCTTCCCAGCTTAATACGGCTGCATAAATTTTAAGCCTTCTGAGCACTTAGCCGGCATGGAATACGCGCAGAGCGCTATCAAAATAATAGTTACCAGATCATGAGCACAGCCTTTCAATTCTGCCCCCAATGCGCTACGCCTTTGGCCTTTGAGATGCAAATGGAAGACGGCGGAGAAAAAGAGCGGCAGCGTTGCCCAGCATGCGGCTTCACGCATTGGAACAATCCCACGCCCGTGCTCGCGGCGATTGTGGAATACAACGGCCAAATCTTGCTCGCTCGCAATGCGGCTTGGCCTCATCGGATGTTTGCGCTGATCACGGGTTTCATGGAAGCGGGCGAGACGCCCCAAGGCGGCATTGCGCGCGAAGTGAAAGAAGAGACGAATCTCGATTGCAGCGAAGTCAATTTGGTAGGCGCATACGACTTTCAGCGCATGAATCAAGTCATCATTGCCTACCATGTGGTGGCGCATGGCTCTGTGGCTTTGTCGCCCGAATTGGTCGAGTACAAGCTCTACGACTATGAGCACATCAAATGCTGGCCAGCAGGCACGGGTTATGCACTGGCTGAATGGCTGAAAAAGGTCAAAGGTATCGAGCCCGAGTTTGTAGAATGGGCAAAACGCTAAAATTCAGCATCACAGAGGTAATTTATGCACATCGACAAAGAACTCGACACCCGTGGCCTGAACTGCCCACTGCCCATTCTCAAAGCCAAGAAAGCGCTCGCCGAGCTTGCCAGCGGCCAAATGCTCAAAATCGTCGCCACCGATCCCGGCTCTGTGCGAGATTTTCAAGCCTTTGCTAAGCAAACGGGCAACGAACTCGTCGAGCAGCAAAGCATGGGCGCTGACTTTGTGCATGTGATGCGCAGGCGCTGATTGCAACGCATTTTTTGAGCTTAATCGATAGCTGGCCGGCGCAAATACTGCGCAGCCAGCTATTTTTTTGATAGCGCAGGTGGGGTGGTTTAACCCAAGCGCTTGATTTGCTCGCGCAGTTTTTCCACCGTCGCGCTGAAATCGGCCAAACGCTTGCGCTCTTGCTCGAGCACAGTGGCGGGAGCTTTTGAGACGAAAGCCTCGTTGGCCAGTTTTGCATTGGCTTTGACGATTTCGGCTTCAAGCCGTGTTGCTTCTTTCGACAGACGCGCTTTCTCGGCCACTACATCCACCTCAACAAAAAGCGACAGTCGAGCCTCGCCAACGACGGCGGTAGGCGATGCGCCGCTGGCATTCGCCCAATCAGCTTCCGTTGCAAAAGTTTTCACGTCAGACAGCTTGGCCAAGGCTTTGAGCAAGTCTGCACTCTGCTGGATGAACTCTGCATCACCAGAGACAAGCATCGGCAGTCGCTGAGCGGGGCTCACGTTCATCTCGCCGCGCAGATTGCGGCAAGCATCCACGATGGATTTGAGCTTGGTCACATGCTCAATCGCAGCAGGATCGATTTTTTCGGGCTGGGCTTGGGGGTAGCGGGCGATGGCCACGGATTCGCCTTGGATGCCCGCAACGGGCGCGACCTTCTGCCACAGCTCTTCGGTAATGAACGGGATGATCGGGTGCGCGAGACGCATGATGCATTCGAGGGTGCGGATGAGCGTGCGGCGCGTGGCACGTTGTTGGCTTTCAGTACCGGTTTGAATTTGTACTTTGGCGATTTCTAAATACCAATCGCAGAATTCATTCCACACGAAGTCGTAGATTGTGTTGGCAACGTTGTCGAGGCGGTAGTCTGCAAAGCCTTGCACCACATCGGCTTCTACTTTTTGCAGGATCGAAGAAATCCAGCGGTCGGCTTGGCTGAATTGCATGTAGCCATGCGCAACGCCCGCCGCACGGGCGACCGTACCGTCGGCGTTGTATTGAGCCGGCTGACATTCAGCCTTGGTGTGATCTTTCAGGCCGCAGTCGTAGCCTTCGCAATTCATCAATACAAAGCGCGTGGCGTTCCAAAGTTTGTTGCAAAAATTGCGATAGCCTTCGCAGCGTTTGCTGTCGAAGTTGATGTTTCTGCCGAGCGAGGCCAAAGCAGCAAACGTGAAGCGCAGTGCATCAGCGCCGTAGCCGGGGATGCCGGTGGGGAATTCTTTTTCGGTATTCTTGCGCACTTGGGGCGCGGTCTCGGGTTTACGTAGGCCGGTCGTGCGTTTGCCCAGCAAAGTATCCAGATCAATCCCGTCGATCAAATCCACAGGATCGAGCACATTGCCTTCAGACTTGCTCATCTTCTTGCCCTGCGAATCGCGCACGAGGCCGTGAATGTACACATGCTTGAAGGGAACGCGGCCGGTGAAGTGCTGCGTCATCATGATCATGCGGGCAACCCAGAAGAAGATGATGTCGTAGCCGGTCACCAGTGTGGAGGAGGGGAGATAGAGGTTGTAGTCAGCAATACCCGTTCGCGCTGAGCTTGGCCTGTCCTGAGCCTGACGAAGGGTCGAAGCGCCTTGTCCTTCGACAGGCTCAGGACGAACGGAGTCAGGCCAGCCCATGGTGCTGAACGGCACGAGCGCGGAGGAATACCACGTATCGAGCACATCTTCATCGCGTGTGAGCTTCTTGCCGGGCGCTTGGAGCCGCGCCTCGTCTTCGTTGCGAGCAACATAGACTTTGCCATCTTCGTCATACCAAGCGGGGATTTGATGACCCCACCACAGCTGGCGTGAAATACACCAGTCTTGAATGTTGTTCATCCATTGGTTATATGTGTTGACCCACTGCTCGGGCACGAACTTCACATCGCCAGACGCTACTGCATTGATAGCACCTTGCGCAATAGATACGCCGCCTGCTGGCTGTTTTGGCGCAGCCAGCTCCCCACGCTCAGGCAAAGCCGGAGCCCCTTCCCCAGCTTGGGGCAGCGCACCCTGCGAAGCAGGGAGCGTGGGGGCTTTATTGACTGCAACGAACCATTGATCGGTCAACATGGGTTCAACGACCTGACCCGTTCTCGCGCAAATTGGCAGCATGAGTTTATGCGGCTTGATCTCGATCAAGAAACCTTGCGTCTCCAAATCTTTGATCACAGCTTTACGCGCTACGAAGCGATCCATGCCTTGGTATGCAACTGGGCCGTTCTCGTTGATCTTGGCATCTAGGGTGAAGATCGTGATCAACGGCAGGTTGTGGCGCTGAGAGCAGGCGTAGTCGTTGAAATCATGCGCGCCCGTGATCTTGACGCAGCCGGAGCCGAAAGCGCGATCAACGAAATCATCGGCAATGATGGGGATGGAACGGTTGCACAGCGGCAGATCAACGCGCTTGCCCACGAGATGTTTGTAGCGCTCATCTTCAGGATGCACGCACAGCGCGCCATCGGCCAGC
>JANMDU010000055.1:0-9825 GCA_031376455.1 Variovorax sp. | reverse complement strand
GATGGGCGCGAGGCGGTGTTTAACGTGATGAAGATCAAGGGCTCGGTGGTGATGCTGGACGGCAACCACCCGCATGCTGGCAAGACACTGCGCTTTGATATTTCAGTGGTCAGTGTGAAAGCAGCCAGCGAAGAAGAGATTGCCCACGGCCATGTGCATGGCGAGCATGGGCATCATCATTAATTTCGCGCGAATTTTAAGCAATATGGGCATTTAGCCGGCGTGTATATTGCGTGGAGAGCTATCATAAGTATAGCGATCAACGGCTGAGCTTAGCCCATTGAGCGCCTGTGCAGCGATCTACTTTGCCGAGATCTTGCCTCGTGATGGTGTTCGCAAAGCCTCGGTTTGACATCAAATCGCGCACTGCTTTTGCTTGATCGTAGCCGTGCTCAAAGAGCAGATGGCCGCCTTCTCTCAAGTGCGCTGGCGCGTGCGCAACGATGCTGCGAATCGCATCAAGCCCGTCTGCGCCGCTGGCCAGCGCGATAGAAGGCTCGTGTCTCAGGGCGGTTAAATGCGGATCGCCCAGCGCGATATAAGGCGGATTGGAGACGATGAGGTCAAACACATCGCCGGCCAAAGCAGAAAACCAATTTGCATCTCGCGCATCTGCCTGCACCATGCGAATGTCTAGTTTGTGCGCGGCTGCATTGGCGCGAGCGACTTTTAATGCCTCCGGCGATGCGTCGGTTGCAGTCAACCGCGCCAGCGGGCGCTGAGAGGCGATTGCTATGGCGATGGCGCCGCTACCTGTGCCCAAGTCAAGCACCTGCAAGGGAGCATTTAGCGGGATCAAGCTAAGCGCCCAATCGACCAGCGTCTCTGTATCGTCTCTTGGGTCAAGCACGGCGGGATTGACAGTTAAGTTCAATCCGTAAAACGCTTTGTAGCCCAAAATGTAGGCTACGGGCTGCTGCTCAAGCCGGCGCACAATGCAGCTTTGCCACAATGCAAGCTGGCTTTTATTTAAGCCGAGATCATCATGCGCTATCAGCCATGCACGATCATGCGCCCCGCGCCCGCAGGCATGCAGCATGAGCATTTGTGCATCGATGCGCGGCAGGCCTGCGTGCATGGCAGCTTGGAGTAGAACGGCGATGGTTGGCATCTTTTTGATTTTAATGGCACACGCGTTGCTTCTGCTTCATACTATGAAAATCATAGCGCTTTGCGCAGATTCTATGCCGGCCAGTGGGCTTTTTTGCTTATAAAATTGATTTCTATGAGCTCTAAGACATCCCCACGCCCTTTGCGCATCCTCTTCGTCTGCATGGGCAATATATGCCGCAGCCCGACGGCTGAAGGCGTGCTTCGGGCAAAGGTGGCGCAGGCCGGGCTTGCGGAGTTTGTAAAGATTGATTCCGCTGGAACACACAATTTTCATCCCGGCAGCTCTCCTGATGAGCGCAGCCAGCAGCATGCTTTGCGAAGGGGCTACGACCTGAGCCAGCTTCGGGCGCGACAAATTGTGGAAGCAGATTTCGCACAATTCGACATGATTTTTGCAATGGATTGGGACAATCTCACTATTCTGCAAGAGAACAGCCCGCCGCAGCATGCGCACAAACTGCAGCTTTTTATGCAGCATGCGAGTCAACATAAAGCCCTTGGCGCTGTCGTGCCGGATCCTTATCACGGCGGGGATTCTGGCTTTGAGCAGGTGCTTGATTTGCTTGAGCAGGCCAGCGATGGGTTGGTAAATAAATTACTGACTAGTCTTAAAAATTACTGAATTTGAAATATTTAGACTTTTCTTTCGGTTTTTATTGAATCTAGGCTCAAATCGCAGTAAGATCAAACTTGAGCGATTTAGTGGGGATTGGGTTATACTTGAGTGGATTACTCGGGATTGATCACCAAACTGCAAACCGCGAGCTTGTTGCCAGATTCCCCAGCTGCAGCAAGCTAGGTGGATAAATAGGTGGGGACCGGCATTGAACTATTGTGTGCAATGCCAATGAACGTGTCAGCTACTGAAGGAGCCAAACATGCGTCTTACTACTAAAGGCCGTTTTGCGGTCACAGCGATGATTGATTTAGCTTTGCGCCAAAACGCAGGCCCTGTAACGCTTGCAGCGATTAGCCAGCGCCAGAGTATTTCTTTGTCTTACCTTGAACAACTTTTCGGCAAATTGCGACGCAACGGGCTTGTGGAATCTACCCGTGGTCCGGGCGGGGGCTACACGCTCGGACGTGAAGCGGGAGGCATTTGTATTGCAGAAATCATTACGTCGGTTGACGAAGCGATGGACGCCACCAGCTGCGGCGGCAAAGAAAACTGTACGGGTGAAGCCAACCGCTGCATGACACACGATCTTTGGAGCAAGCTCAATGCCCGCATGAGTGAATTCTTGAGCTCGGTGAGCTTGCAAGATATGGTGGACGAGCAAATGGCCAAAGGCGTGCATATCGAGATCAAACCCATGTTAAAGAAAGCCATTGCGCCAATGCAAATTTCCAAACCGATCAGCATCAACGTGCCAAATTCCGTGTTCGCCCTTGGCGGCGCGGCCTTCGCCAAGTAACTGCAAAGCGGCCTTTGAAAAGTAAGTGCATCGCAACTCAGCGCATACTCATTTATCTCACTTTTAGCCAGACACTCGCACCATGAGCGCCACGCCACATTTCCCTATCTATCTTGATTACTCATCCACAAATCCGTGCGATCCACGTGTGGTGGATGCGATCATTCCTTGGTTGCGCGAGCATTTCGGCAACCCCGCTTCGCGCAGTCATGCATGGGGCTGGGAAGCGGAAGCTGCTGTAGAGAAATCGCGCGAACACATTGCAGCGCTGATCGGAGCTGATCCACGCGAAATCGTGTGGACATCAGGCGCGACCGAGTCAAATAACCTCGCCATCAAAGGCGCAGCCGGTTTCTACAAAACCAAAGGCAAACACTTGATCACCGTGAAAACGGAGCATAAAGCCGTGCTCGACACCATGCGTGAGCTGGAGCGCCAAGGTTTTGAAGTAACGTACATGGATGTGCAAGCCGATGGTTTGCTCGATCTCGAAGCCTTCAAAGCGGCAATTCGGCCTGACACGATTTTGGCCAGCGTGATGTTCGTCAATAACGAAATTGGCGTGATTCAAGATCTCGTTGCGATCGGAAATATCTGCCGTGAAAAAGGTGTGATTCTGCACTCTGATGCCGCACAAGCCACGGGCCGCGTGGATATTGATTTGGCTACGCTACCTATTGATTTGATGAGCCTGACTTCGCACAAAACTTATGGCCCCAAAGGCATCGGCGCCTTGTATGTTCGTCGCAAGCCACGTATTCGCTTGGAAGCGCAAATGCACGGCGGTGGCCATGAGCGCGGTATGCGAAGCGGCACATTGCCTACACACCAATGCGTTGGCATGGGCGAGGCTTACCGCATTGCTAAAGAAGAGATGCACGAGGAAAACAAGCGAATTACGGCTTTGCAGCAGCGCCTGATGAATGGCTTGAAGGGCATTGAGCAAGTGTTTATCAATGGCCACGAGACGCAACGCGTGCCGCACAACATCAATATGAGCTTCAACTATGTGGAAGGCGAAAGCCTGATCATGGGCATCAAAGGTTTGGCGGTATCTTCAGGCTCGGCCTGCACATCAGCTTCGCTTGAGCCGAGCTATGTATTGAGAGCCCTTGGCCGCAGCGATGAATTGGCCCACAGCAGCCTTCGTATGACGCTTGGCCGCTGGACGACCGAAGAAGAAATTGACTTTGCCATCTCCACCATTAAGCACAACGTCGCGAAACTGCGCGATTTGAGCCCACTGTGGGATATGTACAAAGAAGGGATCGACATCAGCACGATCCAATGGACAGCACACTGAAATAACGGGAGAAACATCATGGCTTATTCAGACAAAGTCGTAGATCACTACGAAAACCCTCGCAACGTCGGCGCGTTTGACAAAAGCGACGATTCCGTCGGCACAGGCATGGTCGGCGCGCCAGCTTGCGGCGATGTGATGAAGCTGCAAATTAAGGTCAACCCTGCAACGGGCATCATCGAAGATGCACGCTTCAAAACCTACGGTTGCGGCTCTGCCATTGCCTCTAGCTCCCTCGTCACAGAGTGGGTCAAAGGCAAGACACTTGACGAAGCTGGCGCTCTGAAAAATAGCGTGATTGCCGAAGAGCTCGAATTGCCACCCGTGAAGATTCATTGCTCGATTCTTGCGGAAGACGCGATCAAAGCCGCGATTTCTGATTACAAGCAAAAGCACGCGGCGGCAGTTGCTGCCTGAACCGAGAAACACTTCCGTTCGCGCTGAGCCTGTCGAAGCGTTTTGAGCCTAGAAAAATCATGTCCGTCAACCTCACTCCCGCCGCTGCCAAACACGTCACCAAATACCTCGCCAAACGAGGCAAAGGCGTGGGCGTGCGCCTAGGTGTGAAGACCACGGGTTGCTCGGGCTTGGCCTACAAGCTCGAATACGTCGATGAAGTCGCTCCCGAAGACGCGCTGTTCGTGACAGAAGGCATCAAGCTCATGGTTGATCCAAAAAGCTTGGCTTATCTAGACGGCACGACGCTTGATTTCGTGCGTGAAGGCTTGAACGAAGGCTTCAAGTTCAACAATCCGAATGAGCGCGACAAATGTGGTTGCGGTGAATCGTTCCGTGTGTAATGAATCTTCAATCTACCGATTTTGAGCTGTTTCAACTTCCCCTCCGATTCGCGCAAGACCGTGCCGTTTTAGACGCAAAGTGGAAAGAGCTGCAGCGCGAAGCGCACCCTGATAAATTTGCCGCGCAGGGCGCAGCAGCTCAACGCATTGCTATGCAGTGGAGCGTGCGGATCAACGAGGCCTATCAGCGATTGAAAGATCCGGTGCAGCGCGCCGCTTACCTTTGCGAGCTGCATGGCGCGCCGATCAACGCAGAAAACAACACGGCGATGCCTGCGGCCTTCCTCATGCAGCAAATGGAGCTGCGCGAAGCGCTGGATGATGCCTCTATTGAGGAAAATTTAGATGAAATTAGCCAACAGGCGGCAAGAATACTGCGCGAGCAGCTATTAAAAGCAGAGCAACTGATCGATGGCGTAAAAGATTATTTTGCAGCAGCGCAGGCCGTGAGAGCCCTTTTATTTGTCCAGAAATTCCAAGCCGATATTGATCGACGCTTTGAGCTTTTGGGACAATAGTGGATCAGCCTCTCGGTTGAGCGGCATCACACATAACAAGCAAAAATCTTCATGGCTCTTCTGCAAATCTCCGAACCCGGCGCAAGCCCCGATCCGCATACGCGGCGCATTGCAATAGGCATTGATCTGGGCACAACGCATTCGCTCGTTGCTTCCGTGCGCAATGGTGTGGCCGAATGTTTGCCCGATGATGAGGGTAGGGCGATTCTGCCTTCTGTGGTGCGCTATTTGCCAGAGAATAAAAGGCAAATTGGCTATGCCAGTGATGATGTAGCCGGCGAAAATACAGCGCAGAATGCTACGAATACGATAGCGTCTGTCAAGCGCCTGATGGGGCGCGGTTTGAACGATATTGTGGGCGCAGATAAGCTGCCCTACAAGTTGATCGCTAACTCCAAAGACTCTCCGGGCATGGTCAAAATCGAAACGCTGCATGGCCCGAAATCGCCAGTGGAAGTGAGTGCTGAAATTCTCGCCACGCTGCGCTTTCGCGCGGAAGACACGTTCGATGAAGACGTTTATGGCGCAGTGATCACGGTGCCGGCGTATTTTGACGATGCACAGCGTCAAGCCACCAAAGACGCTGCCGAGCTGGCTGGCTTGAATGTGCTTCGTTTGATTAACGAGCCGACTGCGGCAGCAGTAGCATATGGGCTCGATACCGGCGCAGAAGGCGTGTATGCCGTGTATGACTTGGGCGGCGGGACGTTTGACATTTCGATTTTGCGCCTGAGTCAAGGCGTGTTTGAAGTGCTTTCCACAGGTGGAGATTCTGCATTGGGCGGCGATGACTACGACGCTGCTTTGGCGGAATTTATCCTCGCGCACTTGGGAAAAACGGCCGATACACCGCAAGAAAAATCGCAAATCAGAGCGCAAGCTCGGAGAATCAAAGAGCAGCTGTCCACTACTGATTTGATAGCATTTAGCGCATACTCTATGCCGGCGAGTGACCGATTTGACATAAAAAAAGCTGATTTTGAGCAAATCACTGCGCATTTAACCGCCCGCACGATGCAAGCCGTTCGCAAAGCGCTACGAGATGCCAAATTAGTCAAAGAAGACATTCAGGGCGTTGTCATGGTGGGCGGCTCGACGCGCATGCCGCAGGTGCAGCGGGCAGTGCATGAATTTTTCGGTAAACCGCCACTGAACAATCTCAATCCTGATGAAGTCGTCGCGCTCGGTGCGGCGATATCGGCCAATCAACTCGCTGGCAACAACCCAAAAGGCGATTTGCTGTTGCTCGATGTGATTCCGCTGTCTCTCGGTATCGAAACGATGGGCAGCCTCTCTGAGCGCATCATCCCGCGCAACACGACGATTCCCACCGCGATGGCGCAAGATTTCACAACGTATCAAGATGGCCAAACGGCATTGAGCCTGCATGTGATCCAAGGCGAACGTGATCTGGTCAAAGATTGCCGCAGCCTCGCCCGCTTCACGCTGCGCGGCATCCCGCCGATGGTCGCAGGCGCAGCGCGCATCCGCGTGACGTTTACCGTCGATGCCGATGGCTTGCTCAAAGTTGATGCCAAGGAGCAGATCAGCGGTGTAGAGACGAGTATTGACGTGAAGCCCAGCTATGGCCTCAGCGATGACGAAATCGCCCGCATGCTGCAAGACAGCTTCGGCACAGCGCAAGAAGACATGGCCGCGCGCGCTTTGGCAGAAGCAAGATTAGAAGCGGACCGCATGGTGCTCGCGACACGCTCAGCGATTGTGGCCGATGGCGATTTGCTTACCAACGACGAGCGGATAGAAATCAATGCGTTGATTGAAGCTACCGTCGCGGGAAAATCCTCCGACGTTGCCGCAAAAGTAGAAGCCGCCACCAAAGCCTTAGCCGACGGCACAGAAGCGTTCGCCGCCGAGCGTATGAATGCTGGTATTGCCAAAGCACTGACCGGGAAAACCGTGAGTGATTTGACATGAAAGTAGAACACGGAAGGCACGGAAGTTACACGGAAGGCACAGAAGCGACTCGTGTGAAATTAACTTTTTCATCTTCCTTCTTTTTTGTGTCTTCCGTGCAATCTCCGTGACTTCCGTGTTCAATAAGACGCAGCCAGCCAGACACATCAGCAAAAGACAAGTATGCCTATTATCAAAATCCTCCCCCACGTCGAAATCTGCCCACAAGGCGCTGAGCTCAAAGCCAATGCGGGCGACAGCATCTGCGAGGTGCTGCTCGATAACGGCATCAACATCGAACACGCCTGCGACATGAGCTGTGCCTGCACCACCTGCCACATCATCGTGCGCGAAGGCTTTGCGTCGCTCAACGAACTCGATGAAAACGAAGAAGATCTGCTAGACCGAGCCTGGGGCTTGGAGCCGAATTCGAGGCTGTCATGCCAAGCCTTCGTCGCGCAAAAAGATTTGGTGGTCGAGATTCCACGCTACACGATCAATCATGCGAAAGAGAATCACTGAGCGCTAAGATAGCGGCATGCGCCAAATCTTTCTCGATACCGAAACCACAGGCCTCTCCCCAGCAGGCGGAGATCGCATCCTCAATTTAGCCTGCGTGGAGATGATCAGTCGCAAGCTGACTGCCAACGATTTTCATTGCTACATCAATCCTGAGCGCGATAGCCATGATGATGCTTTGCGCGTACACGGGTTGACGACTGATTTCCTTGCTGATAAACCCAAATTCCCAGAGATTGCGCAAGAATTCCTCGCCTTCGTGCAAGGCGCAGAAATCATCATTCACAACGCGCCGTTTGATGTCGGTTTCTTGGATTCAGAGTTGCAACGCGCAGGCCTCCCCAAATTCAGCAGTCATGTGAGCAAAATCACCGACTCATTGGCCATGGCCAAAGAGCTGTATCCCGGCAAACGCAATGGCCTAGACGCACTTTGTGAGCGCATGGGCGTCGACAATTCCAACCGCACTTTGCATGGCGCTTTGCTCGATGCGCAGCTTCTCTCTGAGGTTTACATCAACCTCACACGCGGCCAAGACGCGCTCTTGATTGACAGCCACGCCGCAACCAACAGCAGCGGCGCAAGCGCCTCGCAGGCCGATTTCTCAAAACTAGATTTAATCGTTTTACTGCCAAGCGAAGCCGAGCTCGCCGCGCATGAGGACGTGCTCAAGCAGATTGACAAAAGCAGCGGCGGGAAGACGGTGTGGCGTCAGCCGGCGGCGGTTTAATTCATTCCTTGCTAGAATCTAGTTTCCTTACTTCGAGGTAAGGCGTATTTCAAGGAGTCAATCATGACCGCAGCGACTGTGACCAGTAAAGGCCAAATTACGATTCCATCTAGCGTGCGCGCCGCCATGCATCTAGGTGCGGGTGATCGCGTGGATTTTGTGCAAATTGCGCCTGATGAGTTCAAAATTAAAGCAGCGAAAGTGAATTTGATGGATTTAAAGGGTTGTTTGTCGCGTTTTGCACTCAATCGACCCGTGACGATTGAAGAGATGAATGAGGCCGTGGGAACGCAAGTGACGTTTGACATGGCGCGTATCAATGCACAAGGAAAAACGCCTCGGCGTGGTGCGGCCAAATGATTGGGTTGGATACGAACCTATTGGTTCGGTTTTTCATGCAAGACGATGCTGTTCAAACAGCGGCAGTTTCGCGCTTGTTTTCAACGCTTCAGGCTCAAAACCCTGGCTACGTTTCTTTGGTCGTCTTGGTTGAATTGCACTGGGTGTTGGAGCGCTTTTATCGGGTTGATCGTGAGTCGCGGCACGTGATTACAGAGTCGTTGCTAAGCGCCGATCAATTGAAAGTTGAATCCGCTAGTGTGGTTCGGCAAGCACTTGCCGTGTCAAAAGCGAGTAAAGCAGATTTTCCAGATTGCTTGATCGCCAAGTTGGAAGAGTCGGCAGGCTGCCAGACGGTATACACGTTCGACAAGGCAGCAGCAAAGCATGCAGGCATGAGTTTGCTGAAATAGGATCAAAAGATGCAATCTCTCAACGGTAAACACATCGTCCTCGGCCTTACGGGCGGTATTGCTTGCTACAAGGCGGCGGAGCTTTGCCGGGCGCTGATTAAAGAGGGCGCGACGGTGCAGGTGGTGATGACGGCGGCTGCTGAGCAGTTCATCACGCCGGTGACGATGCAGGCGCTCTCCACCCGGACGGTGTACGCCAGCCAGTGGGATGCGCGCGAAGAAAATAATATGCCGCATATCAATCTCTCGCGTGAAGCGGATGCGATATTGATTGCGCCAGCGAGTGCGGATTTCATGGCCAAGCTCTTGCATGGGCGGGCGGATGATTTGCTATCTCTGCTTTGCCTGGCACGTCCTCGCGGAGAATCTCGCGAGGACATTCGTCATCCTTCACGGGAGGATTCTGTGCAGGGCGGTGCGAAGCCTGTGCCGCTGCTGATTGCCCCCGCGATGAACCGGGAGATGTGGAGCCACCCGGCTACTCAGCGCAATTTGCAGCAGTTGGCTACAGATGGCGCGCATCTGCTGGGCGTTGGCTCGGGCTTTCAGGCTTGTGGCGAAACGGGTGATGGGCGCATGCTGGAAGCGGCGGAATTGCTGGAAGAGGTAATTGCGTTTTTTCAGCCGAAGTTGCTGGCTGGCAAGCATGTGGTGGTCACTGCTGGGCCAACTTACGAGGCAATTGACCCGGTGCGCGGGATCACGAATTTATCCAGCGGTAAGATGGGTTTTGCGATTGCGCGGGCGGCGCGCGAGGCGGG
>JANMDU010000054.1:0-2227 GCA_031376455.1 Variovorax sp. | reverse complement strand
AAAATATTTTTTTTCCGTGCCTTCCGTGAATATTTCGTGCCTTCTGTGTTCTTAATTTTAAGATTTACCAATCAACGCTCTAACAAAGCAATCTTGTCGGTTTTATCTTTCCATTCATCCGCATCAGCTGGCGGGGCTTTGCGCTTGGTGATGCTTTTCCAACCCGCTTTCTGACTCAACTCGATGTTGAGCTTGATGAAATGCAACTGGTCTGCGGGCGCGTCTTCTTCGGCATAAATCGCGTTCACCGGGCATTCTGGGATGCACACTGCGCAGTCGATGCATTCATCGGGGTCGATGACAAGCATGTTGGGGCCTTCGCGGAAACAATCCACGGGGCAAACGTCCACGCAGTCGGTGTATATGCATTTGATACAGGCTTCAGTAACGATGTGAGTCATGGCGTGGCCAAAAGAGTAGAGTAGTTGCGGGTGTAAACCCTTGATTTTACAAGGGAAAAATGCTGTTGTTGGAGGTAAGGTCTCTCGTGGAACGTTCAGCGAATCAGCGCCGCACCCGAGGTTTTGTGCGTGGCTGGATCTACCAAAATCAACGCACCGAGCACCTTGCTTTGCGCATACGCGAGCGCTGCGATTGGCTCTTGCAATGCGAGCTGCACCGTGCCGATTTCATTGGCTTGCAATTGTGTGGCTTCTTGGGTCTCAAGGGAATGAATATCAAAGCGCTGCGTGATCGCGCTCACTTTGGCTTTGACCCAGCGATGGCCATGCAGGGCAAGATAAGTGCGGCCAGCTTGCAAGGGCTCTTCATCCATCCAAGCCACCGTGGTCGTGATGCTGCGTTGGGCATGAAAGCTGTCAGGTGTAAGCAGCCAATCGCCGCGCGAAATATCTACCTCGCGATCCAGCACGATGCCGTAGCTCGTGTTCAAGCCTTGGTCTGCTTGCAAAGGCTCTCTCGCATGATCGAGCAGTTGCGCGACAAAGGCTTTCTGCCCGCTGGGGAAGACTTGCAGCTCTTGCCCGAGCTTCAAGCCGCCCGAGGCCAAACGCCCCCAGAAGGTGCGGCGGCCTTGGGCTACTGATGCGTTGCTCGCATCCTTATCGAGCCATTGAATCGGCAAAGCCGTCGGCATATTGCGTTCGTCATCTGATCCAGATTGCGCAGGCAGTTGCTCCAGAATTTGTAGCAAGCTATACCCAGAATAAAACGGCCAACGGTTGGAAAGTTCGACGACGTTATCGCCCTTCAATGCCGAGACAGGCACGATAGCGTTCACGTGAATGCCCGCAAGTTCTGCCATCGCGTTCAAGGCCGCGCTGATATTTGTAAATGCGAGTTCAGCATTCTCTATAGCATCCAGCTTGTTGATCGCAAACACGATGCTTGGTACACGCAGCAAGTGTGCGAGAAGACTATGCCGCTTCGTTTGCGGCAAAAGTTGCACGGGTTGCTGTTGCCAAACTAACTTTGTCGCGTCCACGAGCACCACAGCAGCGTCCGCGCTCGAAGCAGCTGTCACCATGTTGCGTGTGTATTGCTCATGACCGGGGGCATCGCCAATAATGAATTTGCGGCTAGCAGTAGAGAAATACCGATACGCTACATCAATCGTAATCCCTTGCTCCCGCTCAGCTGTGAGGCCATCGGTGAATTGCGCGAGATCAATCTCGCCAGTTTTAGACACTCCGGCGATTTGATCGAGCAGAGCGGTTTTGCTGTCAACCAGCAAGCGGCCAATCAGGGTGGATTTCCCGTCATCGACAGAGCCGCAGGTGATGAATTTGAGGGCTTGATTTTGCATGGACATTATTTGGACATGAAGATTTGGAACACGGAAGACACGGAAATTACACGGAAGTCGCAAAAGAAGTCAGAAAAAGTTGAAAGAAAAAAACACAACACTTCTGTGTCTTCCGTGCTGTTTTCGTGACTTCCGTGTTCATTTGTCGCTAGCTAGAAATAACCTTCCTTCTTGCGCTTCTCCATAGAAGCCTCAGAAGTTTTGTCGTCCATTCGGGTAGCGCCGCGCTCGGAGATTTCGGCGGTTAATGTTTCCAACACGATATCGTGGGCGTTGGCGGCTTGGCTGGCTACAGGCGCGGTGCAGGTGATGTCGCCGACTGTGCGAAAGCGCACATCGCGCTCTTCAATCACTTCACCTTCTTTTGCTGGCGTGAGTGATGTGATGGGAACGAGCAAGCCTCTCCGTTCGACGACGGGGCGCTTGTGGGTGTAGTAGATGCTGGGGAGCTCGATGTTCTCG
>JANMDU010000043.1:0-22210 GCA_031376455.1 Variovorax sp. | reverse complement strand
TTGATAGCACCTTGCGCAGGTTTTATGCCGGCTAACATCACTTTTTATCTAAAAAATGAACAAGATTACTCCCCTGCGCGAAACACCAGCCGAACCCGATAACGCACAGGTACGGGCGCAATTGCGTCTGCGCGAAATGATCTTGTCGGGCGAACTCGCCGCTGGCGCTCGCATTGCCGAGCTCAACCTCGTGGAAAAGTTAGGCGTATCGCGCACACCCATCCGTGCCGCACTGATCCGGCTGGAGCAAGAAGGCTTGCTTGCCGCCCTGCCGCATGGCGGCTTTGCAGTGCGCACTTTCAGCGAACGCGAAGTGACCGAATCCATTGAGCTTCGCGGCATGGTGGAGGGTTTGTCGGCTCGATTGGCAGCGGAGCGCGGCGCAGCGCCTGTGGTGATGGCAGAAGCCCGCACTGTTCTCCAACGCATTGATGCGCTGCTACAAAGCCAAACGCTCTCCGAGGCAGATTTTTCAGACTACGTGCATTTCAATCAGCAATTTCATAATTTGCTGGGCGAGCTAGCAGGTAGTGATTTGCTCGCCCGAGAAATGGAGCGCGCGGCCAGCATGCCTTTTGCATCGCCCTCAGCCTTCGTGGTCGTACAAGCGACTTCGCCTAAGGCGCGCGATATGCTCATCGTGGCGCAA
Source organism: Variovorax sp. (assembly GCA_031376455.1). GTDB lineage: Bacteria > Pseudomonadota > Gammaproteobacteria > Burkholderiales > Burkholderiaceae_C > JANMDU01. The sequence continues at coordinate 21,561 of JANMDU010000043.1, read as the reverse complement.
GATCAGCATTGGCAAGTGTTGCAAGCGATTGAGCAGCGCGAAGGCGCGCGCGCGGAGGCCGTGATGCGCGAGCATTCGCGCCTGGCTCAGCGCAATTTGCGCGATGCAGTGCGCGCGCCTAGTTCTTCGATGCCTGGCGTGCAGCTGATTCGCAAACGCAGCGCATGAACATGAACATAAGCATGCCATCATGAAGATCACGAACTCAACGCACCAAGCCTGTGTAGAGGCCATCAAGGATGTGACGCCGACCGTGCGCGAGTTCACCCTGCGCCTGCCCGTTGATGCGCCAGTATCTGCTTTGCAATGGCAACCCGGCGTACACATCCAAGTGCATCTGCTGGTGAATGGTCGCATGCAAACACGCCATTATTCGCTGTTGCCGCCGGTAACTCCCGGCTGCCTGCGCATTGCCGTCAAGCGAGTGCAACCGGGACGTGGTGGCTCTCGTGCGATGTGGGAACTGCAGGTGGAGCAAGTGCTGACCGTGAGCGAGCCATTGAATCAATTTCCCCTCGATTTAGCCGCACCCGCTTATTTTCTAATCGCAGGCGGCATTGGTATCACGCCAATTTTTGGCATGGCACAAAGGCTCTTTGAGCGTCAGGCTAACGCTCGCATGCTGTACTGCGCCAGCAGTGCGCAAGAATTCGCATTTTTGACGGATCTACAAACCCAATTAGGCAACAGGTTAGAGACCGTCACCGGCCATTTGCAAGATTTAGATGCACGCATCGCCTTGCTGCCAGATCAGGCACAAGCCTATGTCTGCGGACCGCTCGGCCTGCTTCAGATGGTGCAACTTGCATGGGAACGCGCAGGCCGCTCACCCACTTTACTGCGCTTTGAAACGTTTGGCGCTGCATCAAGCCGGCCCGAGCCCTTTCAAGTCATATTGCCGCGTTATAAGTTAGAGATTGCCGTGGATGAAGAGACATCTTTGCTCGATGCACTGGAGCTGGAAGGCATCCAGGCCATGTATGGCTGCCGCAAAGGCGAATGCGGTTTGTGTGTGCTGCCGGTTTTAAGCCTTAAGGGCCAAATCCAACACCACGACATTTTTCTCAGCGAGCATGAGAAGCAAAGCAACCAAAAGATTTGCATCTGCGTGTCACGCGTCAAAGGTTGCATCACGCTAGACACCGCTTACCGCCCCGAGAATAACCCTCAGAAGGTTTCTACTCTCACAGCATGAAAACCATGTCGTTAAACTTTTCGTTAGTTAGTTATTTACCTTTTAGGAGACACCTATGAATCAACCTAGTTTAAAGACGCTGACTGCGGCCATCGTGCTTGCAGGCAGTGCATTGAGCGCACAAGCGCAAGATGTGGTGCTGAAATTTCATCACATGTGGCCCACCGTGGCGATGGGGCACAACCGCGTAGTACAGCCTTGGTGCGAAAAAGTCGCCAAGGAATCCAACAACCGCATTCGCTGCCAAATCTTGCCTGCGGTCTCCGGCGGTGGAACGCCTGCTCAAATGTTTGATCGCATGAAAGACGGCGTGGATGATCTCGTGATCACATTGCCCGGCTACACCGCCGGACGCTTCCCCGTGATGGAGGCTTTTGAATTACCGTTCATGACGTTCAACGCGGAATCGGCTTCGCGCGCGGCATGGGACTATTACGGCAAATACGCCACCAAAGAATTCCCGAACACCAAAATGATCGCCACGTGGGTCCACGATCCTGGCTTCCTCAGCACATCCAACAAACGCATTCGCAGCATGGATGATTTCAAAGGCTTGAAAGTTCGCGCTGCAAGCCGCCAATCATCGCGCTTGCTCGCCAAACTCGGCGCCACGCCTGTGGGCATGCCGATTCCAGCGGTGGCAGATGCCATGAGCAAAGGCACGATTGATGGCTACCTCACAGCTTGGGAAATTATTCCCTCTTTCAAATTGCATGAAGTCAGCACCTTCCATACTGAGATGGATCGCAGCCGGCCCGCCATTTTCACGGCTGGTTTTATCTTTGGTATGAACCAAGCAAAATACGACAGCCTGCCCGCAGACCTGAAAGCCATCATCGATAAAAACAGCGGGCCTGAACTCTCGCAAACGATTGGCCGCTACTGGGATGAAGCAACTGCTGTGGGCCAGAAAGCTGCCAGAGATCGTGGCAATACTTTTATTCAACTCAGCGCCACAGAGACGGATCGCTGGATGACAGCTTCAGCCAGCCTGCAAGACGATTGGGTGGCTGACATGGACAAGCGCGGCTTGCCAGGCAAGCAAATGCTGCAAGATGCGAAAGACTTCACCAAGAAGTACAACGCGACTTTGAAGAAAAAGTGATGAACTATGTAACGCGAAAAACGCGAAAATCAAACCTAAGAGTGCGAAAAAAATAGCAAGCTATTGATTTTGCACAACTCGGATTTTTTGCGTTTTTCGCTCCCTTTTCGCGATTTGTGCCATTCTTGCGTGCCCTAGTTTTCTCACCTCACCCATGCTCCGCATCCTCAAGAACATCAGCCACGCCATGGGCTTGGCTGGCTCTTTCGTCGCACTCGCCATCAGTCTCATGACGACGGTAAGCGTCGCTAGCCGCGCGCTTTTCAATGCACCGATTCCCGGAGATATTGAAATCACACAAATGGGGATTGCCTTGGCCATCTCTCTTTGCTTGCCATGGTGTCAACTGCGTGGCGCAAACATCATCGTAGATTTCTTTACGCAAAATATTTCTGAGCGCAAGCGCCAATGGCTGGATGGCTTGGGGTGCCTACTTCTGGTGGCGATGTATTGTTTACTCGCTTGGCGCACTGGCTCAGGCGCGGTGTCGGTGCGCGAAGCAGGTGAGACGAGCATGATCATCAGCCTGCCGATGTGGTGGGCCTATGCAGCGCTCGCGCCTGGCTTGGCCATCGCGGCCTGCGTTGCTTTGGCGCAAGCAATATTGATCTTGAGGGGCGAAGACCTTTCCCGCTTGCAAGGTGAAGCCGCATGAGTGCCATTCAAATTGGTCTTTTGATGTTCAGCGGCATGCTGCTGCTCATGGCGCTGCGCACGCCGATCGCAGCCGCGATGTTCATCCCCGGTGTGCTGGGCTATTGGGCCATGACGGAATGGGGCGTTCTCATTAATCTACTCAAAGCCAATGCTGTAGCGCGGCTCACGGTCTATGAGTTGAGCGTGATTCCGCTGTTTTTGCTGATGGGGCAATTTGCGACGCAAGGTGGCTTATCGCGCGATTTATTTCGTGCAGCAGCCTCCTTCGTTGGGCATGTGCGTGGCGGGTTGGCGATGGCGGCCATATTGAGCGCTGGCGCTTTTGGCGCCGTTTGCGGCTCATCCGTTGCCACTTGCGCGACCATCACGCAAGTCGCTTATCCTGAGATGAAGGCGCATGGTTACCATGGGCGGCTTTCCACGGCTACGCTCGCCACGGGCGGCACGCTTGGCATTTTGATTCCACCCTCTGTGCCCCTCGTGGTCTATGCCATATTGACCGAGCAAAACATTGCGAAGCTGTTTGCCGCAGCTATGATTCCTGGCATTTTGGCGATGCTTGGCTACATCGTAGTCATTGCGCTTTACTGCCGCGTCCGCCCCGATATGGCGATGCCGAGTGAGCCGGCAAGCTGGTCGCAACGTGGCCAAGCGCTGGTCACCATCTGGCCCATCGTCTTGGTATTTGTCGTGGTGTTTGGCGGCATTTATGGCGGCATTTTCTCGCCCACCGAAGGCGCAGCTATTGGCGCGTTCATGACATTTATTGTCGGCTTTGCTAAACGCGAACTCAATCTCAAAGGTATTCAAAATTCATTGATCGGCACAGCAGAGACCACCGCCATGGTGTTCATGATTTTTCTGGGTGCAGACATGATGAACTCCACGCTCGCGCTCACAGAAATGCCGAAAATCGTGGCCGATTGGGTCTCGCATTTGCCCATTCCTGATTTAAGCATCGTGCTGGCGATTTTGCTGCTCTATGTGCTGCTGGGTTGCGTGATGGATGAGCTGTCCATGCTACTGCTCACGCTGCCCGTTATTTTCCCTGCTGTGATGGGACTAGATTTGTGGGGCTTAGAGCGCGAAGCCAAAGCGCTGTGGTTTGGCATTTTGGTGCTGATGACGGTCAGCATCGGCATGATCGCGCCGCCCGTAGGCATGAACGTGTATGTGGTCAACAACATGGCCAAGGAAGTGCCGATGGGCGAGACATATCGCGGCGTGCTCCCCTTCCTCGCCTGGGATGCGACCCGAGTGGTCTTGCTGCTGCTGTTTCCGATGATTAGTCTGTGGCTGGTGACGGTGCTTTTTAAGTAATCGCTTCTCAGGTTAGCTTACTTTTTTACGCGAGCATGCTCGCTGAGCTCGCCATCATCGCGGCGCATCCACCTCCGCAAATGTCCCCCTCCGGCTTCGCCGTCTCCTCCTTTATTTTGCTGCGGTGTATGCACCACGCTGATGGCTGCGAATAAACGAAGCAAGTAAACAAACCATTGAACGCTAGCCAGGATTTCTCCTATGAACGCCACTTCGCCCGCAAGATCGCGCTGCGTGTGTGTTTTGCGTAGGTAAAGGAGGAGACGGCGAACCCCTGTTACCGGAGAAAAAAGGTCCTAATCGCCGTCGGGGGACACGGAGCAAAACGCACAGGTAGCGCGATTTCAACAAAGCGCAAAGGTCAACACAAGCCCAGCAACCGCATCGCGTTATTTTTAAGAATCCCCGGCATCACGGCCTCTTTGAACCCAGCCTCCTGAAAATCCTTCATCCATTTATCAGGCGTAATCAGTGGATAGTCGCTGCCAAAGAGAATGCGGTCTTTGAGCAAGGTGTTGGCGTATTGCACGAGCTGAGGCGGGAAATATTTTGGGCTCCAGCCGGACAAGTCAATCCAAATGTTTGGTTTGTGCATCGCTAGCGATATCGCTTCATCTTGCCACGGCCAACTGGGGTGGGCGATGACGATTTGAATATCAGGGAAGGCAATCGCCACGTCTTCCAAAAGCATGGGGTTGCTGTTTTGCAACCGTAAGCCACCGCCGCAGCGCATGCCGCTGCCGATACCGCTGTGGCCGCTGTGGAAGATGGCGGGTAGTTTATGTTCGGCGATCACTTCGTAAATCGGCCACGCCATTTTGTCAGCAGGCTCGAAGCCTTGAACAGTGGGATGGAATTTGAAGCCGCGCACGCCGCAGCTCTCCACCAAACGCCGCGCTTCTCTAGCGCCCATCTTGCCTTTATGGGGATCGATCGATCCAAAGGCGATCATGATGTCTGGGTTAGCAGCGGCAGCATCGGCGATTTCTTCATTGCTAATGCGGGTGCGGCCAAGATTACTCTCTGCATCCACGGTGAAATTCACGAAACCGATTTTTCGCTCACGGTAATAGTCAATCGTCTCCTGCATCGTGGGGCGCTTAGCGTTCTTGAAATACTTGTCAGCGGCGCGGTCGTATTCTTCGCCGTAGTTGTCAAACGGGTTGCGACACGAGACTTCTAAATGCGTGTGCATGTCAATCGCGATAAGGTCTTGGGTGTTCATGAATACTCCTGATTTGATAGCACTTCACGCAGAATTTATGCCGGAGAAATGCTGATTTGGCTTAGTTTTTGAAGGATTTCTTGCAGCATAGCGCGCTCGCCTACGCTTAAGTGCCCCAACATACGCTGCTCGCTTTTGATCAGCGTTTCATGCGCTTGTTTGATGAGTTTATTGCCACTCGCCGTGAGTTGCACTTGGCTGGCGCGGCCATCCGTAGCGCTCTTGCTGCGCGTCAGGAGCTGACGCGCAGTGAGCTTGTCGAGCCAGACTGACATGCTCGGCGGCGTAATGGCCAGCTCTTTGGCGAGTTGGCTTGGCGTATTGCATTGGCCTTCGCGCACAAGCTGAAGGATGGTGTATTCAACAGGGCGCAGATCAAACGATTTTGTGATGTCGCGCTCAAAAACAGCCAGGGACACAAGGTTGGCGCGGGTCAACTGGTAGCCAATGATCTGAGAAAGACTCATACCCATATTATTTAGTTTGACTAACTGATAGTCAAGTAAATCTACTGGTGATTTAGGGTTATCACTGATTCGATATTGGAGGTATTTTATTAAATTACTGAATTAAATCCCAAAATGCACCATGTCTGAAATCTCCACCACACACGAAGGCGCTGTTGCGCACATCCGCATTGAGCGGCCTCACAAACGCAATGCCATCTCGGACAGCGTAATTCTTGCGATTGAAGCGGCTTTTGCAGCGCTGCCAGAGACTTGCCGCGCAGTCGTCATCTCCGGTCAAGGCGATCATTTTTGTGCGGGGCTGGATTTGAGCGAGATCAAAGGGCGCACCAGCGTGGAAGGCTTGCACCATTCGCGCCAGTGGCATCGTGTGTTTGACCAAATGGAAAAAGGCACGCGCCCTATCGTCGCAGCGATTCACGGCGCATGCGTGGGCGGCGGCATGGAGCTGGCGGCGACTTGCCATATTCGCGTGGCCGATGAGACGGCATTCTTCGCATTTCCTGAAGGAGCGCGCGGCATCTTCGTGGGCGGCGGCGGCTCGGTGCGTGCGCCAAAGCTAATCGGCGCGCATCGCATGCTCGACATGATGCTCACAGGCCGTGTGTACAAAGCTGCGGAGGCCGTGCCCGCGGGCTTTGCGCAATACCTCGTGCCAGCGGGTGGCGCAGTGGCGAAAGCGATGGAGTTAGCCACGCGAATAGCCAGCAACGCGCCGATGACGAATTACGCGCTGATCCAAGCCCTGCCCCGCATTGCGGAGATGACGGCTGATCACGGCTCATTGATGGAATCGCTGATGGCTTCTATTGTAGAAACAGCGCCGGAGGCACAAGCACGGGTGCAAGAGTTTTTGGATGGGCGCGGGCCGAAAGTAAAGGCTGCTTGATCATGAGCGCTGCGCCAAAATTTCGCGAGTTCGAATTCGGCATCACGCGCGCCATCAAAGAAGAGCGGAACAGCTGCGTTTATCTACGCGCTGAAAAAGCACTCGGCAGCTATCCTGAACGCATGACTGATCGACTCGTTCATTGGGCAAAGGAACGGCCTGATCAAAGCTGGATGGCTAGGCGAGATGCGCAAGGCCAGTGGGTTCATATCACTTACGCGCAAGCTTGGCAAAAAGCGCAAGCGATTGGCCAAGCTCTGCTCGATCATGGCCTGAGCGTTGACAAACCTCTTGCCATCCTCAGCGAAAACAGCCTAGAGCATGCATTGCTCATGCTCGGTGCGATGACGGTGGGCATTCCGTTTTGCTCGGTGTCAACGGCTTACAGCCTCATGAGCCAAGACTATGGCAAGCTGCGCCACGTGTTGGACACGATCACGCCCGGCATGGTGTATGCCAGCGATTGGGCCAAGTATGGCAAAGCCATTGAGGCTGTCGTCGCTAAAGACATTCCGATTGCTACGAATTCTGTAGCACTCCGCGCAGATAATACGCCGGATATCATTGCTTTTAATACATTAATTGCCGCAGAAATCACCTCTGCCGTGCAAGCCGCGATGCTCGCAACCAATGGCGACACGGTTGTGAAATTTCTTTTCACCAGCGGCTCAACCAAACTGCCCAAAGCGGTGATCAACACGCAGCGCATGATCTGCGCCAATCAGCAACAAATTGCGCAATCGATGCCCTCGATTTTTGACATACCGCCGGTGCTGATGGATTGGCCGCCGTGGAATCACACCTTCGGCGGCAACCACGATTTTTATCTCGTTATCTTCCACGGCGGCACGTTTTATATCAACGATGGCAAGCCCACACCAGCCCTCATTGGCGAGACGATTCGCAACTTGACCGAGATCGCACCCACGATTTATTACGACGTGCCGATCAGCTTCGAGATGCTCGCCACAGAGATGAAAACGAACTTTGCGCTGCGAAAGAATTTGCTCTCGCGCCTGAGAATGTTTTTCTACGCTGGCGCAGCGCTCGCTCAGCCGATTTGGGATTCGCTCTACGAATCCGAAGAGAAAGAGTTGGGCTACCGCATCCCGATGACTTCAGGCTTAGGCATGACAGAATCCGCGCCCTTCGGCCTCTTCGTCACCAATGTGAATGTGAAAGCCGGCGATCTCGGTTTGCCTGCGGCTGGTCTTGAATTGAAGCTGGTGAAACACGGCGACAAAACCGAAGTGCGCTATCGCGGGCCGAACATCACGCCCGGTTATTGGAAAAATCCCGAAGCCACAAAAGAAGCGTTCGATGAAGAAGGTTTCCTCTCCACAGGCGATGCTGTCAAGTGGATTGACGAGAACAACATCCATCTCGGCTTGAAATTTGATGGCCGCGTGGCCGAAGATTTCAAACTATCGAGTGGCACGTTTGTGAGCGTTGGCCCGCTGCGAGCCAAGCTGATTGCCGCTGGAGCGCCCTTCATTCAAGACGTGGTGATCACGGGGCTGAACATGCGCGAAGTCGGCGCGCTGATCATTCCCGCGCTGATTCCCGCGAAGAAGGCGCTTGGCTTGCCCGACTCTGCGAGCTACTCCGAAGTAGCAACGCATCCCACGCTGCAAGCCGCGATGCAAACGATGCTCACACAGCAGGCCACGCAGTCCACAGGCTCAGCCAGTCGCATTACCCGCGCCGTCGTGCTCACCGAGTCACCCAACATCGACAAAGGCGAGATCACCGACAAAGGCAGCATCAACCAACGCGCTGTGCTCACGCACCGCGCGGCTTTGGTCGATGCGCTGTATGCAGACATCGCCCCTCATCTTTTAAGACCCTAGTTTTATCCCAAGGAGACTTCCCATGACCACACGCCGCCAATTCACCCAATCCGCTGCCGCAACGCTCGGCCTTGCCACGCTCCCCGCCACCACGTTCGCGCAAAAAATCGATACCCTCAAAATCATCGTCGGCTTCCCACCCGGTGGCACGACGGATGCCTTCGCCAGGCGCGTTGGCGAAAAGCTACGCGGCATTTATGCGACCAATGTCCTGATTGAAAACCGCCCCGGCGCAGGCGGCCAAATCGGCGTGACCACGCTGAAGAATTCCCCCGGCGATGGCACTGTGATGCTGTACACACCGGCCTCCATGCTCACCGTCTATCCGCATTCATATTCCAAGCTGCCTTATGCACAAAGCGATGTCGCGCCGATCTCGATTGGCCACGCCACCGATCACGCCTTCGTCGTGGGATCGGCCGTGCCAGCTGAGGTGACGAATCTGCGCCAATACATCACTTGGGCGAAAGCCAATCCCAGCAAGGCCAACGTCGGCAACCCCGGCGCGGGCTCGATGCCACATTTGCTCGCCGGCCGCTTAGCGGCGATTGCCGATATTCAGCAAACCAATGTGCCTTTCCCTGGCTCAGGCCCGGGCGTGCCGCAGGTGTTGGGCGGCCAACTCTCTGCGATGTCATCCCCGCTTGGCGATTGGGTGCAACACGTCAAAACAGGCCGCGTGCGCATCTTGGCTACCTCTGGCCCCACGCGTTCGCCCTTTGTCGATAACGTGCCCACCTACAAAGAGCAAGGCTTTGACGAGCTCGTGATCCGCGAATGGTTTGGTTTCTTCCTGCCTGTCACGGCAAGCCAAGCCGTGCGCGAGCGCGCCTCCACCTTCCTGCGCGCCTCGCTGATTCAGCCCGATGTGATCTCTGCCATGGCACCACTGGCTGCGCATGTTGATCCCACCACAATGGATCAATTTGCTGTGCGCTTGAAGGCGGATAGTGAATTTGCAGGTAAGTTGGTGAAGGCTCTGGGCTTCCGGGCGGACTCCTGATCTGACTCATCTTAAAAAACACGGAAAGCACAGAAATACACGGAAGACACGAAAGTTTTTTCTGTGTCTTCCGTGCATATTTTCGTGACTTCCGTGTTCCTTTTCTAACGAGTCGCCAACCATCATGCGCAAAACCATCATCTATGAATTGGACGTCATGTTCTCGGATTGCGATCCTGCGGGCATCGTGTTCTTTGCAAATTTCAGCAAATGGATGGATGCCTCTTCGCTCAATTTTTTCGTGCAATGCGGCATACCGCCTTGGCGAGAATTGGTGAAGACGCACAACATCATCGGTACGCCACTGCTTGAGATTCATACCAAATTCTCGGTAAGTGCGACCTATGGCGAGCGCTTGCAGATTCACACCTCGATCGAAGAATGGGGTCGCAAAACCATCCTTCAGCGCCATATCGTCAAGCGTGGCGACACGCTGATTTGCGAAGGCACGGAGCGCCGAGCGCTCTGTATCAAGCATCCTGATGATGCAAGCCGCATCAAAGCGATTGAAATACCAGATTGGTTCAAAGAGCGCTGCCAATAAGCATGCTCTTTGAATCTCTCGGTCATAACATGCGCCACATCCCGAGGAGATAATTCATGAATAACTTTGTGCAAAATCGGCAGTTAGCCGGCGTATTGTCTGCGCTAAGCGCTATTACTTTAGTAGCATGCAGCACGACACCAAGTGGCAACGGATTAGGCATGGCCAAGCTCTCAGAGGCCAAGCCAGCAGCGTTGAACGCCTGCGCGCAATTGCCCGCCAGCTTCAGGTTTGACAACACCCGCATCGAATCTGCGGAAAACGTAGCAAGCGGCAAACTCGGCATAGGTGCGCAAACCACCGCGTTCGTCGCCCCCGAGCATTGCCTCATCAAAGGCAAGATGCACGAGAGAAAAGGTATCAATGATCAAGACTTCGCCATCGGCTTTGAAATGCGCCTACCCAAAGATTGGAATGGCCGTTTCTACCATCAAGTCAACGGTGGCATTGACGGTACGGTGCAGCTTGCCTTAGGCGCTTTAGGCGGCGGCCCACTCACAGGCGCACTCGCGCAAGGCTTTGCTGTGATCTCATCTGATGCGGGCCACACAGGCCGGCAAAACCCCCGCTTTGGCGAAGACCCGCAAGCCCGCGCCGACTATGGCTACCAAGCAGTTGGCAAACTAACGCCCATGGCCAAGCAACTGATTGCCGCCGCCTATGGCAAAGCGCCTGATCGCTCCTATATCGGCGGCTGCTCCAATGGCGGGCGGCATGCGCTGGTCGCCGCCTCGCGCTACCAAAATGAATACGATGGCTTCTTAGTCGGCGCGCCCGGCTATCGCCTGCCCAATGCCGCCCTCGCACAAATGTGGGCTCTGCCCGGCTGGCAAGCGCTCTCCACACCCGGCGCCACGCTCACGCACCCCTTCATCCCCGGTGCTTCGATTGCCAATTTAGGCACCGCCTTCACACCGCCAGAGCGCCAAACTGTGGCCAACGCCATCCTTGCCAAATGCGACGCACTCGACGGCGCAAAAGACGGCCTGATTCAAGACACCGCTTCTTGCCAAAAAGCGTTTGATCTCCATCGCGATGTTGCAACATGCAGCGGCGAGCGAAATGGCAGTTGTCTTACCGCCGCGCAAAAAGAGCAAATCGCCGCAGTGCATGCGGGCGGCAAAACCAAAGGCGGCAGCACGTTGTATTCCAGCTTCCCATTTGACGCAGGCATCGGCGGCGCGAACTGGGCGCAATGGAAATTTGTCGAATCGCAGACCCGCGACCCGGCTGCTGGCTACATCTTCATGACACCACCACGCAGCATCACGAACGCTTTCACGATCAATGTCGATGAAGGCTATGCCGCCGTTTACGCCGCCAATGCACAGTTCCCTGAATCAGCCAACACGCAAATTACGCCGCCCGGCAAATTTGCTCCTGAGAATCTGCTGCCCCTGCGCCAGCGCGGCGCAAAAATTTTGCTCTACCACGGCGTCAGCGATGCCATCTTCTCAGCTGACGACACAGTTGCTTGGTGGAATCGCGTCAATGATTCGCAAAGCGGCAAAGGCCAAGACTTCGCCCGCTACTTCCCCGTCCCCGGCATGGCGCATTGCAGCGGTGGCTTCTCGACCGATCAGTTTGACGCGCTCACACCTTTGGTCAATTGGGTCGAAAAAGGTCAAGCCCCCGAGCGAATCACCGCCACAGCTAGGGCGTCAGGTAACGCCGCCCCCGCCAACACCGAACTCCCCAAAGACTGGGCTCCCACACGCACCCGACCGCTGTGCCCGTATCCGAGCAAGGCCGTGTACAACGGCAGTGGCAGCATAGAAGATGCGGTCAATTTCAGCTGCAAATAAACATTCTGGAAAAGGGAAATCAAGCGCAGCGGCTATCCGCCCACGCGCTTGACCGCAAACCCTCGCTTTTGCAGCGCGGCGATCAACGTCTCCACATGATCGCCCTGCACCTCAATCACCCCATCTTTTACCGTTCCACCTGATCCGCAGGCCGCTTTGAGCTGCTTGGCCAACGCGGCTAGAGCCGCAGCATCCAGCGCCAGCCCGCGCACCAGCGTCACGCTCTTGCCGCCCCGCCCCTTCGTCTCCCGCTGCACGCGAACGATGCCGTCAGCAGAGGCAGCGCCCGCAGCAGCCAATGCTTTCTTGTTCGCTGCGCATTGGCATTGCGCAATAGGCTGACTGCAATCTGGGCAGATGCGGCCTGTTTCCGTGGAGTAAACCAAATTTGCCGAAGTTTTAAGGTTCATGGTCGAGATTTTCACATTTGTCTCAGCAGGGCCGCGACAAATTCTTATGGCTAGAGATGACAAAGGCAGCAAGACACAGCAATCCTTTTAGCAAACTAATTACTCCTAAATATATAGCACTCTGCGCAGATTCTATGCCGGCTAACGAGTAAAATCGCTTGCAAATGATGCAAGAAAACGCCCCCAATCATCCTCTCCTTCAATGGATCGAGCAAGACGCGCCGCAATCGGCTTTGTGGCGCAGCGAGCGGGGCAATGCGCCGCCTAAGCGCGTTCAAATCGTGGACGATACGCTCAGCGCGGATGAGGCTTACCGGCTGGCCTCCGCTGGCGTGGGCATGCTGTGGCGCGGGGATTTTCAGAATGCAAAGCTGCTGATGCAGGCGCTGGAGCGGCGGCTCGAAAAGCGGATGGATAAGAATTCAAAGCCTAAGCCTGCTCGTCGTACAAGCCAAAAGGCTGTCGATGCCGCGCCAACTGCCAAGTCCGCACGAGCAGCTGCACTAGCCGTAGCGAATGGAGCTGCAGAAGATGGCTTCGATGATGGTGGCGATCTGGATACCGCGCCGCACGATGTTGCCGCCAGTGCTAGTACTAGTGCAAATTTGAGCGTCGCGTCAAAGGCCACGACTACTTCTGCTCTCCGCGTTTCTTCTAACACCCAAGACGGGCAAGACGGCCAAAACGCTCTAGCCAAACAGTTTTACAAACATCGCCAAGCGCAGGCTCAGCGCGCTCGCGTGCTTGGGCTGGTTTTGATTCCGCTGGATGCAGATCTCACAGTGCCGCTGCCGCGCGCGCCCGATGTGAAGCTGGCTTGCGCTCAGGCTTGGGGCGAGCCCGTCGAAAAAGAGAAATCCGTCACCAGCCTGCGCGAGCTACTGGGCATCATCAGCGCATTTGAATGGCGCAAAAAAGGTGTTGTTGTGCCGGCGCTGGGGCGCGATAAGAAGGCGATTGAGCGGCGTATTCATGCGCATTACGGCGTGTTTTCTCCCGTGCGCGGCGAATACATTGATTTGGTGGAGAAAGCGCCGTTGCCAATGCAAGGCCAAGGCAGGCCACCCAGTGAGCTCAAAGCCTTTGACATCGGAACAGGCTCGGGCGTGCTCAGCTGCGTGTTGGCAATGCGCGGCGTGGGGCAAATTGTGGCTACGGATTTGGATGCACGAGCACTGGTCTGCGCCAAGGAAAACATCACGCGGCTAGTGGGCGGGCGGCAGGTCAAGCTCGTCGAAGCGAATCTCTTCCCCGATGTTGCGCAACATGGCCAAGCCGACTTGATCGTCTGCAACCCGCCATGGCTGCCCGGCACGCCCGGCAGCACACTGGAGCGCGGTATTTACGACCCCAGCAGCCAGATGCTGCGCGGATATTTGAGCGGCTTGAAAGCGCATTTAGCCCCCAAAGGCGAAGCTTGGCTGATTTTGTCGGATCTCGCTGAGCATCTGGGCCTGCGCGAAGAAGGCGAATTGCAAGCACTGATCGAAGCCGCAAACTTAAAAATCGTCGGGCAACTCAGCACCCAACCACGCCACCCCAAGGCGCAAGATGCGAGCGACCCCTTCCACGCGGCACGCTCGCGCGAAACCACGACTTTGTGGCGCTTGGTCGCTAAGTGATAGCTTAAAAGCGAGCATGGGCGCGGGCTTGGAAGCCTTAGCCTCCATGGCTTGCTCCCAAAAGTGCAGCAATTTAGCTACAAATTCGGGTTTTCCCGATGTCAAAAAGCATAGCTAGCTACGAAAGTTGTAGCAATTTCTGGAAAAAGCGTTATATTTCAATCAGTTCGAGACTAAACCTCTGACATCACTTCATCAAAACACTGCTTAGGAGCATCCTTTCATGAGCGCAAAAGACAACGCAGCCGTCAACGCCCTTTTTGATTTGTTGGAATCACGTTACGCCATTCGCGTGCTTTGGGCATTGAAAGACGGCCACCCACAAACCTTCCGTTTGCTGCAAGACAGCGTAGGCGGTATCACCCCGAATACGTTGAATACTCGCCTCAAAGAATTGCGCGCTGCCAGCCTCGTTGGCCACGGCGATTCTGGTTACAGCCTGACCAGCGGCGGCACCGACCTCTTAAAGCGTATGAGCGATTTGAGCGCTTTCGCTACCAAGTGGACAAGCGCTAAGGCCAAGAAAAAGTAAGTTGCTCTGCTGTGATCGATTGATCCCAAGCTTTTCGATCCTTGATTCAGCCCGAAGCTTGAAGCTCCGGGCTGTTTTTTTGCCTTTTTGCCAGCATTTTTAAATCAAATCGGCTATTAGCCGGCATAAAATATACGCGAGGCGCTACGGATTTAATAGCGTTCGCATTTTTCTGTCGCGTGCTAACAAGCGCTCATCAACCCCCTTGAAAAACGACCCAGCGGCTTCAAATGCTTGCCTTGTCTGAATATTTGCCTGAATCAACATGACTGAACAAAAAAAACCTGAGGAAAATCAAGAAGCTTCCCCTCCCGTTGCTCCTCTAGGCACGCCCTCCGATGCTTCTCCGGAAGAAATCGAAGCGGCTTTGGCTGCGAACGAGGCCGAGGTTGCCGATGAGCTCACCGTGGCATTGGCCGAGCTGGCTACTTTGAAAGCAAAAGCCACCGATCTGCACGATCAAAACCTGCGTGCTGCAGCCGAAGTGCAAAACATGCGCCGCCGTTCTGAGGAAGACGTGAGCAAAGCCCGCAAATACGCCGTAGAGAGCTTTGCAGAGAGTCTGCTACCCGTGATGGACAGTTTGACGGCAGGCCTAGCCATCCAAAACGCGACGAACGAACAACTCCGCGAAGGCGCTGAGGCAACACTCCGCCAGCTGAAATCGGCTTTGGAGCGCCACAAAGTGATTGAAATCAACCCCGCACAAGGCGACAAGCTCGATCCAGCGAAGCATCAAGCTATTCAAGTTGTGCCGACACCTGAAGGCTCTACGCAAGACACGAACACTATTGTGGCCGTATTGCAAAGAGGCTTCACGATTGCCGAGCGCACCTTGCGGCCAGCCTTGGTCACGGTTTCTGCTGCGAAATAAATCTCTTCGCGCTAGCTTCTTAAGAACACGGAAGTTAAACCAAGAAAATTCAGTGTCTTTTCTGTGTTTTCCGTGAAATCTCCGTGCCTTCCGTGTTCTAAATGCTTGAAAAACACTGAGTTATCCACATATCCAACATATCTGAAAAATCATAGGAGTAAATCATGGGAAGAATCATCGGCATCGACTTAGGCACCACCAACAGCTGCGTAGCCATCATGGAAGGCAACGTCACGAAAGTGATCGAAAATGCCGAGGGCGCGCGCACCACGCCCTCCATCATCGCTTATATGGAAGACGGCGAGATCCGCGTGGGCGCGCCAGCCAAAAACCAAGCCGTGACCAACCCACGCAATACGCTCTATGCGGTTAAGCGCCTGATTGGCCGCCGTTTTGAAGAGAAAGAAGTCCAAAAAGACATTGACCTTATGCCTTACACCATTGCCAAGGCCGACAACGGCGACGCGTGGGTGGAGGTGCGCGGCGTGAAAATGGCGCCGCCGCAAGTCAGCGCTGAAGTGCTGCGCAAGATGAAGAAAACCGCCGAAGATTATCTCGGCGAAGAAGTGACTGAGGCCGTGATCACAGTGCCCGCTTACTTCAACGATTCCCAGCGCCAAGCCACCAAAGATGCAGGCCGCATTGCAGGCTTGGATGTCAAGCGCATCATCAATGAGCCAACCGCAGCAGCTCTGGCCTTCGGCCTCGACAAGGTCGGCAAAGGTGATCGCAAAATCGCCGTGTATGACTTAGGCGGCGGCACATTTGACGTCTCGATCATTGACATCAACGACATGGATGGCGAGAAGCAATTTGAAGTGCTCTCCACCAACGGCGACACCTTCTTGGGCGGCGAAGATTTTGATCAGCGCATCATCGACTACATCATTGGCGAGTTCAAGAAAGACACACAAGTTGACTTGAAGAAAGACGTGCTCGCCTTACAGCGCCTGAAAGACGTGGCAGAGAAAGCAAAAATTGAGCTCTCATCGAGCCAGCAAACCGAAATCAACTTGCCTTACATCACGGTGGATGCGAGTGGTCCGAAACACCTGAACATGAAGCTCACGCGCTCAAAATTAGAGAGCTTGGTGGAAGATTTGATTGAGCGCACGATTGCGCCTTGCCGCACGGCTATTAAAGACGCTGGCGTGAGCGTGAATGACATTCAAGACGTGATCTTGGTCGGCGGCATGTCGCGCATGCCTAAGGTGCAAGAGAAGGTCAAAGAATTCTTCGGCAAAGAGCCGCGCAAGGATGTGAACCCGGATGAAGCCGTGGCCGTGGGCGCAGCGATACAAGGCCAAGTGCTCTCTGGTGATCGTAAAGACGTATTGCTTTTGGACGTAACACCTTTGTCTCTAGGCATCGAGACGCTGGGCGGCGTGATGACCAAGATGATCAAGAAAAACACGACCATCCCGACAAAGTTTGCGCAGACTTTTTCCACAGCTGATGACAACCAACCGGCCGTGACCATCAAGGTGTATCAAGGCGAGCGCGAGATGGCTGTGGCCAACAAAGGCTTGGGCGAATTCAACCTCGAAGGCATTCCACCGGCATCACGCGGCACGCCGCAAATTGAAGTGACCTTCGATATTGACGCCAACGGCATCTTGCACGTCGGCGCGAAAGACAAAGCCACCGGCAAAGAAAACAAGATCACCATCAAGGCCAACTCAGGTTTGTCGGAAGACGAAATCCAAGCCATGGTCAAAGATGCTGAGCTCAATGCGGAAGATGACAAGAAAAAACTCGAACTCATCCAAGCCCGCAACGAAGCCGAAGCCGCCCTGCACTCCAACAAGAAATCCCTGGCAGAGTATGGCGACAAGCTAGAGGCCGGCGAGAAAGAAAAGATCGAAGCTGCCACCAAGGAATTGGAAGAAGCTTTGAAAGGCGAAGACAAAGCCGCTATTGAGCAAAAGTCTGCTGCTTTAGGCATCGCCTCGCAAAAGCTCGGCGAGAAAATGTATGCCGATATGCAAGCAAGCCAGGCCGCACAGCAAGCTGGTGCGCAGACCGCGGGGCAAGATGCTGGCAAGCCGGAAGACAAGGCCAAAGACGACAATGTCGTGGATGCTGAAGTCAAGGAAGTTAAAAAAGCCTGATCTTTTTCAGCTCTTAAAGCCGCCGCGTTGATCTGAAAAGGTCTTCGCGGCGTTTTGCCAAACAACGATTGAACGAACAGCTCCCAAAATGGCTAAACGCGACTTCTACGAAATTCTCGGTGTTCCTAAAAACGCCTCCGATGAAGACATTAAAAAATCCTATCGCAAGATGGCGATGAAGCATCATCCTGACCGCAATCAGGGCGATGACGCTAAGAAAGCGGAAGAGAAATTCAAAGAGGCCAAAGAGGCTTATGAGATGCTTTCTGATCCGCAGAAGAAAGCGGCCTACGATCAATACGGTCACGCGGGTGTTGATCCCAATATGCGCGGGCCGGGCGCCGAGGGCATGGGCGGCTTTGCCGAGGCCTTTGGCGATATTTTTGGCGATGTGTTTGGCGGCGGGCGTAGTCGCGGTGGGCAAGGCGGAGGCCGGCAGGTGTATCGCGGGGGTGATTTGAGCTACGCGATGGAAATCTCGCTAGAAGAAGCCGCCTTCGGCAAAGAAGCGCAGATTCGCATTCCAAGCTGGGACAACTGCAACACTTGCGGCGGCAATGGCGCTAAGCCGGGCACCAAGCCGATCACCTGCACCACATGCCAAGGCCACGGCCAAGTGCAGATGCGCCAAGGCTTTTTCGCTGTGCAACAAACCTGCCCGACGTGTAAGGGCACAGGCAAACTCGTGCCTGAGCCTTGCATGAGCTGCCACGGCGTAGGCAAGATCAAGAACACGAAAACGCTCGAAGTCAAGATTCCATCGGGCATCGACGATGGCATGCGCATCCGCAGCGCCGGCAATGGCGAGCCGGGCACCAATGGCGGGCCTTCCGGCGATCTGTACATTGAAATTCGCGTGGCCAAGCACGAAATTTTTGAGCGCGATGGCGATGATATTCACTGCCAAGTGCCGATCAGTTTTGCGACCGCTGCGCTCGGCGGAGAAATTGAAGTGCCCACACTGGTGGAGGAAGCCGAAAACAAAATCGGCAAAGTCGGCATCGACATTCCCGATGGCACTCAGCACGGCAAAACCTTCCGCCTTCGAGGCAAAGGCATCAAAGGCGTGCGCTCATCGTATCCCGGCGATTTGTATTGTCACGTGAGCCTAGAGACGCCCGTCAAACTCACCGAGCATCAGCGCAAACTCATGAAAGAGTTTGACGAATCCGTGCGCAAAGGCGGTGCGAAGCATTCGCCGAATGAAGAGACTTGGGGCGATAAGCTGAAGAAGTTTTTTACGGCATAGCCGCATTTTGTGGCAGCAAGCGCGATGCCCGATAAACTAGTCGCATGAAATCCCTCTCTGATATTGCTGCCGAGTTGCAAGGCTATG
Organism: Variovorax sp.; assembly: GCA_031376455.1. Classification (GTDB taxonomy): domain Bacteria; phylum Pseudomonadota; class Gammaproteobacteria; order Burkholderiales; family Burkholderiaceae_C; genus JANMDU01. The sequence continues at coordinate 2,616 of JANMDU010000043.1, read as the reverse complement.
ACGCGTCGGCTTTACCGGCGGGCAAGGTCAATGAATTTTTGGCGGCGCTGGTGCAGCCTGTCATGCAGGTGGAATCTGTCGCGCTGATGGACGCTTTGGATCGCGTACTCGCGCAGGATGTGATCTCGCCGATCAGTGTGCCGGCGCATGACAACTCAGCGATGGATGGGTTTGCATTTCGCGGGGCAGACTTAAATACGGATCAAGCCACAGCATTTCAAATCGTGGGCACGGCCTTAGCGGGCAAAGCTTGGCAAGGCACTGTGCAGACTGGGCAATGCGTGAAGATCATGACCGGGGCTGTCATGCCTACAGGCCTAGATACGGTTGTTCCACAAGAGATATGCAGCCTCCAAGACGATGTGATCAGCATCGCGTCCGGCGTTTTAAAAACAGGCGACAACCGCCGCTTTGCGGGCGAAGATCTGATGGCGGGAAACATAGCGCTACCAAAAGGCGAGCTGCTTGCGCCCGCTGCGCTTGGTCTGCTGGCCAGTTTGAACATGCCAAATGTGCAGGTTGTTCGTAAACTCAAGGTCGCATATTTCTCCACCGGCGATGAAGTGCTGAGCTTAGGCGATGCGCCGCGTGAAGGCGCGATCTACGACTCCAACCGCTACACCGTGATCGGCCTGCTGCGCCGCTGGGGGCATGAAGTGATCGATATGGGTGTGGTGCGCGATGACCGCCAAGCTTTAGAGGCCGCCTTCGTGCGTGCGGCAAATCTTGCGGATGCCGTGATTACCAGCGGTGGTGTGAGCGTGGGCGAGGCGGATCACACCAAAGCGATGATGAAAAAGCTCGGAGATGTGGCGTTTTGGAAGATTGCCATGCGACCGGGTCGCCCGATGGCAGTGGGGCGCATTTTGAGAGCAAATAGTGCAGATAGCCGGTATGGAATAAGCGCAGAACGCTATGCTAATAGTAGCGAATCATGCATTTTGTTTGGCCTGCCGGGCAACCCGGTGGCCACGATGGTGACTATGCTTTGCTTCGTGCGACCCGCACTTTTTCGCATGAGCGGCGCTAGCCCCGAAAAATACTGCGGCCAACCGTTGTATTTGCAAGCCAATTGTCAAGAAAGCCTGCGAAAAAAGCCGGGGCGCACCGAATATCAGCGCGGCTTGGTCACGCGTGCTGACGATGGTAGCTTATCTGTGCGAACCACCAGCAGCAACCAAGGCTCGGGCGTGCTCTCCAGCATGGTGGCGGCCAATGGCTTGATCGTGTTGCACCACGATCAAGGCAACGTAGACGTGGGCGAACGGGTGAATGTGATGATGTTTGAAGGCGTGATGTGAAGACTGACAGCTTGCCAACGGTGATTCAGACCATTGAGAGCGTTGCTCGCCAATTGGAAGCCGCTGGTGTGAGCTTTGGCCATGGCACGACCAATGCATTTGATGAAGCAGCGTGGCTTGCGCTGCATGCCTTGAAACTTCCCTTGGATGATCTCGATTCAGTACGAAATCGACCGGTAGCCGGCGTGGAATCTGCGCAAATTGCTACTCTTTTAAGAGCGCGTATTGAAACACGCAAGCCCGCAGCATACCTGACGCAAGAGGCTTGGCTGCAAGGCGTTTCGTTTTATGTCGATGAGCGCGTGATCGTGCCACGCAGTTTGATCGCGGAATTGCTCACCGATGCCGACCAGCAGGGCACACTGGATTATTGGCTGCACGAAGACACAACAAACGTGCTTGACCTATGCACCGGCAACGGCTCGCTCGCCATCCTCGCTGCCATGGCTTTTCCAGATGTGCGTGTACACGGCGCTGACATCAGCACGGATGCTCTCGCCGTCGCAGCCATCAATGTGGCCAAGCATGGCCTAGAAGGGCGCATTGAGTTGCTGGCCTCGGACGGACTTGCACAATGCAGCGGTATGGCAGGGCAGCCCTATGATTTAATTTTGTGCAATCCGCCGTATGTCAACAGCACCAGCATGGCCGCATTGCCTGCGGAATACCGCGCAGAGCCCGCTATCTCTCTCGCAGGCGGTGCAGACGGCATGGATTTCATCCGCCCTATGCTGAAAGCCGCGCCGAAGGTGATGAGCGAGGATGCCGTGCTCGTGTTGGAAATTGGCAATGAGCGAGAGCATTTTGAGCGTGCATTTCCTCACCTCGCGGCGATTTGGCTGGAAACCAGCGCCGGCAATGATCAAGTGCTCCTGCTCCAGCGAAGCAGCCTATTGCGTGACTTCTAACGCCTTTCATGCAAACACGCTGTCTTTTGTGTTGGCAATCCGGCGCTTGCTCACAGCACCCGCATAAAATGAGTTTGTATCGATATTTTGCACGCTCCGCATGAACCATCTCCCACCACCACTTCAACACCTTGGACGCTACGACATCTTGCGCGTGCTCGGGCAAGGTGCGATGGGCGTGGTGTACGAGGGGCGTGACCCGAATTTAGATCGCCGCGTCGCGATCAAAACGGTGCGTGTGGTGGGCATGGGCACCGCTGAAATTGCGGAGTACGAACAACGCTTCAAGATCGAAGCGCGCTCGGCTGGCCGCTTGCAGCATCCCAACATCGTGAGCGTGTATGACTCCGATAAACACGTCGATGCCATGGGGCAAACGGCCTACATCGTGATGGAATTCGTGCAAG
>JANMDU010000031.1:0-7554 GCA_031376455.1 Variovorax sp. | reverse complement strand
GGCTGCGAGTTTGCGCCATTGCGCCCGCCTACTTGGTTTTGTAAAAAAAATCAGTCGGGATAATTGCCAAAAACTCGCGGCCTGTTCGCTGCTCAAAAGATTTTTGCGCGTAAATCGTAATCTTTGCAAAGACTGTCACGCACTGCGATCAGATCTTGCACTACCAATCACCGGCCTGTAAAAGCCGTATTCGGGCGGGCGATTTTTGCATCGCAGCGTTTGAAAACACGCAAGCGTTTTCTCGTTGTCATTTCAGGCGACAAGTGTCGCCATGCTCGCGAGAAGGAACCATGAGCCCGCCCGAATACGGCTTTTACAGGCCAAGGAGCGCGAACAAACTTAGAGCCAAATCAGCCGTTTGCAGGCGAATATTATGCGCATAACGCTACTAAATACATAGCATTACAAAATATACCGAGACAAATCCTCGTTCTGACTGAGCGCAGAAAGCCTCACATCAACATAAGCGCCGTCAATCACCACCGTCTGCCCAGTCAGTTTGGCCGCATCAAAACTCACCTCATCGAGCAAGCGCTCCATCACAGTCGCCAAGCGCCGAGCACCGATATTCTCCGTGCGTTCATTGACATCAAAAGCAATTTGCGCCAGCCGCAAGACAGCGTCCGGCTTGAAATCCAAAGTCACTTGCTCAGTGGCCAAAAGCGCCTGATATTGCTTCACGAGTGAGGCATGCGTGCTCTGCAAAATCGCCTCAAAATCTTTCACGGAAAGAGAAGACAGCTCCACCCGAATCGGAAAGCGCCCTTGCAACTCTGGAATCAAATCGCTCGGCTTGGCCAAATGAAACGCGCCGCTGGCGATGAAGAGCACATGATCTGTTTTTACTGGGCCATATTTCGTTGACACACTCGTGCCTTCCACCAGCGGCAGCAAATCGCGCTGCACGCCTTGGCGCGAGACCTCCGCACCACCCGTCTCAGAACGCGAGGCCACTTTGTCAATCTCGTCGATAAACACAATGCCGTTTTGCTCTAAATTTTCTAGCGCCTGCGTTTTGATCTCTTCCTCATTGACTAGCTTGCCCGCTTCTTCATCAGTCAGCACCTTCAAAGCGTCAGCAATCTTCATCTTGCGCGTCTTCTTTTTGTCCGAGCCCATCTGTCCAAACATGCCTTTGAGCTGCTCCGTCATTTCTTCCATACCCGCTGGCCCCATGACTTCTAGCTGCGGGCGCGGCGTGTTGACTTCGACCTCAATGTCTTTGTCGTTCAACTGCCCTTCGCGCAGCTTCTTGCGAAAGGCTTGGCGTGTGGCGTTCTCAGGTGTCTCAACAACTGAGCCCGTACCAAAGCCAACTTCTTGCCGAGGCGGTGGCAACAAAATATCCAATACACGCTCTTCAGCCGCATCTTCCGCCCGCGATTTGACGGCTTTCTTTGCGCTCTCTCGCGTCATCTTCACAGCAATATCCGCTAAATCGCGCACGATCGAATCCACATCTTTGCCTACATAACCCACCTCGGTGAATTTTGTGGCTTCGACTTTGATAAATGGCGCGTCAGCCAATTTCGCCAAACGCCGCGCAATCTCCGTCTTGCCCACACCTGTCGGGCCAATCATCAAAATATTTTTTGGCGTGATCTCGCCGCGCAGCTTGGCTTCCACTTGGCCGCGCCGCCAGCGATTGCGCAGCGCAATGGCTACAGCGCGTTTAGCATCATTTTGACCAACGATAAAACGATCCAATTCAGAGACAATTTCTTGCGGAGTCATGGAAGACATGTGTGGTCTTTTCGTATTAAAAATAGGAATCAATGCGCGGCTTTAAGCTTCAGATGCTGCGCAGAGCGCTACTTCATGGATAGCTCATCAAGAGTCTCAATGGTGTGATGCATATTGGTGTAGATGCACAGCTCACCCGCAATTTCCAAAGATTTTTTCACGATCTCTGATGCGCTCAGATCGGTGTTGTCGAGCAAAGCTTTCGCGCTGGCCTGTGCATACGCGCCACCCGAACCAATCGCAACGATGCCGTGCTCAGGCTCTAAAACATCGCCGTTCCCGGTGATGATCAGAGAAGACTCATGGTTGGCCACTGCAAGCATCGCCTCCAAGCGGCGCAACACGCGATCCGTGCGCCAGTCTTTGGTCAGCTCAATCGCAGCGCGGACAAGATGGCCTTGATGTTTTTCCAGCTTACCTTCAAAGCGTTCGAAGAGCGTAAAGGCATCTGCGGTGGCGCCTGCAAAACCCGCCAAGACTTTGTCGTGATACAGCTTGCGGACTTTTCGCGCCGTTCCTTTGATGACGATATTGCCCAAAGTGACTTGCCCATCACCTCCGATGGCAACTTGCCAGCCCTGGCTTGTTTTGCGGCGTACGCTGATGATGGTCGTGCCGTGAAACTGTTGCATGATTTGAAGCCCAGATAAGTGCGACTGCAACGCTTGCAGCGCGCGAGAAAAAAAAGTGACGTCAATCGAGACGCGTCAAGACTTTTGCGTACTCGCTAATACCAATCACATGGAAGAATGCAGCCACCAAGCGGTGCACATCTGTAAATTGCACGAGGCGACCTTCCGATTGCCGCGCCGTAACCCAATTGAGCAAGCTGCCCGCCGCAGAAAAATCAACGCGTACCAATTTTGCGCAAGAGATGATCATCATGTCGGCACCTGCCAGACGTGCCTCAAGTTTATCCAGCACAGGCCCTGGCTCGCCCATGATTTGGCCCGATAACTCAACTGACAGGAGTTGTGCCATGACTGTGGATGATCCTGTTTCAGTCTGTAGCTCAGACTGAACGGAATCACGTACCGCTTCTCCCACAATGGTTTGCCCCAATCCGGTATTGCCATCCGCATCCAGTAGTTTGAACTCGCAGCGTGCGCTTTCCCAAGACGGTGGAGAAACCTCGTAGGTGACGCAAAAATCCAATGCAGCCATTTCAAATTCATCAGGGCGATGCGCCACCCTGAGATAAGCGAGCAGCAAATTCCAGCGCGCTGGTTCTGTGGTGCTCACACCAGAGGGTGCGCCGTCGCGCAGAATTTTTTCCAGTTGCTGGCTATGCGCCATACGCAATTGCACTAGCTCGGAGGCCCACGACAACAGCAGCGTCGTTAGGGGCGCGACTGCGGAATCGTCAATGCTTTGAATGGCTGCCCATTCGAGCGTCCACGGCATACTTGATTGGACGAGCGCAGCTTTCAATGCTGCCACCGATTGAATACCCAAGACGGCCGGACACTTCCAATCTGCTTTACGCATTCCAGTGGGTGCTTTTGCCTCAGCGCCAGTGATTTGACTGACCATATCTGGGATAGAAAACCATGCAGGTGAAGAGCGACCGAATTTGCTAGCAAAGTCGATAGCCAAGCTCTCAAATCGATCATATTGACCCGTGGCACGGTACAGATCAAACAATGTGAGCCAGGTCTCTTCGTGCTGATGGCGCGAGCCTCTGGCGCTCACAGCATCGAGCAGCCCGGCTTCTGCACCCCCATCATCGCCGTTGGCAAACCGAATCGCAGCCTCTTCCAATTCTGGATCGTGCTGCACTTCATCCACCACAATGGCAAACAATTTGGATGCAGAAAAACCCGTTGTAGTGCCTGATGCTTCGTAAGAAGCTGCCAAACCGCCCAATCCGTTATTGGATTTTGCTGCGGCTGCTGGCGCACGCACTGCAGAAAACGGCGAGGCTTTGATCACTGGCTTAAGCGCTGGCGAGAACTCAGCGGTGAAATCCAATGAATTGCTTTGATCCATTGTTGCTGAGGTGCGCGCGGGGCTTGCCGCACCGAAAGGCGCATTTGTTGAAGCACTAACAGAGGCGATCGGTAAAGCTCCAGAAGCTTGTGTGGCGGATGAAGCAGGCCTTTGCGGCGAGTTCGCGGCGCTTGATTGTGTCGATACAGATGCAGCCGACGCTGGCGCAACGCTACGCGAAGCAACAGCTGCAACTTGTTCTAGTTTTGGCACGACACCCTGCGCTGGCAGCATCCCAACTCTGCGTGCAATGCTGTTTTGGAGATCGTCTGCTTCTGTACGGGCGTAGGCCATGCTGCCAGCTTGCGCCGCAGGTTGTCCAGGATTTGGCGAACCCGCTGGTGCCGCTGCGTTTGAGTTTGCAAACCCAGAACTTGGATTGATGAGCGATGGGGCGCCGCTCGTGCCATGTTTGGTTTTCCACCACTGCATCGACATCTGCGCTTCGATTTCGTCAATTTTCTTAAGCGTCATCGCACGGTCATCGGGCCGCGATGGCATCGAGCTTTGGAAGAAAGAAGGCCTGGCTTCTGCTTCACTAGGGCTACCGCCCGTCGCTTCACGCCTGCGCAATTTGCGCAGCATATCGAACTCACGCTTGCGCACGAAATCGTTGCGCTTTTTGCGCTCGATCATCTCTTTAAGCGCTTGCTTGCTTAAGGCGCCATCTCTGGATGAATTGGGATTGTCCAGATCGTTCCACTGCGTGCCCGGGCTGCGCACGAATTTCACCATCTTGGACAGCAAGCCGCCGGGTGAGGTTTCGTCTTTTGCCATAAACAGCGTTAGGAGTTTTTTTAGAGTCTAGCTTGAATTGATGCGTTTAACGCGATCTGCGCCTTAATCTCCAAACATCTTCTGCTTAAGCTCGCGCCGCTGTTGTGCCTCCAGCGAAAGCGTCGCCGTGGGGCGGGCGATCAAACGTGGCACGCCAATTGGCTCGCCCGTCTCATCGCAGTAACCGTACTCGTCAGCATCAATGCTCAGGATAGATTGCTCAATTTTCTTGAGCAGTTTGCGCTCGCGATCACGGGTGCGCAACTCGAGTGCGTGCTCTTCTTCAATCGTCGCGCGATCTGCCGGATCAGGCACCACAGAGGTGTCTTCGCGCAAATGCTCTGTGGTCTCACCAGCATTGGAGAGAATTCCATTTTTCAAAGCGACGAGCTTGCCACGGAAGAAAGCCAATTGCGTGGCATTCATATATTCGCTATCGGGCATAGCGCTCACCTCAGCATCGGAGAGTTGGTCCGCCGTTTTGGTTTTCCAATTATTGGCCAATTTAGCGTCTTTTTTGAAGACGATTTGAGGGGGAGGTGCGAGGACCGGGGCAGACAGGGTGAAGCTGGCCTTGGCCGCTGTATTGCCGCCGTGAGGCGACATGTTGGCCGCTGAAGGGGAGTAAGAGGGGACAACGCGCGCACCCGCTTTGGTGGGCTTGGGCGGCGCTGGTGGGGGCGCAACTGGCTTCGCACTCGCAACAGGGGGAGCTGTATTCGCAGGCGCTGCTGCTTTGGCCGGTGATTTGGATGAAGATTTGGCGGCTGGCTTGGCTATCGCCTGACTGGCTGGAAGGGTCACTGGTTTTAAGGCGGGTTTAGAGATGAGTTTAGTGACAGGTTGAATCGGTGGCTTTGCTTGTGGCTTACCAGCGGCTTGAACCGAATTTTTTTGACTAGATTTCAAAGGCACTTTCTTCTGTGCCGGAGATGGCGATTTAGCGGATGATTTTGGAGTCGGCTTCGCTGCCGGTTTAGCGGCAGCTTTCACAGCCACTTTGGTAGCCGTTTTGACGGGTGCTTTGGCAACTGGCTTGGGTTGCGGCTTGGATTGTGGCTTGGCGCTGGGCTTGACAGGTGCCTTTTTGACCGGCATTTTGGCTGCAGGCTTAACCGCAGTCGTCGGCTTTGTCTTGGACAGCGGCTTGGCAAGAGCTTTAACGGGCGCTTTAACTGATGGCTTAACTGACGGCTTAGCCATCGATTTCGATGACGTTTTTGCAGCTGACTTTGTTATCGCCTTGGTCGCGCCGGCTGATTTGCTGGCGGTTTTGGCAGCAGTTTTAACCAATGGCTTGGCCTGGGCTTTGACGATTGCTTTTTTGGCTGCTGGCTTGGCCTTTGCAGCACTTTTGCTCATTGTCGTTACTTTGGATTTGTTGGCTGTGGTTTTCATGTCTTGTCTCCTCAAGGCGGCAGCGCTGGCCTGAGGTTGGCCTTGCTTGCTTGCTGAATCAACCAGTTTTATACCTCTTTTCTGGCGACTCACCGATTGATAGTCGGCGCGCGATTGTAGCGACTTACCCGCCCGCAATCCCAGCAAGTTTAAAAATACATCAATCACAGGATTCTCCTTCGCTCTCATTCACCAAAAAGTCACGAAACTAACAGGTATTTCATTTCAATGGTCTTCCTGATCCGTTTCATTGGGCGATCAAGCATTGCTCCAAGCCCTGCAGAAAAATATCTTTAGGTAAATCGAGCCCGATAAAGACCATTTTTGAAAGACGCTGCTCGCCCTGCTCCCATTTAGGGCCTAAATCCGAGCCCATGAGCTGATGCACGCCCTGGAAGATGACCTTGCGCTCCGTGCCTTGCATGCTGAGCACGCCTTTGTAGCGCAACATGCGCGGGCCATAGACGTTCACGATGGCGCCCAAAAAGTCTTCTAGTTTTGCGGGGTCAAAGGCCTTTTCGGAGCGGAAAACGAAGCTTTTGACATCATCGTCGTGGTGATGATGGTGGCCACCCTGCCCGTCATGTTCGCCAGCGTGCTCATGCTTGTGTGAAGGGTGATCGCAATGCTCATCTTCTTTATTGTCGTGGTGCGCATGATCGTGATCGTCTTCCTTGAGGAAATCGGGATCAATATCGAGCTTGGCATTGAGATTAAAGCCGCGCAGATCAAAAACTTCTGAGATTTTGACATCGCCAAAATTCACCGTGCGCATCGGGGCGCGGGGGTTCATGTGCTTCAAGCGATGAATCAGCGCATCCACCTCATCCTTGGCCACCAAATCACTCTTGCTGATGAAGATTTGATCGGCAAAACCCACTTGGCGGCGCGCTTCTTGGCGGTCGTTGAGTTGGTTCACTGCATGCTTGGCATCGACCAAAGTGAGGATGGAGTCAAGCAGGTATTGCTCGGCAATCTCATCGTCCATAAAAAAGGTTTGCGCGACAGGCCCTGGATCTGCAAGACCCGTCGTCTCAATCACAATGCGCTCAAAATCGAGCTCACCTTTGCGCTTTTTCTCTGCCAGATCGCGCAAGGTGGTGCGCAAATCTTCGCGGATGGTGCAGCAAATGCAGCCATTGCTCATCTGGATGATCTGCTCTTTAACATCGCTGACCAAAATGTCGGCATCAATATTTTCTTCGCCAAACTCGTTTTCAATAATAGCAATTTTTTGACCATGCGCCTCGGAAAGCACGCGTTTGAGCAGGGTAGTTTTACCGCTGCCCAAGAAGCCGGTGAGTATGGTTGCGGGGATCAAAGCCATGATAATTTACCCAGTTTAGCTGTTCGCAGAAGGTGGGGAGTGTAGCGGCTAAATCAATGCTTTGTCAGGTCACTAGCATGTATTTGGAAGATCATGTCTCGACACTATGCATTTGATAGCACTCTGCGCATACTCTAGGTCGGCGAATAGGTTGTTTTTCTTTGAAAATACTGCTTTTTGTATTGTTAGCGCGCCTATCGGCCTGCGGGAGCGTTTTTGCATGAAGATTTTGTGAGTAGCCAACAGGCCGCGAGTTGGAGGCATTTCGCCCGACTGATTTGTGGTACTCCACCATGAAGGCGGGCGGAATGCCTCCAACT
>JANMDU010000001.1:0-200099 GCA_031376455.1 Variovorax sp. | reverse complement strand
TGGCCTGTGGTGCCAGGCGCGCCTGCCTCTTCGCCCGCTGGCGTGCCAATCGTCAGCACCGGTGCGTCTGAGACAGGGGTGACGACGATGGCAACGTTCAAGGGCTCAGAGACGCGGCCGGTGGCAAATTGCGCCGCTGTGTTGATTGGGGCGTTGATGTTACTGACCGAGCCCGGCGCGGTGTTGAGCGCCGTGCCAATGGAGGTGCTGGCTGCTGCGCCAGCTGGAACGTCGGCAGTAGCTGCTTGGTCATCTTCAACCAAGCGCACAGTCAGCTGCCCTGGTGTGCCGGAATAATTGGCATCTGCTGGAGCAAATCTAATTTGCGCAGTATTCGGTAGATAAATAGCTACCACGTCGCTTGCGGCAGTGATGTTTACCCAGCCGCTTCCTGTGTTGTATTGCCATACACCTTCATCAGGTAGTGCCGCTGTACCCGTTACAAAAACACCAATATGGTTGTCTTTGTCATTGGTCTCTGGGTCATCCACCAAATCGCGGAAGCGTGATGTAAAGAGACTTCCTACTGTCGGCTCCGTGGATGCGGCAGTACCTTCACTCATTGGCGGCAGTGTCGTGACAGAGCTGTCGTTCACACTGGGCCTGTCATTGACCGGTATGACGCCAATAGTCAAGGTGTTTGGCGTTGGGTCAAATAAGCCTGCAGCGTCTTGTGCGCTAAAGGTAAAAGGAGCTGAGCCGTGAAAGTTGGCTGTTGGCGCAAAGCTTAGCTTGCCACCATCTATGTCAGCCTTGGAAATAACGGCTCCAGGGCTTACCGGCGTGCCGTTTAGTAACAACACGCCCTGCGCAGCCGTTGGCAGACTGTCGATGCGTATCGCGGTTACGTTTTCACGTGAATCCGAAGTGCCAGGCAAAGTGTTGTCTGCATCGGTAATTCCAAACGCCGACAACGGCACGGCCAATGGCGTGTCTTCAACCGCTGGCAAAGCGCCGTCAGCACCTAACGGCGGATTGTTGAGCGTGATGGTTTGCGTCAGGATGTTGCTCACGAGGTTGCCGTTGCTGGCAGCCTCGTTGTTGCGATCACGAACCTGGTAAGTGATGGTTTCGCTGCCAACAATAGGGTCAGTATTGGCGTAACGCACGGCATTCATTGCCGCCATCAAGTCGGCTTTGGGGATCGGGTTGCCAGGAGTGGTCGACTCGATGGTCAAAATACCTGTTGCTGCGTCATAGACGGCCGTCAAACCGGCTGGTAGCGAGCCTGCAGGTATTGACAAAGACTCAGCTGGCGTGGGCGTACCTACGGAAACAAACCCACGAGTCACCTCTCCCGTTGGATTGTTGTCATCCACGTCAGTGGTGCTTAAACCAGGATTGAGTGGTGTGCCCGCAGCGGGCGAAGCGCTACCAACCGGAATATTGGTGATGGTGTTTGGGTTGCCGCCTGCGCCCGTACTCGTGATGACCGGAGGATCATTAACCGGTGGCACAGTGATTTGCACATCACGCTTATTGTCTGACACACGTGAATTGCCGCCAACACCGTCCGTCGTCAGATTCACGCCCGCCCGAACTGTTGTGAGTGTGTTGGTCGCGTCAAAGAATGCTGTGCCCGTCGTGTTTGCCAACAAATCGGCAACGTTAGGTGTCGTCGTTTGGTCGTTTTCTACCAGCCGCGCAGTCAGCTTGCCAGGCGTACCGTTGTAATTCAGTGCTGGGTTAAAGCGTATTTGCGCTGCGTCAGGCAAGTAGATGCCGTTGGCATCGCTGATCGCTGCGCCGGCCGGTACGGCTGTCCAAGTTGTACCGTCTGTTGAATACTCCCAAGTGCCTTCTGCGGCAGTTGCTGCATTGCCGACAAGCACCACACCGACGCGCGCATCCGTGCCGTTTGGCTCAGACGCATCTTTGGTGTCGGTGTAGCCCGGGAAGGCGGTAAGCACCGTCACGCCCGGTGAGGGGGTTTCTTCTAAGGTAGGCGTGAATACGAATACGCCGGCCGCCGTGGTGTTGTCCGCTGCAAATGCTGGCGCGTCGTTGATTGGAGTGATCGCTATGTCTAGTTTATTTTTGGTTGGGTCAAATAGCCCCGCGCCGTCTTTGGCAGTGAACTCCAAGAACGGCTTTGTTCCGTTGGTGGTGTTGACGTCAGTAGCGGGAACAAAAGTCAATTTGCCCGCTTGAATATCTGCCACAGATATTTCGTCACCCGCTGCAACATTGACGCCGTCAAGCTTGAGCAGGCCGGTTGCAGACAGCGGCAAGGTGTCGATGCGTATTTTGTCAATGATTTCGCGAGGATCGGTGGTGCCAGTAAGCACGCTGTCTGCATCAATGATGCCAAATGCCGATGCTGGAATCGTCAATGACGTATCCTCAGTAGCAGTAACAGATCCATCTGTGCCCAGCGGCGGATTGTTCAAATTGATCGTTTGCTGGACGATATTGCTCAGCAAATTGCCGTTGGCGGCAGCCTCCACATTGCGATCACGCACTTGGTAGGTAATGACTTCCTGTTGTGTGCCGGGGTCGGTATTTTTATAAACCACGGCATTCATTGACGTCATCAAATCGGTTCTGCTGATCGGGTTACCGGAGGTGGTCGACTCGATCGTCAAAACACCTGTCGACGCGTTATATACAGCAGTCAACCCCGCTGGAAGAGACCCAGCCGGAATGCTCAAAGTCTCGCCAGCGGTAGGCGTAGTTACCTTTACAAAACCACGGGTGACTTCACCTGACGCGGCGTTGTCATCAACGTCGGTGGTGCTCAAGCCCGGGTTAAGTGCCGTGCCGGCAGCTGATGCCGCCGTGCCAATAGGCACATTGTTGATGACGGCTGCGCCGCCAAGCGCCAATACTGGTGGGTCATTCACCGGCACCGTGGTAGTGTTGAGTGTGATGGTGTCTGCGCCGTATGCGCTCGTGCCTCCCGAATTCGCAGGAACACTCAAGTCAGGCGCCCCCGCAGCGCCCGTGGTGACTGCGCCAGAGGAGTTGTCAATCAATCTCACCGTGAGCGCAGGCGCAGATGTGCTGATAGCGCCGACACTGGTTGTGTCATTGAACTCGGGGTTGGGCTGGAACCGTATCTTGTCGCCTGCAGCCACAATAAAGGGCGTGGCGGCACTGGTTGCTGGTGGTACTGCCGTCCAGATTATGCCGCCATCCGTGGAGTACTGCCATATGCCCTCAGTGTTCAGCGGATTGCTTGTAATGGCGACCCCAGCGAGCGTATTTTGACCGGTTGGGCCATCATTGGGATCGCTGAAAGACGGGCCAAAAATACTGGTGATCGTCGCGCCCGCAATCCCGTCTGTGAACGTGGCGTTGTTGGGGTTATTGGTGGTCGGCGTGCCATTTGTGTCGTCTTCCACGCGGTTCAGCGCCGTGTTGGTAATGGAGGCTGGTCCGACCAATACCGGCGCATCGTTGACGCTCGCAATAGTGATGTTGATGACATCTGTATCCGATAAGTTGTCGGGTGAAGATACGCCGCCTGCTTCGCGCGGCAGCAGCGCACTACCGCCAATGGTGCCGCCCTGACCGCGGTCATTGGTGGTGATTGTCAGGGTAGCTGAGCCACTGAAGTTGTTGGTCGGCGTATAGACCAGCGTTGCCAAAGCAGCGTTGATTTGAGCTTGTGTGCCTTCAAGCGTGACCGTAGTAGTACCGGTCGCGCCGCCAGTAACAGTTGTGCTGGCAGTGGTTAGCGCCAATGTGCCGTTGGTCACCGTGACTGTGGTGCTCAATATGCCGTCGCCTTGCCCACCGTCTGGGTCAGTGATTGAGATCACTGCAGGGTTGGCCCCCGTTCCGTTAAATGTTAACGGCGTATCTTCATTTGTATTGATAGCCGCAGTTGGGAAGGTGCCGCTGCCGCCAAAAAGGTTTTGTGGCGGGTCGTTGGGCTGGATGTAGCCAAAATCGCGCGCTATCGTTGCTGTGCCTTCAGCGATTGTCAATGTGCCGATGGCAAGCGTGCCGATAGCACCGTCGGTCCGGTCAAAGCGGTTTGCTAGCGCGTCGTTATCCGTACCGTCACCACTATCAGAGCGCGTTACGCTTGTGGGCGCTGTGATTTTGTAGTTACCCAACGGCAGCGCACCAAAGCTGTACTTGCCATTAGTGTCCGTCACCGTGGTGATCGTTCGGTCATCTGCATTCCCGAATACGCCGTCTGCTCCCGCCCAGTTGAGCGATACGGTGACACCATTGAGCAATTTTTCACCGGCATTGATGTTTCCATCAGAGGTATTCGTGTCGTCCCACAGCGTGCCTGTGATGGTGCTGTAGCCCGCTGAATCTTTGACTTGGTAGTTATTGAGCGGACCGGTTTGGTCAGCGATATTGGTTGGTACTGAGGCTAGGCCACCAGTTCCATCACGCTCTCCGCCTGGTGTGCCGTCGGCATTCAATGTCGCGCCAGCAAATACATTTGCGCCAGCTGCCCAGCCAGCAGCATCAGGCAAGCCAGACCAAGTAACGGTTGCATTGTTGCTCGTCGGGTTTGATGCCACATTGGTTGCAACGGGCACGTCGACCTTGTAAATCACTTCGACGGCCGTACCGGGATCAAGCTTGTCGAAGGTTAGCGTATAGCCCGATGCGGTGGTCACCAAAGAAACACCAGCGGGTAGCGCATCCGTACCAATCACAAAAGTTGACGCACCAATTTTTACTGAGTCAACCGCAAGATCGTTTGCGCCTGTAACATCTGGGAATCCGTCAGCGAGCACGACGTTGTACGCCGCTGTCGTGTTGGCTGCATTGCTGACGGTGAAGCTAGATTGGGCTGTGATAGTGTTTTCGACTGTGCCTTGCGCAGTAGCGGTATTGCCTACAGCGCGCTGTACATCAATCACATTTTTCACAACGGCCGCAATATCTGGTTCGACCACCACATCGCGGGTGATGTTGCTGGTACCGCGTACCACCTCACCTGCGCCAGAGTTGCTGAACACTCTGAAGCTGGTGTCTAAATTAGTACCCGCTTGAACGGCTGCAGCGTTATTCACCACGGCATTGAATTCGATCACTACGTATTCACTGTCAGTGTCGTTATCAGTGTTGGCCAACGTACCTAGCTCAAAGCGAGGTGATCCTGCTGTGGCAATATTGGCAGTGATTGCAACGACTGGTTTAGTACCAGCTCCACGAGGGTCCGAAGCACCATAGATAGGTGCGCTCAGGTCGTTTTGAATATTGCCCCAGGCCTGCGTGCTACCCGCACTTACCACTCCTGTGCCATCTCCCATATTGAGACCAGCACCGGTGACAGCACTGGTGGTCATGAGCGTGTCAGATACCAAACCTAGTGTGGCACCGCCAAGGTAGGTGTAACCCACGGGTAAGGTCGGCTGAAGTACAAAGCCAGGTGTGACACCGGCGGGCACCTTGACCACCATGCGAAAGCGCGTGATCTCGCCAACCGCCATGTTTTGGGCGGCAATGCCATCGGTAGGAGAGCCGTCTTTCGTGTTGCCTGCTGCGTTATTGGCCAATGAACTGGTATCGCTTAGCCCGCCGATACGCGACAAAACTGGCTCAATAGCGACGGTATTCACAAGACCTCTGGAGGCCGTGCGATAGTCATTTAACCCGTTGGTCGTATTGGCTTGGTTTGCACCCGTGCCCGAGGTCGCTCCCGTGCCGAGATCAGCTTGCGTACCTGTGAGCGCGCCCTGCAGCAATCCATCAGCGCCTGTGCGCTCGTTGGCATTTTGCGATGCGGCCAAATTATTGGCGCTGTCAATGCTGGTCCATTGTGTGGTGGCGGTGCTAGAAAAGCTGGGGTTGGCGGCTGCCGAAGAGTTAACGCGGGCGCGCACTTTCAACACAATCGTTTCACCCGGCGCAAGGTCTAAGTTGCTTGCTGCGTCACCGCCAGCGCCGCCCTTGGTTTGCACGGTGTTGCCACCTACTAGCTCAAACTGCCCGGGGGTTACTGCGACGCCAGAGGCATTGAAACCCGTGGCTGCACTACTGTCTAAATTAGTGGTAAGCCCACGCGTGGCGCTCACAATCCCTAAGCCTGCGCCAGTTTGGTCCACTTCAGGGGGCAATACTTGCGCGAATTTCAGGTCGTAGGCATTGATGCTGCCGTTGGTGGGGTTGGTCAGCGTGATGGTGTATTCAACGATGTCGTTTTCATCAGCCTCATTGGCTGGGCTATTTTGATCACCTGGCGCTACAGGATCAATGTCAACCACTTTGGCAGTCACCACGGTGGTGACCGTGGGCTCAACGATCGTAATCGTTGGATCATTTGAGGTGGTGGTGTCGTCTATGTTGACGATTGTTCCTCCAGTACCTAATAAAGCATCAGCCCCTGACCGGTAATTTGATGACGAGGTCGTCGTCCGCAAGATACCAGCTTGGTTGCCGCTTGCGCCATTTGGCTCAGCAGGAATGCCAGAGTTGGGGTTGTGGGCTTGGTTATTGCCCGCTGTGCTGGTGTTGTCGTTGGCTGTGGTGTTGACCACGATGGCTCTGACTCGGATGACGAATTGGTTGTTGAGCTTGTTGTTGTCTTGCGGGTTGGTCAAATTACCGAAGTTAAGGCGCACGCCCACGCCAGGGTCGCCGAGCGTGCCAGCCACGGCACCTGTGGCCGAGTTAATTGCCGCAATAGATGCAACTGCTGGCGCGGTTCCGGCCCATGTGTTGGTGAGTTGCGCTGGAGCCGCGTCGTTTGCGTCGCTACCTGCAGCGGTAAAAATAACCGGTAGGAAGGTGGTGTCGAACTTCAAGCCTGGAGGTAAGTTGACGTCCGCTGAAAAATCTCGTGTGCTGCCTTCTGGTACCGTCACCAAAATATCGAAAAAGCCCGCCTCGCCAATAACTGCGTTACCACCCGTGGTTTGACTGGCTGTGGTGTCGGCTGCAGTGGGTGTTTTGTCGCTGTTGGTGGCGTCGCCGGCCCAGCGAATGTCTGCTTCTGGTGCGGCGATGGTTGACGTTGCTGTATCTGTAATGGTAGCGCCGAGTTTGAGGATATTTCCGGCGGCAGTACCGCCAAAACCATTGCTCGCTGAATATTGATCAATGCCAGCGGTGGACGTGGTGTTTGATGCTGCAATCGCGCTTATTGGCGCGCCTACGGTGTTGTCAACCACCATGTCGTAGGTGATGATGATGACGTTTTGGCCGTCCGTGCGCAAAACGCCGTCGCCATCCTTACCGGCCAGCAGCGATGCGTCGCCTTTGCCGTCCGGCGCCCTAACGACGGGGTTGCCGCTTGCATCATTGCCCAGAGGCACAAAGCGGTCTTTGTCAATCAATTCGATCTTGTTGGCGTTTGCACCCGTGCCAAAGACGTAATCAGTACCCACGAGGAGCAGAGTGCCGTCTCCACGCATCACGCGCACGTTGTTTGCTGGGTTGTTTAAAACGCCGTTGTCACTTGCAAATCGATAGCCAGGCGGCGGCGTAATCGCGGTCGTGCGGACATCGTATGCGCCTGCACGGCTTTCGTTGACGATGCTCAATGCGCCGCGCACTGTGTCGCCGGCATCTACTCTGGTGATATTGCTGTCAAGCACAGCGCCGCTGGTGATGGCGTTTGTGGCGCTCAGGCCAGTCACAGGCACACCGGCTGAGCTGCCGCCCGCTACAGCGACTGCTGCGCCGGGAGGAAGAGCTAGCCCGTTGACTACGCCATTTTGATCGCCTGTGGCACCGCCCACACCGCCTGTGGCAATCAAGCCATGCTTGACGGTCAGCGTGGGGGCAATTAACTTCAGCTGAATGATGCGGTCATCAGGCAGCGGTGATGTTTGGCTGACACCACCGTTGATACTGCGCTCACTGGTTTCACGGCCTTGGGCGGTGAGCAGCAAATCATCAGAAAAAGCAACGCCATCTTGGGCTTTGACGGTGAATAGGATGTCGATTTTTTGCGAGGCAGCGGAGGAGTGGGCGTTGGTCGCTCCGCCTGGGTTGGCCGTGCGGCTTGAGTTGCCTAAATTGAACTGGACTCGGTTGCCTGACGTGTTGCTGTCTACAACCACGCTGCCAATGGCAGGCGTATCTAGAATGCCACCAGTACTGCCAGCGCCGGCGACAGGATTCAAATGGGCTGGCCCGAGGGTGTAAGCCCCCGCTTGCGCCCAGTTTGCTGTGGAGCCAAAGCTGCCGTCCAAGTTGTTGCGTGCGGCTACACTAACTCTCGTCATTTCTGCCGTACCTTGAGCGGTGCCGTTGGCGTTCATGTCATTTGCTTTAAAGACAGGATCCGGCAAAAAGGTCTCAAGCCTTAAATTATTAAAGTCGCCTTGCGCCAAGTCGTAGCGAATGCGGTAGGTGACGTTGTCACCCGGAGCTATCAATGCTTTGCCGCCTTGCTTGGGGAAGGTGGTGTCGCCATTGATAGCGTAGACCTCAAGCAGCAAAGCGCCGTCTTTGATCGTGACTGTGGCAGACGATTCGTCGGCGTTAATAGGGCCAGCTACTAAGCTTGCAGCAGCATTATCAAGGCCGGTGGTGTTGCGTAACAGTGTACCGCTTACGCGCACGTCGTTTTTCAGCACATCGTTTTCAAGCAAATTTGCACTCACAGGGCTACCGTTGACGGTCAACGTGTTGCCATTGTTTGCAACGCGGTACACGTCTCGCACGGTGGCTGCGTAAGTGATGGTCACCGTCGTCAAGCCTTGTCCGGAGGCGGTGCCGAACTTGTCGCCCAGCAGGTCGCCAGCATCTGCGCCGCCAATGCCGGTGTTGGTGATGCCGTTTGCAGCCAATACGGCGCTGAGGTTAAATTGCAAGACCTGTTTTCCAAACCCACCCACCTGCGTGCCAGCAAGGCCCGTATTAACGTCCAACGCAGCCAACTGAGCCGCTTCGTCAGCCTGCGTTAAGACTGTGACGGAATTTGCAACTGTGTTCGCCGTGCTGGTAGATACCGTTGGCGTAACGGTAATTGGGCTCGTGACCGTTTGGGCATTCACGTTTGCCGAGACAACCCGCATGGAGCCAGTATTGAAATCAACACCATCGGGCAACACGTCAGTCACCACCACATTGCGCAGGCCATTAAAGTCACTGACTTGAATGGTGAGGGTGTATGTCAGTACGTCGCCAGAGCGAACGGCATTCGGGTTGACGCCTAAGTCGCCGATAGGTGCGGCCAATGCATCGGCGTAAGGACCGCTAACGGATTTTTGAATTTGAATCGTTTCGTATTCAATGAGGATTGGCGCTGGGTCGGCGACAAAAAGCGCGTTGGCGTCGTCACCGTCAGCAAAATCCACCGTACCTGTATGTTTGGCATCAAACTGCTGCACAACGTCAGCACCCGTGGCCGGGTTGATGATGTTGTCGACAATAAAATATTCAAAGTTGAGCGTCGGGCTGCCCGTGATGGTTGTGTTTGCCGCTGCAATAGCAATGAGTTGAACGCCATTGGGACTTGTCCACGTTCCATTTGGGTTTTGGGTAGCTTGGGCACCTGTGACTTTGTCCACCACATAGTATTCAGTTGCCCCCGCCACCAGTGGCGCTGCAAGGCCGGGGCCTTGGGTCAGCTTGATGTCTGTGGTTTGAAATGATGCTGCAGAAGTGGTGCCAATAAGTGGGATATCTAAGCGCGAAATGTAGCGACCCGTAGTAGCGCCTGGGTTGGCCAGATTGGTTGCGCCGTTGCCGCTGAGCACTTGCTGACCAGGAGCGATGTTTAGCACCGCTTGAAACTGCTGTTTGTCGTTGGCGCCCGGCACTTGCTCTAGTTCGCGGGAGGTGTTGATGTATTGCGTGGTAAACCACTTTGGGCTGGTGGCTGCAGTGCTTGCTGTTCCTTCAATAATCGGAGCCGATGCAGGCCCACCTGCGGGGCTGTCGCCGAATGCAAAGAAGGCCTTGCTGGCAATTTGCAATTGTGCGGCTGCGCCTTGGCCACCTTCAGCGCTTGTGTTCCCGGAATCGGCATTCGCGCCTACGTTGTATTCAAAATCAATGCGCGCGGCGGGCTGGTCTGGCGTGAAGCTGCCAAAAGGGAGCTCCCAAATCACCAATTGGTCGCCAACACCTAGGCCATAGTCTGCCGCGTTGAATTGGATAGGTAATCCATTTCCACCATTGAGCCCCATGATCGTAAATGAACCGGCTGTTGTTATGGTGACAATGCGCTCAGAAGCCACCGTTCCACTGTTGAGCTTTGCAGAGCCGAGCTTGTATTCAACGCCTTCTGTGGGGTTGCCATTGTTGTTAGTATCCTGCCCGGTGCGGTCAAAGCCCACGACGAGGTAGGGGGAATAGCCTACTGTTCCCGTGTTGTCGAAAGTCACTGAGGCTTTGTTGCCTGTACTGCCGATGAGGGTGGTGGCTGGCACGGTCAGGGTAGAGTCTGGGCCGGCAACCAACACTTGGTCGTAGTTTTGCATCGCCACTTCGGAGAAGGCGTAAAACGACTCGACTTGCCCAACATTGAATTCGAGAAGCCAATTGCCACCCTTGCTTGCCGCGCCGGTGTCGTCAACCGAGGCTGAAATATCAGCACGGGTTAGGTCTGCGAGTTTTTGGACAAAGCTTTTGCCTTTTTCACCTTGGGCGACATCGCAGCCTAAGATCAAAATATCGGCGGTACTGGTCATACCGGATTGCCAGCCTTGGAGCTGGGCGGCGGTGTTGGCGTTGTCTAATGCGGCGCTGTCTAAAACTGCGTTGCCTAGCATGACAAAACCGGGCTGGCCGTGGCTGACGATTTGCAGGCTGCTGACATTGCCCGTGATGCCCAGCAATTGGCTGATGACTTCGACGCCGTTTTCGTTTTCGCCGATGACGCGCACGGTGGCTGCGGGATCAATATCTTTGAGTAAATCTTGATAGTTGGTGACGCGCGAGTCGATGACGACGATGGTGTTGCCGATTTCCGGCGCGGGCAATGCGGCTGGCTCTTGCAACGCGCGCTCGGCCTGGGATTCTGCAGCGCGGGCTTGCTCAGAAGCGATGCGCTGGGCTTCACGGTATTGCTCTTCAGGATTGTCCAGCTGATGATCTGCAGCGGATGCGCCTGCGGCATCAAACAAGATGCGGGCCTCTAAAGCAGAATATTGTTTGCGCGGGCGCGTGGCTGCTTTGGCTGCGGCAGAAATCTCAGCCAGCTTGGAGGACTTCGCCTGATTGGACGAGGCCTTAGGAGCGACTCCGACGCGACCCAATTGGTCAAACTTAGAGGTCAAAAGAGTTTTTAGTTTCATCGCAGTGCCATTTGAAAAGAGGGCTAAGTTTTTTGAAAATACTACATTAGTAGTATTTCTCACCACTGGCAGTATATTGCTAAAGGCAATTTACGGTCAAATAGATTGACTGCGATACGGCGAAGAAACCGCTTCTGATGCTTGCAAAGCAGGCTCGCTACTTTTTAATGTTTTGTTAATGATTTAAATATTGCGCAGCTTGTCGATCAGGCCATTGAGCTCATCCATCGAGCTGAAGGAAATGGCCAGCTCGCCTTGGTCTTCCAGCTTGCCATGCCGCTTGACACGCTTTTTCACGCGCACTTCAACCTGTGCAGTCAGCAAATCTGACAGCTCTTCTTCCACGCGCTTGATATCGCGAGATTTTTCTCGTGTGGGCTTTTGCGGCGTGAGGTTGAATTCCGCACCAAGCTTTTTGACCAAACTTTCCGCCTCGCGGACGGACATTTTTTTAGCGGCAATTTGAGCGGCAGCGGTGATCTGCGTGGCGCGATCCAGCGCGAGCAGGGCGCGGGCGTGGCCCATGTCGAGATCGCCGGCCATGAGCATGGTTTGCACTGGATCGGCCAAGTTGAGCAGGCGCAGCAGATTGCTGGCTGCGCTTCTGCTGCGGCCCACGGCTTGGGCGGCAGCCTCGTGAGTGTGCCCAAACTCTTTGATCAGGCGTTGCAGACCTTGCGCTTCTTCTAGTGGATTGAGATCTTCACGCTGGATATTTTCTATCAACGCCATCACGGCCACGGTCTCATCGGGCACGTCGCGCACGAGCACGGGAATGCTGTCGAGCCCGGCCAAGCGAGCGGCGCGGCTTCTGCGCTCGCCAGCAATAATTTCGTATTTGCCAGCATTCTTGCCAGCGCCTAGAAGACGCACCAAGATCGGTTGCATGATGCCCTGCTGCTTGATGCTCTCTGCCAGCTCATACAGCGCGCCTTCGTCCATGCGTGTGCGCGGCTGGTATTGGCCGGGCACGAGATCATCTAATCTGAGCGATGCGGGCTGGCCTGGATTGGACGGACCAAAGCCGCTGACTTGTTGCACTGGCGTGTCGATGACTTTGGGGCCGAGCAAGGCTTCGAGCCCCATGCCGAGGCCTTTAGGTTTTTTGGTGACCATGATATGAGGGGTTAAGTGACTGGGTGCGCAATCGCCAGCGCGTGAAGTTGCTGCACAGATAAATCGGGCAGGTGATTTTGCCGCCACTGCGTGTAATCGAACTGCTCGCGCTGGACGAGGCTGACAAAGCGCTCTGCTTCGACTTCGCCTAGCGCATGGATCAAGGCACGCATGCCCAAGGTCTTCACTTCAATTTCGGCTTTCATACCATTGCTCCAAAATACTCAACGCCTCGACAGGTGGAATCACTCGAATCTCTAAGGCGGCATTTTTAAGTTTGCGCAACAGTTGATCATCGGTGGTCACCAAAAAATCAGCCTTTGCTGTTAAAGCGCATGCAATATGCAACGCATCAAAGCCCTTAATTTCATAGTTGGCCGCTATTTCTTCGCCCAAATTCAGCACTCGAGTATCGCCTAGGACTCGGTGGCTAGCGATATCACGCCACAAAGCAATGGACTCTTGCCGGCTGGCTATTGGATTGCGGCTGTTTTCGTAATCTAAGACGTAAGACCAAACGAGTGCAACGAGTTTCTGCTTTGCCAAGGCCTGAATTTGCAACTTGGCTTCCGTCTCTAGCCTGACTCGCATTTGACTCTGATCATCAAACGGGCGGTTGTAGCAGCAAAGGTCAAGATAGAGGGTATACACAGTTTTAGATTGTAGCCATCAGCCATTGAGCCGAGCCAGCAGGGCTTGGCCCTGCGGCCAATCTCCTAAACCGCTCTCCGCATTGATGTGGCCTTTGTTTCCTATTTCAACGAGCTGGCTGCCCCATGCTGCGGCCATGGCTTTGCCGCTCTGAGGCTCGCAAAACGGATCGTTGCTGGAGATGATGCAGATGCTGGGGAAGGGGAGTTTTTGCAAAGCGGGTGGTCGCCAGCTTTTCAATTCTTGTGGAAAGTTTTCGCGAATCCCATCGGGCGGAGCAACAAGCAATGCGCCTTTGATGCGATGGGTGTTTTTGGACAGAGCCGCCCATGCGGAAACAAGATGACAACCGAGGCTGTGAGCGATGAGGAGGATGTCTTTTTCTTCTGTTTTTGAAGCGTTTTGTGCATTCAGCCGTCGCATCTCTTGCGTGGAGTGCTCACTTATTGATAGTACATGGTCTTCTAACCGCGTGATCCAGTCGCCGCGCAGGGGACGCATCCAGTCGTGTTGTTCGACTCTTTGGGCGCTCAGTTGGGTTTCCCAGAGGCTTTGCCAATGCTCAGAGCCGGAGTTTTGCCAGCCAGGGAGGATGAGGTGGTGCATGTTGGCTTGTATTTTGCCTTTGTTGGCGCTCATGGCTCTTTATCTGTTGTCAGCGCTTTGGGCGTTCCACTTCGCGACTGTCCCCCGCCGGCTTTGCCGTCTCCTCCTTTATGTCGCTGCGTGAAACACCCAAATCACTGCCAACAGACAAAGACCGCAGGTTTGTGCGCACAGAGGTTTGCACGGTGGCGCGCCAACATGATTGGAGATAGGTACTGTAGGCGCACGAAGATTTTTTGCACTTCAAATAGGCCGCGAGGATGAGGCGGCGCGGTTGGGGTATCTCACGCAGCGAAATAAAGGGGGAGGCCCAGCCGAAGGCCAGGCCGGAGGACATTCGCGAAGTGGGATACCCCAAGCGCGACGGCTCCGCCTTGCAGCCGCTGCTTGATCAGCAATAGGCCCCGGATGAATTGCTATAAATTCAGTAGCACTTCACGCAGTAAATACGCCAGCTATTGGCCATTTCTGCCAATATTTACGCCGCTAATCGCTTCTCTAACGCAGCCTTGGCTGTTGTGAGCTCAGCGGGCAGGTGATAGGCCAATTGCGTGAAGAGCTCTTCGTGAAGTTTGAGCTCTGCGCCCCAAGCGGCTTTGTCGATGCTGGTGACGTTGGCGAATTGCGTGGCAGAGAAATCGAGGCCTGTCCAGTTAAGTTCTTCGTATTTTGGACTGATGCCAAATGCATGTTCAACGCCAGCGGCTTGGCCTTCAATGCGGTCAATCATCCACTTCAAAACGCGCATGTTTTCGCCGTAGCCGGGCCAGATGAATTTGCCGTCTTCTCCCTTGCGAAACCAGTTGGTGGTGAAGATTTTTGGCAACGCAACGCTTGTGTTGCTTGCATTCACGCCGCTTGCTGCGAGTTTCTCGCCGAGGTTGAGCCAATGCTGGAAATAATCGCTCATGTTGTAGCCCATGAAGGGCAGCATGGCGAATGGGTCGCGGCGGACAACGCCTTGCTGTCCAAATGCTGCGGCGGTGGTCTCGGAGCCCATGGTGGCGGCCATGTAGACGCCTTCTTGCCAATTGCGCGCTTCGGTGACCAAAGGCACGGTCGTGGAGCGGCGGCCGCCGAACAGGAAAGCATCGATTTTTACGCCGGCTGGGTTGTCCCACTCTGGATCGAGGGCGGGATTGTTCGTGGCGGCAACGGTGAAGCGGGCGTTGGGATGGGCGGCTTTTGCACCGGTCTCCTTGGCAATGGCGGGCGACCATTCTTTGCCTTGCCAATCGATGGCGTGCGCAGGGGCCTCAGACATGCCTTCCCACCAGACATCGCCGTCATCCGTTAAAGCGACGTTGGTGTAGATCACGTCTTTGCCTAAGCTGGCCATGCAGTTGGGGTTGGTGAGCGTATTCGTGCCGGGAGCCACGCCGAAGTAGCCGGCCTCGGGGTTGATGGCGCGGAGTGTGCCGTCAGCTTGTGGCTTGATCCAAGCGATATCGTCACCCACGGTGGTGACTTTCCAGCCTTCAAATCCAGCGGGCGGGATCATCATGGCGAAATTAGTCTTGCCGCAGGCTGATGGGAAGGCAGCAGCGACGTGGTATTTTTTACCTTGGGGATTGGTGACACCGAGGATCAGCATGTGCTCGGCGAGCCAGCCTGGGCTACCGGAGGGCTCTTGTGCAGCTGCTCTACCCATCGTGGAGGCAATGCGCAGGGCAAAGCATTTTTTGCCGAGCAATGCATTGCCGCCGTAGCCCGAGCCGTAACTCCAGATCTCGCGCGTCTCGGGGTAATGGACGATGTATTTAGTTTTGTTGCAAGGCCAGCTCACATCTCTTTCGCCTGCGGCTGAACTTGTGTCTAAGGGCGCGCCGACGGTGTGGACGCAAGGTACGTAATCCCCATTCACACCAATCACGTCATACACCGCTTTGCCCATGCGCGTCATGATGCGCATGTTGACAGCGACGTAGGGCGAGTCAGACAACTCAATGCCGATGTGAGCGATATCGCTGCCCAGCGGGCCCATCGAGAAGGGCACGACATACATCGTGCGGCCAGCCATTGAGCCGTCAAACAGTGGGTTCAGTGTGGCTCGCATCTCAGCAGGTGCTGCCCAATTGTTGGTAGGACCCGCATCTTCTTTGCGCTCAGAGCAAATGTAGGTGCGGTCTTCCACGCGAGCGACGTCGCTGGGATCGCTCCAAGCCAGAAACGAACCGGGGCGCTTGGTGGGATTGAGTTTCTTAAACGTGCCGGCATCCACCAGTTGTTGACAAAGCGCATCGTATTCCGCTTGGCTGCCATCGCACCAATGAATGGCAACGGGCTTACACAGCGCGGCCATATCGGCCACCCAAGCGATCAGCTTGGCATTTTTGACATAGCTCGGCGTCCCTAATTCGAGACCTTGCATCACAGGTGCGTTCATCGGTTTGTCCTAAAGATAAAAATCAGATTTCGTGAAAGCTCGCTAAAACTCACGAACTACGGCAAG
This sequence comes from Variovorax sp., assembly GCA_031376455.1. GTDB lineage: Bacteria > Pseudomonadota > Gammaproteobacteria > Burkholderiales > Burkholderiaceae_C > JANMDU01. The sequence goes on along the minus strand of JANMDU010000001.1, from coordinate 184,109 downwards.
CCGTCATGCTGTTAAGCTTTCACGAAAATTGATTTCAAGGGCTTGATTTTAAAACTCTGCCCTTGGGTTACCTGACAGTTACAAGGAATAAGAATCGAAATCTATGCAATCGATGCATGACTTTATGCTTCATAGGAGAGGCGTTTTGACCGCCTTGGCGGCCGGTAGCGCTGCCGCATGCGTGGGCTCAGCCGTTTGGGCGCAAAACAGCGTGCAGGGAGCGCAAGCCGTGCCGATCCGCGTGGCTGCAGCGAGCGATTTGAAATTTGCTCTCGCCGAGCTAGGCGCGCGTTTTGAGAAGGAAACTGGCCTCAACCTGACCATCACCTTCGGCTCTTCGGGCAATCTGGCGCGGCAGCTTGAGCAAGGGCTGCCGGCGGATTTGTTTCTCTCGGCCGACGAGGCTTTGGTGCTGCGGCTGGCCAAAAGCGGCTGGGCACGCGATGAGGGTGCGGTCTATAGCATGGGGCGGCTGGCTTGGCTGACGCCCAAAGGCTCGGCCTCGATTGTTTCTGGCGATTTAAAGGGGCTGCTGAACTCTTTGGGTGAATCAGGAAAGCTCGCCATTGCCAACCCCGATCACGCGCCCTATGGCCGCGCCGCCCGCTCGGCTTTGCAATCCGCCGGGCTGTGGCCTGCGCTGCAAGGCCGCTTGGTTTTGGGCGAAAACGTGAGCCAAGCCACGCAATTCGTGAGCACCGGCGCGGCGTCTGCGGGGCTGATCGCTTTATCGCTGGCGCTCGCACCAGAAGTCGCGGCTTCGACGCGGCATGGCGTGGTGGATGCGGCTTTGCACCCGCCGATTATTCAGCGCATGGCACTCAGCCGCACGGCTTCTGTTTCGGCGCAGCAGTTTTATGCGTTTTTGCAGACGGCTGCGGCGAAGAAGGTGCTGTCGTCCCACGGCTTGGGATAGGCCGTTTGCTACGGTTTTTATAGCGCTTTGCGCAGCATTTGCGCCGGCTAGAGGCTGTTTTCGCTTAAATCTTTGTTTCTCTTGGAGGTGTGTGCAGGCCGACAGCGCTTGGGTCATCCCCCTCCGCGAATGTCCCCCGCCGGCTTCGCCGTCTCCTCCTCTATTTCGCTGCGGGAGACAACCCAACCACTGTCGGCAGGCTAAGATTTTTTAAGTCCCAAGGCTTGTTTCTGCCCCAAGCACCTCGGTATTCAACGAAGTAGCCGCGTGTTTGAAGATCTCAAACACACCAAAAGGCCACGCGTTTGAGGCGCGGTGATTTGGGTGTTTCACGCAGCGAAATAAAGGCGGAGGCACGCGCGCAGCGCCAGCCGGGGGACATTCGCGGAGTGGAACACCCGAAGCGCTGTGACTCAAACGCGCAGCCGCTCCACGCCAGCGAACGCAACTGAGCGCAAACAATTTAAGCAAAATAAGCACTTTGCCGGCGTAGAATCTGCGCAAGGCGCTATTGTATTCATAGCATTGCGCAATTTGAGACAATAGAGGCTTAGCAAGAAATAAGCATCCTCATGGACTATCCACAAATTTTTGATGTCATCGTCGTCGGCGGTGGCCACGCTGGCACAGAAGCGGCGCTGGCCAGCGCGCGCATGGGCTGCTCTACCTTGCTGCTCTCGCACAATATTGAAACGCTCGGGCAGATGAGCTGCAACCCATCGATTGGCGGGATTGGCAAGGGGCATTTGGTCAAAGAAGTGGATGCACTAGGCGGGGCGATGGCTCTGGCCACGGATGAGGCGGGCATTCAGTTTCGGATTTTGAATGGCTCGAAAGGGCCGGCTGTGCGGGCGACGAGGGCTCAGGCGGATCGGGTGCTCTACAAAGCGGCGATTCGCCACAAGCTAGAGAACCAGCCGAATTTGTGGCTGTTTCAGCAGGCTGTGGATGATTTGATCGTGGAGGGCGATCGGGTCGTTGGCGCTGTGACTCAAGTAGGCATCCGATTCCGCTCGCGCTCCGTGGTGCTCACTGCCGGCACGTTCCTCGACGGGAAAATCCACGTCGGCCTGAACAATTACGCAGCGGGCAGGGCGGGAGATCCGCCGGCTGTCTCGCTCTCGGCGCGGTTGAAGGAGCTCAAGCTAACGCAAGGCCGCCTGAAAACTGGCACGCCTGCTCGCATTGATGGCCGCAGCATTGATTACTCTCAGTGTATCGAGCAACCTGGCGATGGAATGCCTGATGCTTCAGGCAACATCGCCACACCCATGCCGGTCTTCAGCTTCATGGCACATGCGTACGGTGGGGCTTCGATGCATCCGCGCCAAGTGCCATGCTGGATCACCCACACGAACGCGCAGACGCACGAGATCATTAGAAGCGGCTTTGACCGCAGCCCCATGTTTACCGGCAAGATTGAAGGCGTGGGCCCGCGATATTGCCCTAGCGTGGAAGACAAAGTTAACCGCTTTGCCGACAAGGATGCGCACCAAATCTTCCTTGAGCCTGAAGGTTTGACCACGCATGAGATCTACCCCAACGGCATCTCCACCAGTATGCCGTTTGACATTCAGCTGGCCATGATCCGCTCGATCAAAGGGCTGGAGAATGCGCACATCCTGCGCCCTGGCTACGCGATTGAATACGATTATTTTGATCCGCGAGAGCTGCGCAGCAGCTTTGAAACCAAGGCAATTGGCGGACTGTTTTTCGCTGGGCAGATCAACGGGACGACGGGCTACGAAGAAGCCGCCGCGCAGGGCTTGTTTGCTGGGATCAATGCGGCTTTAGCTGTGCGCAACATGGGCTTTGGCGATGCGACCAAATCTGCTGCAGGCTCTGCAACATACGAGGGCAACACTTGGCTGCCAGGCAGATCGGAAGCCTATCTTGGCGTTCTCGTTGACGACCTCACAACGCAAGGCGTGACCGAGCCTTACCGCATGTTCACCAGCCGCGCTGAATACCGATTGCAACTGCGCGAAGACAATGCCGATGCACGGCTCACCGAAGTGGGCCGCAAGCTGGGCTTGGTTGATGATGTTCGCTGGGAAGCTTTTAGCCGCAAGTTAGAGGCTGTTTCACGTGAAACACAGCGCTTGAAATCCACTTGGGTCACACCTTCCAAGCTGCCTTTGGCCGAGGCCGAGCGCGTCTTAGGCAAGGGCATTGAGCACGAATACAGTTTGTTTGAGTTACTGCGCCGCCCGGGCGTGAGCTATGAAGCATTGGTCTCCTTGGCACAAGATAGCAAAGATCAAAGCACCGAGACTGTTTCACGTGAAACACTAGGCGATCTACGCGAGAGCGTGTTGGAGCAAGTCGAGATCGCCGCCAAATACAGCGGCTACATTGATCGGCAGCTCGATGAGGTCAAACGCGCCGCGCACTACGAAAACATGCGCTTGCCCGTCGGCCTCGATTACAGCCAAGTGCAAAGCCTCTCTTTCGAGGCGCGCCACAAACTGGCCAAGCATCAGCCAGAGACGCTAGGCCAAGCTTCGCGTATCAGTGGCATCACGCCAGCCAGCATTTCTTTGCTGTTGATTTATCTCAAAAAATCCAAGCTCAGGGGCTTTGCTCACAACACTGCAGACAATACCGCAGATAGCGCCAACGATCCGTCAGTAAACGAGGCCGCCGCTTGACGCCAGAGCTCGCCACGCTGAAAGCAGCAGCATCCGAGCTTGGCTGGTCGCTTGACGTCACCCAAGGCACACGGCTTTTGATGTATCGCGATTTAATAGCCAAGTGGAACAAGGTCTACAACCTGACCTCGCTGCGCGAGCCGGCACAAATGCTCCAGCTTCACATCATTGATTCGCTAGCCGCTGCGCCGCCGTTGCAAAAACACCTACGAACCCAAGGCTTGGCCAACTGCCGCTTGCTCGATGTCGGCTCAGGCGGCGGATTACCGGGCGTGGTACTCGCCAGTGTCATGCCTAATTTGGTTGTCACTTGCGTCGACACCGTCGGCAAGAAAGCGGCATTCGTCCAGCAAACAGCGCATCAGCTCACCCTCAAAAATCTGCGCGGCGTTCATGCACGGGTAGAGGAGATGCAGGCCGAGCCGTTTGACGTGATCAGCAGCCGAGCATTTTCCTCTCTACCCGACTTCGTGCAGCTCACCCGCAGGCATCTCAAAGTGGGTGGCGATAACGCGGGTGTTTGGATGGCGCTCAAAGGCAAACGGCCCGACGACGAGATTGCAGCATTGCCAACAGACATCGACGTGTTTCACGTGGAACAACTCATCGTGCCGGGGCTGGATGCGGAGCGCTGCATCGTCTGGATGCGCATACGTTCGTAACAGTTGCTTGCCCCTTTTGTGCGTCAGTATTCGCATTAATATGAAAATCCCGTAAGCTTGGCAACACATGAAACACATCACCATTCTCGCTTTCGTCGCGCTTGCCGCAATTTCTGCAACCGCACAAAACGCCACGGTGACCAGCCAACCGCTGATCACCGTGCCAAGCATTGATCTTCAGCGCTATCAAGGCGTCTGGCATCAAATTGCGCTATATCCCAACAAATTCCAGAAATCCTGCGCATCGAACACCCGTGCAGAATATAAGGCAGAAGACGGCGGCACGGTGCAAGTCACCAATGCTTGCCGTACATCGGATGGCAAAGCCATGCAGGTGGTTGGCCAAGCGAGGCCTCTTCGCAACGTCGCCTTGATCGACAAAGGCCAACTCGCCCCACCACAACTACAAGTACGCTTTGCCCCAGCATGGCTGTCATGGCTGCCCATGGTCTGGGGCGATTATTGGGTGATCCAGATCGCACCTGATTATCGCTACGTCGTAGTCGGCGAGCCCCAGCGTGAGTTCCTCTGGGTACTCGCGCGTGAGACTCAGCTCAGCGCCTCCGATTGGGGAGCAATAGAGGCGCGCCTCAAAGAGCAAGGCTATGATCCAGCCAGATTGGTGCGCGAGAAGCATCTGCCTTAATGCTATGAATTAAGTAGCGCGTTGCGCAGATCACGTGCCGGCTAGGCGATCGTTTGGCTTAAAAATTAATCCAACAAAACACGTGCAATACCCGAGCGTTTGCTGCATACAAAAGCAGCCGCTGCGCATTGCAGCTACGATACTTGCCTTTCCATCTCAAAGCATTCATCACTATGAAACTCTACTACTCCACAGGTGCCTGCTCACTGGCCGCCCGTATCGCACTCAACGAAGCAGGCCTCGCGTTTACAAGCATTCTTGCCAGCACGAAAACCCACAAACTCGCCGACGGCACCGATTTCTACACCATCAATCCTCTCGGCTACGTGCCCGTCCTGGAGCTTTCCGACGGCACGCGGCTCATGGAAGGCGCCGCCATTGTGCAATACATTGCCGATCTAGCACCTGAGAAACAGCTCGCTCCCGCTAACGGCACGCTCCCGCGCTACCAACTTCAAAGCTTGCTTCATTTCATCTCCACCGAAATTCACAAAGGCTTCGCCCCGCTGTTCAAGCCAAGCATGCCCGAAGAGGCCAAGCAAATCGCACGCGATGGCTTAGCAAATCGTCTTTCCTGGATCGACGGTCAACTCGCTGGCAAGCAATATTTGATGGGCGATCAGTTCACAGTGGCTGATGGCTACTTGTTCAACGTCACCAATTGGGCATCAATAGTCAAAGTTGATATCTCAGGTTTTGCCAATCTGCTCGCCTTCCGAGCCCGCGTTGCCGCCCGCCCTGCGGTGATGCAGTCCATGAAAGATGAAGGCTTGATCAAGTAAGCCGCTGCAATACGAAAAAGGCGCTGCGTTTAGCGCTTTTTTCGTTTTTCTACACAAAGCTTCACAGATTCGGCGCCAGTAATCGCTGCAATTGTTCTTCTGTCTCGCCGCGCCTTGCCGCCAAATCTTTAAGCTGATCGTCTCCAATTTTGCCAACGTTGAAGTATTGCGCATCCGGGTGGCTCAACATGAATCCGCTCACGCTGGCGGCGGGCGTCATGGCTAGGCTCTCAGTGAGCGCCATGCCAATGTCTTCGCATTGCAGGGCTCGGAACATGTCTGCCTTGGGGCTGTGATCCGGGCAGGCCGGGTAGCCGGGAGCGGGGCGGATACCTTGGTATTTTTCACCAATCATTTCTTCGTTGCTCAAGGCTTCGTCTTTCGCATAGCCCCACAGATCAGTGCGCACGCGATGATGCAGCATCTCAGCAAAGGCTTCTGCTAGGCGATCTGCCAGCGCCTTGAGCATGATGGCGCTGTAGTCATCCAAGTCGTCAGTGAAAAACTTTTCCTTTTTATCCACGCCGATGCCAGCGGTGACTGCGAAGATGCCAATGTAGTCATTTTTTAAGGCTTTTTGGCCTGCCGCCGGCATAGTATCTGCGCGGAGTGCTATTGATTTAGGAGTGTTCGCCTCGATCACTCGGGGCGCAATGAAATCACTCAAGCAACGGCTAGGCCGCATCACGCCATCGATCATCTGCTTTTCCGTCTGTTGGCGTAGGCCATGCCATGTCATCAGCTTCTCGCTGCGCGATTCATCGGCGTAGATTTCAATATCGTCGCCCACGCTGTTGGCGGGATACAGGCCAATCACACCATTCGCCGTGAGCCAGCGGCCTTCAATCAAGCGTTGCAGCATGCGCTTACCGTCGGCATACACGCGCACCGCCTCCGTGCCGACCACTTCATCTTTGAGAATTTGCGGAAACGGCCCGGCCAAATCCCAGGTCTGGAAGAAAGGACCCCAATCAATGTATTTGGCCAGCTCGGTCAAATCAAAGTTCTTAAACAAACGACGGCCAATGAATTTCGGTGATGGTGGTGTGTAGGCTGACCAATCCAGCGGCGTTTTGTTCGCGCGTGCTTTCGCAAGTGGCCACATCGGCGTGACCTTCTTATTCGCATGCAATTCGCGCACTTTCGCGTAGTCGGCATTGAGCTCATCAATGTATTTAACCGCTTGATCCGAGAGCAAGCTCTGCGCTACACCAACGCTGCGCGAGGCATCAGGCACATAGACCACCGGGCCTTCGTAATGCGGCGCAATTTTGACGGCGGTGTGGACGCGAGAGCATGTTGCGCCGCCAATCAACAGCGGGATTTTCTTGATGCGGAAATGATCGTCTTTCTGCATCTCAGCAGCGACGTATTGCATCTCTTCCAGACTCGGCGTGATCAACCCGCTTAAACCCACAATATCCGCACCCTCCACCTTCGCCCGCGCCAAAATTTCATGGCAAGGCACCATCACGCCCATGTTCACCACATCAAAATTATTGCATTGCAAAACAACGGTGACAATGTTTTTGCCAATATCGTGTACATCGCCTTTCACAGTAGCGATGATGATTTTTCCCTTGGTGCGCACGTCTTGCCCCGCTGCTTCCATCTGCAACTTCTCGGCCTCAATGTAGGGCAGCAAATGCGCCACAGCTTGCTTCATCACGCGAGCGCTTTTCACCACCTGTGGGAGGAACATCTTGCCTTGGCCAAAGAGGTCGCCCACCACATTCATGCCGTCCATCAGCGGCCCTTCGATCACATGCAGCGGCCTTCCGCCTGTAGCAAGAATGCCTTGATAGCTCTCTTCAGTATCGGCAGTAATGAAATCCGTGATGCCGTGAATCAACGCATGCGCCAGGCGGCCATTCACATCTTTCTCCCGCCAGAGCAATCGTGCAGAATCATCCTTCGCTGCGCCCTTGAGGCCTTCAGCAGCCGCCACCAGCTTCTCGCCCGCAGAAATAAAAGGCTCGCCTTCGGCGCGCGTGGGATCGCGGTTCAACACCACATCTTCCGCCAGCAAACGCATCGCAGGATCAATCTGCTCATACACACCGAGCTGCCCGGCATTCACAATCCCCATGTCCATGCCCGCTTGAATCGCGTGGTACAAAAACACGGTGTGAATCGCCTCGCGCACATGGTCGTTTCCGCGAAAGCTAAAGCTCACATTCGATACGCCACCCGAGACTTTCGCGCCTGGCAAATTGGCTTTGATCCAGCGTGTGGCTTCGATGAAATCGACCGCGTAGTTGTTGTGTTCTTCAATGCCTGTAGCGATGGCGAAAATATTCGGATCAAAAATAATATCTTCCGGCGGAAAGCCCACCTCGTCCACGAGTACGCGATAAGCCTTCTCGCAAATCTCAATCTTGCGAGCATAAGTATCGGCCTGGCCCTTCTCATCAAACGCCATGACGACAGCAGCCGCCCCGTAGCGGCGCAGCAAATTCGCCTGATGCTTAAATGCCTCAATGCCTTCTTTCATCGAGATCGAATTCACTATCCCCTTACCTTGAATGCAGCGCAGCCCGGCTTCGATCACGCTCCATTTCGATGAATCAATCATGATCGGCACGCGCGCGATATCAGGCTCTGACGCAATCAACTTCAAGAATTTCACCATCGCCGCTTCACTATCAAGCATGGCCTCATCCATGTTGATATCGATGATTTGCGCCCCGTTTTCCACCTGATGTCGCGCCACAGCCAGCGCTTGCTCATATTCGCCATTCAAGATCATGCGAGCAAAGGCTTTCGAGCCCGTCACATTGGTGCGTTCGCCCACATTAACAAACAACGTGCCTTCGCCGATTTTTACTGGCTCTAGGCCAGACAGCAGCATTTCGGGTACAGCAGAGGGATTTTTAGAATCAGACACGAGGCTCACCTGAAGAAAAAAGTATTCAATCGGTGAGCGCCGTTGTGCAAAAGATGCCTCCAAGCCTGGCAAATCGGGTTCTAAAACTCGAACATTTGCTGCAACGCTCCTTGGAGGAGTATGATTTTAGCTCTACTTGATATGTCACATGTTTAAAAAACTTTTCTCCCGCACACCGGATGCCTTTAGCGAGACGGAGCAGCAAACCATTCTTGACGAAGAGCTAGCAGACCGCATGCTAAAAACGGATGGTTCAGACAGCGCGGAACTAGCTGCTGAGCTGCTCGCAGCGCCTGGCGCCATGATGCGTCTCTCGCTGGAAGAAGCCCGCATCGTGGTCAGCTACATGCAGCCACGCAAATTTTCCGAGGGCACTGTCTTCATTCAAGAGGGCGACAAAAACAACACCGATTACATGGTGCTCGTGCTCGATGGCGAGGTCACCGTCGAAAGCATCGTAGTCAGCCGCACCACGCCCGTCACAACAGCCGTGCTTGGCGCAGGCAGCTTACTCGGAGAGATGGGCATTGTGGATGGCGAGCCACGTTCGGCCACCTGCACCGCCACCTCAGAAGTCCGAGCCGCCATTTTCTCGCGCGGCGCGCTCGAATCGCTCATCACCGAGCAACCCGCCATCGGTGCAAAATTCATGATGTCGATCAGCCTGCGCATCGCAGAGCGATTGCGCGATACCGCCGACAAACTCAAACTCTACGCCCAGCTCACACAAGCCATGCAGCAAGAGATTGATCGGCTGATGCCGACTTGATGCGTTGGTTGGCGCTCTGCGGTTTTAAGAACACGGAAAGCACAGAAACTACACGGAAGACACGAAAAAATCAAAAAACGAATTTGGATTTTTCTGTGATTTCCGTGTGTTTTCGTGCCTTCCGTGTTCCTACTCCCAACCCCACAAACCCGTCAAGCCACGGGGAAACACACCCCACGTAAAATGCGCGTATGAGCACCACCGAAGTCGTCCGCCCTATTGTTAGAGATGCGCAATCTCAAGAGAATTACAACCCTCTGGCTAAGCAAAAAGCTGCTGCCAAGCTGAGCCGCATACCCATCAAGGTCGAACAAGGCGAGATTTTGCGCAAGCCCGAGTGGATCCGCGTCAAAGCCGGCTCGCCCTCCACGCGCTTTTATGAGATCAAGCAAATCCTGCGTGAGCACAAGCTGCACACCGTCTGCGAAGAAGCCAGCTGCCCAAACATTGGTGAATGCTTTGGCAAGGGCACGGCCACCTTCATGATCATGGGTGACAAATGCACACGCCGCTGCCCGTTTTGCGATGTGGGGCATGGTCGGCCTGATCCGCTCGATGCGGATGAGCCGCTTAATTTAGCCAAGACGATTGCTGCGCTCAAACTCAAATACGTGGTGATCACCAGTGTGGATCGCGATGATTTGCGCGATGGCGGCGCGGCGCATTTTGTCGCTTGCATCGAAAAAATTCGTGAGCTGTCTCCACAAACCACGATTGAAGTGCTCGTCCCCGATTTTCGTGGCCGCGATGATCGCGCCTTGGAAATCCTCAAAGCTGCGCCGCCCGATGTGATGAATCACAATTTAGAAACGACCGCACGTTTGTACAAACAAGCCCGACCTGGCAGCGATTACGCCTTCTCGCTCAATTTGCTCAAGAAATTCAAAGCGCTGCACCCACAAGTGCCCACCAAGAGCGGCATCATGGTTGGCCTCGGAGAGACGGATGAAGAAATTCTGCAAGTGATGCGCGATATGCGCGAGCACAACATTGATATGCTGACCATCGGCCAGTATCTTGCCCCCAGTAATTCACATTTGCCGGTCAAGCGTTATGTGCATCCCGACACTTTCAAAATGTTTGAAAACGAGGCCTACAAAATGGGCTTTACGCATGCTGCAGTGGGCGCGATGGTTCGCAGCTCGTATCACGCAGACAAGCAGTCTGAGAGCACACTCGAAGCATTGAAAGCAAGCCCTACATTGACTTCTGCAGTCAGCGTCTAGCCGACTCTAGGCACGTTGACTTCTATGGCAAGCCATGCAACTTTCACACTCGATTTACTGAGCCTACAAAAACAACTCGGCCAAGCCACATACGACCGCGCCCGAGAGGTCTATGTGATGCAGAAAGTCTCTGACGACTACGTCGCCACGCAAAGCAGCGCCACAGAGTGGCATCTTGGCGCTGATGTCAAAGGCTCAGGGCAGGAGAGTTATTTCGTGGCGGTCGATGTGGAGATGACGGCTTGGGGCGAGATCAGCAGTTGGCGCTCGCATTGTGATTGCCCCGTGCAAACGCGTTGCAAGCATGCAGGCGCGCTGATGCTCAAAGCGGCATATCGCAGCAATGGCGTGGTGATGCAAAGCCGCGCGAGAACGGCATTGGCAGAGCCGGTTGATAGCGGCCACGATCCATCCGTGCCTCGGCCAGCTTTCCCGCAATTGCCGCCGCACAACATCACAGCCGCTTCATACAGCGCCAAGCCCACAAGCCAAGCCCGCAACGAACGCGATGTGCAAAATTGGCTCGATCTGTTTTCCGAAGATGAAGGCGATGCGCCTAATCCTGAGCGCTCTGAAGATGCCGATGCTTATAGCATTCCCTCTGGCTCAGGCCAAGACCATCTCGTCTTTATGCTGCAAGTGCGCAAGCAAAAGGGGCGTGACCAATTGCACATCAGCTATGGCCAAGCCAAAGATTTGCTGCGTGGCGGCTGGGGCAAAGTGCGCGCAGTCAATCATGTGGATATGAGCGCGCTGCCTGAGGCCGATGCGCAGATCGTCAAAATCATCCAAGCCATAGGCAGAAGCGGTAGCTACTACGGCTACAGCCTCGTGACGCAAGCTTGTATTGAAGGCGATATGGGGCAGTTGGCTTTAAGACTCGCGCAGCAGACGGGTCGATTGTTTTGGAGTGAAGATAGCAAAAGCCTTGGCGCTGCGCTGCATGCGGGCGAGCCGCGCGAAGTGTCGTGGTATTGGAAGGAGCGCAAAGAACGCGAACAAAATGATGTGCTCTGGCAGCTCTACGCGCAAGTGCCGCCCGCAACTAAGAATTCATGGGTTGAAGGCGATAGCTCGGCGCAGATTTATCAAAACAATCCTGCGCTGTATTTAGATCTCGATGCCAAGCAATTTGGTCTTGCGGGAAGCCAAGGCATGCCCATGCAGCGGCTGCTCACCCTGCTGCAAAGCCCACCCATTGCGCAAAGCGCGTGGCTGCATCATGAGCAATCTTTACTGCGACACTTGGCGGGCTTGCCCATGCCGCCTTTTGCCAAGCCACCGCGCGAAATCAAAGGTATCGCGCCCAAGTGGTGTTTGTCGGCAGAGCAAGTCATCGAAGAGCAGCAATCTAGATTCGGTTCGCTCATGCTCACACTGGAATTCGATTACGGCGGCACGCGATTTTTCTCGCATCGCATGGGCAATCCAGTGTTGGTTGATGGCGTGGGCACGACTGAACGCGCCTTGTTGCATCGCGATTTGGAGGCAGAAAAACGCGCCATCGGTTTCTTGCATGCACAGCTATTACAAGGCAATACGCGAGGCCAGTTTTATCTGCCGCAGCATTCACAAACTAGCCAAATACCTTGGGTGCGCTGGGTCGATGATGAATTCGGCAGCTTCCAAGATGCGGGCTTTACCGTCACGATGCCAGAAGAATTGCTTCGTTGGGTTCAACGTGCGGATACGCTGCATTTCAAGATGCAGGGGCAGCATGAAACCCTTGCTCTGCCCGCCACAAACACGCCCGACGGCACGATGCCCACTGGGGCCAACGACACCTCGCCTTGGTTTGACCTCTCGCTGGGTATTGAAGTGCAAGGCCAGCGCATCAATATTTTGCCTGCGCTGCCCGCGCTGATCGCGCAAATCAAGCTGCTCAAAAGCCAACTTTCCGAAGGCGCTGAGTTGCAATTGCCCGAGACGATGTACGTACCTCATCAAGGCGCATGGCTGCGTCTGCCCACCGAGCCTCTGAAGCCATGGCTCTCTGCGTTGTTAGAGCTTCTCGATGGCTCGCACAATCTGAATGGCGAGAGCCTGCGCTTATCGCGTTTAGAAGCACTGCGCTTGTCTGCTGCATTGGGCGAGGGCGCCGTATGGGATGGCGCGCGCGGCTTGCGCAAGCTCCTCGCGCAACTCAAAGGCGGCGCGAATGCGCTGCAAAGTGTGCTTTTGCCAGAAAGCTTGAAAGCTGAACTACGGCCGTATCAATTAGAAGGTGTGAGCTGGCTGCAATTCTTGCGCGAGCAGGGGCTGGCCGGCGTATTGGCCGACGATATGGGCTTAGGCAAGACGCTGCAAACGCTGGCGCACTTGCTGATCGAGAAAGAAGCTGGGCGGCTGGAAAACCCCGCGCTCATCATCGCGCCCGTCAGCCTCATGGGCAATTGGCAGCGTGAGGCCGCAAAGTTCACGCCTTCACTGCGCGTGTTGCTCTTGCATGGCGCAGCTCGCCATGAAGCTGCGCAAGACATCTCGCAAGCCGATATCGTGCTCTCGCCGTATTCGCTGCTGCCGCGCGATAAAGAGCGCTGGCTCGCGCAAAAGTGGTCGGTCGTCGTGCTCGATGAAGCGCAGAATATCAAGAATGCGCATACCGATGCCGCGCAGGTCGCTTATGAATTACCGGCTGGCCAGCGACTATGTCTCTCCGGCACGCCGATGGAAAATCATCTCGGCGAGCTCTGGAGCTTGTTTCACTTTTTGATGCCCGGCTTTCTGGGCAGCGCCCGTCGTTTCAAAGAGCTCTATCGCACGCCGATTGAAAAGCACGGCGATACAGAGCTTCTTGCGGCACTCAGTCGCCGCGTCACCCCCTTTATTTTGCGGCGCACGAAAAAAGAGGTACTCAAAGATTTGCCCGACAAAATCGAGACGCTCAGCATGGTCGCCCTTGAAGGCAAGCAAGCCGATTTATACGAAACGATTCGCTTGGCCACCGAGAAGTCTGTGCGCGATGCGCTCGCCGACAAAGGCTTGGCGCGCTCTCAGATTCAAGTGCTCGATGCGCTGCTGAAGCTGCGCCAAGTCTGCTGCGATCCGCGCCTCGTGCCCACGGAAAGCGCAAGGCAAGTCAAGCAATCGGCCAAGCTCGATCTGCTGATGGAAATCTTGCCCGAGATGCTGGAAGAGGGCCGCAAAGTGTTGCTGTTTTCTCAATTCACTTCCATGCTGGCATTGATTGAAGAAGAGCTTGCCAAACGAAAAATCAAATGGGTCAAGCTCACAGGCTCATCCACCAAGCGCGATGACATCATTGATCAGTTCACCAGCGGCCAAGTGCCACTCTTCCTCATCAGCCTCAAAGCCGGCGGTGTCGGCCTCAATCTTCCGCAGGCCGATACCGTGATTCATTACGATCCTTGGTGGAATCCGGCGGTAGAAAACCAAGCTACCGATCGCGCGCATCGCATCGGCCAAACGAGCCAAGTCTTCGTCTACAAACTAGTCGCCAGCGGCACCATTGAAGAGCGCATGCTCAAATTGCAAGAGCGCAAAGCTGCGCTTGCGGAAGGCATGCTGAGCGGCGCGCAAATGCGCAAGCAAGCGCTGTTTACGGAAGACGACGTGGCGCAATTGCTCAAGCCTCTGGGCGACTAAACAAGTGTTTCCAAAGTAGCCCTTTATGAAAAAATTCTGGGCGCTTGCTGCCGCCACCACTTTGGTGGTGACCTCGTTTTCCATGTTTGGTCCGGTGCTCGCCGTCTTGCTCCAGCAGAGCGGCATGGGCACGGCGGCTGTGGGCGCTTTTGCGATGATTCCGTTTGCTTGCGTGGCATTGCTCATCCCGGTGATGCCGCGTATTTTTGCGCGCTTCGGCATCGGCCGCGTATATCTGCTGGGCATGGCGCTAGAGTCGGTGTGTACGCTGGGCTACATTTTTTTTCTGGATTCGCCAAATGCGTTTGCATGGTGGTGCGCCAGCGCTGTAGCCGGCGGTGTGGGTGCGGCAGCGGTGTGGAATGCGACTGAGGCTCTACTAGCCGAGCATGCGCCTCATGACCAGCGCGGCAAGGTCATGGGGCTGTATCAAACGGCGCTTGGCGCGGCGTTGGCTGCAGGCCCCTTCGTGCCCGCGCTGCTGGGCTGGCAACCAAAGACCACGTTGATTGCCGCCGCGATTGTGCAGTTTGCCGCTCTAGCCATCGCGCTGCGCTTAAAGCTCACGCAAGCAGCGCATGCACCTGCGCCGGGCAACAGTCAGCAGCAAATCGGTAGCACCTGGCAAGCCTTGCAAGTCGTGCCTGCGCTCGTGTTGATTGCCTTCGCAGGCGGCGTGTTTGAAGCAGGCTTATCTAGCATCAGCGCAGCCAATGGCGCGTCGCTCGGCCTCTCGCTCGCGCAAGCCTCCAGCATCGTGGGCGCTTTAGGCGTAGGCAGTTTTGTCTTTCAGTATCCCGCAGGCTTGGCGGCAGATCGCTTCGCACCACAACGCGTTTTTGGTGTGGCAGGCTGGCTACTGCTGATTGCCAGCCTTGCGTTTGCAGCGTCCGCACAATTGACTTGGCTGCTCTATGCCACAGCCGTCATCTGGGGCGGCGTCGGCGGCGCGCTCTACACGCTCACCATGATCCGCGTGGCGCATCATTTCGATGCCCGCATGGGCGCACAAGCTGTAGCCTCCGGCACAGCCGCCATGATCACGGGCTACACACTCGGCGGCGCTATCGGCCCACTGATCAGCGGCGCTGCTTTGCAATATTTCAATGCATGGGGCTTAAGCGCATGGCTATCTCTGCTCTCTGTCGCTGTTTTACTGGCCAGCTTCAAGAGTGCTAAAGACGCATAAATTTTAAGCAAAATAGGCCTCTAGCCGGCATAGAACCTGCGCAAATTGCTATTAAATAAATAGCGCTCATTAGCAAATCGCCTTGCATACAACAGGCATCCCAACACAGGCAGACTCCCATCCATGACCACACCCCAACCCGCCATCCTCCTCTTCGCCGGCTCCAGCCGCGCAGGCTCGTTGAATCGCAAACTCGCCAGTATTGCAGAGGGCCTTGTGCAAGCCGCAGGCGCTAAAGCCACCCTCATCGAGCTCTCCGATTTCAACATCCCACTCTACAACGCCGATCTCGAATCGCGCGGCACGCCCCGCGATGTCATCAGCCTCAAAGAAATGATGCATGCCCATGGCGGCTGGATCATCGCCAGCCCGGAGTACAACGGCTCGTATACCGCGCTCCTGAAAAACACCATCGATTGGGCCAGCTCCCCCGCGAGTGCCGGCGCAGAATGCAGCGAGCAAGAAGCAGCGCAGTGGAAAAGCGGCACCAAGCCCTTCGCCAGCAAAGTCGTCGGCCTGCTCTCAGCCTCGCCGGGCTCTCTGGGCGGCCTGCGCAGCCTAGATCATCTCGCGCCCCTCCTGCGCAATCTGCAATGCTGGGTCGCCCCGCAGCAATTCGCTTTAAGCAAAGCCGGTGATGCATTTGATGGGCAAGGGCATTTGAAAGATGCAGCAGCCCAGGCAAAGGTCAAGGCGGTGGTCGATCAGGTGATTTTCGCAGCGCAGCGCTTGGCTGTCTAAATCATTCACTATGATTTAGATAGCACACTGCGCGGATTCTATGCCGGCGATAAGCCTTTTTTACTTAAAAATACGCTTCATTTCCCCGCCAAGAAAGCCTGCACCGCCCCCACCGTCTGGGGCGCATCCTCCTCCTGCGGCACATGCCCCAGCGCGTCAAACATCACCAGCTTCGAGCCCTTGATATCTTTCGCAAACATCTGCGCATTCGATGGCGGAATCAAGCGGTCTTGGCCGCCCCAGATGATCAGCGTGGGCTGCGTGATCTTCGCAATGCGCTCGGGTGCAATCGCGCGCGGCTCACGCATGCGCAGGCCTAAAGCGCGGCGGTTGCCTTCGCGCAGCGCCAGATCGAAATAGCGCTCCACCAGCTCTTTCGTCACACGATTAGGCTGCCCATACACGCTGCGCACATCACGCGCAATCAGCCAGCGCGGCAAGGTGTTCTCCGTAATGGGCGAGAGCAGCGCCACCTGCGCCACCTCAAACGCCATCGGCATATCCATCGCCTTAAAGTCGTAGCCCGCAGAATCCACCAAGATCAGCTTGGCCACCCGATTCGGTTGCGGTGCAGGCGCAGAAGCTTTCAAATAATCCGCCGTCTCCCAAGCAATCTGCCCACCCAGCGAATTGCCTGCCAGCACCACCGGCTGCGCCACGCCGAGCGCATCGAGCGTGGCCACCACAAACTTCGCGTAATTTACCAGCGTATAGCGCCCGCCATCATGCTCCAGCCAGTCGCCCGCATACGGCCCCGTCAGCCCAAAGCCCGGCAAGTCAAACCGAATCACCCGCCGCGTTTTGACCAGCTCCGCCGCCCAGCCATCCCAGGTATGCAAGCTCGCCCCCGTGCCATGCAGCAAAACAATCGGCTCCACATCCGTCCGCAAGCCTTCATCCCGCACATGAACAGACATCCCCCGCACATCCACAAACTTCGAGCTAGACGCCGGCGCTGCCCAACGCCCCTTCAGCGATTCCACGCTGCGATCCGACTCCCAGCTCAAAGCCAAGCCGCCGCCTATCGCCAGCAGCAACACCACCACCGCACAAAACCACCGCCCAGTCTTCAAGCGCATCAAATCACCTCGCAAAAACCATCAAGCCTAGCGACAATCCAGGCAACAGCCAACCCAGCGAGAGTCGGGTTTTCATGCCAAACACTACAAAATAAATAGCGTACTATTTATATCCCATATAGGCAAGCCGTCTTTTCTCACTCAAAAAAGAGAGGCCATCATCTTAAAAATAATGCATTTAACCTAAATAAACAACATTTTAAAGTTCTTATAAGCATATTTTACTTGACTAAAATGTGCTCATACCCTAAATTAAAACCATGCCCACCCGTCATCAACAGCTTCAAACCGCGCAAATCGATGCAGCGCTCAGCACCTGGCGTGAAGCCAGGCTGCCCGCCCACCCGCCAGCAGGCTGGGCGCGCAGCATCCGTGAAGCGCTCGGCATGCCCGGTGTCGTGCTCGCCAAGCGCCTAGGTATCACCAGCGCCACCCTGCGCAATCTGGAGGCCGCCGAAGAGCGCCAAGCCATCACGCTCGCCAGCCTGCACAGGCTCGCTCAAGCGATGGATTGCGAGCTCCAATACGCCCTCGTGCCCCGTCAACCCCTTGCGCAGCAGCTCGCCAGCCAAGCAAAAAGCAAAGCCCAAGCGCAGATTGGCCCCATCGCCCACACCATGGCGCTGGAAGATCAAGCCGTGCAAGGCAGCGCCCGCCACTTGCAGCGCGATCTGCTCGCCCAAGAGCTGCTCAATGGCTCACGCCACAAGCTCTGGGCGCAGCCATGATCGAGCCCCTCGCCACGCTGCACAGTTACTCACCCGGTGCCACCCCGCTCGATCCCGATGAAGCCGCAGGCCTCATCCCCGGCCATATCCGCACCCAAGCCGAGCTCAACCAATGGGAAGAGGCCAACATCCTCACCGCCCAAGAATGGCTGCTGCGCAAAATCAAAACTGCCAAGCCCGCCGCGCTGCTAGAAGAAGGCTTCGTGCGCGATCTGCACAAACGCATGTTCAAGCAAACTTGGCGCTGGGCTGGCAGCTTTCGCAGCAGCAACAAAAACATCGGCATCGATTGGCCACAAATCGCCACCCGCCTACGCACCCTGCTGGGCAACACGCTCTATCAAATCGAGCAAGGCACGAGTGATCCAGCGGACGAGCTCGCCACGCGCTTTCATCACCAGCTCGTGTGCATTCACCCCTTCCCCAACGGCAACGGCCGCCACGCCCGCCTCATGGCAGATGCCCTGATCATGAGCCTCGGCCAGCCGCGCTTCAGCTGGGGGCAAGCTCCGCTAGAAGCACAAGGCAATGCCCGCGAGCGCTATCTCACAGCGCTGCGCGCTGCTGATGTGGGTGAATGGGGGTTGCTGCATACATTCGTGCGAAGCTAAGTCACTATTAATTTAATAGCGCTCCGCGCATATTCCATGACGGCGACCAGCCCAAAAGCCTTCAAGAATTGCCTTGTAAAAGGTTCAAATTCCCCTTCAAAGGAACAATCTTGCAAACCCGCTGAAAATCTTGCCGCGCATACCCCGGATACGCCAGCTCGCGCAGTCTCTCCACCTCTGCCAAACGCGCCTCCATCGGCTGCGAAAGCCAATAGCGCAAATCTGCTGCCGCCTGCTCATCCCGCTTAGCCAATGTGCTTTTATGAACCACGTGTTCCATACTTTGAGTGTCCGTCGATTTCGAGCTTAAGGCAAACTTTTGTGCCATCAAAATACTACTAATTTCATAGCGCTCTGCGCATATTCTATGCCGGTGAAGAGCGAATATCACTCATACATCTGCCATAAAACACTTCAAAACAGACAAATCAAGCTCAGTTGCAACATCACCAAATCAGCTCTAAAATAAGCGCCAATTTCGTCTCCAAATACCAATCCACCATGCAAGCCCTGCTCACCCCCCTCACCGTTGGTATCAGCGAATTCAAGAAAAACCCCGGCGCCACCCTGCGTAAAGCCAAAGGCGCGCCCATCGCCGTGCTCAGCCACAACGCCCCCGCGTTTTACGTCGTACAACCCGAAGTCATGCAAGGCTTTGCCGATGCGCTCGCCGAAAAAGATTTCACAGCCCTCATTCAAGCCCGCCGCGCCAGCGCCGCGCACGGCAATAGCATCGAAGTCAGCGTTAACGATCTCTGAGCATGGCGAGCAAACCCGCTAAGGCGTCGAGTAAAGCGCCCGCCGCAAGCCTGCGCGCTCATCGCTATCGCCTCCGCTTTCAAACCGATGCTTGGGAAGAATGGAAAAAGCTAGACGGCTCACCCAAAGTCGCGCTACGCGAAGCCCTCATCAAGCGCCTTGATCAACCCCACATCTCCGCCGCTGCCCTCAAAGGCGAGCTCGCAGGCTGCTACAAAATCAAGCTGCTCAAAGCAGGCTATCGCCTCGTCTATGAAGTGCTCGATGATGTCGTCGTCGTGCTCGTATTAGCCGTCGGCAAACGCGAAGACAGAGCTGCCTACACAGAAGCCATCGAGCGCATCACTAGCGGCGCACGCGAGGCAGTCGTCAAAGCGCTACGATTGGGAAAGCAGCCAAACACACCCGCCAAGACCAAAGGCAAACCATGACACTTACAAAAGACACCCAAGAAACTATCGCTGCGCGTGCAAACGCTGATCCAGCATTTGCTAAGGCGTTATTGGATGAGGCTGCAACACTCTATTTGGAAGGCGATGTCGATACCGCCAAAACCGTGCTTCACACCATCATCAGAGTCACCATCGGCTATGAGCATCTCGCTGAACAGATCGCCAAACCACGCCGCAGTTTGCAACGCATGCTCTCACGCTCGGGAAGGCTCACAATGCGCAATCTTGCAGCTATTTTCCAAACCTTGAAAGACGCAATACACGTCAATCAACTAATTAAGACCATCCGTTTGGTTTGATAATCACTACAAAATTCATAGCGCCCTGCGCAGATTCTATGCCGGCTATCTGCCAGTTTTGTTATAAAAATCAGCTAAGAACTCAGCAATCGCCTCGCTCGCCTGCTGCACATCCCACAACCAAGCGCGCGGATCACGCGGCATACACCACCTCACGCGAGAGATTGATATCGGCCAACACATACAGGATGCGCAACCGCGCTAAGATTCGTTAATATGCTTATCACCCGTATCGACGCCCCCTTAGAAAGCGCCCTACTGATTGGCACGCCCGCACACCATAGCAATATCAACGATTGCTACCAAAAACCGCGAACGACGAATCACCAAATCAACTTCGACGATGGAGGCACGCTTGCCGATCTTTCTGACTGGGAACCAGATACCGAACCTGCTACACCCAAAGGTAGCCAGACGGTACTAGCCGTTGCCTCTAAGATTCAAAACGCGATATCAGAACACATCCCTATCGACCACTCCATGGAGTGGAATGACGTAGAAATCTTTTTACCCGAACGCGCTTCGTCACGACCAAGCGCAGACGATGCGGAAGCACGCACGCGCTTGCGCTCACTATTGCTTCGCGCGATGCGCGAAGGCAGCGTGCCAAACCAAGCCATCGAAGACCTCACGATCAACGACGACCGAACTCCCAATACAGCTGCCGAAGCTATGTTGCGCATGGTCGTCAATGATCTGGGCGCGGAAGCCGATGAGCGCCATGAATATTCCACATATCATGAAAGCTTCATTGTGCATGTCGAACCGCGCGAAGCTCCTGACGAAGAACAAACCGTCGACGAGGCTCTTGATTTCATCGATCAACTGGAGTCGCGCCGCAACGATACGTTGCGCCTTTACCAGCGAGATTTCCAATACTGCGCACTGCTGACCGCAGATGAAGAGGTTGCCCTTGGCAGCGCGATGGAGCAAAGCATGGAAGCGGCGCTAGACGCATTGGCCTTGTCTAATACCGGAATAGAAGCTGTCTTTAAAGCCGCGCAATTGGTGAAAACCAAAACAAAGCCCCTTCGCTCGATGTCTTCTGGACCTCGGGAAGATATTCCAGACTTAGCAGCAGACGACTCGGAGGGCAACCAAAGACGGCAGGAAGATTCCAATGAAGGCTCGCCAGAAGATGAGCTGTCCGATTTCGCAGAGAACGCGGAACGCCTCTGGGCTATGGCTCGATCACTGGAAAAACAACATATATCCAACAACAAAGCAATACGTGAAGCGCTTAGCTCTCTTTGGTTATCTGGCTCTTATCTTTTGAATTTGTACGAGTCGGGATGGATAGCTGAGAATGAGCCAGCCCGCGAGTTCAGACTCGCGATGCAGGCATACAAGGTCGCTAGGGATCGTATGGCGGTCGCGAACCTAAAACTGGTTCACTCCATCGCCAAGAAATACCTTTTCAGCGGTATGCCACTGGACGATTTACTTCAAGAAGGAAACATCGGCCTCTTGAAGGGCGTTGAGCGTTTCGACTGGCGCAAGGGATTCAAGTTCTCGACGTACGCCACTTGGTGGATACGTCAGCAAGTGAGCCGATATATCGCGGACAAAGGCAGAACTGTCCGCGTGCCCGTCCACATTCACGAAAAGCTGCAACGGATCGAAAGTATCGTGCGCAGCTATGAAATCGACCGCGGAAAAGCACCTACTGTTGAAGAAATCGCTGAACTCGTGGAATTGTCCCCGCGCAAGGTTGCTGCCTATATGAGGATTGCAGGCGAACCCCTGCCTATTCACGAAATCGACATCGATGCGCTGATCGCCATGGATGTGCGCGATGAATACACGTCACCAGATCCAATGGACATAGTTTCCGATCGCGATCTAACAAAAATGGTCCACAAAATTCTAGGTACGCTCAAGTTAAAGGATGAGAACATTCTCAGAATGCGGTTTGGCATCGGCGAGGCCGATGTCATGACCTTGGACGAAATTGGAACCCGAATGGGCGTCACGCGCGAGCGCATTAGACAAATAGAGTCCAAAGCCATCCGCCACCTAAAACACCCTGGTCGCCTCGATGCTCTGCTGGCTGCGCTCAATGGCCCCAACCCGCCCGGACGCCCCGAGAGCGACGAAGACAAGGATGATGACGCTTCTTGCGCCCCAGTAAATGCGGCCCAACTCAAAAAACTGGCCGATGCCGTCGCAGCCAAGCCGGCCCGGCCAAACACGCTCAAAAATCTTGCTGGCCCGGTAGAAATCTCGACCCTCAACAATGACCCAAATAAAACCACGACGTGCCCACTTCAAGTATCAGTACCTGTCCAGAAGCTTTTAGACTCGGCCACCGTGCTCGGAGCCACGGTCAAGGTTGAGAGAAATGGCACCGAGAATGTCATCTGGATAGACTTCAGCAACACCCCCCTGACTCCCCCTAGACCGCTAGTCCGAAAATTGGTCGATCAAGGATTCAAGTTTTGGCTTGGCAAAGGGTTTTGGCGATGACGCATAAAACTCGCACCGCACCGCCGCGCGCAGCGGCCATGCTCGAGTCCCTTCGCGGGCTCGGATACTCCACCGCCGCCGCGTTGGCTGACATCGTCGACAACAGCATTTCTGCGGGCGCGAAAGAAGCCCGCATCGAGTTCGTGTGGGATGGCGCGAGTAGCCGAATCTCCATTCTTGATGATGGGCCCGGCATGGATGATGGCGAGCTTGAGAGCGCACTGCGCCTTGGCGACAAAAATCCGCTCGACGCGCGCGATGCCCGCGATCTTGGCCGCTTCGGCATTGGACTTAAAACTGCGTCGTTCTCACAGTGCCGAAGGCTCACGGTCGCCTCCACAAAGGACGGCGTACAAAGCTGCCTGCGCTGGGATCTGGAAGAATTAGCTGCACGTCCCGATAGCGATTGGCTGCTTTTCGAGGGGCCAGCCAAGGGCTCCAAGCCCTACCTAGCCGACCTTGAAAGTAAGCCCACGGGCACTTTGGTTCTATGGGAGGCAATGGACCGCATCGTCTCCGACGGCTACACCTCCAACGATTTCAACACTCTTGTAGATAACGTCGAGTCGCATCTGGCGATGGTTTTCCATCGGCTTATCCAAGGTCCTCATGCGAGATTAAAACTGCTATTGAATGGGAAGCCCGTCATTCCTTGGGACCCATTTATGTCTGGACACCCAGCAAAATGGACGTCGCCAATCACACATCACGCAACAAGCTATGGCGATGTTTCTGTCCAGTGCCATGTCTTGCCGCACCGGGATATGTTGTCAAAAGACGATTTTGAACTTAACGGAGGCCCGGCTGGATGGACCGCACAGCAAGGGTTTTACGTCTATCGCAACGAAAGGCTTTTATTGGCTGGCGGATGGCTCGGCCTTAGCAGCCCACTTGGCAACGGCCGCGCGTGGAACAGAGAAGAAGCCCATCGGTTGGCCCGCATCAGAATCGACATCCCCAATACGGCGGATGCCGACTGGAAAATCGACGTTCGAAAATCGACCGCACGCCCTCCGGTCGCGCTGCGTCCTTGGCTAACAACTTTGGCGGAAAACACGCGAGAACAAGCTCGGCGAGTGTTCGCTTACCGCGGCTCTCCAATTTCCTTGAAGAAAAATGTGCCGATCAAACAGGCATGGCGGGCCGAACGGGTGAAGGCAGGTATTCGGTATCGAATCGAAGAGACCCACCCCTCGGTCGCCGCAGTGCTGGCCAACGCTGGAGCCTTGGAGCCGCTGGTCAAGTCCATGCTCCGCGTGATCGAGGAAACGGTGCCGGTGCAACGCATCTGGCTCGACACCGCCGAAAATAAAGAAACGCCGCGCAACGGATTCGAAGGCGAACCCAACGAGGCCATCATCGAGGTGGCTCAGGTGCTGTTCGA
Source organism: Variovorax sp. (assembly GCA_031376455.1). Classification (GTDB taxonomy): domain Bacteria; phylum Pseudomonadota; class Gammaproteobacteria; order Burkholderiales; family Burkholderiaceae_C; genus JANMDU01. Next base: position 160,256 of record JANMDU010000001.1, on the reverse strand, counting down.
TGACCTCATTGAACGAAAGGGGCTGACCGCCGAAGAAGCCCGCAAATCCCTTTTGCGCACGGAACCTTTCCAAAAATACCCTGCGCTCGTCGCAAAACTGGGACTGGATAAATGATCGAATCAGAAGCCGCCGCCGTGCAAGGCGAATTGCTCGAGAACGTTGTCGCCACGGCGCAGCGACTCATAAAGGCAGAAAAGGACAAATCCAAGATCACGCCGTCTTTCATTGCCGAAAAGGTGAAACGGGCCGCCGACATGTTCGCAGCCGACAGCCCTCTGACCATCGACCAGCAGCAGGCCGTCTCCATCTTGATCCAGAGGTTCAGCCATTGGATGGGCAAGGCCACCACACTAAAGGACGACGTGGGCCACCTCGATTGGCTCAATGCCGCGCGCAAGCAGGACTGGCACTACTGGCGACGCTACCGCGATTTCCAAGAAGACAAGCTCTCCGGCGTGGTTGTCGAGGGCCTAGACGAGGCCACCGACAACATCCTAGAGCTCTTGGAAGACCCGCTGCGAACCAGCGCATGGGATCGCCGCGGCTTGGTCGTCGGCCATGTGCAGTCCGGCAAAACCAGCAACTATTCGGGACTCATCTGTAAGGCAGCAGACGCAGGCTACAAAATCATCATCGTCTTGGCGGGCATGCACAACAATTTGCGCTCGCAAACCCAAATGCGCCTTGAAGAGGGCTTCTTGGGCTACGAGACCACCAACGACCGCGGCGCGGGAAGAGCCATTGGGGTCGCCCATTTCGGCGACGACTTGAAAACCAATTCGGCCACGACCCGAGCCGACAACGGCGATTTCAGCAAAGTCGCGGCCAAGCGCTTTCACGGCATTTCGCCGGAAGAGCGCCCATGGCTGTTCGTGGTCAAGAAGCAAAAGACGGTGCTCACGGCTCTGCTCAATTGGCTTCAAACGCGCGTGGCCGACGCCACCGACATCGAGGATGGGCGCAAGCTCATCACCAAGCTGCCGCTTTTGATGATCGACGACGAAGCCGACAACGCCTCGGTGGATACGGGCGAGCAACTGTTCAACGAAGACGGCACCGCCGACGAAGAGCACCAACCCAAAACAATCAACAGTTTGATCCGGCAGATTTTGCACACGTTCACCCGCAAGGCGTACGTGGGCTACACCGCGACGCCCTTCGCCAACATTTTCATCCACCACAAAGGCGCGACCGCAAAAGAAGGGCCGGACCTTTTCCCGCGCTCCTTCATCATCAATTTGGCCGCCCCGTCGAACTATGTTGGGCCTGCCCGCCTCTTTGGCCGCATGACCAAAGAGGGTCGCGTTGGCGCACTGCCGCTGACCCGCGACATCGTGGACAACTACGATCCCCAGACCGAAACGGGGTGGATGCCACCCAAGCACAACAAGAACCACACGCCCACTTACAACGGGCAAGAGACCATTCCGCCGTCGTTGCGCGATGCGGTCTACTCTTTTGCTTTGGCGTGCGCGGCCCGCGAGCTTCGCGGCCAAGGCTCGCAGCACAGCTCCATGCTGATCCACACGACCCGGTTCGTGGCGGTTCAAAACTTGGTCCGGGAACAGGTGGAAGAAACCGTGCGGCGCATGCGCCAGAAGATCACCCGCGGAATCGACGCAACCGAGCTACTTGCCAGACTTCAGCAGCTATGGGAAGACGACTTCACGCTGACGCGCGACGAAGTCGCCGAGCTCTCGCCTCCCCATGAGCGCCCGCCCGCAATGCCTAGCTGGGAAGAAATTCTGGCCGCCCTGCCCCTTGTCATGGAAGACATCGAAGTCCGATCCATCAACGGCACCGCCAAAGACGCGCTCGACTACGCGGCTCCCGGCGCGGCCTTGAAGGTCATCGCCGTGGGCGGCGACAAACTCGCTCGGGGCCTTACGCTCGAGGGGCTCTGCATCAGCTATTTCATCCGCACCACGCGGATGTACGACACGCTCATGCAAATGGGCCGCTGGTTCGGCTATCGCCCTGGATACCTCGACCTCTGCCGCCTTTACACCTCGCCGGATTTGGTGAGCTGGTTCGGCCACATCGCCGACGCTTCCGAAGAGCTGCGCGAAGAATTCGACTTCATGGCTGAGGCGCGCCTGACGCCCGAGCAATACGGCCTAAAAGTCAAATCGCATGAAATTCTGACGATCACCTCTCCGCTGAAAATGCGTAATTCGCAGACGTTATCGCTCACGTACAGCGGCACGCGCCCTCAAACCATCCTGTTCCACCGGGACGCAAAAATCCAATCTGGCAATCTGGCCGCCGCCGACGCTCTTTTGGCTGCCATAGGCGCGCCAAACGTGCCCGGCCCCGAATACGCGCGCGACGGAAGCGCGGACAAATGGAAGCGATCAAGCCTATGGAAGGATGTCGACGCGGCCAAAATTCTTTCCTTCTTGGGCTCTTTTGCCACCCACCCCAACGCGACGAGCGCGAAAGGCCCGGTGCTTGCTGACTTCATCACGAAGATGGTTGAGATTGGCCAGTTGAAACAATGGAGCGTCGCACTTTTAGCTGAGGGCGACGGTGTCGGTGAACCGCACGTCTTCTCTGGCGGGATCTGCGTCGAGAAATTCCCCATGCGCACCCCCGACGCCCCCAAGAATCCTGACCAACCCATTGATCCCGCCAAATTTGCTATCGGCGTACTCACCGACCCGTCCGACGAAGGTATAGACCTTGACGACGACGCATGGCACAAGGCCCTAGCGCTCACCCGCGCCGCTTGGAAGCCCGACCCCGCGCGAGGCCGCGTCTCGCCGCCAACCATCCCCAGCGGCAAAGGCATCCGCATGGCCCGCACACAGCTTGGCGGCTCCGCCGATCGCGGGTTACTGCTTCTTTATCCACTCTCCCCCTACGCGGGCAAGGACAAGCTTCCAGAAAAGCTGATCGTGCCCAGCTGGGAAAAACCCATCATGGCCTTCGCCATCGCATTCCCGTCGAGCGATAGCGCGATCCAGGTCGAATACGAAGTGAACCTTCTGTACTGGGAGCAAGAATATGGCCCGTCCGAGTAAAGACTTTCTATTGGCATGGTCGTCGCTCACTGGCGATGATACAGAGCCCGGCTGGCGCTCGATCGCCCTGCCGCCTTCGGGTCCGCTGGACGTGCGCGCGGGACGCCGGTCTCCGGACAACGCTGAAGCAGTGCTGGTCGGGTTCCCCTCGGCAAAAATCCCCGCCGCCGACAAACTCCCCGAGGGCCAGGGATTTTCCGTGGAGCGCGCCGATCTCGAGGGCGCAGGTAAACTCTGGATCGCCTTGTCCCGCAAGTTCGCGGGAAGTACCGATCTGTTCGCGGCCATGTCATGCGATGTCATCGGGGCGTTGGACGACGCGGTGACAGCAGGTGCCGATGAAGCGCGACTCGCCCGCGTCTGCATCGGTCGCGTGGGCGCATGGCAAGAGTTCATGCGCAAGGGCACTCAAGCACTGAGCCCAGAAGCGGAAATCGGTCTGGTTGGCGAGCTTGTTTTGCTAAGCACGATCGTCGGCGCGGGAGTCGCCGCCGCGCAAGCTATCGAGTCATGGGTCGGACCGCTCGACGGGGTTCAGGATTTTGAAATTGGCACAGGGGCGTTGGAAACCAAGGCCACCCTCTCGGCTAAGGGCTTCCCTGCCAAAATCGGTTCGCTCGAGCAACTCGACGATTCGGTCCGCCAGCCTTTGTTCGTGGCGGGCACCCGGTTTCGCCAAGTCGAATCCGGGCAGAATCTTCCAGAATTCGTCGCGGCCATGCGCGCAGCAATCCACGGCGACGCGGAGGCCGTTCGACTGCTTTCCGAGCGGCTTCTAGCGGCGGGCTACATCGACTCGCACGACGGCCGCTACCACCGCCGATTCGTTTTGAACGACATCCGGGTAGTCAAAGTCGGCGAGGGCTTTCCACGGCTGACTCCCGGCACCGCGCCCACTGGGATCACGCGAGCCATTTATGAAATCGACTTGGACAAAGCGCCGGGCGACAACATAGGGGTCGATGCAGCACTCAAACAACTTGGAGCGATTTGAATATGGATCTGTCTGAATTCCTACGCGAGACGCAGAGCGCGGTCAAAGCGCAAATGCGCGACGGCGCCCTTTACGAGGAACTGGTGTTCTGCGGTATCGTCATGGAACACATGTCGGACATCGGCATGACCTTCGAGCCGGTGGAATGCCACTTCGAGGGCAAGGTGGGAAACGCAAACCTTCGCCTTAGCGGGTACTCAATTTCGGAAGAAGGCGATCAGCTCGACCTCTTCGTGAGCTTGTATGCGAACGCCGAAGAGCCAATAGCCATCCCCGACGCCGACACCAAGACGGCTGTGGAGCAATGCCTGCGCTTCCTAACGCTGTGCGCGGAGGGCAAGATGGCTCCCAAGCTGGACCCTTCGAGCGACGTGCGCTCGCTGGCAGAGACTCTGCAAGCCATCTATGACGACCTCGAGCAAATTCGCGTCTATGTCATCACCGACAGAGTCGCCAAGTCCAAGAGCTTCAAGACGCGCGACATTGGCGGCAAAGCCGTGCGGCTGGAAGTCATGGACATCCAGCGCCTCCACCGCCACTGGTCCGAGGGCAAACCTCGCGACGAGCTGATCGTCGATTTCAAATTGGTGTGCGGCGGCCCTCTGCCCTGCGTCTACGTCCCTGGCGAAAGTGATTACGACTACGCCCTGACGGCCATTCCCGCAGAGGCGCTGCGACTGCTGTACGAGCAATTCGGAGCGCGCCTACTTGAAGCCAACGTCCGCTCGTTTTTAAGCGTTAAAGGCAAGGGCGTGAACGCTGGCATTCAAACTACCCTGCGCACCGCCCCCGAACGTTTCATGGCCTACAACAACGGCATCGTGATCGTCGCCGACAAGATGGAGCTGGATAAGGCGGGGGGCGAAGGCTCCACCGGCATCCTGTGGCTCAAAGGCCTTCAAATTGTCAACGGCGGACAAACGACTGCTTCAATCTACTTCACAAAAAAGAAGTATCCCGAGACCGACCTGAGCCGAGTGCGCGTTCCTGCCAAGATCATCGTTATGCGCGATGACGACGCGACGAAAGAAGAGGCTTTGGTCTCGGATATTTCTCGGTATGCAAATAGCCAAAACGCTGTGCGTCAGTCCGATCTGTCGGCGAATAAGCCGTTTCACGTCGAGATCGAGAAACTCTCGCGCACTGTGTTCTGCCCGGACGGTGTTAGCCAGTGGTTTTACGAGCGAGCGTCAGGAAGCTACAGCACGATGTTGGCGCGCGAGGGCACGACGCCGGCAAAACTAAAAGCATTGAAGGACGCGATCCCCGCGGCGCGGCGCATCACTAAAACCGACTTGGCAAAATACATAAACGCTTGGGATAAAAAGCCCGACATTGTCAGTCTTGGATCACAGAAAAACTTCGACCGCTTTATGGCCGGGCTAACGCCCGTCGACGGGCAAGAGGCTCCCTTGCCAACGGTGACGGAGTACAAAGCAATGATTGCCAAAGCCAAGATTTTTCGCGAGGCGCAGAAGCTCATTCGTCCAATGTTCCAAGCCTTCCAAGCAAACGTTGTTGCGTACACAGTGTCGCTACTTTCAGAAAAATTAGGGGATCGAATCCGTCTCGAAAGCGTATACAGCAAGCAAGCGATTTCCCCTGAGCTTCTGAACCAGATTGCACTTTGGGCAGAACAAGTAAATGACGAACTACATAAAAGCGCCGGTGGAAAAATGGTGTCAGAATGGGCCAAACGCCCTGAGTGCCGGGCTTGGGTACTGGGAGCAAGTTATTCTGCCGCAGCAGCAAACATTCCCGAGTTTAGCTAGCCGCATATATCGACGCCCTTCGGATGGCACTCATTACGGATACTAAGAGCCGACATTTTCGCGAAGTATTTTGGCAACAATTTTTGCAATTTGATTTGCAAGAAGTGGGGGAACTGCATTGCCAACTTGGTGGTACTGCTGAGTTCTATTACCTTGAAAAAAATAATTATCAGGAAATGTTTGTAGCCTAGCAGCCTCTCGAACGGTCAGGCTTCTACACTGTGTCGCATCAGGGTGGATGAAATAGTGTCCATCTTTTGATATGTGACTCGTGATGGTTGTACTTGGTATACCCACTAGTTGTACACGAAACCGATCAGAGAACTTTCCGCTCGTCCAATTCTTGTGCGCTGGCGCCAGCCCGGTAAGATGAAACTCGGCGTGTCCTTTGGGTGATTTTTTATGATGCTCAGCAAAAGCCGCAGCGTAAAGATATCGGCCTAGGTCACTATCCATATGCGAGCGTGCCTGATGGTTTAGCCAAACCTTCAGTCCTCTATGGTCTCGAACCCAACGCAAGTAAGCACTCGTAGTCTGTTCGTAATCTCGCAGACTAAGCCGAAGTGCACCAGTCTCTAACTTTGTTTGTAAGCTGGTTACTGCTTGTTTTAGAAAAGCGGCGGTCGTTTGATCTCTGCGAGTTCTTGCATCAGTAACAAGTAAATTCCCAATCGCTTCAACGGTTTTATGCCAGTTAGTGGCACTGTCATTTTTGCCAAGAGCGCTGCGCAAATTTGGTAGCTCATCAATTGCGTCGTTTATGGTAACTTGCGGCCTTGACTTCAGCAAGTGTGCTCCGTCATATTGCATATCCTCGCGAACGCCAAGCAAAATTACTCGATGCCGAGTTTGGGGTATGCCAAAGTCTTCCGATCGAACTATAAAGTCAGAGGCATTAATATCTTCGGGCGCCATCCCTCGCTCATACTTAGTTGGAACAACCAATGAATGGATGGTGTAACGGACCCCTCCACTTTCCCCAATAGCGACAGTTGGATTCGTTAGATCACGAAGTATGTCGTAAAAAATCTTTCGCCCATTAATTTTAGAAGACAAGATTCCTTTTACGTTCTCCATAACGAAGACGCTTGGTTTTGCTCTATGCAAGATATGCAGGTATTGCTTGTAAAGGTAATGGCGCGCATCTTCCTCTGCTACGTAGTCTTTGATGCCTTGATTTCTTGCTCGCCCTACCAATGAATACGCTTGGCATGGAGGTCCACCTATCACCACCGTTTCATCGCCTGTCAACCCACGACATTGAATCAGCTCATAAAGCTTTTTATTGTCGCCCCTGGTACCTAAAGTCAATTGCTGCGCCTCATCTTTGGCTAGTTGCCAAGCTGACTCAAGCTTTGTCGATGGGTGTGGTGCTGTATCTGAGTTGCAGTAATCGTAGTAGGCACTGAGCGCTTTGGCGTCGCCCTTATTCCTAATATGTCGGTAAAGGCTGCGAAGAGTAAGCGTCGCATGCGCGCTCGCCTCCATTTCCGCTGAAACGCCTATCTTGAAAGTTGACCCGCTATTTAGCGCAGAAAAACCTTCACCAAGCCCTCCAGGACCCGCAAATAAATCAATCAGCTTAAGCATGCCCTAAAACATCAATCTCTGTCGCCCATGAGATGGGTGCGCTTACGGCCAGCTTCTATAGTGTCTTCGATTGACTCAGCATGCTTTATTAAGGTCATGCGGCCTCTGCCGCCTGATGCAATAAATTAGCTGCCACTAAGTCTGCGTGAAGTTTGTCAGCGCTAAACTCCAATCCATGCCGCCAGCACAGCGCACCCAGCTCTAAGAAGAACTTTTGAAATGCGGCGGTATCCTGCAAAGGCTGAGTCAGCGGTGTCTTAAACGCAAGCAGAGAAGCAAAGTCATACACGCCCTCGCTGCCGTCTGAAAACGTCAAAGCAATTTGCTGATCTTTGATCCAACGTGCGTGAACAATCTTAATCATTGTCGGCTCCTGGGATGCGCTCCAAAGGCATAAGGTTAACTGCTCTCTGCCAATTTGTCATCAGCTCTTCTTGGTGCTCCAACGCCCACTCTCGCACAATGCGGGCGGCCTTGGTCGGTAAGTGGCCTTTTTGCACCTCACCCGTCAAGATGCTCACAAAGGCTTCGTGCCCTTGGTATTCAACGTGGAAATGCGCAGGCGGGTGATCAGCGTGATACATGCGGATGTAAATACCGAAGAAGTAGGATATGACGGGCATGGTCGCTGTCGTTATCGCTGTCGTTCTTCGGTATGGCGCTTACACATCAATATTCATCGCCCTCAGCGCATTGTCTTCAATGAACTGTCTGCGCGGCTCGACCTCGTCGCCCATGAGGGTGGTGAACACGCGGTCGGCTTCGATGGCATCTTCAATTTGCACTTTGAGCAGGCGGCGCACAGTTGGGTCCATGGTGGTTTCCCAGAGTTGCTCGGGGTTCATCTCGCCCAAGCCCTTGTAGCGCTGGCGGCTGGTGGAGCGCTCGGCTTCGCCAATGAGCCATTGCATGGCTTCGCGGAAATCGGCGACTTTGCTTTCTTTTTGGCGTTCGCCTTCGCCTCGCTGTACAAGCGCGCCGTCTGTCACCAAGCCTTGAAAGGTCAGCGCCGCATCAACGAGCGCGGCATAGTCGCCGCCATGCACGAAGTCTGCGGTAATGGTGGAGAGCTTGTCGTTGCCATGCACGCGGCGCGTGATGGTGAGCACATGCTTGTCTGTGCGCGCGTCAAACACGGCGGCCACTGTTGCTGCGTGCAGGCCACCCTGTAATGCGGCAGCGGATTTTTCTGCGTCGGCCATCGTGTCCAAATTCAGCGCCACGCCATTCATGATGGCATGCAGCGCTTCGCCATCCATCCAGTTAGACAAGCGGCCAATCACGGCATGCGCGAGCTGGTATTTGCGGGCGATTTCTAGCAAGGTGTCGCCTTGGATCACCGCTTTATCTTTACCAGGCACGAGCTTTGCGCCGTCCATGGCAACGCGCAGCAAATAAGCATCGAGATCGTTCCCATCTTTGAGGTATTGCTCGGCCTTGCCGTGCTTCACCTTATAAAGCGGCGGCTGCGCAATGTAGATGTGGCCGCGCTCGACCAAGGCGGGCATTTGGCGATAGAAGAAGGTGAGCAGCAAGGTGCGAATGTGCGCGCCGTCCACGTCAGCGTCGGTCATGATGATGATGCGGTGGTAGCGCAGCTTGTCTACGTTGAAATCATCGCTGCCGCCTACTGCGCCAATGCCGGTGCCAAGCGCGGTAATCAGCGTGACGATTTCATTGCTGGTGAGCAGCTTGTCGTAGCGGGCTTTTTCGACGTTCAAAATCTTGCCGCGCAGAGGCAGAATCGCTTGGAATTTACGATCGCGGCCTTGCTTGGCAGAGCCGCCTGCGGAATCGCCCTCGACGATGTAAATCTCACACAGCGAGGCATCTTTTTCTTGGCAATCGGCGAGCTTGCCGGGCAGGCCGAAGCCATCCAATGCGCCCTTGCGGCGCGTCATCTCTCTGGCTTTGCGCGCAGCATCGCGGGCGCGGGCTGCATCAATGATCTTGCCGCAGATGATTTTTGCATCATTCGGGCGCTCAGCCAAATAGTCGGTGAGCGCTTTGGCCACAATGTCTTCCACCGGCGCGCGCACTTCGCTGCTCACCAGTTTGTCTTTGGTTTGGCTCGAGAATTTTGGCTCAGGCACTTTCACACTCAGCACGCAACACAAACCCTCGCGCATATCGTCGCCGCTGATCTCGACTTTTGCTTTCTTCGCCATCTCGCTGACTTCAATGTATTTACTGATCACACGCGTCATCGCGGAGCGCAGGCCGGTCAGGTGTGTGCCGCCGTCGCGCTGAGGAATGTTGTTGGTAAAGCAGAGCACGTTTTCGTTATAGCTCTCGTTCCACTGCATCGACACTTCCACGCCGATATGCGTGCCGGGGATGCCGCCATAGCTGTCTGCTGGGCGCTCGCCCATCGCGCTGAAGGTGGTGGGGTGCAGCACTTTCTTGGCGCCGTTGATGTATTCCACAAAGCCCTTCACACCGCCCGCGCCCGCGAAATCATCGCTCTTGCCGCTGCGCTCATCATGCAAACGAATCCGCACGCCATTGTTCAAAAAGCTCAGCTCGCGCAGACGCTTGGCCAAGATTTCGTAGTGAAATTCGTGGTTTTGCGTGAAGATTTCTGTATCGGGCAAGAAATGTACTTCTGTGCCGCGCTTCTCTGTTTGCCCAGAGACACGCATGGGCGAGACTTCTACACCCTCGCGCTTTTCAATGATGCGGTTTTGCACTGCCCCTTGCGCAAACTCCAACTGATGCATCTGCCCTTCGCGGCGCACGGTCAGCCGTAACCACTTCGATAGCCCGTTCACACAGCTCACGCCTACGCCGTGCAAACCACCCGAAACCTTGTAACTGTTTTGGTTAAATTTGCCTCCGGCGTGCAATTCCGTCAGCGCAATCTCAGATGCCGAACGCTTAGGCTCGTGCTTGTCGTCCATTTTCACGCCAGTAGGAATACCGCGTCCGTTGTCCACCACACTGATCGAATTGTCGGTATGAATGGTGACGACGATATCGTCGCAATGACCTGCGAGCGCTTCATCAATCGAGTTGTCTACCACCTCAAACACCAAATGGTGCAAGCCCGTGCCGTCTGATGTATCGCCAATGTACATGCCAGGACGCTTGCGTACAGCTTCCAAGCCTTCAAGGATCTGGATCGACTCAGACCCGTATTCCGCACTGCCGGCCGCCGTGGAAGGGCTGGCTTTCACGCTGTTATCAACGGGCTCTTTGGCATTATTTGGGTTGTTGGTAGGCTCACTCATCTGGCTCTCAATTCACTAAAAATGACAATTTCTCAAACTCTAAAAACAGGCAAGGGGACCGTAGCCCCCATTTGCCATCTGGCTTAAAACCAACATCAAATCCTCATTGGCATCACAACATATTTAAAACTGCTGTCATCCGGTAACGTGAACAGTGCCGAGCTGTTGGAATCCGACAACTCAATGCGCGCCATCTCTTGATCCATGTTAGCCAAGACGTCGATGAGGTAAGTCACATTGAAACCAACCTCAATGCTGTCGCCTGTGTAATCGATATCAATCTCGTCCACCGCTTCTTCTTGCTCGGCATTGTTGGCTGCGACGCGCAATGTGCCGGGATCAATATTGAGGCGCACACCTTTGAATTTATCACTGGTGAGGATAGCTGTGCGTTGAAGGGTAGCGAGTAACGCTGCACGACCGACAGTGATGATGTTTTTGTGGTTCTTTGGGATCACTCGGTTGTAGTCTGGGAATTTTCCTTCGACTAATTTGGTGACAAATTCCATTTCGCCAAAACTGAATTTAGCTTGGTTACCCGCGAATTGCATGTTGATCTCACCTTCGCTATCGGAGAGCAGGCGCTGCAATTCGAGCACCGTCTTTCGCGGCAAGATCACCTCTTGCTTAGGCACCTCAACATCGAGCTGGGCGGAGGCGAAAGCGAGACGGTGACCATCTGTAGCGACGATGGCGAGCTGTTTACCTTCGGCGACGAACAGAATGCCATTTAAATAATAGCGAATGTCATGCACTGCCATGGAAAACGATACTTGTGCAAGAAGGCTTTTCAATGTCTTTTGTGGCACAGAAAAAGCAGGTCCAAAGTTAGCTACTTCTTGCACCAATGGGAAATCTTCGGCAGCCAAAGTCTGTAAAGTAAACTTGCTTTTACCGCCTTTTAAGATCAATTTGCTGGCACTCGATTCGATCGAGACGGTCTGATCGGCCGGCATGGTGCGCAAAATATCGATGAGCTTACGTGCGCCCACCGTCGTAGAGAAATTGCCAACATCACCATCCATCGTCGCTGATGTGCGGATCTGAATTTCTAAATCGCTCGTGGTAAGTTGCATGGTCTCGCCCGTCTTTCGCAACAACACGTTTGCCAAAATTGGCAAAGTATGACGACGCTCCACAATACCGCAAACGGATTGCAGGAGCGCGAGCAGCTTGTCTTGGGTTGCCTTGAGTACGATCATGTTGTTCAGTCTCTTGTTCTTTAAATCAATTAATAAAGATAGTAGTAGTAGTAAGGGTGATGCTTTTGTGGGGATAAGCGTATTTTCGCCTGAAAAATCATGGGTTTAGCGGTGTGATAAGTCTGTGTATAAACGTGTTTTATGAAAGGCGATCAATATGAATAACAATTGGAAAAAGACGTGCCTTGTGTATAACCGACTACTTGTTCTACAACTATCCCCAGCTTTATTCAATGATCTAAAGTGTATATTGACAGCATCGACCATTTTCGCCTGAAAAGTCCTAAATTGATAGCATGCCGCGCAATATTTTTGCCGGTAAACAGCGGTTTTTAATGACAAAGACTGATGCAAAGCAGACTAGCCTTTCAGGGTTTGCTCAAGGACATGTAACTGTTGGTTGAGCTCAGGCAACAGTTGCCGTTCGGTACCAATTTTTCGCACAGCATGCAGCACGGTCGTGTGATCCCGGCCACCAAAGAGCTCGCCAATCTCTGGCAGGCTTTTTTGCGTAAGTTCTTTGGCTAAATACATGGCGATCTGGCGCGGGCGTGCAATCGAGGCCGGTCTTTTCTTGGAATACATATCCGCCACCTTGATTTTGTAGAAATCGGCGACAGTCTTTTGAATATTCTCAATACCGATCTGGCGGTTTTGGATAGAAAGCAGGTCTCGCAAGGCCTCACGCGCTAGTGGAATCGACACTTCTTTTTGGTTAAACCTTGAATAGGCCAGAATTTTGCGCAAGGCGCCTTCGAGCTCACGCACATTGGAGCGCACGTTTTTGGCAACAAAGAAAGCGACCTCTTCGGGCATTGACGCACCTTCAGAAATTGCTTTGTTGATCAGAATGGCTACGCGCATTTCTAGCTCAGGCGGTTCGATAGCTACAGACAACCCAGAGTCAAAACGCGAAACCAAGCGCTCATGCATGTCTGTCAACCCCTTGGGATAGGTGTCTGACGTCATCACGATATGGCTCTTCTTGGCTAGTAAAGCCTCGAAGGCATTGAAGAATTCTTCTTGTGTGCGATCTTTATTGGCGAAGAATTGCACATCATCGATCATCAGCAAATCAAGCTGGTGATAACGTGCTTTAAATTCGTCAAACGTCTTGCGCTGATAGGCGCGTACAACGTCCGAGACAAATTGCTCAGCATGAATGTACAAGACTTTTGCGCATGGCTTGTTGGCCAGCAATTGGTTGCCAATAGCGTGTAGCAAATGTGTTTTACCCAAACCAACGCCACCATAAATAAACAAGGGGTTGTAAAGAGCCCCAAGGTTATTGGAGATATGCATTGCCGCAGCGCGCGCCATTCGGTTGGCTGAGCCTTCGACCAGAGTTTCGAAGCTTAGCGCCGTGTTGACACGAGATTTGAAACCACCGGCAGCATCATCCTCGTTCAACAAGGCTGGTGTTGTGCTGGATGAGTTGAGCCCGTTGGTGTTTTGCAACAAGCTGATTGGAGAAGGAAAAGAAAGCGCAGAGCTTTGAGAAGAGAAAGGCCTCATATGGGACTCTCGCGGAGCAAGTGCTAACTCTAAACTAATGCCCTGACCCGTTGCTTCACGACAAATGCGCTCGGCGCAAACCGCGATCTTGGTTGCATATTGCGCGCGCACCCAATCGAGTTTAAAGCGGTTGGCTACCAAGACGGTAAGCTTGGAGAGATCGCTGCTTACCGCAGCGGACAAGGGCTTGATCCACGTGATGTATTGCTGCTCAGGCAGATCTTGCGCCAGCGCTGCAAGGCACATCGGCCATAACTGGGCTGCTTCGAAAAGAAGAGTACTTGATGAATTGGATGTGCTGGGGCGCGTTAAACCAGAAGCATCCAAGACGAGATCAGCAGATTCGGCGGGTGATAAAAAGGCATGCCCTTCGGTCATTCTTGCAACTCAAAGCTTTTTTAAAATAATTGTGGATAAATCGCTCTAACGGGAGATGTATTGTAGGCAGAAAATACAGTTATCCACAGGTGTATTGACATAAAAATACATAACAAAAAGATGTAAGTGTGTGCTTACGATGCGCCCGAGGTAAATAGCTCTTGATCTATTGAGGATGGATAAAAATGCGCTTGTGAAAACACACGCGATATAGCAGACAAATGCTTGTCACATCATGAGAAACACGACGCGGAAGGACTGTCAAAACGAAGCAGAGCCATGAAATCTGCGATAATTGTGGGTTGCGCTTTGGACGACTTGAGGCATCCGCTACAAGTCTGTTTGTTAAAGCATAGTCATCCATCAGCCCCGCTCAGGACGCATGAATCATGAAACGTACTTATCAACCCTCTAAAACTCGCCGCGCACGTACCCACGGTTTCCTTGTGCGCATGAAAACCAAAGGCGGTCGCGCAGTGATCAATGCACGCCGTGCCAAAGGCCGCAAACGCCTCGCTGTCTAAATCTGACACGCCTTAGCTGACATTGCCTTGCTGCCTCGCCTGAAGACCGCCGAGCAGTTTGCTGCCGTGCTGGATGCAAGCAAACAAAAAGCAGTGCAGCCTACAGGTATTTGGCGAAGTACACACTTCGCGTTACATATGGCGCCTCGCAGTGTTTTGCTGAATGTTGCTGCAAGCAAAAGCCAAGTGACCATGGTTGGGGTGATTTGTCCCAAGCGTTGGGCCAAACGCGCTGTCACACGCAACACCATCAAGCGCCAGATCTACGCCGTGTCCAGCGAACTTCAATCTCAGTTACCCGACGCATGTTTCGTACTTCGTTTGGCAAACACGTTTTCACGCGAACACTTTCCCAGTGCCACATCAGCCGCTTTGAAACGTGCCGTGCGAGAAGAGTTGATCGGTTTGTTTGGTAAATTGCCACAAGCACACATTGCATGAATATCTTGCAAAAAATTCTTATTGGCATCGTACAGGGCTACCGCTGGTTTTTAAGCCCGTGGCTAGGAAGCGCCTGCCGTTTCACACCGACCTGCTCAGCCTATGCGCTCGAAGCATTGCAGCAACATGGTGCAGCGCACGGCAGCTATCTGACAGCGCGCCGCCTGGTGCGTTGCCACCCTTGGTGCGCAGGTGGCCACGATCCAGTGCCGACAGCAGGCAAAGCAAATTCGTTATTCACGTCCCTCACCTCATCTGCTTCTCCTGAAAAGATTTCTCCATGAACGATATCCGACGCTCCATTCTCTGGGCGGTATTCGCGTTTTCTCTTGTGATGCTTTGGGACGCTTGGCAAGTTCATAACGGCAAAAGTGCAACATTTTTTCCCAAGGCCAAACCGCCAGTCGCCGCTGCTGTCAACCCCGTGACTAGCTTGGCGACGCCCGCCTCTGGCGCGTCAGGTGCAGTTGTACCCGTAGCAAGCCAAGCTACTGTGCCCGCTGGTGCAGCGCAGGCCACGCCGGCGCAAGCGCCTTCAGCAGCAACCGCTCAAACGTACGAAGTGACCACGGATGTATTCAAGCTTGTATTCGCTAGCGAAGGCGGCAACATCATTCGCGCCGAGCTCTTGAAGCATCGCGAGCTCGATGCCAAGAAAGACAAGCTAGACCCGAATAAAAATGTTGTCTTGCTAGACCGCAGCACCGGGCGCGCTTACGAAGCGCAATCTGGCGTGCTCGGCATGAATGGCCAGCCCGCTTTGCCCAGCCATTTAGCGACGATGAGCTTCAGTGGTGACCGTGCTTTGAAAGAAGGCCAAAACGAGCTCACGGTGAAATTTGAATCGACAGAGATGGGCGGTATCAAATATGTGAAGACCTACACTCTCAAGCGCGGTGCGTATGACATGACCGTGAAGCACGATGTTGTCAACACCAGTGGCGTACCGGTCTCTGCTCAGCTTTACATGCAGCTCGTGCGAGATGGCAACAAACCTGCTGGTGAATCGGCTTTCTACAGTACCTTCACCGGCCCGGTGGTCTACACGGTGGAGAAAAAATACCAAAAAGCCGAGTTCACGGATATTGAGAAAAACAAAGCTGAGTTCCAAGCGCAAACCAATGCAGGCTATGTCTCGATGGTGCAGCATTATTTTGGCAGCGCCTGGCTCTTGCCTGATGGCATCGTGCGAGATAACTATATGAGTAAAGCGGGCGCCAATCTTTACGCTGTCGGCATGAAAGCGCCGATGCAAGCTGTCGCTCCTGGCGCGACGCAAAGCACGCAGACTCGGCTTTTCATCGGCCCGCAAGAAGAAAACAAACTCGAAGCGCTCTACCCTGGCTTAGAACTCATCAAAGACTACGGCTGGCTCACGATTCTTGCCAAGCCGCTGTACTGGATCATGGACAAGCTCTACGCCTTCATCGGCAACTGGGGCTGGACGATCATGGCGCTCGTGCTCTTGCTCAAAATCGCTTTCTATTGGCTTAATGCCATGGCTTATCGCTCGATGGCTAAGATGAAAGCCATCAACCCGAAAATCATGGAAATGCGTGAGCGCTTGAAAGACAAGCCGCAGCAGATGCAGCAAGAGATGATGCGCATGTATCGCGAAGAAAAAGTCAATCCTATGGGCGGCTGCTTCCCAATCATGGTTCAGATCCCTGTGTTTATTGCTTTGTATTGGGTATTGCTGAGCTCGGTCGAGGTGCGCGGCGCGCCGTGGATCGGCTGGATTACGGATCTCTCTGTGCCTGATCCGTGGTTTATCCTGCCCGTGGTGATGGCAGCCACCACCATGCTGCAAACTGCGCTCAATCCCACGCCACCCGATCCCATGCAAGCCAAGTTGATGTGGTACATGCCGCTGATTTTCTCAGTCATGTTTTTCTTCTTCCCCGCCGGCCTCGTGCTTTACTGGATCACCAATAACGTGCTCTCCATTGCTCAGCAGTGGATGATCAATACCAGCATGGGCGTGCCACCGCAGTTCAATTTGCCTTGGAAGAAGCCAGAAGAGAAGAAGGCATAGCACGCGAGTGGTGAATTGGCATTCAAGCGTCACGAGAACACGGAAGACACTAAAACTCACGGAAGTCACAGAAAAATCCTCTAGAAATTTTCCGTGACTTCCGTGGAATCTCTGTGCCTTCAGTGTTCTCGTTATGCTTTGAAATCCTGAAATGCTCCCCAGACACCAAGATCCCATCGTGGCGATTGCCACTGCTCCAGGCCGTGGGGCGGTGGGCATTGTGCGGGTGTCAGGCAAAGATCTCAAGCCGCTGTTTACTCCTCTTTTAGGAGCACTCCACGCAGACAGCATGCCGGCTAGAGAAGCAAAATACTTAAAATTTTTGGATAAAAACTGCCAGTCGATAGATCAAGGCTTGTTCCTGTACTTTCCATCGCCGAATTCCTTCACTGGCGAAGATGTGATTGAGTTGCAGGCGCATGGCGGGCCGGTTGTGTTGCAGCTTCTTGTCTCGCGTGTGCTCGAAGCGGTGAAAGAGAACAAGGCTTTGCAGCACATGCGCATTGCTCAGCCCGGTGAGTTCACCGAACGCGCGTTTTTGAACGACAAGATGGATCTTGCGCAGGCTGAAGCGGTTGCCGATTTGATTGATGCCAGCACCGAAGCCGCAGCGCGCGGCGCAGCGCGTTCGCTGTCGGGTGCGTTCTCCCAAGAGGTGCATGCGCTACGCGATGCGCTGATCCATTTGCGCATGTTGGTGGAGGCGACGCTGGATTTCCCCGACGAAGAAATCGAGCATTTGAGCAAGAACAAAGCGCGTGAGCAACTTTCCAATTTACAGCAAGCGGTTGTTAAGTTTCGACAAAAGACAGCGCAAGGCGCATTGCTGCGAGAAGGCATCAAAGTGGTGATCGCGGGGCAGCCCAATGCCGGCAAAAGCAGCTTGCTCAATGCGCTGGCCGGCGCGGAGCTCGCCATCGTCACGCCGATTGCTGGTACCACGCGCGATAAAGTGCAAGAGACTATTCAAGTTGAAGGCGTGCCGATTCATATCGTCGATACCGCAGGTTTACGAGAGAGCGATGATGTGGTTGAGCGCATCGGCATTGAGCGCGCCTGGGAGGAAATCGCCAAAGCAGATTGCGTCATTCACTTGCATGATTTGCAGGCTGAGCAATCTGAAGAAAACGGCATTGCTACGAATTCAATAGCGGCTCGCGCAGTATTGATGCCGGCAATACAGCAAAAAATACCTCAAAACACGCCGATTTTGGATGTCTGGAACAAAGCAGATGTCGCGCAAGCTGTTCTAGCAAATGAGGGTCTGGTGATTAGCGCCAAAACCGGTCAAGGCATAGAGGCGCTCAGACAAAAACTCCTTGAAATCGCCGGCTGGCAGAGTAGCAGCGGCGAGGGCAGCTACATCGCTCGCGAGCGGCATGTGCAGGCCGTGAATGCTGCACAGGCGCATCTGCAGGGTGCCAGCGAACACCTCGATGCTAGCTTGATGCACAACGCGGGCGGTCTCGACTTACTTGCAGAGGAGCTGCGACTTGCGCAAAACGCGTTGGGCGAGATCACCGGCCGCTTTTCGTCTGATGACTTACTCGGCGAAATTTTCTCAAAATTTTGTATCGGTAAGTGATCTAGCTATTATCAGAAACAGCGATCCGGAGATCAGCTCGCCTGAGTGTCCATAAAGCTTGGCCGCGCTGCGAGCTTGTCATACAGCTTGGTCAAATTCGCATGCTCGGCGCGCCAATCGATGTGCGCAAAGCGCAAGTCGAGATAGCCCAAAGCGCAACCCACTGCCACATCGGCCAAGCTGAAATGCGTTCCTGCGCAGAAAGGCCGCTCACCCAAGCCTTGGCTCATGGCCTTCAAGCTGGCGGCGATCTTGTCCATTTGGCGCTCAATCCAAGCGGTTGAGCGTTGTCCATCCGTTCGACCTGCCCAAGTGGCTTCTAAGCGCGCCAAAATAGCAGCATCACACAAACCATCGGCCAGCGCTTCCCAGGTTTTTACTTCGGCCTTCTCGCGCCCGTTGGCAGGAATGAGCTTGCCTACAGGCGAGAGCGTATCTAAATATTCAACGATCACGCGCGAATCAAACAACGCTTCGCCCCCTTCCATCACGAGGCAAGGCACTTTGCCTAAGGGGTTAGATTCCGCGATTTGCGTCGTGGCGGCCCACACATCTTCGAGCACAAACTTGTATTCCAGCTTCTTTTCTGCCATGACAACGCGTACCTTGCGGGCATAGGGGCTGGTGATGGCGCCAATCAATTTCATGCGAAACACTTTTGAATTTAAAAAATCTATTTTAACGATGCTTCAACGTTCTCATCCGCAGCCCTGACCCGCAATCTTCGAGCAGCGCACAATCACGCCATGCAAATTGAATTCAAAGGCCTATCGCCTTATGCGCCAATCTATGAGGCCATGCAGGCGTTGGTGGCGCAGCGCATCAGGCATTTAAGCGAAAACAGCCCCTTGCCTGCAAGCCATCTGCGCGATGTACTATGGATTTGTGAGCATATGCCCGTCTTCACGCAAGGGTTGGCTGGCAAAGCAAAGCATGTCATCGCAGCGGGCAATATCCCGGTGGTGCAAACCAATCGCGGCGGGCAGGTCACGTATCACGGGCCGGGGCAGGTGGTGGCTTATCCGATGATGGATTTGCGCTCGCGAGGCTATTTCGTTAAAGAATATGTTCACCGTTTAGAGGAGGCGACGATCCGCACCTTGGCGCATTTCGGCTTGACCGGTCATCGCGTGAGAGGCGCGCCGGGGATCTACATGCGCCTTGATGAGCCCGCATCGCATGCGCGATTGCTGGGCGCAGATGGCTTGCCGATGGCGGAAAGCGAGCTGGTCACGCGCAGTGATATCGGCAAGATTGCTGCACTGGGCATCAAGGTCAGCCGCCACATCACGTATCACGGCCTTGCGCTCAATGTAGCCATGGATCTCTCGCCTTACGAGCGTATCCATCCCTGTGGTTATGCAGGGTTGCGTACGGTGGACATGGCTTCTTGTGGCGTACACGCTTCTTGGGATGAGGTGGCGAAGGTGTTGGCTTCTAAATTGGTGGTTCATTTGGAGTGAGTAATTTGTCCGCTTATCGTTTTTAGAACACGGAAGGCACGTAGGTTTCACGGAAACCACAGAAATGAAAGAAAAGAAAAAAGAAAGAAGGCGTTTTCTGTGTCTTTCGTGCAGCTTCCGTGCCCTCCGTGTTCTAGAAAACGATGGCATACGGAACCTAAAACTGGCTATAAAAACAGTATCATCTCAGCATGGCCAAAGACAAAACACTTTTTACTTGCACCGAATGCGGCGGCAGTTCCGCGAAATGGCTAGGCAAGTGCCCCAGCTGCGGCGCTTGGAATACATTGATCGAGGGCGTCGCTGAAAGTGCAGCCACAGGCAAAAATCGCTTCGCTGCGCCCATGTCTGCCCACCATTCACTAGCTGGCAGCTCGCCGGTGCAAAAGCTTGGTGAAATTGAAGCGTCTGATATTGATCGCACACCGACAGGCCACGAGGAGCTGGATCGCGTGCTCGGCGGCGGCATTGTGGAGGGTGGTGTGGTGTTGATCGGTGGCGATCCGGGCATTGGCAAATCAACGCTTTTGCTTCAAGCGCTGGATTCACTGCAACGCGCGGGGACATCGGCGCTCTACGTCACTGGCGAAGAAAGCGCGGCGCAAGTCGCGCTGCGTGCGCGCAGGCTGGGCTTGGACAACAGCCAAGTGCAAGTGCAAGCCGAGACGCAACTTGAGAAAATCATCGCCACGCTGGCCGCGCAGCAACCGCGCATTGCGGTGATTGATTCGATTCAAACCGTGTATTCCGAGCAGCTCACGAGCGCGCCTGGCTCTGTGGCACAGGTGCGCGAATGCGCGGCGCATTTGACGCGTTTTGCCAAGGCCAGCGGCACGGCCATTGTGTTGGTCGGCCACGTCACGAAAGAAGGCGCATTGGCCGGCCCGCGCGTGCTCGAGCACATGGTCGATACCGTGCTGTATTTTGAAGGCGATACGCACTCGAATTTCCGCCTCGTGCGCGCGATCAAAAACCGCTTTGGCGCTGTCAACGAAATCGGCGTGTTTGCAATGACGCAGCAGGGCCTCAAAGGTGTGAGCAATCCGAGCGCCATATTTTTGAGCCAACATAGCGAGCCTGTGCCCGGCAGTTGCGTGATGGTCACGTTAGAAGGAACCCGCCCGATGTTGGTGGAGATCCAAGCCTTGGTCGATGGCGGCGGGCCTTCGCCGCGTCGCCTCTCGGTGGGCTTAGATCGTGATCGCCTCGCCATGCTGCTGGCCGTCTTGCATCGTCATGCGGGTATTGCCTGCGCGGATCAAGATGTGTTCGTCAATGCAGTAGGCGGCGTGCGCATCACCGAGCCGGCGGCTGATTTAGCCGTGATGCTAAGCATCACTAGCAGCTTGCGCGGCAAACCTTTGCCCAAAGGATTTATCGCCTTTGGCGAAGTCGGCCTAGCAGGCGAAGTGCGCCCAGCGCCGCGCGGCCAAGAGCGCCTCAAAGAAGCCGCAAAGCTCGGTTTTTCCACCGCCATCATTCCCAAAGCCAATGCCCCCAAAAAATCACAGATGAAAGACTTCGAGGGCATGACGATTCATGCCGTGGAGCGCGTCGAGCAAGCGATGGATTTGATGCGAGAGTTGCAACGCAGTTGAAATAATTATTAATTCAATAGCACTCTGCGCAATAAATACGCCGGCTATCTGCTCAAAAGCACTTAAAAAATCAAAGCGTCTTAACCGTGGAGAGCCGTCGCAGCGCCTGCTGCACGATATCGCTTTGCATGCTGCGATAGATCAGCGCCTCCTCAGCTTCTTTGGCTAGCGCAGCGCTTTCGTTGAAACTGAAATCGCGCTGCTGGAGCAACTCGGTCTCAGGGATGATTTCGTTGCCTGCTTTGTCGCGCAAACGGAATTTAAAGCGAACGCGCAGCTGAAATTCGCGCACCAAACCGGTTGAATTCACGCCGACCACGACCTTCTCGCGCTGATCTTGAAGCACATCCAGCATCACTTGCGCCGTATCGAGCTGGCGATTGTCAATGATCACGCGCACGCCTGATGATTCCAGCGAGCGGCGCAGTTCTTGGCCTAAGCTGGAGCTCTCTGCGAAGCCTGCATACAGCGTGTTGAACGGCAAATTCGGCGCTTGGCGCAGCTGAAAACCGCAGGCGGGTAATCCGCCGACCAGCACGACACAAGAGCCTGCAGAAAGAAGCGTGCGGCGGGTCGTTGAAGGCGTGGTGGGTAGGTGGGTCATCAAGGTCACACCACGATGTTAACCAAACGCCCCGGCACGACGATGATTTTCTTCGGCGTAGCGCCCGCAGCTGCTTTTTGGAAGGCTTCGCTGGCGACGGCTGCTGCTTCAATCTGTTCTTTGCTGGCACCTGCCGGCACAACAATCGAGCCGCGCAGCTTGCCGCTGATTTGCAGCATGAGCTCAATCTCGTCTTGGACCAACGCCGCGCTGTCCACCGCTGGCCAGGATGCATCAAGCAAATCGCCATGCGCTTTTGTATAGCATAGCTCTTGCCAAAGCGCATGCGCTAAATGCGGCGTCGCCGGATAGAGCACGCGCAGCAAGATGCCAAAGCCTTCGCGCAGCACAGCCAAATCGCTGCTGGCGGCTTGCTGTGTGCTGTCGGCATGCTTGTAGGAATCGAGCGCATTGAGTAACTTCATCGCGCCCGAGACCACCGTGTTGTACTGCATGCGCTCGTAGTCGTAACTGATTTGCTTTAAGACGGTGTGAATCTCTAAGCGCAGAGTTTTGGCATTTTTGCTGATATTTTTGAAGTCAAATACGCCATTTGCCGGCATAGAATCTGCGGGAGATGCTATTGAATTAATAGTGTTTAACTTATTACCGTAACCCCAAACGCGCTTCAAGAAGCGATCGCTGCCCTCTACCGCGCCATCATTCCATTCCAGCGTGGCCTCGGGTGGCGCGGTAAACATGGTGTACAGCCGAGCTGTGTCTGCGCCGTATTTGTCGATCAACTCTTGCGGGTCGATGCCGTTGTTTTTTGACTTGCTCATCGTGCCTACGCCTTCGTAGTCAATCAGCGCGCCAGCGGCCAAGGGCTCGCTCGCGTAATCTACGGCAACTCTGAGTTTCGCGCCCATGATCTTGCCGGCCTCATCGTGCAGATGCTCCACGTCGTGCGGCCAGAAATAATCTTTGCCGCCCTTGGCCGTGCGCCGTGAGTAAATGTGGTTGAGCACCATACCTTGGCAGAGCAGCTTGGTAAACGGCTCATCGGCTTGCATCAGCCCCATGTCGCGCATGACCTTCGTCCAGAAACGGGCATAGAGCAAATGGAGAATGGCGTGTTCGATGCCGCCGATGTATTGATCCATCGCTGCGCCGCCATGTTTGCTGCCTACGCTACTGGAGGGGCTGATGCTGCGTGGCATCCAATAATCGACTGCGCTGTTGGTCATTGCGGCACTCGCCTTTTGATCGGCTTCTGGCATGCAGTAGCGAATGAAATACCACGACGAATCCACGAAGGTGTCCATCGTGTCAGTCTCACGCCTTGCCGCTTTGCCGCAGATGGGGCAAGTAGCCCCCGCATGGAAGCCTTCATGCTTGGCCAATGGATTGCCCGAGCCATCGGGAATGCAATCTTCGGGCAGTTTCACCGGCAATTGCTCATACGGCACAGGCTGCGCGCCATGCTCTGCGCAATGCACGATCGGAATCGGCGTGCCCCAATAGCGCTGGCGGCTGATGCCCCAATCGCGCAAGCGCCAAGTGGTTTTTTTCTCGCCGTGGTTTTTGGATGCGAGATCGGAGGCGACCGCATCTACACAGGCTTTGAATTTCAAGCCGTCGTATTTGCCTGAACTGATTGCGATGCCTTCACCTTTTTCGCCGTAGTGATCCTGCCATGCATCAGTTGAAAAATCTTTATCTGTGATCCGCACAACTTGCTTGATAGCTAAGCTGTATTTCTTCGCAAACGCAAAATCCCGTTCGTCATGCGCTGGCACGCCCATCACCGCGCCGTCGCCGTAGCTCATCAACACATAGTTGCCGACCCATACTTCGATTTGCTCGCCGGTCAAAGGATGCGAGACATACAAGCCTGTGGCCACGCCTTCTTTTTCTTTTACGGCCAGCTCAGCCTCAGTCGTACCGCCAGCCTTCAATGCTTCGATTTTGGTAGCAAGCTGCGCAGACAATTCGCCGGCTCGCACGGCAATCGGGTGCTCAGGAGCAACTGCGACGAAGGTTACGCCCATGATCGTATCGGCACGCGTGGTGAAGACGTACATCTTGCCGTCTTGAATCAACTTGCCCTGCGCATCGGCAATCGAATGCGGAAACGCAAATCGCACACCTTCCGACTTCCCCAGCCAGTTCTCCTGCATTAAGCGCACTTTGTCTGGCCAGCCGGTCAGCGTCGCATTTGGATTACCCATCTGCACGTGGTCGAGCAGCTCTTGCGCGTAATCGGTGATCTTGAGGTAATAGCCCGGAATCTCGCGCTTCTCCACGGTCGCACCCGTGCGCCAGCCTTTGCCGTCAATTACCTGCTCATTGGCGAGTACGGTTTGATCCACTGGATCCCAATTGACGATCTGCGTCTTGCGATAAGCGATGCCTTTTTCCAGCATCTTCAAAAACAACCACTGATTCCACTTGTAATAGGCCGGATCGCAAGCCGCCATCTCGCGGCTCCAATCAATCGCGAGGCCCATCGCCTTCATCTGCCCCTTCATATGTTCGATGTTGGAATACGTCCACTTCGCGGGCGGCACGCCATTTTTCATGGCGGCATTCTCTGCCGGCAAGCCAAAGGCATCCCAGCCCATCGGCATCAGCACGTTGTAGCCCTTCATGCGCAACTGGCGCGTGAGCATGTCGTTGATGGTGTAGTTGCGCACATGACCCATATGCAGCTTGCCGCTCGGGTAGGGCAACATGGAGCAGGCATAGTATTTTGGCTTGAAGTTGCCTTGCGCGTCTTTGGCGTGTTCGTGCACGCGGTAGGCATCCGATGCTTTCCAATGCGTTTGCGCTGCAGCTTCAATGGCTGTGTGATCGTATTTTTCTTGCATAGTGTTCAAACAAAATTTTCTACAAAAGGATTTTTAATGGCCACCGCTCCACCGCCAAACTCTGGTGGAATCTGAACGCGCAAGCCGTCTTGCATGTCCTCTGAATACAGGACAGCGCAGCTGCTCAAAGCAGCTGCGGCAAGAATATTGGCATCATAAATAGTGAGTTTGTAGCGCTCAACTAAGCTCATTGCGAGGGCTTGCATGCGTCGGGTCAAATCGACGACGGTACAAACTTTATTCAGTGCAATATGGATAGAGCGAATTTCTTCCCAAGACATACCGGACTTTTTGCGCAACACATTGGCGAATTCGTTGAGCACTTGCACACTGATCACGCAATCGCTGGCAAGCAAACTTTTCACAACTTCCGCACGATTTTGATCTTGTATCCAATAAACCAAAACATTCGTGTCGATAAAAATTTGAGGGGCAGCACTCATCGTGCATTGGCCTCCTCGCGATCGAATTTCATGCCAACGGGCCAACGACCACGATATTTTTGACCAATTGCTTCGATCAGCTCTCTTTTCGTGGGCTCCTTGCTCACTTCAACAACAGGCACGCTCTTGGGTGTTTTGCGCTTCACCGGCCGCACTTCCAGCTCATCGCCCTCTGAAATACCCAACTCATGCACCAGAGCCATCGGCAGGCGCACGCCTAAACTATTGCCCCATTTTGCGACTTGCATGATGCTCTCCTGATGGATATACAAAGCAATATTGTATATCCAACTGCGCGTAGAGAAGTTATTTTGGCGCTTGGGGATTGGACACAAAACCAATGCGTGTGAGGCCGGCTTTTTGCGCGATGCTGATGACTTCGATGACTTTACCGTAGGGCACGGTCTCATCTGAGCGCAGTTGCACTTCGGTGTCTTTGTTTTGTTGGGCGGTTTGCTTCAAGCTTTCCGCAAGCGCAGGCAGCTCAATGGCTTGATCGCCGAGGAAGATTTTTGCGCCTCTGTCGATCACTACCGTGACGAATTTTGGCGCTTCGGTGGGCTTGGCCGCATCGGTGGAGGGCAAATCGAGTTTGATCGAACTGGCCAAGAGCGGCGCGGTGATGATGAAAATTACGAGCAAAACGAGCATCACATCAACCAGCGGCGTGACATTGATCTCGCTCATGGGTTGGCTACCCTTCGTGCGCTCGAGTTTGCCGAAGCTCATGGCTTATTTAGCTGCTGAATGTGTGGCGTGGTGCGCCAGCAGTTCGCGCAAGTCCCGTGCAAAGCCTTCTAAATCGGCTTCAATCCGGCCAATGTATCGGCCAAACAAGTTGTAGGCGAGCACAGCAGGGATGGCCACCGCTAAGCCAGCAGCAGTCATGATGAGCGCCTCGCCCACGGGGCCGGCGATTTTGTCAATCGTCACTTGCCCAGCACCGACCAAGCCGATGAGGGCGTGATAAATGCCCCAGACTGTGCCCAGCAGCCCCACGAAAGGCGCGGTGGAGCCGACGGTGGCGAGCAAAATTTGACCAAATTGTAATTTGAGGAGAACACCGTGCAGCGCATCACGAAGCAATCGCGTGAGTTGCTGCGCTTTATCGCCTGCTCCTGCCAAAGTGCCGTCCGCGTTAACTTGTGCAGCATCAATCAGGGGCAACACCAGCAGCTCGCGATCTAGCGCCGCCACACTTGCTCGGCCTTGAGGTACATCAGCCGCCTGCCAAAAAGAAGCCACAGATTGGCCCACATCTGGCACAGCGCGCTTGATCACCCAAGCTTTCCAAAAAATCACCACCCAGCTGGCTACGCTCATCAGTAGAAGCAATACGGCAATGAACTTGCCCACGCCATCACTTTGCTTGAGGAAATCGAGTGCATCCATCGTCAGTTTCGCTTTTTATGAATTAAGTCCGAGCACGTCAAACATATCGAACATGCCGCTTTTCTTTTGCGCCAAGAAGCGCACAGCACGCAGCGCACCCGCCGAATACGTGGCGCGGCTTGATGATTTGTGTGTGATCTCTATGCGCTCGCCGATGCCTGCAAACAGCACCGTATGGTCGCCCACAATATCGCCGCCTCGGATTGTGGAGAAACCAATCGTTGATGGATCACGCTCGCCGGTGTGGCCATAGCGCTCATACACAGCGCAATCTTTTAAATCGCGGCTAAGAGCATCGGCAATTACTTCGCCCATTTTGAGCGCTGTGCCCGAGGGCGCATCGACCTTGTGACGATGATGCGCTTCGATGATTTCAATGTCGTAGCCTGTGGCCAAGGCTTTAGCGGCCATTTCTAGCAATTTGAGCGTGACGTTCACGCCGACGCTCATATTGGGGGCGAGCAAAATGGCAATGTCTTTCGAGGCCGCTTGCAATGCTTGCTTCTGCGCATCCGTGAAGCCGGTCGTGCCGATCACCATGGCAACGCCAAATTTACGGCATTGCTCCAGATGCGCCATCGTGCCCTCAGGCCGCGTGAAATCGATCAACGCATGACATCCCTTCAATGCATGCGCGACATCAGACGTGATGACCACGCCGCTTGCTGTGCCGAGGAATCCACTCGCATCTAAGCCGATGCCGGGGCTGCCCGGCACATCCAGCGCACCACCCAGCACGCAATCATCGGCGTTGGCAACGGCTTCAATCAGCATGCGCCCCATGCGCCCGCCCGCGCCCGCAATGCAAATGTTATGAGCCGCAGTCATGGGCGCGTTGCAGGTTCGAGTGGAGGATAAAAGCGCGCAGCGTCAACTGCGCCGCTGGTGCTTGGAGTAGCGGCACTTGGCGAAGTGCTTGGTGCTTTAGGAGCGCTCGGGGCAGGCAACTTGTCTGCGGATGCTTCTAGCAACGGCACTTTGCCCAATTTGCGATTGCCCGACAGCGAGCCGATGAATTCTTCCTCAGAAATCAGCGTGTCGCTCTCCACTTTAGCCAGCTCATCGCCTTTGAAAAACACTGTGAGCTTGCGCTGCTGAGGCTCTTGGCCTTGGCGACGAATTGTGAATACATACTCCCAGCGCTCTGCATGGAAGGCACTCGTTACAAGCGGCGAGCCCAAGACGTCGCGCACCTGATTGCGCGGCATACCCAGCTGTAGAGCCTCTCTTTGCTCTTTGGAGACAAAATTGCCCTGCACCACTTCTACTTTGTAGGGCGAAACAATACCTGCGATGCCGCCGGAGGCTTTGTCAAAGATGGAGCAGGCAGACACAGCAAAGCCAGCGGCGGTGATCAGGACGAAGCGAGGTATGAACGAAACTGATATGAACGAAATTGGCATGGCTAGCAGGCCACGTGCGCAATCAGTGTGCACGTTTGCGGCTGGTGAAGGTTATGATCATTCCATTGTAGCGGCTCACCTGTGCGCTACTCAACATGACGCTCACGACGCCGCCCACGCGATGCCCACACCATGACCACGCTTGACGAACTCAAAAACACCGGCCTAAAAGCCACATTGCCACGCCTGAAAATCATGCAGATTTTCCAAGCCGGTGAGCAACGGCACATGACGGCTGAAGATGTTTACCGCGTGTTGCTCAACGAGCGCACCGACATTGGGTTGGCCACGGTGTATCGCGTGCTGACGCAGTTTGAGCAGGCCGGTTTGCTGACACGTAGCAATTTCGAGAGCGGCAAGGCCGTTTACGAACTCAACGAGGGCACGCATCATGATCATCTGGTGTGCCTTGATTGCGGGCGTGTCGAAGAGTTTCACGATCTTGAGATTGAAAAGCGCCAAAACGCTGTAGCGAAAGCCAAAGGCTTCACATTGGAAGAGCATGCACTTTCGCTGTATGCGCGCTGCACGAAGACGGCTTGTCCAAATCGGCCCGTCGTGGGCAAAACGGCTTGATTTTTAAGCGTTTTAGGCCAGTAGCCGGCATATTTGTTGCGCCAAGTGCTCATTATTTAATAGTAGACATCTCTTGAATACTGATTCTTCTGCGCCCCTTTTATTGCCACTCTCGCCACCATTGCAGCTCAGCGTGTTGCGACCAAGCGTGAGATTTTTGCTCTCTCACGCTGCGCACTTTATCGCTTTAGGCGCCGGCTCTGGCCTGTCCCGAATCGCGCCCGGTACGTTTGGAACGCTCTGGGCTTGGGGCGCCTTTGCCGTGATGCAAATGTATTTGTCGCAAGCGCAAATCGGCGGTTTGATTTTGCTCTCGCTCTTCGTCGGCTGGTGGGCTTGCACCGTTGCTGCGGCAAATCTACGCGTGCTCGACCCGGGCGCGATCGTGTGGGACGAGGTGGTGGCGTTTTGGATCATTCTCTTTTTTATCGCGCCTGCTGGATTCATGGCGCAACTCGTCGCCTTTGCTTTGTTTCGCTTTTTCGATGCCGTCAAGCCCGGCCCAGTGGCCTGGGCCGATGAGTTGTTCCACGGTTTTGGCTGGAAGGGTGGCTTTGGGATCATGTTCGATGACTTGGTGGCCGCCGCTTGCACCCTCCTGGTGATCGCTTTGTGGAGGTTTTAATGCTACAAAATAATGAGCACTCTACGCATATTCTGTGCCGGCGATTGGCCGATTTGCTTATAAAAAATGCCTTAAAACTCGCTACAGCAGAAAGCTGCACAGGTGGCTTGATTTCAGCCGCTTGCACCGATCTGGCGGGATCATCGAATTGGTTTGAACGTGGCTTCGTGACGTATTCCAACGAAGCAAAAACTGAGATGCTCGGCGTTGATGCCGCGCTCATCGAAGCGCATGGCGCAGTCTCTGAAGCCGTCGCTCGCGCCATGGCTTTCGGTGCTGTTCGCAGCAGCGCTGCTCAAGTTAGCATAGCCGTTACTGGCGTTGCCGGCCCAAGCGGCGGTAGCGCAGCCAAGCCCGTGGGCACGGTATGGTTTGGCTTTTCCGTACAAGGCAGCTTGCACAGCGAGACAATGCGTTTTGATGGAGATCGCGCTGCGGTACGAGAGCAAACGGTGATGCATGCGCTGGGCCGTGTGATAACGCTTTTGCCGGATTAAACGCTGCTCGATTCACTATTTAATGAATAGCATTCTGCGCAGATAATACGCCGGCCAACCACCTAAATAGCTTGAAATTGCCGCAAACGCATCAGCGTGCTTACCGAAGCGATTCGATGTATTTCAAGTGGCTACGATAAATTTTTCCAGCGCGCGCCGTGGTGTGGCTGGAGCAGGCTCTGGCGCATAGCCAATGCGGCAAAGCATTTGCACGGTGTCGTCCGTCGGGCTGCGCGGTGCAGCTTTGCCCACGATGAGTTGATGCGCCTGCTCATAATT
Source organism: Variovorax sp. (assembly GCA_031376455.1). Classification (GTDB taxonomy): domain Bacteria; phylum Pseudomonadota; class Gammaproteobacteria; order Burkholderiales; family Burkholderiaceae_C; genus JANMDU01. Next base: position 130,276 of record JANMDU010000001.1, on the reverse strand, counting down.
TGTCTTCATCTCTGGAAATTCTTGCAAAGCTTGGCTCAGAGGATGCATGCCGATGCCAAGCGCTGTGGCTTGTAATTGCAGGCGTACATAAGTGCGCCCCGCTTCGACTTGATTGGCCCGTGTGTTGCCGCCTGTGATCCACACAAAGCCCATCGCAGTTTTACTCGTACCATCGAAGCGCTCAATGAATTTCTTCTCCGCTGTGCTGCCGGGCGGCGTGGGAATGCTGCGGTCAAACTGGCCGAAGGCTGTGAGTGCGCGCACCATGGGCGAATTGATCGAGATGCCGTCGCGGTTTTGCAAGATCTCATCTGGCCCCACGCGTGCGAGCTTGATGCTCTCCAGATTGGTGCGCGGCGTACCCAGCTCGACGAATGCTGAATCCAAGGTCAGCTTACGCAGAAGCACCATGCGCTGCTCTTGCACCGTGCCGCCGCTTTGCATGCGCGAGGCGATATTGGCTTTTAAGATGCTTTGCAGATTCGCCTCAGACACCGTTTTCGTCGTGTCGAAATTGACCTTGACGGTATGGCGATTCAAGATCTGCGCAAACAGCACGTCTTTAGCCGCACCGGGCGAAATCGTGATTCTCGCCACAGGCAGCTTCATGGCGGCGCGCCAGTCTTTCAGCTCAGCAGGCATCTCGCCTTGCGGCCAAAGTAGCACGTCTGCTTTCAAACCTTGCTCAGCGAGAGCCATCACCAGCAGCTCAAGGAATGTGCCATGGCCGACCATGATTTGCCTGCCATAAGGATCGGTTTCTGGCAGCACGCGCTGAGGATCGGTGCGCAAGGTGATCACATTGGGTTCGCGCAGATCAACTAGCCAAGGTTGCAAATTATGCGGATTAGGCGCTGTGATGGCATAGGCCAGCGCGCGACGACGTGGCTCGGTTTCACTATTCGCAGGGCCTTTCCAGGCTTCAACAGCCTGTGGTGGCATATCGCTGCTAATGCAGCCACCCAAGCTGAAGGTGGCTGCTGCCACCGTGCCCCCGCCCGCCAATCGAATAAAGTTTCTACGTTTCATGATGCTTCCTTATCTAAATGATGAAGTCGATTGTGGAAACATTTGCCTTGCTACACAATTGACGATCTCTTCACACCAGCTATGCATAAATGAATAACAATTTTGATTGGACGCTGATCCGCTCCTTTCTAGCAGCGCTGGAGCATGGCAGCTTGCTCGGCGCTGCTAAGGCGCTCCGATCAACTCAGCCCACGCTCGGGCGGCATATTGCCGAGCTGGAATCCCAGCTTGGCACCCTACTTTTTGAGCGCACGGGGCGCGGCCTGCTGCCCACCGAGATGGCGCTGCGCTTGGCAGACAGCGCGCGTGCGATGGAGGCGAGTGCGATGCAGCTCGCTCGCCAAGCAGCGGGCGCACAATCAAAGCAAGCCGGTTCGGTGCGCATCAGTGCGAGTCAGCCTGTGGCCTGCGTGCTTTTGCCAGCGCTGCTCTTACAAATGCGGCTGGCGCTGCCGGAGATCACGATAGAACTGGTGGTCAGCAACGAAGTGAGCAATTTGCTCAAGCGTGAAGCCGATATTGCCCTACGTATGGTGCAGCCTGATCAAGGCAGCTTGATTGCCAAGCGCGTGGGGCAAGTCACTATTAGCACCTATGCCCATCGAGACTATTTGCGCCGACGAGGCACGCCAAAGCAGCCGGCCGATTTGCTGACGCATGATCTGATCAGCGGCGACAAAGACGATACGCTGGAGCGTGGCGCGGCCTCGATGGGTTTATTGCTGCCCAAAGAACGCATGGTGTTGCGCACCGATGATTTGATTGCTTATAGTGCTGCCGTGCGCGCTGGCCTAGGCATCGGCTTCATTTCTGACTACATGGGCCGCGCTGACCCGGCGCTTTTGCCATTGCTGCCGATGCTGAAAATTCCACCACTACCTCTTTGGTTGGTCGTCCATCGCGAAATTCGTAATAACCAACGCATCAAAGCGGTGTACGATTTCTTAGGCTCTCATTTGCCCAAGGTTTTGAAAACATGATTGAACATTACATCTCGCGCGCGAACGACTACGTGCCGATTCGCTACAGCGCTTTCATTGCGTGTATCTTTTTAAGCTTGCTCGGGCTTTTTTGCATTCTTGTTTTTGGTGTGGGTTGGCTTTGGACATTGCTTTTTATGGCGCTTGTGGGTGTGGGTATTCATGATTTGCGGCAAGACAAAAAAGCCGTGTTGCGCAACTATCCGGTGATTGGGCACGTGCGCTACTTGTTAGAGATGATTCGCCCAGAAATCCGCCAGTATTTCTTGGAAGGCGATAACGAAGCCGCGCCCTTCTCGCGCGCCCAGCGCTCGCTGGTTTATGCCCGCGCCAAGGGCGAGAGCGATAAACGGCCGTTTGGTACTCAACTGGATGTGAGCGCCGATGGCTATGAATGGATCAATCATTCTGTAGCTCCCACACGCGTAGCCAGCCATGACTTTCGCATCACGATTGGCACGCCAAGCAATGGCTGCACGCAGCCTTATTCAGCCAGCGTATTCAATATCTCAGCGATGAGCTTTGGGGCGCTGAGTGCGAATGCGATTCTTGCGCTGAATCAAGGCGCGAAAGCGGGTGGCTTTGCGCATGACACCGGTGAGGGCTCGATTAGCGTGTATCACCGCCAGCACGGCGGCGATTTGATTTGGGAGATTGGCTCGGGCTACTTTGGTTGTCGCAATGATGACGGTAGTTTTAATGCTGAGAAGTTTCAAGCCAATGCGGTTGACGTCCAAGTCAAAATGATTGAGCTCAAGCTCAGTCAAGGCGCCAAGCCGGGTCATGGAGGTTTGCTGCCGGGCTCAAAAGTCACTGCGGAAATTGCTGCGGCGCGGGGTGTGTCGCAAGGCGTGGATTGTGTCTCGCCTGCCTCTCATAGCGCTTTCACAACACCGCTAGAGATGATGGCCTTCATCGCACAGCTGCGCCTGCTCTCAGGCGGCAAGCCCGTGGGTTTTAAGTTGTGCATTGGGCATCCTTGGGAATGGTTTGCGATGGTGAAAGCCATGCTGGCGACTGGAATTGCGCCTGATTTCATCGTGGTCGATGGTGCAGAAGGCGGCACGGGCGCAGCGCCTGTTGAATTCACAGATCATGTTGGTACGCCTTTGCAAGAAGGCTTGCTGCTGGTTCACAACACGCTCAAAGGTGCAGGCTTGCGCGAGCGTATCCGCATTGGTTGTGCCGGTAAAGTGGTGAGCGCTTTCGATATGGCGCATATGATGGCGCTCGGCGCGGATTGGTGCAACAGCGCACGCGGTTTCATGTTTGCTTTAGGGTGTATCCAAGCGCAGAGCTGCCATACCGGTCAATGCCCCACGGGCGTGACAACGCAAGATGCTCACCGCCAAAAGGCCTTGCATGTGCCCAGCAAAGCTGAGCGCGTGCATCAATTCCATGAGCAAACCTTGCATGCACTCAAGGAAATCGTGCAAGCTGCTGGTCTCAAGCATCCGGGAGACATCACAGCGCATCACATTGTGCGGCGTGTGAATGACAACGAGGTGCGCTTACTCGCGAATTTGGTGCCACACATTAAGGCAGGCAGCTTGCTGCAAGTCGACCTAAGTGACACACACAATGTCTTTCGTTTGTACTGGCCACGTGCGCAAGCGTCTGATTTTGCACTTGCGGTGTCAGCTTCATAAGCTACTTTGAAGCAGCTTTAATGGAGGTGTAGCGGCTGGCTAGCGCGACCAGCAAGACGACCGGCAGACCTAGCAAGGCAGTGCTCGTGAAAAACTGCGCATAGCCGATGCTGTTGACCCATTGCCCAGAAAACCCCGCTAAAAATTTGGGCAGTAAAAGCATCAACGAGCTAAACAAAGCGTATTGCGTTGCTGAATACTGAATATTCGTTAAGCTTGATAAATAGGCAATGAAGGCGGCCGAGGCGATGCCGCTAGAAAGATTGTCTGCTGAGATCACCCAGATCAGAGCGTTCACATTCGGGCCTTGGTTTCCCAGCCAAGCAAAGAGCAAATTGCTCACCGCACTCAGAACTGCCCCCAACATCAAAACGCGCATGACACCCAAACGCATTGACAAAATGCCGCCGATAAAAGCACCCAACAAAGTCATGATCACGCCATAGACTTTTGTCACGCCCGCGACCTGATCTTTGGTGAAACCCATGTCCACATAAAACGGATTGGCCATCACGCCCATCACGATATCGCTGATGCGATAAACCGCAATCAGCGCGAGGATCAGCGCCGCTTGCCAGCCGTAGCGTTTGAAGAAATCTGCAAACGGCTCGATCAGTGTGATGCGCAGCCAATCTTGCATATTCTTCGCCTTTTGTAAGGCTTGCGCAATAGGTTCCGGCGAGAGCAATACCGTGAGCACACCGATACTCATAGATGCAGCCATCCACAGGTAGGCTGTGCGCCACGCGCTGGGGTCATAGTTGCCCACCGTAGCCACTTCTGCCCGCGCTGCGATCCAGAGCACGCCCGCGCCCGCCCAAATCATCGCCATGCGATAACCCGTTTGATAAGCTGCAGCCAGAGCGGCTTGCCGATCCGAATCGGCGGATTCAATGCGATATGCATCCAGCGCAATATCTTGCGTCGCGGAGCCAAAAGCCACAACGAGCGCGCACCAGACCACGGGCATCAATGCGAGTTTCGGATCAGCCAGCGCCATGCCCACCAGCCCACCGATGATCACGAGCTGCGAGAGCAGCAACCAAGAGCGTCTGCGGCCTAGCCATTTTGTGAGGCATGGAATGGGCAGCCGATCCACCAGCGGTGCCCAACACCACTTGAAGCCATAAGCCAGCCCCACCCAAGTCAAGAACCCAATCGTGGCTCGATCAATGCCTGCCTCGCGTAAGCGAAAACTCAACGTGCCGAGCACGAGTAGTAAAGGTAGACCTGCTGAGAAGCCTAAAAAAAGCATGCGAAGCACGGGCGCTTCTAAATAAACTTTGACGGATTGCAGCCAGCTTAGCGATGTGGGTTGGGATGATGTGGATTCTGTGGCATTCATACACGACATAATACGTTCATCGGGCATTGCCCAAAAATCCGAGCTCTAGCAGGCGCTCGAACATTAATGCATCGAGATTTCGTTCCTAAATCGCTGATTCAGGCGGCAGCGTTCTTTTGGGGCATTGCCTGCTTTCTGCCGGTAGGCATGTCTTACTTGGCGGCAGTTTTGCTCTTTGCTTTCCTGCTATGGAAGCTTGTGTGTGTCAGGGCTGAAGCTACTCTGCGCTGGCAGCAGATCAGGCATCATGCCGTGTTTTGGCCTTTGTGCTTTTTATCGGTTTGGATGGTTTTTATTTGGTGCGTGCTACCGCACTACAAAGAAACATCTAGCAATTTGTTTCACGGTTTTAGGATCGTGTTAACAATCCTTCTTGTGCTGTTGTTACGAAAATCTGAGTTGCTCGCTGCATTGTCAGGTGCCGCTCTGGGCGCGACGCTCGCGCTGGTGATTATTTATGTCAATCTTTGGATACCGTTGCCCATGCTGCCTGGTTTGCGCAATCTTCTTGACATGAGCCAAGGTAATAAATCTATTGGGATAGCTGTGACGCTCGCTATCTTTGCGGTGTGCAGTTTTTTATATGCATTACAACATTGGAAAGATGCGAAAGCAGCGTTTGCTTTTGTTCCTCTTTTGTTGGTGATACCTGTACTGATTTGGTTTTTGCCTTCGCGAACCTCCTTGTTGCTGGTTGCAATTTGTCTAGGAATGGGTTTAATCCATCACTTTTGGAAGAGGCCGCTTTTGTTGAGCTTGGCCATCGTTGGATTGGTTCTTTCTGGTTTGGCCATTACGCAAATCTCTGAGCTCAACAATAGGTTTGCGATAGGGGCAACTCAGCTGCGCAACAGCGCGAGCACCGCGCATGATTTGCATGCCAATCCGAGCGAGGCCAGTTGGGCCATTCGCCATACGATGTATACCCAGACCGCAAAGATGGTGCTTGAGAAACCAATGCTCGGTTGGGGCATTGGTGCTTGGAATGAGCAATGGCGTGCGCGGACACCCGCAAAAATTCACGGCTTCAACATGCCGCATAACGATTTTCTATGGATGGGCGCGCAAACAGGTGTTTTTGGTGCCTTGGCATTGTTAGCCATCATGCTGTCCTTATTGCTTAACGTCCTACGCTTGCGTAGTTTTGCGGCTTCGTGCAGCATCATGGCGACTTCTGGTCTCCTGATAGCCATGTCGTTCAACTCTGCGCTGCGAGATGCACAAATCGGCATGTCCGTGCTGTTTCTGGTTGTTGCGCTAAACGCTTGGGCGTTGGCCAACAACAACAACAACAACAACAACGAGCTAGCTAGCGTAAGCTGAGTAACCCAGCAATGCGTCCTGCATGGCGCGCGACGTATTTCGGTAGTGGGACAAGTAAACGCAGTGGAAAACTCAACAGGGCTAACGCAAGCGTTTTGTTTCTTAGTTTCGATGCGTGCGTTTGCCCAACATGCTTTTTAGCAAACAGGATTTTTGACTGCGCATGATGATAGCCTCGGCCAAACTCAGCTTTTAACGGATGATTCCCGCGCACGGAGCCGCGAGAGGCGTGCGTGAGCTGAATCTGCGGCGCAACGAGAATGTTTTGCTGGGCTTGAAACAGCCGCAGGCATAAATCTTCGTCTTCGTAGTAGAGGAAAAAGTCTTCATCAAAGCCACCCACGTTCTGCGCAAGCGGCATCTTCAGCATCACGGCGGCGGCACACACAAAGCCGACGCTGCAGGTTGCGTCTGCGCCACCTCCCCGGGATGCCCACAACGTGCCCGGCCAGCGGTAGCTGATCTCGGCAGCGCCGTTGGATCGCAGCAGTTGCGGCGCGACAGCTGCGGCTTGTGGGTAGCTAGAGAATATGGCCAACATGCCAAGTGCTGCGGCTGTGCTGATTTGGCAATCGGGATTGAGTAGGAAAGCGAAGCGTGTCGTGACTTGTTCAAGCGCACGATTGTTCGCTGCACCGTAGCCAAGATTGCGAGCATGTTGCAAGAGCCTAGCTTGCGGGATTTTGCGCTGTACCGCATCTTGCGTTTCGTCTTCGCTGGCGTTGTCCGACACAATCACATGCGCAAATCCTGCCAAGTCGGTGGCGAGAAGTTCAATGCAATGGGCGCTGTTGTAGGTCACGATGATGACCGTGATGTCATCAAGCGTGTAGGCAGCCTCAAGCATGCGCTTGACTTTTGACAGCTTGCATTTCCCACAGCAAATGGGAGCGCTTGCCCAGCAAGCCATCGAATTGCCGCAACAGGGCGCGAGGCAGCGTGGAGGGCTCATAGGCGCCGCGCGGATGCAATCGAATTTGACGTTTTAGATCAAATGTGCCGGTAAAACCATACATGCGTGCTTGCAGGTGAGGCTGTACGAAATAGCGATAGGTCTTGTGCGTGATGATGTTGACGTGGGTGGGATCACGAAAGGCCTTTTCATGTGGAAACGCGGGCGTAATCGCGTAGAACACACCGCCTGGCCTCAGGACTCGCCAAATCTCATCCATGAGTTTGATGAACGGAAATTGCGTATTGCCGTGAGCATCCAAACTCACGCGCGGGACATGCTCTAAAAAATCATAAGCCGATACCGAGTCGAACTGATGATCACCAAAAGGAATAGGCTGACTGCTCAGATTGGCCGCTTCGATCCGCTCAACGCCTTCGATTTGCAAACCAGAGCGAATATCCACGCCAAAAAGCTGTGGATGACCGTACGGATTTTTGGGGCGCTGACCACAACCCAAATCTAAATGCGAGGCTACCATTGCTTGGGCTCAATGCAGATGAACTTGCTCGCCCGCCTTGAGCTCATATTGTGTGCCGCAGTAGGGACATTTGGCATGGCCGGTTTTGGCAACATCGAGAAAGACTCTTGGGTGGCCGTTCCACAGTTGCATTCCAGCTTGTTTGCTTGGGCAAAAAATGCCGCCTTGGGGATTGAGATCGGCAGCGGCGAGCTGAATAATGCTTTTCATGACTTGAAATTACCCTAAATCTTGGCGAGCCAAGAGTGGTATTTCGGATTGCGGCCGTTGACGATGTCAAAAAAGGCGCTTTGGATCTTTTCGGTGATCGGGCCACGCGCACCGCCATCTCCGCGATTTCCAATCTCGATGCGATCAAGCTCGCGTATTGGGGTGACCTCAGCAGCAGTGCCGCTGAAAAACGCTTCATCAGCGATGTAAATCTCGTCGCGTGTGATGGGCTTTTCTTTCAGCTCAATGCCGAGATCTTGGCAGATCGAGAAAATGGTATTTCGCGTGATGCCGTTCAAAGCGCCTGCGCTTGAGTCGGGCGTATAAACCACGCCCTTGCGTACCACGAAGACATTCTCGCCAGCGCCCTCAGACACGAAGCCTTGGGGATCCAACAACAACGCTTCGTCGTAGCCTTCATCAGTGGCTTCCATATTGGCGAGAATGGAGTTGGTGTAATTGCTCACCGCTTTGGCATGAATCATGGTGATGTTGACATGGTGCCGCGTGAAGCTAGATGTCTTGACACGGATGCCGCGCTTGAGGCCGTCTTCGCCGAGATATGCGCCCCAAGGCCAAGCAGCCACCATCAAATGAATCGTATTCCCTTTGGGGGACACGCCGAGCTTCTCCGAGCCAATCCAAGTCAGCGGGCGGATGTAGCAGCTGGGCAGCTTGTTCGCGCGTACGACGGCCAATGTGGCTTGCATGACTTCTTCTTGGCTAAAGGGAATCTTCATGCGCAAGATTTTGGCGCTGTTAAACAAACGCTCCGTATGCTCTTCCAACCTGAAAATACCGGTGCTACCGTCTGCCAAATGGTAGGCGCGCACGCCTTCAAACGCGCCGCAGCCATAGTGCAAAGTGTGGGAAAGCACATGAATTTTGGCATCACGCCATTCGACAAGCTTGCCGTCCATCCAAATCTTGCCGTCGCGGTCGTGCATGCTGGTGGGCGTTGTGGTCATAAGTTATTCCTGCGCAAATATTTAATCAATAGATTTTACTGGGCTACTGATGCGGCTTCGTTCGACATGACATTTTCTACAGGTGGGCGATACAACTCCCAGCTTTGTAACTTGCCTTGCATGAATATGCAGGTCACGTGCGATAGGCCTGCGTCCTGCCAGCGGTAGATTTCAGGCTGTGCATCTTTATCCGTTTGCAACAAACCAATGCTGCGCGTGAGCGCCATCACATGCAGCAAGTTCACACCCTTTTTAAGTTTCGCATTCAGCATCACAGCGCTGGCCACATAGCCCATTGGCGTGCCGGCGGCGCGCTTCATCACGGTCATCATGCGTGTGAAATGCAGGAGCATCCAAAACACGATGCCGCCCACCACCACGGCCACGCCTGGCCAGCCATATTTTTGGAAACCTAGGGCAATCAGCGCTGCGCCCACCACCCACAAAACAATACTTTTGAAACTCATCTTATGATTCTAAGGGGCATTTAGTGCCATATTTCGAGTGTTTGCCGGCGTGTTTACTGCGCAGAGCGCTATTGTTTTAATAGTTACTTCTGCGGCAAACCAAACCATCGAAAGTTCTACAAATCGTTGCCGAAAAACGGGAAAACCCTGAGGATGCGTTAATAATAATTAAAGAATAATTAAAACAACTGACCGCAAGGGGCGGGCAGGCTAACCCATTGGCTGCTCTCAAAAGCCGATTCCGAGGAGATAAAGATGTTAAAACTCACAAAAATCACCGTTGCAACCATGCTCGTGGCGAGCAGCTTCGCGGCGCAGGCGGCCGATGTCGAAGTGCTGCACTACTGGACATCCGGCGGCGAGGCCAAATCAGCGGCTGAACTGAAGAAAATGGTGGAAGCCAAAGGCCACAAGTGGAAAGATTTTGCAGTGGCTGGGGGAGGTGGCGATAACGCTGCGACTGCGCTGAAGAGCCGTGCCGTCGCCGGCAATGCACCCGCCGCCGCGCAAGTCAAAGGTCCGGCAATTCAAGAGTGGGCGAACGAAGGCATGCTCGCTAGCATTGATGCGGTCGCCAAGGCTGAGAAGTGGGACGACATGTTGCCTAAAGTCGTAGCAGATGTGATGAAAAGCAAAGGCAGTTATGTGGCAGCTCCGGTCAACGTTCACCGTGTCAATTGGATGTGGGCGAACCCTGATGTGATGAAAAAAGCGGGCGTGGCCGGTATGCCCAAGACGTGGGATGAGTTTTTTGTCGCCGCCGATAAGATCAAAAAATCCGGCGCTGTGGCACTCGCGCATGGTGGCCAGAATTGGCAAGATTTCACTGTGTTTGAGTCTGTGGCGCTCGGCGTAGGCGGCGCGAAGTATTACAACGACGCGCTCATCAAGCTCGATCCGGCTGCGCTCAACAGTGCGACGACTACCAAGGTATTGGAGACCTTCAAAAAGCTAAAAGGCTATACCGACAACGGCTCTAATGGACGCGATTGGAACTTGACCACGGCCATGGTCATCCAAGGTAAAGCAGGCTTCCAATTCATGGGCGATTGGGCGAAGGGCGAGTTCACAGCCGCTGGCAAAAAGCCCGGCGAAGGCTTCCTCTGCGCCGCAGCGCCAGGCACGGCGAATGCTTACACCTTTAACGTAGACAGTTTCATCATGTTCAAGCTCAAAGACGCGGGCGCACAAAAAGCGCAGGCCGATTTGGCTTCAGCGATTCTCTCCAAAGAATTCCAAGAAGTATTCAACCAAAACAAGGGCTCAATCCCTGTTCGCTTGGGGCATGACATGAGCAAATTTGATGACTGCGCCAAGTTGTCTGCGAAAGACTTCGTCGCCACATCCAAAACCGGCGGCCTCGTGCCATCGGTGGCTCACGGCATGGCGATTAAGCCAGCGGCGGAAGGCGCGATCAAAGATATGGTGAGTGCCTATTGGAACGACGACAAGATGAGTGTGGCCGATGCGCAGAAGAAGCTCATTACGGCTGCCGCGACGAAGTAACTTTTTGCGGTTCGAACAAGAAGAACACGGAAGACACAGAAACTTCACGGAAGTCACGGAAAAGCCATATGAGTTTTTTATGTTTTCCGTGTATTTTTGTGACTTCCGTGTTCCTTCTATTTTTTGACAGCCATTTTCTATGCAGAGCACACAAGACAACTGGCTGCCTAAGCTAATTATCGCGCCGGGCTTTATCTTTGGCCTCGCGTTCATCTATGGCTTCATGATTTGGAATGGCATTTTGAGCGTGACGGGTTCAAGAATGCTGCCGCGCTACGATGAGTTTGTGGGGTTGGAGCAATATACGAAGCTCTTTGCAATGGAGCGCTGGCATGTGGCGCTTAAGAATATGTTTGTGTTTGGGTTTTTGTATGTGGGCGGCGCGTGCGTCGTCGGCATCGTTCTGGCTATTTTTCTCGATCAAAAAATTCGCGCAGAAGGCGCTTTGAGGACGATTTATTTGTACCCGATGGCTCTGAGCTTTATCGTCACGGGCACAGCTTGGAAATGGATGCTCAATCCATCGCTGGGCATCCCAAAGCTCTTGCAAGATTGGGGCATTACCGAGCAGCCCATTGAATGGCTGGTTAATCCTGATACCGCGATTTATTGCATTGTGCTCGCTGGTGTATGGCAGAGCGCGGGCTTTGCCATGGCTTTGTTTCTCGCTGGGCTACGCGGCATCGATGACAGCATTATTAAAGCCGCGCAAGTCGATGGTGCATCGCTGCCGCGCATTTACTGGCGCATTATTTTGCCGGCGATGCGCCCGGTGTTTTTCTCTACCGTGCTCGTGCTCTCCCATTTGGCGATCAAGAGTTTTGATTTGGTGATGTCGCTCACCAACGGCGGGCCGGGGTATTCGACCGACGTGCCCGCGACCTTTATGTATGCGATGAGTTTTAATCGCGGGCAGGTGGGTTTGGGCGCAGCGAGCGCCACGGTGATGCTGATGACAGTGGCCGCGATTGTGGTGCCATATTTGTATTCCGAACTCAGGAGCAAGCCACATGACCGCTAAATCACTGTCGCGTGTTGCTGTTTACGCTGTGCTCTTGCTTGCTGCCTTGTTTTTCCTTGCTCCGCTGTACGTGATGCTCGCAACGAGCTTCAAAGATGCTGAGCAGATTCGCGCGGGCAGTTTATTGGCTTTGCCAAATAGTTTGAACTGGAGCAGTTGGGCCACAGCATGGAGCAGCGCCTGCACGGGCGTCGATTGCAATGGCCTCAAGCCCTTCTTCATGAACTCAGTGGCGATGACTGTGCCAGCCGTGCTGATCTCCACCGCTTGGGGCGCGGTGAACGGCTATGTGCTGAGCCACTGGAAATTCAAAGGCTCGGAGCTGATGTTTGGCTTCATGCTGTTTGGTGTGTTCATGCCGTTTCAAGTGGTGTTGCTGCCGATGAGTCAGGTGCTGGGCATGCTGGGCTTGTCATCTAGCGTGACGGGCTTGGTGATCGTGCATGTGCTTGCAGGCATGGCGGGCACGACGCTATTTTTTCGCAATTATTACGTGAGCATTCCGAAAGAATTGGTGAACGCTGCGCGCATGGATGGCGCGGGCTTCTGGCAAATTTTCTGGCGCGTGATTTGCCCGCTTTCCACGCCGATTTTGATGGTCACACTCATTTGGCAGTTCACCAATATTTGGAATGATTTTCTCTTTGGTGTGGCCTTCAGCGGCGCAGACAGCAAGCCAGTGACCGTGGGGCTCAACAACATGACCAATACATCGAGCAGCGTGAAAGCCTATGAGGTAGATATGGCCGCTGCGATGATTGCCGGCTTGCCCACGATGATTATTTATATGCTGGCGGGGCAGTATTTTGTGCGCGGGCTAACCGCCGGTGCAGTGAAGGGTTGAGGCAAAAGATGGCAGCAGGATTGAAAATTGCGGGAATAGTGAAGCGCTTTGGCAAGGCGGGCAAGCAAACGCAAGTGTTGAAACGGATTGACATCGACGTCGCGCCCGGCGAGTTTTTGATTTTGGTAGGACCTTCCGGCTGCGGCAAATCCACGCTACTCAACATCATTGCTGGCTTGGAAGAGCCCACCGAAGGCGATGTGCGCATCGGTGCGCGCTCTGTCATTGGCGTGCCGCCTGCGCAGCGCGATATTGCGATGGTGTTTCAAAGTTATGCGCTCTATCCGACGATGAGCGTGTCTGACAACATTGGTTTTGCGCTAGAGATGCGCAAAGTACCCAAGGCCGAGCGTATCAAGACGATCAACCGCGTCGCTGAGATGCTGCAAATCACGCATCTGCTAGACCGCCGCCCTGCACAGCTCTCCGGCGGCCAACGCCAACGTGTGGCGATGGGGCGAGCGCTGGCGCGCGAGCCTGTGTTATTTTTGTTTGATGAGCCGCTGTCCAACTTGGATGCCAAACTGCGAGTCGAGATGCGCGCCGAAATCAAGCGCCTGCATCAAGTCAGCGGGATCACGAGTGTGTATGTGACGCATGATCAAATTGAAGCGATGACGCTGGGAAGCCGCATCGCTGTGATGAAAGACGGCATCGTGCAGCAACTGGGTACACCGGCTGAGATCTATGGCCGCCCCGCGAATACGTTCGTGGCCAGCTTCATCGGCTCACCCACGATGAACATGATTGCCACCGCCAAGTCACCGGTTCAAGTGCCTCTAGGTGCAGCGCAACTTGGCCTGCGCCCTGAGCACATCAGCTTGTCGCCCAACTCAGAGTGGCAAGGCACAGTCAGCTTGGTCGAGCCTACGGGCGCGGATACGTTTATTGATGTAGATGCTGCAGGCACGCATCTCACTGTGCGCGTCTCTCCAGAGATCAGCATCGCGCCGGGGCAGCAGATTGGATTGTCTGCGAATGTGCAGGCGCTGCATTGGTTTGATGCTCACGGTGCGCGCTTGGCTCTCTAAGGTCTTTGCTGCTGGCCTGCGCTTGGGCTGTTCCCCTCCGCAAATGTCCTCCGCGCTGGCCTTCGGCTGGCGCTCCCCCTTTATTTTGCTGCGGTGTACAACCCAATCACAGGCCAACAGCAAAGACAGTTTTGTGGAAAGCGACGGTGCTTGCGCGAAGCGCAGCGCTGCAAACTCGCAGCTGCTCTATCCAATAAGAAACAGGCAAATCACTACAAAAATAATAGCACTCTGCGCAATAGACACGCCGGCTATATGCTCAAATCATTTGAAAAATATAGCAAAATCTCTACCCGAAGCCCATGCGGTTCAGCGGGGAAAGCACGGGCAGTACCACCATGCCGATGCGCTATTTCTTGAACGATAGCGAGACCTAAGCCTGCACCGCCGGGGGCATCGCTGGCGCGGTGAAAGCGCTCGAAGACGCGGGTTAGCTCTTCAGCAGGTAAGCCCGGGCCGTTGTCTTCTACTTCCAAGCACACTTGTGAGCCTTCTCTTCTTGCTCGCAAAGTAATTGTTGCGCCTCGGCCTGCGTAGCGTACCGCGTTGTCGATCAAATTGCTGAGCGCCTCGCGCAGCAGCAGGGCATTGCCTTGGATCATGAGCGGTGCGGTCTCGGCGCATTCAAAGCCGAAATCCACACCGGCTGCAATCGCGGCGGGCGCGGCATCTTGCGCCATACTTCTCGCCAGTTGCGAGGCATCCAAGGCTTGCATGGGGACATCCGCTTCGCTGCGAGCAAGTTGCAAAAGCTGATGAACCAAATGCCCAGAACGCTGCACGCCCGCACCGACCTTTTGCAAGCGCTCTTGCAAGGCCAGTGGATCACGTTCGCTCAGCGCGAGATCGAGCTGAGTTTGCAGGCCAGCCAAAGGCGTGCGCAGCTGATGCGCGGCGTCATTTACAAAACGCTTTTCTTGGCTCACGCTACGCTGTACGGCAGCTAGGAGCTGGTTCACCGCACCTGCCAGCGAATGCACCTCTTGCGGTGCTTGCTGCAACGCAATCGGCGAGAAAGGCGCGGCGGAGTGCGCCTCATTGTTTGACTGCGCTTGCAGCTTGGCTTGTAGCCGTGCCAAGGGTTGCAAGCCGCGCACGATGCCAGCGTAGACCAGCGCACCAACAACAAGGCCGAGTAGCAAAAGCGGCACGATCATGTCAAAGATCAGCTCGCGCGCGACGCGCTCGCGCACCGTGAGGCTTTTTGCAACTTGCACCCGCAGGCGCTGGGGGCTGCTGGCCTCGCCAAACTGCAATTCAATCGTCGCAATGCGCAGCGGCCTGGCCTCAATGCCCACGCCATTGCCGTCGCTGTTACTGTCATTGCTCACCATGGTTTGGTAAAGCTGCGCATCGGCGCTGGCTTTCAGGCGTGTGAGGACTGGAGGCGGCGGCTCGGGCAGCTTGGCATTGCCCAAAACGAACTGCCCCGGCGGGCTGGAGACCATGTAGCTGACTTTATCTTGCGGGTCTTCTTCAATGATGGCCTGCGCTGCTTTCGGGAAATCAATCAGCAGCCCCGAGCCCACGGGTTTGACCTGCCGCGCCAGAGAGCGCACCGATTGTGTGAGCGATTGATCGATGCCTTTCTCGGCATACGACAGCGCGATGCGATAAGCCAATGTGCCGCCCACCAGCCAGAGCAGCAACTGCGGCAACAGCAGCCAAAGCAGGAGCTGGCGCTTGAGCGAGAGCTGGGGGGCTGTTGATGACATTTTTAGGCTCAATCAGCGTGTAGCCGGCATAAAATGTGCGTGGAGTGCTATTGAATATATAGCGAAAAGATTTAAGCACCATCCAGCAGATAACCCAAGCCGCGCACATTTCGAATGCTGAGATTGGAGCCCTCGAGCTTTTTGCGCAGGCGGTGGATATAGACTTCTAGCGCATTGTTGTCTGCATCGCCAGAAGCATCAACGCCATCATCTCGTGCCCAACGCGCGAGTACATCCTCGCGTCCCACGACGCGGCCGCGCAAGGTGACCAAGAGCGTCAGCAGCGACCATTCGCGCTGTGTGAGTTCTAGCTCGGTCTCGCCCCTGCCTTCGCTGCCAGCCAAGCTGATCCAAGCACGCGGCTCGCTCGCATGCACGCGCAGCCCCTCAGTCGCGCGCGAGCCATCAAACGCCGGCAGTTGAGAGCGGCGCAGCATCGCCGCAAGGCGAGCGGTCAGCTCAGAAAAATTGAAAGGCTTGGTGAGGTAGTCATCCGCACCTGCATTCAAGCCCGCAACGCGGTCTTCCACACCATCTCTGGCCGTGAGCACGAGCACAGGTAGCGCAGCATGTTGCTGGCGAATATGACGCAGCACGCCCATCCCATCAATCAGCGGCAGCCCCAAATCCAAAATCACACCATCAAAACGCGCCGTATCTACTACATGGACTGCCACAGCACCATTGCAGGCCACAGTGACCGTGTGCCCCATTTGCGCGAGCTGCGCAGACAGGCCATCGCGCAGTAAATCATCGTCTTCAACAAGCAGGAGGTGGGGCATGCGTATTAGTATAGGCTGGCAAGGCGGACGCGAAAGTGTGGCTCATCAAAACAGTTATCCACAGGTTAATCAATAAATATCCCCAATTATCAAGGTGCTTGCTATAATCATACAAAAATCTCGCCAAAAATCTCGCCAATATGTTGTAACTTATTGATTTTTAACAGATTAAATCATATTTAAGATTCGCCAAAGTATCGTAAATAAAGAAGATGAATCGCCTCTACACCGATCCGAATCAGTTTGAACCTTTGCTTCCTGGCGAGTTGGGTTTAGAGCCTCTCTTAGAAAAAGCACATACGTTAATTCAACTAGCGCACCAGAGCACGGGGCGTGCGGATGCTTCGGTGATGGAATCGCTCGCGCCTTTTTTGCGAAGTATGAATTCATACTACACCAACAAAATTGAAGGCCAACACACCCTACCCAGCCAGCTCAATGATGCTCTGCGCAAAGATTTTTCTGATGATGAGCAAGTTCGGCGCAAGCAGTACATCGCTTTGGCGCATATGGACGCGGAGCTTTGGGCGGAGCAGCATTGGCTTAAAACATCGTGGCGGGATTTATTCGAGCCCGAGGTGCTGAAAAGTTTGCACAACCAACTTTTTGCACCCTTGGTTGAGGCTGACCGTTTGCTACTCGACGACACAGTCATGCAACCCGGCCAATGGCGAACAGCTGTGCAGCAAGTCAAGGTCGGCCAGCACGAAGCGCCGGATGCAGTGAGTTTGGGGGCATTCCTCAGGCGGTTCGCGGATTTTTATAAAACTGTTCGTTCTGGTGAGCTGGCTGTGGTGGCGTTGGCTGCTGCGCATCATCGCTTGGCATGGATTCACCCATTTCCCGACGGCAATGGCAGGGTGGCTCGTTTGCATTCGCACCTTTTGCTCAGCCGAATGGGGCTCACGAATGGCATTTGGTCGCCACTCAGGGGCTTAGCGAGAACGCAAACTCAATATTACCAACGCTTGGCAGAAGCCGACATGCCACGCCACGGCGATTTGGATGGACGTGGCAATTTGAGCGAGAAGAAGCTGATTGCTTTCATTGATTACTTTTTGGATGTATGTATCGATCAAGCCCGCTTCATGACGACGATGCTCAACATGCACACCATGCGTGAGCGTATTCGTGCTTGTCTTGCGTTTGAATCAGCGACGCCAGGCAGTGGTGTTCGCATGGATGCCGAATTGCCGTTGCATACGCTGTTCATCCAAGGCGCTATGGAGCGCGGAGAATTTAAGCAAACGACAGGTTTAGCGTCACGCAGTGCAGAACGTCTTTTGGTAGCGCTGTTTACGCGTGGGCTCGTGCGCTCAGACACACCCAAAGGCAAACTGATCTTTGGTGTGCCGCATCACGCCCTGCGTTTTTATTTCCCGTCGTTGTGGCCAGAGGCAGAAGCGCAGTTGTAATAAGCGCTGCTTAAAACGTCCCCGGAAAACTACCGCCATCAATCAGAATATTTTGGCCGTTGATGTAGCCCGCATGCACGCTGCACAGGAAGGCGCAGGTTTTGCCGAATTCTTCAGCTTCGCCCAGACGTTTGCCGGGTAGCGCTGCGATGCGAGCCGCGCGCACTTCGTCTGCGCTCTTGCCGCTTTTGGCAGCCACTGCAGCGAAATTGCCTTTCAAGCGATCCGTGTCAAAGATGCCAGGCAGCAAATTGTTGATCGTCACGCCTTGGGCAGCGAGCCCTGAGCGCGCGATGCCGGCGACAAAGCCCGTGAGGCCGCTTCTTGCGCCATTGGAGAGGCCGAGAATGTCGATGGGCGCCTTCACCGCGCTGCTGGTGATGTTGACGATGCGGCCAAAGCCTCGGCTGGCCATGCCGTCTACCGTGGCTTTGATCAACTCGATGGGCGTGAGCATGTTGGCATCGAGCGCGGCCAGCCAAGCATCGCGATCCCACGTGCGGAAGTCTCCCGTAGGCGGGCCGCCTGCGTTGGTGACGACGATGTCGAAATCTCGGCGCAAAGCGAAGATCGCGGCGCGACCTTCTGGTGTGGTGATATCCGCTGCAACGGTGTGTATTTCAGAGCCTTTTATGCCGCTGGCCGGCGCAACATCTGCGCAAAGCGCTCTTAATTTCATAGCAGATGCTTCGAGCGCTTCACGGCCGCGAGAAACCATCACCAGATTGACACCTTCCAGTGCGAGTGCTGCAGCGCAGCCGTAACCGAGCCCTTTGCTCGCGCCGCCGACCAAGGCCCAGCGGCCCGCTATGCCCATATCCATGATGTTGATCCTCGTGTTGCGCAACTGCGTAGATAAGCTCATCATACGCACGCGATAGAAGCTTTTTAGGAGACTTGCAATTTTGCCACCAACAGGCGATAATTGTTCATCAGAGAATCACTGTTTCTTATATAAGACATTTATGACCACTCCTGTGCTTGTCTTGCAAAACCGTCGCCTGCTCATCACGGGCGCAGCGCGCGGTTTGGGCGAGGCTTTTGCCAGAGCCTGCGTGCGCTCTGGTGCGAGGGTGGTGATTGCCGATGTTGAGGTGCAACGTGGCGCTGCCTTGGCCAACGAGCTGGCCACTGAATTTGTAGGGGCGGCGCATTTTGTCGCGATGGATGTTGCGAACCGAGCATCGGTCAACGCGGGCGTAGCGGATGCTGCTCGGTGGCTTGGTGGCCTGGACGGCCTGATCAACAATGCCGCAATCACGAATTCAGGCGGCAAGATGATGAATGAGATCGAGGAAGAAATGTTTGACCGCGTGATGCAAGTCAACATCAAAGGCGTGTGGCTCGTGACGACCGCCGCGCATCCGCATTTGAAAGAAGCGGCCTTAAAGGGCGGTGCGGCCAGCGTGCTCAACATCGCCTCAGACACAGCGCTGTGGGGCGCACCGCGCTTGATCGCCTATGTGGCGAGCAAAGGCGCGGTCATCAGCATGACGCGCAGCATGGCGCGGGAGATGGGGGCGGATGGCATCAGCGTGAATGCGATTGCGCCGGGCTTGGTCGTGGGTGAATCGACACAATACGTGCCGCAAGCTAGGCACGATCAATACAGACAAGGCCGCGCGATCCAGCGAGAACAACAACCCAATGATTGCACCGATGCCGCTTTGTTTTTGCTAAGCAGCGGCGCGGGCTTTATCACGGGGCAAGTCCTGCCGGTTAACGGCGGTTATGTGATGAATTGATTTGGAAAAATATGTGATGCAAGCAATCAACCAAGCACATTCGACTGCGGCGAACGACGCCATATTTAACGCGCGCGGCCTGCTGGATGCAGCGATTGCACCCGAGGCACAGATCCAACAAAGCATGTTGCCTACCGCCGGGCAAAGCTTCGATGCGTGGCTCGAATCGCGAACGGCGCGCTTTGCTACTCGGCGCTACGATTGGGATGCGCTCAAATTCCAAGCCGATTACGACGCAAAATACCGCCGCGCACAGATGCGCTATGTCGGCACGGGCGGCACCGGTGTAGCTGGCGATGTGAACACCGTGCCAGCAGGCCACTTCACCTTCTCCACCATGGTGATCCCAGCCAAACATGAAGGGCCAAGCCACATTCATTACGATGTGGAAGAGGTCTTCTTCATGCTGCGCGGCACGCTCAAAGTGATTTGCGAAAAGCGCGATGCAAGTGGCGCGGTGACAGATCGCTGGGAAACCGTTTTGACAGAGCGCGATTTGATCAGCGTGCCGCCCGGCGTGTATCGCGAGGAGATCAATATCGGCGATGAAGATGCGCTGATGTGCGTGATGCTAGGTAGCGCCACGCCGATCCGCCCGGTGTATCCGCCCGGCTCGCCGTTGTCGCAACTCAAGCGTTGAAAAATGAGCTTGCTGGAGCACCTTCACGCCATGCCCACGCAGGGCGTGGCATTGCCGTTCCAAGGCTTTATCCGTTACCGCGAATTAAATGGGGTCAGACCCCATTTAATTTCAGAGCAAATTCAAATGAAAGGGGATTTGACACCTTTCGTTTTGCTGCACGGTATCGGCTCGGGCTCGGGCAGCTGGCTTGCGCAGCTCACCGATACGCGACTAGGCCGCGTGTTGGCATGGGATGCGCCGGGCTATGCGGACAGTACGCCCCTTGAAATGGCCGAGCCGCAGGCCGCAGATTATGCGCAAGTGATGTGGGCTTGGCTGGATGCTTTGCAAATTAGGGATGTGCATTTAGTCGGTCATTCGCTGGGCTGCATCATGGCGGCGAGTGCTGCGCGTTTGCAAAGCTCGCGCGTGAAGTCGCTGACCTTGCTCTCGCCCGCCCAAGGCTACGGCGCAGCAAGTGTTTCTGTGCAACACAAAAAGCGTGACGACCGGCTGCAAGCCATGCACGTGCTGGGCTTGCAAAAAATGGCTGAGCAGCGCGCGCCTCGTCTGCTCTCAGCGCAAGCCACACCCGAACAGATCTTACTAGCCACGCACATGATGAGCCAATTGAATCAAGGCGGCTATGCGCAGGCGACGAGCATGCTGAGCATTGCCGACATACGTGCAGATTTGTACGCCTTTAAAAGCGAAAGCGCGGTATCCATTGAAATCGCTTGTGGTGATCAAGACGTGATCACGCCGCCAGAAGCTTGCCACGATCTGGCGCAAAGCATCTCTGCGCCTTACACCGATTTGCCTGATGCTGGCCATCTGTGTGCGTTGCAAGCGCCGCAAGCGATTTTTAACCTGCTGCAAGCCTTGCAGTTGCGACAACACGAAAGCCGCACCCATGCGTAGCACTCCAGCCAACTTACCCGACGAACCGCTTGAAGACAACGAAAGCGGTTCGCGTTACACCGTGCCTGCACTGGCGCGTGGCTTAGAAATATTGAGCTATTTCACTAACGAGAGGCGAGTTTTGTCGGGCGCGCAGCTGGCAAAAATGGCGGGCTTGCCCAGAGCCAGCGTGTTTCGCATGCTGCAAACATTGCAGCAGACCGGTTATTTAGATCGCGTCGGCGAGCCGGGCACACACCCCAGCTATCGGCTCGGCGTGGCCGTGCTGCGCTTGGGCTTTGAGTTTTTATCATCGATGGAGCTGACCGAGCAGGGCCGGCCCGTGCTCGAATCTCTATCGGATGCTTGCGGGCATTCTTCGCACATTGTCGTGCGTGACGGGCGCGATGTCGTGGTGGTGGCTAAAGCGCTCGGGCGCTTGGCCACATTCCATGCGATTGCCGTCGGCGCGCGCTTGCCTGCGCACGCCACCGTGCTCGGGCGTGTGCTGTTGGGCGGATCATCTCTGGCGGATCTGCAGCAAATGTATGCGAATCAAAGCATGAAGATATTTACGCCGCACACGCCCACCACACCGCAAGCGCTCAAAACAGCGATTGACGAGGCCGCAGCTACAGGTTACGCCGTCAGCCAAGGCGGTTTTGAATCGGGCATTTCTACGGTGGCCGCCCCTGTATTCAACGAAAACAAACAAGTCTGCGCAGCCGTCAGCGTGACGGTACTTTCTGCACGGATTCCAGAAGAAAAATTACCCCTGCTGATCACGCAAGTGCGCGAGTCCGCTCATACATTGACTTGGCGCATGCAACACACGCCAGGCTACACCGCATGAGCCAAACGATGACCGAGCCTTCGATCAATACAGGCGAAATTGTCGCTCGCTTTCTTGCAAGTCAAGGCGTGCGCCTGGCCTTCGGCGTGATCTCGATTCACAACATGCCTATGCTGGACGCCTTCCACCGGCTCGGCGCGATCCGCTTTGTGCCTGCGCGCGGCGAAGCAGGCGCTTGTAATATGGCCGATGCGGCAGCGCGCGTCAGCGGCACTTTGGGCGTCGTCGTCACCAGCACGGGTACGGGCTCGGGCAATGCTGCAGGCGCTTTGGTGGAAGCCATGACAGCGGGCACGCCTTTGCTCCATCTCACCGGACAAATTGATTCCCAGTGGATCGATAAAAATTGGGGCTTCATTCATGAGCATCCGGACCAACAGTGCATGCTGCGCGCAGTAGGCAAAGGCGCGTTTCGCATTTCTTCGCCGGGCGAGGCTTGGGAGGTGCTCACTCGCGCTGCTGCATTAGCGCTCACGCCGCCTTGTGGCCCCGTGAGTGTGGAGATTGCCATTGATGTGCAGCAGGCCTTTTTAGAAGATAAAGGGCAGTTGGCCGGCGTACTGTCTGCGCAAAGCGCTACTGTATTCATAGCACCGAAGATTCCCGACGCAGCACAAATTGCGCAACTAGCCGCTAGCCTGAAAAGCGCCAGAAAGCCTTTGCTGTGGCTGGGCGGTGGTGCGCGGGGCGCAACAGCGGCGGTGCAGCGCTTGGTCGATTTGGGCTTCGGCGTGGTCACTTCCGTGCAAGGCCGAGGCGTGATTGCTGAGGATCACATGGCTTGTCTTGGCGCATTCAATTTACAACGCGCCAGCGCTATGCTGTATGCGCAATGTGATGCCATGCTCATCGTCGGCTCTCGCTTGCGCAGCAACGAGACGATGAAATACAAACTTGCTTTGCCGAAGCGGCGCTTTCGTATTGATGCGAATCCTGCCGTTGAAACGCAGGCCTACGCGTGCGAACAATTCATCGAAGCAGACAGCAGCTTGGCACTCAACGCATTGGCCGATGCATTGCAAGGCTGGCGCGCTGACGGCGGATGGCACAGCGAAATTGCAGCGGCCAAAGAAGCCGCACGCAGCCAAGTTGATGCGTCGTTGGGCAAGTATGTCGGGCTGAAAGATACGGTCAATCGAGTTGTGGCACAGGCGTTGGGTGGTCAATGCATTTGGGTGCGCGACATCACGCTCTCCAACACCATGTGGGGCAACCGCAGCACCGTGCTGCGCCATCCGAGGGCAGGCGTGCATGCGCTAGGCGGCGGGATTGGACAAGGCCTGCAAATGGGCATCGGCGCAGCAGTTGCGGCAGAGGTTTATACACAAAATAGACCACAAAATAGTCATACAGCCGGCATAGAATCTGCGCAAAGCGCTATCAAAACAATAGTTTTAGTAGGCGATGGCGGTTTCATGCTCAATGTGGGCGAGCTGGCCTGCGCCGCGCAAGAGAAAGTCAGCATGCTGGTCATCTTGATGAACGACGGCGGTTACGGCGTGATCAAGAATATTCAAGATGCCGATTACGGCAGCCGGCATTGCTATGTCGATCTGCACACGCCAGATTTCGCCATGCTCTGCGCCAGCATGGGTGTCAAGCATCTCAAAAGCACCGAGCCTGCACAGATTGAAGCGCAGTTGCGTGAAGCATTGCAAGGCTGCAGCCCCACCGTGCTGGAAGTGGATATGAAAGCTTGGGGGCCGTTTAATGAAAAATTTGCGGGGCCACAGAGGAAGTTATGAGCGATACAGCTGTGCTCAATGTCTGCTTGATCGGCTATGGCGCGATTGGCCAAGCCATTGTGCAACGCTTGGGCAGCCACGAGCGTGTGAAAATCACGCATGTTGTTGTGCGCAACATGGCTGTTGTTTTGCCCCAAGGCATTCAAGCCGTGACGGCCGTGCCCCGAGATGCTCGGCTCATTCTCGAATGTGCAGGCCACAGCGCCTTGCACGATCACGTGTTGCCAGCCCTGAAGCGCGGCATTGATTGCGCGGTGCTCTCGGTCGGTGCATTGTCTGAAGTGGGTTTGCCCGAAGCGCTCTCAGATGCCGCAAAAAAAGGCGGCGCACAATTGCATCTGCTGCCCGGTGCGATAGGCGGCATTGATGCGATAGCGGCTGCCAAGCATGCTGGCTTGACATCTGTGCGTTACACCGGGCGCAAGCCGCCCTTGGCTTGGCTTGACACGCCCGCCGAGAAGCAGTTTGACTTGCAAGCCCTTGTTGATACTGCGCAAAGCGCTACTATTTTTGAAGCGTCTGCGCGAGAGGCGGCAGCTTTTTATCCAAAGAACGCCAATGTCGCCGCAACCGTTTCTCTCGCGGGTCTTGGCCTCGATGCCACGCAAGTGCGTTTGATCGCTGATGGAACGCAGCTTGAGAATATGCACGAGTTCGAGATCGAAGGCGCTTTCGGCAGCATGAAGATCGAAATGCGCAATCAGCCTTTGCCGAGCAATCCAAAAACGTCAATGCTTACGGTGTTGTCGGCGTTGCGATTCTTAGAAAATCGCGCTTCGAATGTGGTCATTTAAAGATGGATTGGCAATGATGAGAAGAGATCACGAAAGTCACGAAAACACACGGAAGTCACGGAAAACTTCACCGGGGTTTTTCTGTGTCTTCCGTGCAGCCTCTGTGCCTTCCGTGTTCTATATATGGTTATGACAACCCACCTCAAAACCTATTTCGCAGGCCAGTGGCGCGATGCCAGCGGCTTGGTTTATGACACCGAATATCCTGCAACGGGCGAAACAGTTGCGCAGCTTCATGCCGGCACAGCGCAAGATGTCGACGAAGCCGTGCGCTACGCAGAAGCCGCACGCCACCAGCCCGATTGGGCAGCGCTCATGCCGCATCAGCGTGCAGCCATCCTGCACAAAATGGCCGCGCTGATTCGTGAACATAGCGAAGAACTGGCCAAGCTCCAGCGCCTAGACAATGGCAAGCCCGTCAAAGAATGTCGCGCCCTAGTTGCAAGCGCTGCAGGCACGTTTCAATACTTCGCCGCAGTGTGCGAAACCTTTGAAAGCCCCGTCACGCCGCAGCGCGGGGATTTCCTCACGATGAGCTTGTATCAGCCGCTGGGCGTGGTCGGCGCGATCACGCCTTGGAATTCGCCGATTGCCAGCGAAGCGCAGAAAATCGCACCTGCTCTGGCTGCGGGTTGTGCCATCGTCATCAAGCCCGCTGAGATCACGCCGCGCATGGCCATTGAGTTGGCGCGTATTGGCGAGCAGGCCGGTTTGCCGCCCGGCATTCTGAGCGTCGTGCCCGGCAAGGGTTCAGTCGTTGGAGATGCGTTGGTGCGTCATCCGCTGATCAAGCGCATTGCGTTCACGGGCGGCACGAATGTGGGGCTGGGGCTGGCGGAGTTGGCGGCGAAAAAGTTGATGCCGGTGTCGCTAGAGCTCGGCGGTAAATCACCTACGATTGTTTGCCCCGACGCCGATTTGGATCATGCCGTTGCTGGTGTGATTTACGGCATGTTTTCATCGAGTGGCGAGAGCTGCATCGCTGGCTCGCGGGCGTTTGTGCATGTGAGCGTGTATGAAGAATTCAAGCGTCGCCTTATTGCGCAAACTGCTAAGCTACGCGTGGCCGATCCTGAATTGGAATCGACCCACATGGGCCCGTTGATTTCTGCATCGCATCGCGCGAGTGTGGAACGCTATGTTGCACTCGCATTAGAAGAAGGCGGTCAGTTGCTTTGCGGCGGAAAACGGCCAAGCAGCGCGTCGCACGACAAAGGCTACTACTACGAGCCCACGATTTTTGAAGGCCTGCTCAACACCAGCCGCACTTGCCGCGAAGAAATCTTCGGTCCTGTGCTTTGCTTGCTGCCTTGGGACAATGAAGCGGATCTGATGGCAAAGGCCAATGACAACGAATATGGCCTTGCTTGCGGCATCTGGAGCGCAGACTATAAAACCGCCCTTCGCTTAGGCAGCGCCATCACTGCCGGCACTGTTTGGGTCAACACCTACAAACTGTTCTCCATCAGCACGCCCTTCACCGGCTACAAAATGAGCGGCTTAGGCCGAGAAAAAGGCGCAGCATCCATCATGGAATACATGATGCAAAAAAGTTTTTATTGGGGCACGAATGCGCAGCCTCTGCCCTGGAGTCAAGCATGAGTGAAACAGGCAAGAGCACGACAAACCATGCCGAGACCGGCATAAGAGCCACAAACAGCGCCGAGACCGGCATTGTGGGCATCGACGCGATTGTTTACAGCAGTACCGGCGAAGCCGCGAATTGGCAAGCCGCACAAAAGTTTTTCAACGATTGGGGCTTGAAAGAATTGGCTGCGAGCAGCGATGCGCAAACGTACGAGACGCTCAGTGGCGCCCAAGTGATCGTGCGCCAACCCACTGATGCGAGGCTTGCCGCGCCGATGGAGAGTGGCGCCACGCTGCGTGAAGTGGTCTGGGGTTTGAAAGATGCGTCATTGCTCGATTTATTGTTCAAATCGGCCAGTAGCCGGCATATTCATTGCGCAAGCAGCTATGAAAATAGTAGTGCGCTCAGAGAATTCTCCGTTCTCGATCCTCATGGCTTGAGGCACACGTTTCGCGTTAGCCAGCAGCGCAGCGCATTGGTGCAAGGCTCAGCCAGCAACCCGTATGGTGCAGCGCAGCGGATCAACGTACCCTCGCCGATTTATGACCGCGCCACGCCGGTGGAGATTGGCCATGTCGTGCTGTTCACCGATTGCTTAAGCGAAGCCATCGCGTTTTACGAAGCGCTTGGCTTCGTGATGAGCGACAGCTATCCGGGGCGCGGTGCGTTTTTGCGTTGCAGTGCTACCGCTGGGCATCATGATATTTTTCTGCTGCAATTGCCGCCCGGCGCAGATGGCAAAAGTAAACGTGGCCTCAATCACATAGCGTTCACCGTGCGCGATATTCATGAAGTCTTCGGCGGTGGCTTGGCCATGAGCCGCGCAGGCTGGAAGACGCAACTCGGCCCCGGGCGCCACCCAATATCAAGCGCTTATTTTTGGTATTTTGAATGCCCCGTCGGCGGCTTGATTGAATACAACGCTGATGAAGACCATTTGACGGCCGATTGGCAGCCGCGAGAGTTCACGCCCGGGCCGACCGTCTTTGCTGAATGGGCGATAGATGGCGGTATTGATGGTCACACGCGCCGGCAGCCTCAAGTTGCAGCCAGCGGTCAATTTTTAAGCGAAAAGCGCTGATTGCCGGCGTAAGTATTGCGCGACGTGCTATTAATTCAGGAGTATTTATGAAAATCGATGCTTTGTATGTGAACCCGCACCAAGCCCGCACACGCGAGCCCAGCCAATACGAAATCTTGCTCGGCGACGCGATGGAACGCGCCTTCGGCCAAGGCCATTGGGAGCTGGAGTCGTTGGTGACTTATTTGAATCAAAGCGGGCCGCTGGCGCCTAACGGTTTGTTGTGGAATGCAGAGAGCTTCTCCGCGGAGCTCAAGCGTTTGTTGGCGGTTTAGTGAATCAAAGTCATGAGAACACGGAAGTCACAAAAACACACGGAAGGCACGAAAAACAGCCAAAAAGAGAGGTGGTTTTTCTATGTATTTCGTGCTTCTTCTGTGACGTCCGTGTTCATCTCTTCTGAAAGAGGAAAATTTGTATGAGTCAAGCTGAAGCACTCCCTAAAGCCGCCGGCAAACCCGCCCCCACCAAAGCCGATATCAGCGCTGCCCTGGAAAAAGGCCTCAAAAATCTTTGGTATCCGATTTGCCCAAGCGACTGGATCACGGATAAACCGCGTGCGCTCAGACGGCTGGGCTACAAACTCGCATTGTGGCGAGACAGTCAGGGCGCGGTGCATGCACTGGAAGATCATTGCCCGCATCGCGGTGCGCCGCTCTCCATGGGCGTGAATTTGGGCGACCGGTTGGCCTGCCCGTATCACGGCATTGAGGTGCGTTGTGATGGCATGGTCACCAAAGTGCCGGCCAGCCCGGGTTGCCCGCTGGAGAATTCGCGGGCAACACTCGCCTTTCATGTGAAAGAAGAAGCTGGCGCTGTGTGGCTCTACAACAGCGCGAGCAACATCGATGAAGCGCCGCCGCTGAATCTCCCGCCTGAGATCACGGATGATGCGGTGTGGAGTAACTTCCTCTGCTACGTTGAATGGGCAGGCGACTATCGCTACGTCATCGACAACGTGATGGACCCGATGCACGGCAGTTTCCTGCACAAGATGAGCCACAGCATGAGCGAGGGTGATATCTCAGCGAAATTCAAGCTGCGCACCACGCCGCAAGGCTTCGTGTTTGAGAAAGATGGTCAGCGCGATGTGAATTTTGATTGGACGGAATGGCAGGACACCGGCGTGCATTGGATGCGGCTGGAAATTCCGTATCCAAAAACTGGCGGGCCGGGTGGCAGCTTCGGCATCATCGGCGCTTTTGCGCCCATCATCGTGCCCGGCCAAGCACCAGCCACAGCGGTGTTTTTCTGGCGCTGCCGCCGCGTGACGGGCTGGCAGCGCGATGCTTGGCGCTTTCTCTATCGCAATCGTCTGGAAATGCGCCATTGGAATGTGCTGGAGCAAGATCGCATCATGCTCGAAGCTTTTGAGCCTGATGCCAATTTGCGCGAGAAGCAATACGAACACGATCTCGGTTTGCAGCGCCTGCGTCAGCATATGCAGCGGCTGGCGATGAAGCAGTTGCAGGCATAAAAGGGCTTCCTTTCGCTCAACCCATTGACATGTTTTAATTGAGTAATAAATAATTACAATGAGGTTTTGCTTCGTAGTTGACAAATAGCCATACCTAAAAAGCATTCATTTTTCTTAAATCTCGTGAAATCTACCTAGTTTTTGCTTGCGTATCCGTGTGCAATTTTGCACACTTAAGACATGTGGAAGAAAAAAGATTTTGGATCGTCTGAGCAAGATAAGCTACGCAGCAGCTTTTTTAGTAGCGGCTTCTATGGCAGCAGCGATGAAGACAACGAGAGCCCCAACAGTCACTTCAGACCGAGCACACCAGGCGTACTTGCGCCGTCGGAGCGCGTAGGCGGCTTGCAGCCGCAAAAAGTCACGGACAGCGTGGTGCGTTTGGCCAGCAGCATTCAATCATCGCAGCAGTTTGATGCACTGCGTTTGACACTTAAGTTAGCCGATTGGGTGATCTTTGCCGAGCATTTGCAGGCGTTCACCGTCGAGACCGGCCAAGAAGTGATTCGCCAAGGGGCCACGGAAGTCACCGTCTACATCGTGGAATCTGGCACTCTTGGCGTGCATCACGAAGATGCCAGCGGAAAAGTGCAACTGGCCACGGTGGGCGCGGGATCGGTTGTGGGCGAAGGCGCGTTTTTCGCACGGACACCACGCAATGCCAACGTGCAAGCCATGAGTCGCTGCGTCCTTTGGGGGCTATCGCCCATGCGTTACGCTGAGTTGGCGCATCGTCACCCCAGTATTGCGCTAAGTTTCGTGATGGGCTTGGGCAGTATCGTCACTCGCCGCATGACGAACAAACCTAGGCGTGGTGCGGTGACATAGTTGCTATATTTTTAATAGCACTTTGCGCAGATTCCATGCCGGCTAATCGTCAATATCGCTTAAAAATCACACGCCCAGCATGAGCCGCATGTTTTGCACAGCAGCGCCACTTGCGCCCTTGCCTAGGTTGTCATAACGGGCGATCAAAACAGCTTGGCCGATGGCATCGTTACCGTAAACCGACAGCTCCAACATGTTTGTGCCAACCCAAGCGGTCGGCTCGATCTTGTTGTTTTCATGGGGCGACACGACTTTGACAAACTCACAGCCCGCATAGTGCGCTTTGAGTGCATCTTCTAGCTGCGCAGCCTTGCTCACGCCGCGCATCAGGTCAAACTGCAAGCCGATATGGTCAATCATGCCGCTGTGAAAATTGCCCACCGTGGGGATGAAGATCGGCCGGCGCGAGAGGCCAGAATATTTGTGCAACTCGGCCACGTGCTTATGTGCGAGGTTGAGGCCATAAATTTCCAGTGGCGCGGCCGTTTTCGTCAGCTCATACGCTTCAATCATTTGCCGTCCGCCCCCCGAATAGCCTGAGAAGCCTTGCATCACGACAGGATAGTCAACTGGCAGCAGCCCCGCATCAATCAGGGGGTGCAGCAGCGCAATGCCGCCTGTGGGATAGCAGCCGGGATTGGCCACAAATTGCGCATTTTTTACCGCATCCATCTGCGCTGCATTCAATTCAGGAAAGCCATAGACCCAGCCGGGCGCGACCCGATGCGCGCTGCTGGCATCCACGATTTTCAAAGGGCCCATGCCTTTTTGGGCTCTACCCGGCGCTAATTCTGCGCAGAGCGCTACGGATTCAATAGCAGATTGGTCATGCAAGCAAAGCACCACCAAATCCGCTTCGTTAAACAGCGCCTTCTTCGCTTCGATATCTTTGCGCTTTTCAGGCGCAATAGACAGCACCTGGATTTGCGGCAGCAACGCTAGCCGATCGCGGATTTGCAGGCCGGTCGTGCCAGCTTCGCCGTCGATGAATACTTTTGCCATGATGAGCCCTGTCAGTATGCGTAAAAACCGCAGAAAATTGGTGCAATGCAACATGATACAGTTGCGCTTGAAAAAAGCTTCGTAACTCCCATCAGTTATCGCAGTCGATTTTGCATGAAATCAGTCGCGCACGTCATCACATTCATACACAACAGCCGGAATCCCTCTCCATGAAAATTCACGAGTACCAAGGCAAAGAAATTTTGCGTCAATTTGGCATCCCGGTGCCACGCGGCATTGCGGCGTTCACCGTGCAAGAGGCCATTGAGGCCGCACAAAAACTCGGTGGCCCGGTCTGGGTCGTGAAGGCGCAAATTCATGCGGGTGGCCGCGGCAAAGGCGGCGGCGTGAAAGTAGCCAAGACAATTGAAGACGTCAAAGCTCGCGCTACCGATATTCTTGGCATGCAGCTCGTCACGCACCAAACCGGCCCGGTGGGCCAAAAAGTGCGCCGCCTGTATATTGAAGATGGTGCAGATATTCAGCAAGAGTATTACCTGTCCATCGTCACAGATCGCGCCACACAAAAAGTCGCATTCATCGCATCCAGTGAAGGCGGTATGGACATTGAGGAAGTGGCACATAACCGCCCCGAGAAGATCATCACCGTGTTTGTTGACCCCATCGCGGGTTTGACAGATGCGCAATGCCAAGAGATCGGCAGCGGCATCCAAATGCCAGCGGACTCACAAGCGCAGTTCGCCGATGTCTGCAAAAAGCTCTACAAATGCTACATGGACACCGATGCGGCCTTGGTGGAAATCAACCCACTGAACCGCACCAGCAAAGGCGAGATCATCGCGCTCGATTCCAAATTCAATTTCGATTCCAACGCCCTCTTCCGCCACCCCGATATTGTTGCCCTGCGCGATTTGGATGAAGAAGATGCGGCTGAAGTCGAAGCCAGCAAATTCGATCTGGCCTACATCTCGCTGGATGGCAACATAGGCTGCTTGGTTAACGGTGCAGGCCTTGCGATGGCCACGATGGACACCATCAAACTCTACGGCGGAGAGCCAGCCAACTTCCTCGATGTGGGCGGCGGCGCAACGCCAGAAAAAGTCACCGAAGCTTTCAAAATCATGTTGAAAAACCCGAAGGTCAAGGCGATCCTCGTCAACATCTTCGGCGGCATCATGAAATGCGACACGATTGCCACGGGCGTGATCACCGCTTGCAAAGCCACCAATCTTTCTGTGCCGCTCGTCGTGCGCATGAAGGGCACGAATGAGCAGCTGGGCAAGCAAATGCTCTCTGAGTCAGGTCTACCCATCATCAGCGCGGATTCGATGGCCGAAGCGGCTGAAAAAGTTATGGCCGCCGTGAACGCTGTGAAAGCCTAAGGAAATATCATGTCGATCTACATTAACAAAAACACGCGTGTCATTACCCAAGGTATCACCGGCAAGACCGGCCAATTCCACACGGAAAAATGTCAAGAATACGCGAACGGCAAGAACTGCTTCGTCGCTGGCGTGAACCCGAAAAAAGCCGGTGAAAGCATTTTCAACATCCCGATTTACGCCTCCGTCAAAGAAGCCGCTGGCGCAACAGGCGCTACCGTTTCCGTGATCTACGTGCCGCCCGCTGGCGCAGCCGCAGCGATTTGGGAGGCGGTTGAAGCCGATCTCGATTTAGCGATTTGTATCACCGAAGGCATTCCTGTGCGCGATATGCTCGAAGTGCGCAACCGTATGAAGGCCAAAGAAGCTGCTGGCGGCAAAAAAACCCTGCTGCTCGGCCCTAACTGCCCAGGTTTGATCACGCCAGATGAAATCAAAATCGGCATCATGCCCGGCCACATTCACCGCAAAGGTCGCATCGGCGTGGTCTCGCGTTCCGGCACGCTGACCTATGAAGCTGTCGCGCAGCTCACCGAAATCGGCCTCGGCCAATCCAGCGCTGTAGGTATCGGTGGAGACCCGATCAACGGTTTGAAGCACATCGATGTGATGCGCGCTTTCAACGACGATCCTGATACCGATGCTGTGATCATGATTGGCGAAATTGGTGGCCCAGATGAAGCTGAAGCGGCTCGCTGGTGCAAAGCCAACATGAAAAAGCCCATCGTCGGCTTCATCGCAGGTGTCACAGCCCCTCCCGGCAAGCGCATGGGGCATGCCGGCGCGCTGATCTCCGGCGGCGCGGATACGGCAGATGCGAAATTGGCGGTGATGGAAGAATGCGGCTTCAAAATCACGCGTAATCCATCTGAGATGGCGAAATTGCTCAAAGCCATGCTGTAGAGCGCCATCCAGAGCAAAACGGCTGCACCCTTACAGGTTGCAGCCGTTTTTTTGGGACTCATCGGCATCGTTGGGTGTTTGTCAGGCATGTAAGCAGAAATACGCAAAAATCACCTCTGTTCAGCAAGTACACTCAATAGATCAATTTTTAGTGCGTTTTTGGCACTTTGCCGGCATAGAATCTGCGCGAAGCGCTATCAATTAAATAGCAAAAGAGGACATCATGGCAGAATTCATGACAGGCGCATTCTGGCTCGCCGTCGGCCAGATCATCATGATCGACATCCTGCTCGGTGGCGATAATGCTGTGGTCATTGCGCTAGCTTGCCGCAATTTGCCGCCCAAACAGCGTACACAGGGCATCATCTACGGCACGTTGGGTGCAATTGTGTTGCGGGTAATTTTGATTGCTTTTGCGCTCGCTCTACTCGCCATTCCCTATTTAAAAATTGTTGGCGCGGCTCTTCTTCTCTACATCGGCATTCAACTTTTGATGCCCGAGGGCGATGAAGCGCACGACATCAACCCCAGCGACAAACTCTGGGGCGCTGTCAAAACCGTGATCGTGGCCGATTTGGTCATGAGCGTGGATAACGTGATCGCCATTGCCGGTGCTGCGCAAGGTGCTGGCCAACAGCATCAGATGCCACTGGTGATTTTTGGCCTGCTGGTGAGCATTCCCATCATTGTGTGGGGCAGCCAAATTGTGCTCAAACTCATGGAGCGATTCCCCATCATCATCACGATCGGCGCGATGCTACTTGGCTGGATTGCAGGGCAAATGGCTTATACCGACATTGCATTGGCAGGCATTCGCCCAGAAGGGAAAGTGTATGAGTACGCTTGCGCCGCTGCGGGGGCGATACTTGTGTTGCTTGCTGGGCAGTTTTTACAACGTCACAAGAAAAAAAGTGCTCCCTAGGTCATTAAACCGCTGGCGTGTATTTGCAACACAACACAACAAGCGTGTGACTTTTTGCCTTGATTGTCGGTTCAGCGTCTGTTATCGTCTAAAGTTGTATTGAAAAAAAGTCCTGTAGGGATAACAACTTAGCGCACTTTCTTGAAAAGTGACTTCGAATCTAGACCAGAGGAGCTCCGTGGCGACATCCACTTTGAAAAAACGCGATAATTTTTGGCGCGCTGACTGGTTTGTTGGCGTGTTGGTCGTGGTCGCCGTGCTGTGTCTTCACAAGTTCGGCGATTTGACAGGAACGCTGGAGCGCCGCTTTTATGATTACGCTAGCACGTCTACCAGCCGCCAGCCTTCTGACAAAATTGCCGTCATTGCCATCGATGACACCAGTATTGCAAATATCGGGCGCTGGCCTTGGAGTCGTGAAGTTCACGCGCAGATGACAGATTTGCTTGCTGGGTCAAAAGCCAAAGTTATTGCCAACACCACCTTTTTCTTCGAGCCGCAAACGGACCGTGGCTTAGTCTACATCCGCAAGATCAAAGAGACTCTGGGCACGACAGACCCCGCCAACGCTCAGCCGGCGATAGAGCAAGTCGGCAAAGTGATTGCAGAAGCTGAGCTTGCTTTAGACAGCGATGCCAAACTTGCCGCAAGTTTCACAAAGGCCGCCAATGTGGTGTTGCCCTCGGTTTATAAGATCGGTGAGCCTTTGGGCAATCCTGATAAACCACTGCCTTCTTTTGCGCTCAAAAACACAGTGGACGAGAATCAAAATTTCTCGGTTTCTGCGCTGTCTGGCCAACACGCCATAGATTCGCTGGGAAACAGTGCAGCAGGTGTGGCGCACTTGAACCAATGGCTCGATGTCGATGGCGCTGTGCGGCAAGAGCCGCTGCTCGTTAATTACTATGGCAAAGCTGTACCTTCCATGGCTTTGCTGGTTGCGGCAAAAAGCCTGAATCTCAATGTGTCCGACATCAAACTCAATCATGGCGAATCTGTGCAAATCGGCAAACTCAAAGTGAGAACCGACGAGCAAGCGCTCATGCTGCCGCAGTTCTACAAAAGCAGCACAGATAAACGCGTCTTCCAAGTCGATTCCTTTTTCGACGTGCTCAGCGGAAAGATTCCAGCGAGCAAGTACGCCGACAAAATAGTGATCATCGGCGCGACAGCAGCAGGCGTGGGCAACATTTTTGCGACTCCGGCCGCCAAAGACATGAGCCCGGCTGAGTCTATCGCGCACATCACGTCAAGCATCTTGAATGAGCACTTTATCGTGCAGCCAAGCTGGGGGGTGTGGATTACTTTGCTGGCGTTTTTGCTGGTCGCCGCCTATTTGATCGCTATTTTGCCTCGCCTATCGGCTGGTATGGGCGCGGGTGTCACAGCGGCTGTTTTTGCTGCGCTTCTGAGCCTAGAGTTCGGTCTGCTGTCGGGGGCAGCGACTTGGCTTCAATTGGTTCTGCCGGCTGTATTGCTGCTGGTGGGTCATATTGCGCTCACCACCAAGCGCTTCTTGGTCACTGAAGCTGGCAAAGTTAAATCCGATGAAGAATCCGCTGAGACCAATCGCATGATGGGCTTGGCTCTCGCCGGGCAAGGGCGATTAGATGAGGCATTTGACCGCTATCGCCGTGTTCCAGCGTCTATCGCATTACTCGATAACATGGGCAATCTAGCCTTGGATTTTGAGCGCAAGCGCCAGTTCAACAAGGCTCAGGCCGTATATGAACACATGGCCACACTGGATAAAGAGCGCGTTGGCTTGAAAGACAAGCTCAATCGCGCTAAAAACCTCTCAGAGACCGTGATTCTGGGTGGCGGGGGTAGCCATCCCGGCGGCACGATGCTGCTGGACGGCGGCGGCGTTGAAAAGCCGATGCTAGGCCGCTACCAAGTCGAAAAAGAGCTGGGCAAAGGCGCGATGGGCGTGGTGTATTTGGGCAAAGATCCCAAGATTGGCCGCACAGTAGCCATTAAAACCATGGCGCTCTCGCAAGAATTTGAAGGCGATGAGCTCACTGATGCCCGGGAGCGTTTCTTCCGCGAAGCCGAGACGGCAGGGCGCTTGCAGCATCCGCATATCGTCACGATTTACGACGCTGGCGAAGAGCACGATTTGGCCTTCATCGCGATGGAATTCCTCAAAGGCAAAGATTTGGTGGATTTCTGCAAGGCTGGCCATTTGTTGCCCATGCAGCGCGTCGCCTCTATCGTGGAACGCGTGGCATCCTCTCTGGCGTATGCGCACAAAAACAGCGTGGTTCACCGCGATATCAAGCCAGCCAACGTGATGTATGAGCACAGCTCAGACACTGTGAAAGTCACCGATTTCGGCATTGCCCGCATCACCGATTCGAGCAAAACCAAAACGGGCATGGTGCTCGGTACACCGAGTTTCATGAGCCCCGAGCAAATCGCAGGCAAAAAAGTCGATGGCCGATCCGATTTGTACTCATTGGGAGTCATGCTCTTCCAGATGCTGTCTGGCGTCTTGCCGTTTCGGGGTGATTCGATGGCTGAGTTGATGTACAAAATTGGCAATGAAGAAGCGCCAGATATTCGTGTCATCCGCCCTGAAATTCCCGCGCGATTAGCCGATGTGGTGGCCATGAGCTTGTCGAAGCGGCCAGAGACGCGTTATCAAGATGGCGAGCAGTTCTCAGCTGATTTACGCGCCGTGATGAAAGAGCTAGGTGATCTGCAAGCGCCTGATACATCTTTGGCGAGCAAAACGGCGTCGCTTTCGGCGCTGCACGATGAAAAAACGCAAGTAGTTAGTCATGCGCACCAAGCCACACAACTGGCGTCACCAGATGGCACGCGCAGTGCCGATAGTTTTGCGAGTACACAAAAATTTTCATCACCTCGCGTGTCAGGCTCTGCAGCAGATCATTCTTTTGATCAAACCCAAATCTCGCAGCAGTCGGGCGAAAGAGAGCAATAAGCTGATTTCCTCCTTCCATTTGGCTGACCGAAAGCCGTTATAGTTCAGTTGTATTTATGATTTATCAGTTTTCCCTCAGCACTGACCCAGGTTTGTCTCGTGATAACAACGAGGACTCCGTTGTTTTTGATGCGCCCTCGCAATTGGCCGTGTTGGCTGATGGCATGGGCGGCTACAACGCGGGCGAAGTAGCCAGCGGCATGGCTACCGCCTTTATCAAATCAGAGATGAGCCGCTGGCTCTTACAAGCTGGAAAAAATGCCAATGCCCGCGAAGTGCGCCGCGCCTTGGAGATTTGCGTGGATAACGCCAATCGCTCCATTTTTAACGCGGCCAACTCTAATCCGCAGTACAGCGGTATGGGCACAACGCTGGTCGTCGGTGCTTTTCAGGAAAATCGTGTGATGCTCAGCCACATCGGTGACTCGCGCTGCTACCGTTTGCGCGGTGATGAGCTAATGCAAGTGACCAAAGACCATTCACTTTTGCAAGAGCAAATGGATGCAGGCTTGATCACGCCAGAGCAGGCTGCGACTTCTCTGAATAAAAATCTCGTGACCCGTGCCTTAGGCGTAGAAGAGGTCGTGATGCTAGAGACGAATGAGCACCGCGTGGAGGCGGGGGATCTCTACCTCCTTTGCTCGGATGGCCTGTCTGATATGGTTGCAGACGATGACATCGCTGCTATCATGCAAGTAGATGAAGATTTAGAAACCAAGGCGCAGGCTTTGGTGGATGCGGCTAACGCTGGCGGCGGCAGGGATAATATTTCTGTTTTGCTTGTGAAAGCCAAGGATGGGCAGGGCAAGCGTGGCTTGATGTCGCGATTGCTGGGCAAATGAATAAACTCAACAACAGGAGCCGACCATGCCGAAAATGATCGTGTCGATCGACGGTGTCGTCATCAAGGAAGTACAGCTCACCAAAGACCGCACCACTTTAGGTCGCCGGCCGTACAACGACATCGTGATTGACAACTTGGCCGTCAGCGGTGAGCATGCTGTGATTCAGCTGTCCGGTAATGATGTCAGCTTGGAAGATCTCAACAGCACCAATGGCACTTATGTCAACGGCAAAGCAGTTAAAAAGCAGATGCTGGCCAATAACGACACGATTGAGATTGGCAAATACAAAATCAAGTACGTCGATGAGCAGCAAGAAGCTGGTTTTGAGCGGACCATGATTATCAAGGCAGGCGCTGGAGGCGTGAGTGCTGTTGTGCCCACACCTGCTACTGCTTCTTCTGCAGCGCCTGCGGCTCATGCAGCGATTAAGGTGCTAAGTGGCGCGGCTGCTGGACGCGAGGTGCCGCTTGTCAAAGTCGTTACTACCATTGGAAAACCTGGTGTAGCTGTGGCTGCGATCACCCGGCGTCCGCATGGCTATGTCGTTGCGCATGTGGAAGGTAACAACAAACCGACGTTGAATGGCTCGCACATTGGTGCTGAGCCCGTCACGCTCAAAGATGGTGATGTGTTGGAGTTGGCGGGTACGCAGATGCAATTCACACTGAACGCCTGAGCAAAGCATTTGCAGCCAGTGCAGTTATAGCGCTTTCAATCCTCTGGGCTGAGGCTATGCAACTTTTAATCAAGCATTGGCCTCGCGTTTTGGTGACGCTCATTCCCTTGTTGTTTGCGTTGCTTCATATTACCGAGCTACTGCCCATCAACGTGCTTCAGCGGCTTGATGACATCATCTACGATACGCGGCTACGTGCCACCATGCCGCGCACGATGGATGATCGTATTGTCATCGTTGACATTGATGAGAAAAGCCTAGCAGAGGTCGGGCGTTGGCCTTGGGGGCGCAACAAGATGGCTGCGTTGGTCGATGAGTTGTATGACCGACAAAAGGTCGCGATTTTGGGCTTTGACGTGGTGTTTGCTGAGCCCGATGAAAGCTCAGGCTTGAGGCGCCTGCGTGAGTTGGCGGGCAACGAGCTCAAAGATCAGCCCGGTTTTGGAGATCGTTTGAATCAAATCCAAGCCAGTTTAGATTACGACAATTTATTTGCGCGCTCGCTAGAAAAGCGCCCGGCCGTACTCGGT
Organism: Variovorax sp.; assembly: GCA_031376455.1. Taxonomy (GTDB): domain Bacteria; phylum Pseudomonadota; class Gammaproteobacteria; order Burkholderiales; family Burkholderiaceae_C; genus JANMDU01. Next base: position 91,757 of record JANMDU010000001.1, on the reverse strand, counting down.
TATTACATGACCAGTGACCGCGATGGCCGCACCAATGGTCTCCTGCCGCAGCCCGTGATGCAAAAAAACGCGTTGCTTGGCCGTCCCATCCAATTCACCAGTTGGTCAGGCTACGGCTCGAATATTGAACCACTGGCCAAAGCGGCGCCGATCGCAGGCTTTTTTAATTCCATCACGGATACAGATGGTGTCGTGCGCTCGATTCCTTTGATCGCTGAATACAAAGGACAGTATTACGAATCGTTGTCCATGGCCATTTTTCGTGTGCTCACAGGCTTGCCGAGTGTTGAGCCCGGTTTTCCGCAAGAGCGCATTCTCTCGCGCAACTACCAAGGCTTAGAGAGTATTTTGCTGAGGCAAGGTGGCAAGACCTTGGCGATTCCTGTCGATAACCGCGTGGCAGCGCTTGTGCCCTACCGTGGAGCAGGCAATGTGGCGGGTGGCTCGTTTAAATATCTCTCTGCATCTGATGTGCTGGCGCGCCGGGTGAGTGCAGATGCGCTCAAGGGCAAAATCGTTTTGATAGGTACGACAGCGCCCGGCTTGCTAGATCTGCGTGTCACGCCCGTGGGCGAGACGTATCCCGGGGTGGAAGTGCATGCCAATGTGATCTCTGGCTTGCTGGATGGCCGCATTTATGTCAAGCCTGACTACGCACTCGGCTACGACTTGATCGTTCTGGTGCTAGCAGGGTTGATTTTGGCGTTTACCTTGCCAGTGCTGTCTGCGCACAAAGCTGTAGCTCTGAGCGTAGCGGTAGTTGCTGCGTTGATTGGCATCAATTTTTGGCTGTATTTGGGCGCAGGCTTGGTGCTGCCCTTAGCCACGGCTTTGGTCATGGCGCTCACCGCGTTTGCGCTCAATATGAGCTTCGGCTATTTTGTCGAGAGCAAATCCAAGCGGCAGATTGCCAACTTGTTTGGCACTTATGTGCCGCCTGAGCTGGTCGATGAAATGGTCAAAGATCCCGACAGCTACAACATGAAGGCGGCGAGCAAAGAGCTCACCGTGATGTTTTGCGATATGCGGGGCTTTACGCAACTGAGCGAGACGATGGAGCCCACGCAATTGCAGGGCTTGCTCAATGACGTCTTCAGTCGCTTGACGAATGTGATCCGCAACAACCGGGGCACGATTGATAAATACATGGGTGATTGCGTGATGGCATTCTGGGGCGCACCCGTGGATTCTCCTGATCATGCGGCGCTCGCCGTCAAAACGGCGATGGAAATGGCGCAGGAAGTGCGCAAGATCAACGAAGAGTATCGTGCCAAAGGCACGCCCGAAATTGGCGTGGGTATTGGCTTGAATACCGGCATGATGTGCGTCGGCGATATGGGCTCATCGATTCGCAAGAGCTACACCGTGATTGGCGATGCGGTCAATCTAGGCTCGCGCTTGGAGGGATTGTCCAAAACTTACGGCGTCGACATCGTGGTGGCCGAGTCGACCAAGAAACAAACACCGGATATCGCTTGGCAAGAACTTGATAAAGTGCGCGTCAAGGGCAAAGATCAGGCCGTGACGATCTATAAACCGCTCGCCACCTTGGAGCGTTTGCCCAAAGACCAAGCCGATGAAATCAAACTGTGGAATGCTTTCCTGAAATCTTATCGCAACCAAGATTGGGAGCAATGTGATTTGCACATGCTGAATATCGAACGCAGCACCGTCGCCCAAAGAGATGCCCAACTTAGCAACAAGGGCAGCAAAACCGCGAAAAAATACCTTTACCAACTCTACTCAGACCGTGTAGCCTCTATGCGTCAGTTGCCCTTTGATCCTAGCTGGGATGGCGCAACCAATTTTGAGACGAAATAAATTACGGAGCTGAGCCTCATGAAAATTCGGGTTTTGGGATGTTCGGGCGCGATTGCCAAAGATTGCCGCACCACATCCTTCCTGATCGATGATGATTTGCTGGTCGATGCGGGCACGGGCGTCGGCGATCTGACGCTGGCCGAGATGGCCGCGATCAATGATGTATTGATCACACACTCACACTTAGATCACATCGCCAATCTACCATTGATGATTGATTCGGTGTCTTCCATGCGCACGCAAGCCCTGCGTGTGCATGCGCTGCCCGAGACGATTGCTGCAATGAAGCAGTATATTTTTAACAACCATATCTGGCCTGATTTCACCAAAATTCCCAGCGCAGAAAAGCCATTCTTAAGTTTTCATCCGTTGCAAACAGGCGCGCGCCTGCAAATGGGCGGCAAGATGGCAGAAGCCTTGCCTGCTGTGCATACCGTGCCCGCAGTCGGTTATGCCATCACGGCGGGAGCCGGCTGCTGGGTGTTCTCAGGCGATACCGAACGCAACCCCGCTTTTTGGAAACGTATCAATCAAATGAATGTGGCGATGCTGGTGATCGAGACGGCATTCTCTAATCGCGAAAAAGAGCTTGCGCATATCAGTCTTCATCTCTCGCCCAATGTCTTGGCCAAGGAGCTCGATCAAATCGACAAAACCAAGCATTTTCCTATTTACATCACGCATACCAAGCCCGCTGAGACGGAACAGATCATGGAGGAAATCCAGCGCTTTGACCAAACCCAACCCTTTGGCCCGAACGTAACGCACGATATCCGCTGGCTGCGCGCTGGCCAGGAGTTCACCTTATGAACGCAGTTCTCAAGCCGCCCACATCGACAGCGACGGCGGCTCTATCGGCAGCGGAGAAAGCTTTTTTTGATTCGCAAATGTTGCCCGCTGAGAAGCGTGGGATGACGTTTGAAGTGCTGTTTTATCGTCAACTGCAAAAAGTCACCACACGCATTCACGAGACCGAGAATATCGATCAACTCATGCTGGATGCCAGCGAAGATATTTGCAAACTGCTCAATGCGGATCGCTTGACGTTGTATGCCGTGAATGCTGATGGCTCGGCGATTATCTCCAAAATCAAAACGGGCCTCAATGTGGCCAAAGATTTGAAGCTTCCCATCAGCGTTCAAAGTATTGCGGGATATGTGGCGATGGTGCGCGAGCCGGTCAATATCGCCGATGTGTATGACGATGAGGCTTTGAAACGGATTCATCCTTCGCTGTCTTTTTTGCAAGCTGTCGATACGCGATCTGGCTACCGCACCAAGCAAATGCTCGTCATGCCGATACTCGACGGCGAGGTGCTGCACGGCGTGTTGCAAGTGATCAATAACAAGGGCGACATACCTTTTGGCGAGCTGGAATTGGAAGGCGCGACGCAGCTTTGCAAGACGCTAGCCACGGCCATTCGTCAGCGTGCGGAGAAGGAGAGCAAACTGATCGACGATGCAGCACGCAAAAAGGCCACGAAATACGACGGACTCGTGATGGATGGTGTGCTCACGGGAGCGCAGCTGAGCGATTGCGTGATGCAGGCGCGTGAGCAAGTTAAATCGGTGGAGCATTTGCTGATGGCTGATTTCGGCATTCGCCCTGCTCAGATTGGCCCATCTCTGTCTAAATTCTTTGGCGTGGACTACGAGCCATTTAAGAGCGGGCGCATCCGCTCGGAGATGCTGCATGCGCCGCTCAAGCTTGATTTTGTGCATGCTCAGGGCTGGATTCCGCTGGAGGAGGCCACGGAAGGTTTGCTGGTGATGTGCCTTGACCCGGAAGCCGTGCGTGGCTCTCGCATCGTGCAGCAGATCATGCCACGCGTCTCCAAGATCAAATACTGCGTCACCACGCAGACGGAATTTGAAGAGACGATGGTGCAATTTTTCGGCGCGGGTGCAGAAGGCGGTTCGATCAATGAGTTGCTTGCCGATCTGAATTCGCCGCTGGATGATGATGATTCCAACGACTCTGCGCTGGAATCCGCGGCAGCTGATAACGAGCTGGTGAAATTCGTCAACAAAGTCATCATCGACGCTTTCAATCAGCGCGTCTCAGATATTCATATTGAGCCCATGCCCGGCAAAGAAAAAACCGGCATCCGATTTCGCATCGATGGTAGCTTGCAAACCTATATCGAAGTGCCAGCGAGCTTTCGCCAAGCACTGGTGACGCGGCTGAAAATCATGTGCGATCTGGATATTTCTGAGAAGCGCAAGCCGCAAGACGGCAAAATCAAATTCAAAAAATACGGGCCGCTCGATATTGAGCTCCGCGTGGCGACCATTCCTTCATCAGGCGGCGTAGAAGATGTGGTGATGCGGATTTTGGCCTCGGGCGAGCCGATTCCGATGGACAAGCTGGGCCTCACGCCGCATAACCGTGAGCGATTGGAGAAAACAGTCTCTAAGCCCTACGGCTTGTTCTACGTTTGTGGCCCCACTGGCTCGGGCAAGACGACGACGTTGCACTCGGTGATGAAGTTTCTCAACAAGGTCGATACGAAGATCTGGACAGCGGAAGACCCAGTGGAGATCACGCAGAAAGGCTTGCGTCAAGTGCAGGTCAATAAGAAGGCGGGCTTGGATTTCGCCACGATCATGCGTGCCTTTTTACGCGCGGATCCCGACATCATCATGGTGGGTGAATCGCGCGATAAAGAGACCGTGAGCATGGGTGTGGAGGCTTCGCTGACGGGGCATTTGGTTTTTTCTACGCTGCATACGAACAGTGCGCCAGAATCGATCATTCGCTTGCTCGATATGGGCATGGATCCGTTTAACTTCGCCGATGCTTTGCTCGGCATTCTCGCGCAGCGCTTGGCTAAGAAGCTGTGCGTTTGCAAGGAGGAATACACGCCGGATGCGAAAGAGATTAAAGAGTTTATGAAGGAATACGCCGAGGATCTGCAACACACGGCAGAGTGGGTTGCAGACAAAGGCGGTGCGCAACAGGAGCTGTTGCAAAGCTGGACGGATGCTTATGGCAAAGACGGCAATCTGCGCTTCTATAGAGCTGTGGGCTGCGATAAATGCAACCAATCGGGCTACAAGGGCCGCATTGGTTTGCATGAGCTGCTGGTGGCGGATGAAACGGTGAAAAAACTAATTCAAGAGCATGCGCGCGTGGCGGATATTTTTGTGGCGGCAGTGGGCGGCGGGATGCGCAGCTTGAAGATGGATGGGATGGAGAAGGTGATGATGGGGCTCACGGATATCAAGCAAGTGCGGATGGTGTGTATTAAGTAAATTTTTAAGCGTTTTAGGCTGTTTGCCGGCGTATTTATTGCGCAAAGTGCTATGAAATTAATAGTAGTTTGGATAAGACGGTCGCGGCTGCGCTTGGGCTGCCCCACTCCGCAAATGTCCTCCGCGCTTGCCTTCGGCTGGCGCTCCCCCTTTATTTTGCTACGTGAGACAACCCAATCACAGCCGCGACCTATGTGTGGCTCTTAGAATATTTGTACAGTGCTACGATGGCTTGATCAATCGGAGACCTCATATGAAAAACGCAATTACATCTTGGACGCGTACTGGCAAGAAATGGGCGCTTAGCACTATTGCTGCGGCCGCATTGATCGGCTGCGGCACGCAAACCGTGAACCCTGTGACGGGGCAGCAAGAGCGTTCGGTGATGAGCGAGCAGGACGAGGTGCGCGAAGGGGCGAAGGCGCATCAGGAAGTGCTCAAGGAGTATGGCGTGCTCAAAAATGATCGCGTGCAAAATTATGTGAATGATATTGGGCAGCGGCTGGCTAAGCTCTCGCATCGCAATCAGCTTAAATGGACGTTCACGGTGCTCGATAGCCCGGAGATCAATGCCTTTGCGCTACCGGGCGGATATGTCTACATCACGCGCGGGATCATGGCTTATTTGGATAGCGAGGCGGATCTTGCGGGCGTGGTCGGGCATGAGATTGGTCATGTGACGGCGCGGCATGGGGCGCAAAGAGCGACCCGCCAGCAAGACGCCGCTTTGGTGGGGCTGCTGGGCAATGTGTTGGGCGCAGTGCTCGATGCCAAGGGCGGCGGCGGGATTGGGCAGCAGATTGGTGAAGTGGCCGGGCTGGCCGCTGCGGGGCGCGTGGCCAAATATGGCCGTGAGCAAGAGCTGCAAGCCGATGGGCTGGGCGCGGAGTATTTAAGCCGTGTGAATTACGATCCGCGCAACATGATTGATGTGATCCGTGTGCTCAAGGATCAGGAGCGTTTCGCAGCAGAAGTGGCGCGCCTCGAAGGCCGGCCCGCGTCGCAAGGCGGCAATTCTTGGCTGGCTTCGCATCCGAGCAATGATCAGCGGCTGGAGTCGATCAACAAAATAGCCGCGCAATACCAAGCCAATAAAAATTATGTGGATGAAGGGCGCATGCGTTATTTGCAGATGATTGATGGCATGGCTTTTGGCGAAAGCCCGGAGCAGGGCCTGACGCGTGGCAGGAATTTTTATCATTCTTCGCTGAATTTTGCGATCACATCACCTGCTGGCTGGCGCATTTTGAATGACGCAGATCAGCTCAAGATCGTTAACCTGGCGGGTGATGCCGGCTTGATCTTGCAGCTCGTGCCACCGAATGCGGGGCGCAATCACGAGGAGATTATTCGTAATACGATCAAGCCCGTCTCGGGGCGCACGGAGCGCTACACGCTCAATGGTTTGCAAGCCACGCATTTTTCGGGCGCTGTGGCCGTGCAAGGCGGGCAGAGGGGTGTTGAAGTGACAGTGGTCACCGGCATCACCGGGCAAAATTATTTGATGGTGTTTGCGGGTAAAGATGCAGCTACTGTGCAGCGCAACATGGCTGCTATGCGCGAGGCCGAGGGGAGCTTTCGCGCGATGAATGCGCAAGATACTGCTGCTGCCAAGCCATGGACGCTGCGCAGCACGGCATTGCCACGCGGCGGCTTCACAGATTTGGCGCGCAGTGCGCCGATGACGACTTTGCCTGAGCAGCAGTTGCGGCTGATGAATGGGGTGTATTCAACGGGCGCTGTGCAGCCGGGGGTGTTGGTGAAGATGGTGGTGCAGTAAGGTAGGTTGTTGCCGCCGCCTTCGTGACCTGAACATCTCCAGCCCCGCAAGATTACGCTACCCGCACGTTTTGCTTCGTGTCCTCCGGCGGCGATGAGATTTGTTTTGCTTCGGAAATTTGGTTTCGCCGCCTCCCCCAATACCCACGCAAAACGCACGGGTAGCGCAATCTTGCTAGCGTTTAGGCACGCATGAGTGCTGCTCAGCGAACATCGGGGCGATTGCTCAGCTCGTTTTTATTGGCTGCGTTTGCATCAACTGGGAAGTGTTGTACGAGTAACGCAGATATTTCTTCCAAGGCTTGCGTGAGGCCGCGCTCGAAATCTCCGCGTTGGAGATGCGCGCTTAATTTATTCACAGAATCTTGCCAAAAAACACTGTTTGCCAGCATAGATACTGCGCGGTCAGCTACTATTTCTATAGCGCGCTCGGCGAGCAACACGTAGATCAAGACGCCGTTGTTTTGCTCGGTATCCCAGATGCGCAGCTTGCCAAACATCGCTATCGCGCGTTCTCTCGGTGTTGCATCGCGCCAAAGATAGCTCATCGGCAGGCCGGCTTCGATGCAGATGCGGATTTCGCCGCTGTGGCGCACTTCGCTTGCTTTTGTGAAGCGTTCTAGCTTGGAGAGTAGCTCGGGTGGCGTGGCGGCGCGCACGTCGCGCTCATCCATCCAGCGGTGCTTGCCGATGCGGGCGAGTTTTGCAAAAAAGCTGCGCTGTGGTTGTTGTAGACGCGGGGCTTGAGGTGCATTCATGCTTAAAAATCTCCACTCGCGCCGCCGCCACCGAAATCTCCGCCGCCGCCTGAACTAAAACCCCCGCCACCTCCACCGCCACTGCTCCAACCGCCGCCGCCAAGGCCGCCGGCCGCCCAGCCGCCCGCGTCGTACCCACGCGAACCGCGTCGCCCGGTGACGCTTCTGCCAAAGCTTGAAATCAAGGTGAAGATCAACACCGCGATGCCTGCAATGCCTGCGAGAACGATACTTGCTGTGACGAAAAACGCGATGCCGCCCACTGCGCCACCTGTGACAAGCGAGCCGAGCTTATTGCCAAAAATACCTTTGGCAATCGCCCCGCTAATTGGCACGGCGAAAAGCAAGAAGAAAAGTAAATTCTGCCAATCAAAGCCAAACTGCGCAGGATCGAAGCCACCTTGTTGCGATGCAGATGGCACAGGCAAATTTTCTGCGCCGATACGTTTATCGAGCGCCTCAATCGTGGCTTCAATGCCTTGCGCATATTGCCCGGCCTTGAGCGCGGGGGCGAGAGAGGTACTGATGATTTGCTTGGCCGCCAGATCAGGAATCGCGCCCTCTAAGCTTTTGGCCACCTCAATGCGAAGCTTGCGATCTTCCTTGGCAATGATGATCAGCACGCCATCGCCTACATCGCGCCGCCCGATTTTCCAAGCGTTGGCTACTCGGTTGGCGTAGCTGGAAATGTCTTCGGGTGCGACGGTGTTGACCAGCAATACGACAATCTGTGAGCCGCGTGTTTGCTCTATACGAGCGAGCTGTGTTTCAATGCTGCCTGCTTCGCCTGCCGAGAGAATTTGCGCGGTATCGACCACGCGGCCTGTGAGCGCGGGCACGGCCTGTTGCGCGAACGCGGGCAGCGATGCGAGCAGCGCAAAGGCCAACAGCCACACTCTGAGCAAGCATTTAATTGCTATCAATTAAGGAGCACTCCGCGCAGATTCTATGCCGGCAATTGATCTATCTTGCTTATAAAAATCACTTCTTATTGAAGTCGACAGTGGGTGGTGCAGAAATTTGTGCTTCATTGGCCACGGTGAAGCCCGCCTTGGGTGCGTAGCTGAACACCATCGCCGTGAGGTTGCTCGGGAAGCTGCGCGCGAGCACGTTGTATTCTTCAATCGTTTTGATATAGCGGTTGCGAGCCACCGTGATGCGGTTCTCAGTGCCTTCGAGTTGCACGCGCAGATCTTGAAAGCCTTGGTTGGCTTTCAGGTTGGGATAGTTTTCAGTGACGACTAAGAGGCGAGAAAGCGCCGAGCCAATCTCGCCTTGCGCGGCTTGGAATTTCTTCATCGCTTCGGGGTTGTTCAGCATCTCAGGCGTCATCTGAATACTGGTGGCTCGTGCGCGAGCTTCAATAACTTTCACGAGTGTGTCTTGTTCAAAACCCGCTTCACCTTTGACAGTGTTGACGATATTCGGAATTAGATCAGCGCGGCGTTGGTATTGGTTAAGCACTTCGCTCCATGCGGCTTTGGATTGCTCATCCAAGCGCTGGAAATCGTTGTAGCCGCAGCCACTCAGCAGGGCAGAGAAGGTTAGGAGAAAGCTGAGGAAAATTTTATTCATGATGCATCCTTAAAAGACAGGCTAGAACAGTAGCATAGATGGATGCAATTATCTGTTACACAAGCTTTGTCTGCGCTCAATCGCAGTGTCAACATGACAAATGCACAACCCGAGCTACTGATTGCGGGAGCAACCGGAGCGCTTGGCAATGCTGTGTTGCGCCGCTTGGTGGGTGTGCATCGTTATGCGCATACGCAAGTGCTAGCACGTGAGCCGGTGCAGCAAGGTATGCGCCAGCTCTCGCTGCATGTGGTGATGGGCGAGATCACTGCGTGGCCGCCCGCGCTGCGTTGCGATGTCGCGGTGATTATGTTTGAGCCGCCACGCATGTTTTATGAGCGAGAGCGGGCGCTTTGGACACCCGCGCCAGAGCAATTGGTAGATTTGGCCAAATGGCTGCATGACAGAGGTGCGCGCACCTTGGCTGTGGTCTTGCCGCACGCGCAAGGTTCGCTGCCCGAATCGCTCAAGCGCGGCTTGGCATCGCTCGATGAGCAAGCCCTTGCCTCGCTGGGCTTTGAGCGCTTGCTGATTTTGCGTAGCGCAGAGAAGCCTGCTGCGCTGCGCCACAAGAATCTTTTGGAGGGCTTGGCGCATTGGATGCTCAGCATCTTCAAATTCATGATCCCAGCGCAAGAGCAGCCCGTGCGCCCTTTGCGGATTGCGGAAATTGTGGATACGCTGCTGCAAACCGCGCCGCATGGCACGTGCGTGCTCTCGCCGCAAGAGATGTGGGAGCTGTCGCAGTGTGATGCTGCCAAGATGCTCGCCTCTCTTGAAAAGCGATTTGACAGCACAGGAAATATTAATTAACATATTAACTAATGAATCCATTTGCCCACCGCAATTTGCCTCGCCTACTGCTACAAGCGCGCGAAGCCGTGCTGGAGCACTTTCGCCCTGGTTTGCGTGAGCATGGCCTGACCGATCAGCAATGGCGCGTGCTGCGCGTGTTGGCAGAACTTGGCCCATGCGATGTAAGCACCATTGCTAACGAGGCGTATTTGCTCGGCCCCAGTCTTTCAGGCATGCTCACGCGCATGGAGCGCGATGGACTGCTTGTGCGCGAAGCTGACGCGCGTGATGCGCGACGTTCGGTGGTGCGAGCCACCGCCAAAGGCAAACGCCTGGTCGCCAAGCTCGCAGAGTCCATTGAAGCGCATTACGAGAGCATGGAGGGCACGCTTGGCAAGCCGCGCTTACTCGCGCTTTACGCGCTGCTGGATGAAGTGATTGCGATGCCCACGGCAGCGAGCCAGACTGCTCAAAAATCAAAAAGGGTCAAGGCATGATCAGCACAGTGAACACAGTCCACACTGTGTATGGCAGCCTCATGCATCATCGCGCTGAGTTGCTGGCGCTCGGTGATGCCGCGCATCAAAGCCCCTATAACGCGCCGCCGCGAGCACCCGTGCTCTACATTAAGCCCGCCAACACATTCAATGCGTTTGGCGGTGCGCTGGTTGTGGGCGAGTCTGAATTACTCGCACGTGCTTGCGTCGGCTTAATTTTTAAGCCAAATCGGCATGTGGCCGGCGTAGATATTGCGCAGAGTGCTATTAAAAACAGAGTCTTTGATGATTGGCAGCTCAGCTTGCTTTGTGATTTTACGCTGCCGCACAGCAGCTTTTATCGTCCGCCGCTGCGCTTCAATGCGCTCGATAGTTCGTTGGCTCTGCCGCAACGGTGGCTGGCCGTGTCTGATCTTGATCTGAACAATCTGCTTGTGGAGACTTGGGTTAACCATCAGTTAGCGCATCGTTATTCAAGCGCAGATTGGATCAGATCAGCGCAGGAGCAGCTTGAGGCGGTGAGCGAATTCATTGCGTGGGAGGCGGGCGATGTGCTAATGCTTGGCTGCCCGCCCGATGCGCCCTTGGCGTGCGCAGGCGATGTGGTGGAGACGCGCTTAGGCGATCAGGTGTTTACGCGCACAGTGTTCTCAGCGCAGGAGGCCTTATGAAGCATGCGCACGTGATTTATCAAGGCCGTGAATACGCAGCGCTGGAGTCTGAAGGCATGCTCGCGCTGCCGGATGGCCAGCGCGTGGCCTTCGATGCTGTGCGTTGGCTGCCACCACTCTCGGCCGTCGCGCAGGCTCGCACCATCCTTTGTCTTGGCCTCAACTATGCAGACCATGCCAAAGAGCTTGCCTTCAAGCCGCCAGATGAGCCATTGGCCTTCCTCAAAGGCCAGTCTTCCTTGATTGGCCACCGTGAGCACACGCTTCGCCCGCAAGCTGTGAAATTCATGCACTACGAATGCGAGCTCGCTGTGGTGATTGGGCGCACGGCTAAAAACATCAAGCGCGATGATGCCTACGACTATGTAGAGGGCTACACCGTAGCCAACGATTACGCGATCCGCGATTATTTAGAAAACTGGTATCGCCCGAATCTCCGCGTTAAGGGTCGCCCGAGTTGCACGCCGCTGGGGCCGTGGCTGGTGGATAGACAAGACATCGCTGACCCAATGAATTTGAATCTTCAAACAACGGTGAATGGCCAGATCATCCAGCGCGGTAACACGAAAGAAATGATTTTTGGCATCCCTGCCTTGATCGAATACTTCAGCAGCTTTATGACATTGCGCCCCGGCGATCTCATCCTCACAGGCACGCCCGATGGCGTGGTCGATTGCCAGAGTGGCGCGCAGATTGAATGCAGCATTGAAGGCATCGGTACATTGCAAAATACCATTCAAAGCGATTGAAAGCGTTTCATGATTTCTCATCTCATTAACGGCCAGCATGTAGCCAGTGCCAGCACATTCGAGACCATCAACCCTGCCACGCAAGAAGTCTTGGCAGAAGTCGCTGCTGGCGGCGCGCAAGAAGTCAATAGCGCAGTAGCTGCTGCGAAAGCCGCCTTCCCCAAATGGGCAAGCATGAGCGCTCCCGAGCGTGCAAGAATCATCCGCAAACTCGGCGATTTAATTGCTGCACATGTGCCTGAGATTGCACAAATGGAGACTATCGATTCGGGGCAAGTGATTGCGCAAACTGGTAAGCAGCTCATCCCGCGTGCAGCAGATAATTTTTACTACTTCGCCGAGATGTGTACCCGAGTGGATGGCCACACCTATCCCACGCCCACGCATTTGAACTACACGTTGTTTCACCCCGTGGGCGTGTGCGCGCTGGTCTCGCCTTGGAATGTGCCCTTCATGACGGCGACTTGGAAGGTCGCGCCATGTCTTGCGTTTGGCAACACGGCGGTGCTCAAGATGAGTGAGCTCTCGCCGATGACGGCGTCTCGCTTGGGTGAGCTGGCTCTCGAAGCAGGCATCCCGCCTGGCGTGCTCAATATCGTGCATGGCATGGGCAAAGAGGCCGGCGAGCCGCTCTGCGCGCACCCGGATGTCCGCGCGATTTCGTTCACAGGCTCAACCGCTACAGGCAACCGCATCGTGCAAACCGCAGGCCTGAAAAAATTCAGCATGGAGCTGGGTGGCAAATCACCCTTCGTGATTTTTGAAGATGCCGATTTAGATCGCGCCTTGGATGCGGCGATTTTCATGATCTTCTCTAACAACGGCGAGCGCTGCACAGCAGGCAGCCGCATCATCGTGCAGCAAAGTATTTATGCTGATTTCGCGCAGAAGTTTGTAGAGCGCGCCAAGCGCATCACAGTAGGCGATCCGCTCGATGAGAAAACGATCATAGGCCCGATGATCAGCCAAGCACATTTGGCGAAAGTGCGCAGCTATATTGAGCTAGGAAGCAAAGAAGGCGCAGCGCTGCTCTGTGGGGGCATCGACAAGCCCAGCTATGCGCCTGAGCTGGCTGCGAGAGTGCAAAAAGGAAATTACGTCTGGCCGACCGTATTCGCCAATGTCGATAACCGCATGAAGATCGCACAAGACGAAATCTTTGGGCCGGTGGCTTGTCTGATTCCCTTCAAAGATGAGGCGGATGCAGTTCGTATTGCGAACGACACGCCGTATGGTTTAAGTAGCTACGTGTGGACAGAGAACATTGGTCGCGCGCACCGCATGGCCGCACAGATTGAAGCGGGCATGTGCTTTGTGAACAGCCAAAATGTGCGTGATTTGAGGCAACCTTTTGGTGGCACAAAAGCCAGCGGCACGGGGCGCGAAGGTGGCACATGGAGCTATGAAGTCTTTTTAGAGCCTAAGAATATTTCTGTCTCTCTTGGTGCGCATCACATTCCGCATTGGGGGGTGTGATGTTTTTCTTGCTTGTTTCGCTCTTAGGTCGTCACATGAGCCAAGGCTTGGGGTATCCCACTGCGCGAATGTCCCCCGGCTGGCGCTGCGCGCGTGCCTCCGCCTTTATTTCGCTACGTGGGACACCCCAACCCTCGGCTCAGCAAACAATGGTCGCACGCAACCTTCGAACGTCACAACGCAGCGCACAAGAGGCAGCGGGTGTAAACCGCAGCGAAATAAAGGCGGAGGCACGCGCGCAGCGCCAGCCGGGGGACATTCGCGGAGGTTTGCACCCGCTGCCTCGTTTGCGCGGAACAGCCGCCACAAAACACAAGAGGAGTACAAAATGGGCACACTAGCACTCGCCGCCAAAATCACCCACGTCCCCAGCATGTACCTGTGTGAATTCCCTAGCCCCAATTTTGGCAAGCGAGATGCAGCAATCGCAGGCCATAAAGAAATCGACAAGCGTTGCAGAGCAGCGGGGGTCGATACCATCGTCGTGTTCGATGTGCATTGGCAAGTCAACAGCGAATACCACATCAACTGCGGCCCGCGTTTCAAAGGTATTTACACCAGCAACGAGCTGCCGCATTTCATCAAAAACATGCCATATGACTACCCTGGCAACTCTGCACTCGGCCACACGATTGCTGATGTGGCCAACGAAATGGGCATCAAAACGCGCGCGCATTCCGATACCTCGCTCGAACTCGAATACGGCACGCTCGTGCCGATGCGCTATATGAATGCCGATCAATATTACAAAGTGATTTGCGTGAGCGCTTGGTGCGACTGGCATGATCTGCGGGAGAGCCAGCGCTTTGGTGCAGCCGTGCGCCGCGCGATTGAAGAGCGCTACGATGGGACGGTGGCCGTATTTGCCAGTGGCAGCCTGTCGCATCACTTTGCCGACAACGGCAAAGCCCCCGAATACGCCTTCAAAACCTACAACGCTTTCTTAGAGCAAATCGATCTGCGGGTAGTCGAGCTGTGGGAGAGGGGCGAGCACGCCACAGTGATCGACATGCTGCCCATGTACGCTGATAAATGCTGGGGCGAGGGCGACATGCACGACACGGCCATGCTTTATGGCGTGGTGGGTGGTGCTTATGAGAATTTTGAGTACAAAGAAAAAGTAGAAGTCATCACACCGTATTTCGGATCAAGCGGCACGGGGCAAATCAATGCGATATTTCCAGTTGTTCCATTGCACTTAGGGGTTTGAGATGCCGCATCTTGTGATTTACTACACGCCGAATTTGGACGCGAAGACGGATATGAAGGCGCTTTGCCGCAAGCTCGCCGACACGATGATCGCGGTGCGCGATGAAGCGGGAGCGGCGATTTATCCGGTTGGCGGCACGCGGGTGTTGGCTTTTGCCGCGAATCATTTTGCGATTGCGGATGGCGGTGCAGCTGGGAAAGCAGCAGGTGGGTCTGGCGAATATGGCTTTGTCTATATGAACTTGCGCATGGGGCGGGGGCGCAGCGATGCTACTAAAATAATAGCTGGTCGCGCAGTATCTGCGGCGGCTAAAGCGCATTTTGATCATTTATTGCAAACTGAGCATATCGGCGTGACGGTGCAAGTCGATGAAGGACAGGAGGCTTTCGATGAGAAGCACAGCTCGATCCATCCGCTGTTTAAGAAAGTTTGAACCATGCTGAGTGATGCATTGATTGAACAACTCGCTGCGCAGCTGGAAGCAGCAGAGCAATCGCGCGAGCAGTTGCGCCATTTATCGGTTGCGCATCCGAGCATGACGATGGAGGACGGCTACCGCATTAACCGCGCGTGGATGAAGATCAAAGCGGCACAAGGCCGAAGAGTGATTGGCCACAAGATTGGGTTGACTTCGCGCGCGATGCAAATATCGAGCAATATTGATGAGCCGGATTACGGCACGCTGCTAGACACGATGCGCTACACCTGTCGTGCGGGCGAGGTGCTGGACATTCCAGTGAAAAATTTCATTGCGCCGCGCGTAGAAGTGGAGCTGGCCTTTGTTTTGAAACGCGAATTGCGCGGGCCGCATATCAGCGTTGAAGATGTGTTAGCTGCTACGGATTACGTCACACCCGCCATCGAAATTATTGATGCACGCATCGAGCAATTTGATCGCCATACAAAAGCGCCTCGCAAAGTGTTCGACACCATTAGCGATAACGCGGCGAATGCGGGCATCGTGATTGGCGATATTTCGACCGACGCGCGATATCGTATGGATGCGCAGACCACGGATTTGCCGTGGGTCGGCGCGATCTGCCGCTACAACGGCGTGGTGGAGGAAACGGGCTTGGCCGCTGGCGTACAAGGCCATCCGGCGGTGGGCATTGCTTGGCTGGCTAACAAGCTCGCGCCTTGGGGTGAGCACTTGCACGCAGGAGAGATTGTTTTAGCGGGCTCGTTCACCAAGCCTGTGCCTGCGAAGGCGGGCGATAGATTTGATGTGGACTATGGCGTGCATGGTCGCTTGCAGTTCAAATTTATATAAAAAGCTGTTTGATGCCGTATTCATTGCGCTAAGTGCTATTAAATAATGAGTGATTCAAAGATCAGCCGGGCCTCTGTGGTGATCGCTGGTGGTGGGCCAGTTGGGTTGACGATGGCTGCGCTTCTCGCCTCACAAGGCATTGCCAGCACTGTGATCGAAGGCGATGAGAGTTTTTGCGCAGGCAGCCGTGCGATTTGTCTCTCGCGTCGCTCACTAGAAATTTTGCATTGGTGTGGCGCGGCGCAAGCTGTGATGCGCAAGGGCTTGGCGTGGACGAGTGGGCGCAGTTATTTTCGTGGCGATGAAGTGCTTAAATTTGACATGTCGCATGATGCTTCTCAGCGCTTTGCGCCGATGACGAATATCCAGCAGTTCTATGTCGAGGAATATGCGCTGCGAGCCGCTGAGAAAAATTTCCCCGGTTTAATCACGGTGCGCTGGAGTACGCGCGTAGCAAAGGTGGAAAACCACGCTGATCATGCGATGCTGACGCTGCATGGCGGCGAGACACTGCGAACCGATTGGTTGATTGCCTGCGATGGCGGCCGCAGCACCGTGCGCGAGCAAATAGGGCTACAGCTCAAAGGCATTCAATACGAAGGGCGCTACGTGATTGTGGATGTGGTGCAAAAATCCACACGGCTGCAAACGCACCCTGTGGAGCGGCTCGCATGGTTTGATCCGCCCACCAACCCCGGTTCCACCATTCTCATGCATCGTCAGCCCGATGATGTATGGCGCATTGATTACCAAGTGCGCGATGATGAAGATCCGGTGGAAGCCGTCAAACCCGAGAACGTGTTGCCGCGCGTTAAAGCGCATTTGGAATGGATGGGTGAGGCCGAGCCTTGGCAGCCGCAATGGATTTCGATTTACAACGCCAAATGCTTGAGTTTGGATGCGTATCGCCATGGCCGCATTTTTTTTGCGGGAGACGCAGCGCATCTGGTGCCAATTTTTGGCGTGCGTGGCTTGAACTCTGGCTTGGACGATGCTGGCAATCTCGCTTGGAAGTTGGCTGGCGTGCTCAAAGATGAAGCTAGTGATGCATTGCTGGATACCTACAGCACAGAGCGCCGCGCTGCTGCTTTGATCAACATTGATTTCGGCAGCAAAAGCACAGAGTTTATGAGCCCACCACATCACGGCTTTGATCTCATGCGTCAGGCAGCGCTTCGCTTGGCAGGAAGTACACCACAGCTGCGCTCGCTGATCAATCCACGCCAGTCTTCGCCCGTGCGCTATCCGAGTGAGAGCGCGGATACACGAGTCGCCTCGCCGGGCTATGTGGCTCCAGAAGCGCGCGTGCTGATTAATGGCGAGGTGCAACATCTCACACAAAGTTTCGGGCAAGCTTACTGCTTATTGTGTTTCGGTGAGCTGATGCAAGTCGACGGGTTGCGCAGCATCGCTTTGAACGCGCAGACTGATCTTCACCAAGAAGCGCAGATGCGCTATGAATCTGCCGCGCACACGAGCTTGCTGATTCGGCCCGATGGCTACATTGCCGCGCGCTGGGATGAGCGCGCATCGTCTGCAATGGTGAAGCAAGCCTTGCATCGCAGCCAACACCCGGAGAAATTTGATGCAAGCGCATGAACTTGATACGGTGTATGCCGCTTTAGCCGATGCCGTGCATGCAGCAGGCGCGCGCAGCGAGCTATTTTTAGCCATGCTGAGCCTAAAGCTGATGAGCCAGTCGGATAACGCCACACTGGCGCAGGAAAATATTCAATCTGTGCTGCAAGATTTACACAAGCATGAGAAGGCCTCACCATGAAACAATCAGATGTCCACCCCGATGAATGGCGCTCCCGCGTGGAGCTGGCCGCTTGCTACCGCATCTTCGACATGCTCGGATGGGCGGAGATGATCTACAACCACATCACGGTGCGTTTGCCTGCTAGCGTAAGTGGTCAAGAGAAACATTTCCTCATCAACCCCTTCGGCCTGCACTACAGCGAAGTCACCGCCAGCAATTTGGTGAAGATTGATGTGCGCGGCAATAAGCTCGATACGAGCAACCCGCATCCGGTGAATCCTGCGGGCTTTACCGTTCACAGCGCGATTCATCAGCATGTGAGCGGGGCGCATTGCATCATGCACACCCACACCACCACCGGCATGGCCGTGGCCTGCACGCAAAACGGTCTTGCTCAAAACAATTTTTATTCTGCGCAGTTGCACGGATTGGTGGCTTATCACGACTTTGAAGGCATCACCGTGCATGCCGAGGAAGCACCGCGTTTATTGAAGAACATGGCAGACAAGTCGCTGCTGATATTGCGTAACCATGGCCTGCTCGCATGGGCATCGACCTTGCCTTTGGCGCTGGTGCGTTTATGGACATTGCAACGCGCTTGTGATGTTCAATGCATGCAAGCGAGTTTGGGTGCAGCGCTTATCGTGCCTGAAGCCGTGGCGAGGAAAACTACGGCTGAGAGTTTTCAATTCGATGCGCAGTTTGGCGCAGGCCAAGATGTGTTTGATGCTTTGAAGCGGCGCGTGGACAATTTCAATCCGGGTTATGCGCAGTGAATTATTCACTATTAAATGAATAGCATGTTGCGCAACAAATACGCCGGCTAAATGCTAAAAACACTCAAAAAATCGAGTTAAAAAATGAAGATTCAACGCATAGGCATCGTAGGCGCCGGCAGCATCGGGGGCTGGATCGGTGCGAGGCTTTCAAGATGCGCGGGAGTGCAGATATCGGTATTTGCACGTGATGCCACGCTTGAAGCTGTGCAGCGTGCTGGCTTGCAGTTACACAGCAAAGATGTGCAGATTCAAGCGAAGGTGAATGCATCCAATGATGCAGCGTTGCTGGGCGAGCAAGATCTCGTGATCCTCGCAGTCAAAGCGCCCGCTGTGCGCGAAGTAGCTGCGCAGATCGCGCCGCTGCTGGGCGCGAACACGATGCTGCTGAGCGCGATGAATGGCGTGCCTTGGTGGTTCTTCAACAATTTCGGCGGCATGCTTGCGGGCACGCAATTGAGCAGTGTGGATGCGGGAGGCTCTATTGCCAAGTATCTGCCTGCGCAGCACATCATCGGCTCGGTGGTTCATGCCAGTTGCTCGGCGCGAAGCCCCGGCGTGATCCAGCATCATTTCGGCAACGGGCTCATCATCGGCGAGCCCTCAGGCCAAGACACGCCGCGTGTGCAGGCCCTGTTGGCATTGCTGAAAGAGGCTGGTTTTGATGCAAGCGTCTCCCCGCAAATTCAAACAGACATTTGGTACAAGCTCTGGGGCAACATGACCGTTAACCCCATCAGTGCCATCACCGGCGCGACGACGGACAAAATCCTCGGCGACGATTTGCTGCGCGGCTTCATCAGCGCCGTGATGCTGGAGGCCAAAGCGATCGGCGAGAAGATCGGCATCCCGATTGCGCAACAGCCTGAAGATCGCCACCAAGTTACGCTCAAACTCGGTGCTTTTAAAACCTCGATGCTGCAAGATGTGGAAGCGGGTCGCGCGGTGGAGCTCGATGCGCTCGTATCTAGCGTACGCGAGATCGGTCAACTACTGAAGATGCCTACGCCTTACACCGATGCACTGCTTGGCTTGGCTCGGGTACATGCGAGGCAGCATCGGCTTTATCTCAACTAGAGCCCCGCCGGTGTAAGGCTAGCGAGATTGGCGCGACACACTCAATATGCCGCCACTTGATGCTTTTTGCACACCCGCAGCGCAAGCTTTGCGCACGGCTTTGCAGCGCCACGATTTGTTCACGCCGCATCAAGTCGCTTCGCGCCGCTGGCCGATTGGCTGCGTTTCTCTGGAAATCACGCAGCGCTGCAATCTGGATTGCTCGTTGTGCTATTTGTCTGAGCATTCGGAGGCGATTCAAGATTTTCCGCTCGAAGAAATTTATCGACGCATCGACATGATCGCGCGGCAGTATGGTGCGAATTGCGATGTGCAAATCTCTGGCGGTGACCCGACCTTGCGCGATCATCATGAGCTGGAGCAGATCGTGAGCCGCATTGTCAGCAGAGGCATGCGCGCTTCACTGTTTACCAATGGCATTTTGGCCTCGCGCGAATTGCTGATTCGATTGCGTAACGCTGGCCTCACGGATGTGGCATTCCATGTGGACATGACGCAGCAGCGCAAAGGCTATTGCGATGAGACGCAGCTGAACGCTCTGCGCTTGGAATACATCGCCCGCGCACGCGGCTTGGGGCTGAGTGTGTTTTTCAACACAACCGTACATGCGGCCAATTTTGCAGACGTGCCGATGCTGGCTAGATTTTTTGCACTGCACAGCGATGTGGTGCGTCTCGCATCGTTTCAAATGCAAGCAGCCACGGGGCGCGGTTTGCTGGGCAGCCGCCCGGATCAGCTGACGCAGCAAACGATGATGACAAGCATCGAGCAAGGCGCAGGCACACGCTTGAATTGGGATGCACTGCTCGGCGGACATCCGCAATGCAACCGCTATGCCACGGCACTCGTGCTCGGGAAAGCAGACCGCATGAGCGTGCATGATTTGTTTGCCGATGCCGCCTTCATTGCGCGCGCGATGCGAGAGACGGCGCATGTGGTCGTGCCGCGCCACAGCCCATGGCGGGCGGCTTGGGCATTTGCCAGCGCTGTGCTGGCGCGCCCGAGCTTGGCTCTGGCAGGCGTGCGCTGGGCGCTTGCGTTGGCCTGGGGCTTGCGCACACGAGCACTCAGCATGCTGCACACGCCACCGCGCAAGATCAGCTACTTTATTCACAACTTTATGGATGCCAGCGAGCTGGTCGCTGAGCGCATTGAGACCTGTGTCTTCATGGCCGCAGGTCCGGCCGGCCTCGTGCCCATGTGTGAATTCAACGCGCAGCGCGATGAGCATTTGCTGCGCCCTTTAACGCAGGCCGACGGACAGACTTGGCAACCACTGCGTGCGCCGCATACAGCCACAGTGCGAAAAGATGCAGCTGGGCTGGTGAGTTATCCCATCAAGTACCTCAAAGGCCGCTCTCGTGTGAGGGCGATGGCTCAGCGGCATGCAGGCGACAGCAATTGCGATATCGGCACGCATTCGCAAGTTGAAGCAGCCGCTTCTGATGGATGTTCAAGGTGAGCCACGATGTATAAAACTTACGCCGCCGGCGTTTGCAAACTTATGGTGGCATTCACAATTGTGCTGCTGCAGGCCTGCTCGACTTTGGTCGCCACGCCGCAAACAACAGCGAGCGACGATGACGTGAGCATGCCTGCTGCCCAAGCAGCTTGGGCGCGCGTGCTTGCCACGCATGTGAATGCACAAGGCCAAGTAGATTACGCAACTCTGGCACGCGCACCGCAAGATTTGCACACCTATGTTCGCTATGTGGCGCGCATCAAGGCGGCTGATATCGCCAATGCGCAAGATCGCCTAGCGCATCACATCAATGCCTACAACGCGCTGTCGATGTTCAATGTGATTGATCTGGGCATTCCGCAGAGCAATACCAGCTTGGTGCAGCGCTACCGATTTTTCATCTCACGCAAACACACCATCGGCGGGCAGCAACTATCGCTCTACGCCTATGAAAATGAAGTGATCCGCAAACTCGGCGAGTCGCGCATTCATTGGGCACTCAATTGCAGCTCAGTCTCTTGCCCAGTGCTGCCGCGTGAGCCGTTTGAGGGCGCTCAGTTGGAGCAACAATTAGAGCGCGAATCGCGCTTGTTCTTTGCCGATCCGCGCAACATGCGAAGAGATACCGCCACACAAACGGTCTATCTCTCAGAGATTTTTTCGTTCTTTCCAGAAGATTTTGCGCCTGTGCAGGCGACAAGCACCGCGCCGCATTTGATTGCCTATGCTAACCGCTATGCACCCGTCGCAGCAGACCCAACTTGGCCAGTGAAATTTGTGCCGTATGACTGGACAATTGCAAATTGGCGGCGATGAAACCGCACTCGCCCAATGAAAAAGCCGCTTCGAGAAGCGGCTTTTTGTGTCTGCATCAAAGCATCAAGCTGCAGCCAGCCAATACCCCGCATTAAACGGTGAGCTCATGCGCAGCGCCAATGGCGAGACGTCCATCAATTTATCGGTCGGCATTTTTTCGCCTTCAACTTCGGCCTCGACTTCGTTAGATTCTTGCTTGCCCACTTTCGTGCCAGCGCTGGCGCGCGCGACGGCGAAGCTGTAGAAGCAGCGGAAGGGCACTTTGCGGTCGTGCCAATAGTCGGCGATATCGCGGAAGATATCAAGCAATTGCTCGCGTGCTTCTTTGTCGAATTTCGGGTTCGTCGGAATATGCTCAAGCACGACGATGAAGCCGGGCTGGCTGCCTGACTTATGGATCGGATCGGTCAACACGTCATACAGCGCGTCGTAATTTTTGCCGAAGTGTGCAGGCAGTTTGAGCTGCACGGCGAGCATATCGAGCACGTCTTGCTTGGATTGCGCCTCGCCGATGCTGGCGTACAAGAAATGCTGGCCCATATCAGTGGCGGCAGTTTGCAGATCTTGCACGCTGTGGGCGCGGATGGATTGAACGATATTGGGTTTGGTATGACGAAGGGGCATGGTGCTCTCCGTGGTTATGTCAAAAAATAAATAAAACGAAAAATACTCTGGCAGTGGCGTAGTTTTAAGGTGGTGCTCAAGGAGCAATGCGCTTAAAACTCGCGTAATGATCTTCGGTGTAGTAACACACCTCGGGTTTCACGGGTTGGCTGCCGCCGCAGACAATCCGTTTGGCACCGCGATTGCGGGCGTATGGCGTTTTAACCGTGTATTCGCGGTAAAAGCCGCGTTTTTGCGCGGGCAGTTGCTTTTCACGGTTACCAAATATGCTGGCGTCTTTCTCGTAAGGGAAAGGGCCGCCAGCGAAAATCAATGCATAGGTTTCTCGGCCTTGTTTGGACAAATCAGCCAGCGCGATGTTGCTGGCGATTGCACCCTCTGCAGGGCCTTTGGCTAAAGCTTGCGGCACTGCAACGAGTGCCAATACCATCAAGCTAAAACTGAGAAGTGAGCGTGCGCCAACCCAACTTTGTTTGATCCAGCGCTGCATCTCTGTAAACCCTAGTTTCCCAACAAGACTTGTACAAACTACGGGTTTTCCCGCAATTCCTAAGTTCACTATTGTCGCGCAAAGTAGAAAAAAGCGCAAGCGTCAACTGAGTTCAAGCCCCGTTTGGGGTGATTCCTCTACGTAGCGTTGATCGTCATCACGTCAATATCAAACTATTGATGTGAGCGTGTGCTACCTGATAATTGCTTGTCTAGCCGCATTGGCATCCGCTACAGTGAGCGCTGTCATATTCACAATCCGGCGCACTGTAGCGCTGGCTGTGAGAATATGCACAGGTTTGGCGCATCCGAGCAACACTGGGCCGATGGCGATATTGCCGCCAGCGGCTGTTTTCAATAAATTGTATGCAATATTTGCGGCGTCAATGTTGGGCAGAACGAGCAAATTGGCCTCACCAGAGAGTGTGCTGCTTGGCATGATACTTTTTCGCATTGCGGCATCGAGCGCAACATCGCCGTGCATCTCGCCATCGACTTCCAGCCAAGGCGCTTGCACGCGAAGTAAATCCAAGACGCGGCGCATCTTGAGGGCGCTGGGTTGATTACTAGAGCCAAAATTGCTGTGCGACAGCAGTGCCGCTTTGGGGACGATGCCAAAGCGCATCATCTCTTCCGCAGCCATCACGGTGATCTCAGCCAATTCTTCGGCGGTGGGATCGTAATTGACATGCGTGTCCACCAAGAAGAGCTGGCGATCGGGCAGCAGCAAGCCATTCATGCAGGCATACACCGGCACGTCTTGCTCGGTGCTGTCTGCGCCGCCGGGGCGTTTGCCGATCACTTGATCGATGTAGTGCAGATGCAAGCCCGTCGTTCCCCAAGTGCCGCAAATCATGCCATCTACATCGCCTTTGTGCAGCAACATCGAGCCAATAAGCGTCAGGCGGCGGCGCATTTCGATTTTGGCGGCTTGCACCGTCACGCCTTGGCGCTCGGTCATGCGGTGATAGGTTTGCCAAAAATCATGATAGCGATGGTCTTGCTCGACGTTGACCACGTCGTAATCTAATTCTTCTTTCAAACGCAGACCGAATTTTTCAATGCGCCGCGCGATCACTGCCGGGCGACCAATCAGCGTCGGGCGAGCCACACCTTCATCAACGACGATTTGACAAGCGCGCAACACGCGCTCTTCTTCTCCCTCGGCGAATGCAATGCGCTTATTTTTTGCCTTTTTCGCTGCGTTGAAAATCGGCTTCATCGTCGTGCCGCTGGCATACACAAAGCTTTGGAGCTTTTGGCGATACGCCTCCATATCCGCAATCGGGCGCAACGCGACACCGCTGTCTTTTGCAGCCTGCGCCACAGCCGGCGCAATCTTCATCATCAGCCGTGGGTCAAAGGGTTTCGGAATCAGATACTCCGCGCCAAAAGCGAGCTTCTCGCCCGCATAGGCGGCTGCCACCACTTCGCTTTGCTCAGCTTGCGCGAGCTCGGCAATCGCGTGTACCGCTGCAATCTCCATCTCCACCGTGATGGTGGATGCGCCGGCATCGAGCGCCCCGCGAAAAATGTACGGGAAACACAAGACGTTGTTGACCTGATTTGGATAATCCGTGCGCCCCGTGGCCATGATCGCGTCGTCGCGCACGGCGTGGACTTCTTCCGGCAAGATTTCAGGGTTCGGATTGGCCAGTGCCAAAATAAGCGGTTGTGACGCCATGCTCTTGACCATATCGGGCTTCAACACGCCGCCTGCCGAAAGGCCAAGGAATACATCCGCATCCTTCATGACATCAGCCAGCGTGCGGGCAGAAGTTTTTTGCACAAACTGAATCTTGTCTTCATCCATCAGCTCGGTGCGGCCTTCGTAGACCACACCTGCTAAATCCGTGACCCAAATGTTCTCTCTCGGAATACCGAGCTTGACCAGCAGGCCAAGGCAGGCCAGCGCTGCCGCGCCTGCGCCCGATGTCACGAGCTTGATCTTCTTCGGATCTTTGCCGACGACTTTGAGGCCATTCAAAATTGCCGCGCCCACGACGATGGCCGTACCATGTTGATCATCATGAAACACCGGAATCTTCATGCGCTCGCGCAGCTTGCGCTCAACGTAAAAGCAATCGGGTGCTTTGATGTCTTCTAAATTGATGCCGCCGAAAGTGGGCTCAAGAGAAGCAATGATGTCCACCAGCTTATCGAGATCGTGCTTTTCATTGATCTCAATATCAAATACATCAATGCCGGCGAATTTTTTGAACAATACAGCCTTGCCTTCCATCACCGGCTTCGCAGCCAGCGGGCCAATATCGCCCAAACCGAGCACGGCCGTGCCATTGGTGATCACGGCGACTAAATTGCCCCGCGCGGTGTACTTAAAAGCGTTGTTCGGGTCTTTGACGATCTCCTCGCAAGGCGCGGCCACGCCGGGGCTGTAAGCCAGCGCTAAATCGCGTTGGTTAGTGAGCGTTTTGGTGGCTGAGATGGCCAGCTTGCCGGGTGTGGGAAATTCGTGATATTCCAGCGCCGCTTTGCGCAATTCTTCGCGGGCTTGATTGCGGTTGGCTTCGCTCATGGCGGCGGAGGTGTCATTCATGGAAGGCATAGGGGTTTCTCGTATCTCTTACTTCTTGCATTGGCGCAGTAAGGACTCTGCGCCAGTTTGTCAGGTTTACATAAGGATTGTAGGCCGTTGAGAGAGCTTGCAGCATTGCGGGATATGCGTATGCGTTATCAAACATTTTGCTATTGCATAGGGCAACGCGCTCATCAATCGCTATGAATATAGTAGCGCTTTACGCAGTAATTACGCCGGCTAGCTGCCAAAACGGCTTATAAAATCTAAAATCAGGCAGACTTTGTATCAGCTTCAGCCTCTTCCGGCTTTTTTGAGAATTTGATGTAGAACTTCGAGGCAAACAGTCCCACTTCGTACAAGATACACATCGGAATGGCAAGCGCCAATTGGCTGATCACATCTGGCGGTGTGACGACGGCGGCAATCACGAAGGCGACGACAACAAAATAGCCTCGAAAATCTTTGAGCTTTTCGATTGTCACAATATTGAAGCGCGTGAGCAGCATCACGACGATTGGCACTTGGAAAGCCAAGGCAAACGCGATGTACAGGCTCAAAATGGATTCGACATAGGAAGCAATATCCGGCGTGGCAGCTACGTTGGCTGGCGTGAATTTTTGGATAAACTCAAACATTTTGTCGAGCACGAAAAACTGCACAAAGGCCAAGCCGATGTAGGCGAGCATGCTGCCGAAAAAAATCAGTGGAAGTGCAAACAGCTTTTCATGCTTGTACAGGCCGGGCGCAACAAACATCCACAGTTGATACAACACCCAAGGCAGCGCAAGCAAAAAAGAGCCCATCAGCAGCACTTTGAGCGGCACAAAAAATGGCGAAAACACGCCCACAGCAATCAGCTTAGCGCCCTTGGGCATATGCGCCATGATCGGCTGCGAAATGAAATCGATCAAACCGCTGGGGCCTGGCCAAATCGCCAGTGCAATGCCAGCGACCGCTAGGCCATAGACGCAATACAGCAGCCGATCACGCAGCTCTTTGAGATGCTCGACAAAGGGCTGTTCGGTGCCAGCCATCTCATCTTTTTTTGCTTCTGTCATCTCGTGGTTACAGAGGTTTGGCCGGGCGATAACGCGCTACGCGTGCCGCACCTGATTGTGCATTGGTGCGCACACCTGAGCGGCTCTTAAACCACTTGGGCGTTGCACTGGTTTTCATGCGCCATTTTTTATGCGGCCGAGAGTAGGTGGGATAGCTTTCATACGATGTTCCCGACGCGCTGCCTGCTTCGTTGGTCACTTGCTCCCACGATTTCTCGAAATCAGTCGCAGACGTTTGGATGGAGTTTTCGACATCGCGCGCTGCGCCTTCGACCGTCTCCTTCATTTTCTTCAGCTCATCCAAATCCATCGTCCGGTTGACCTCGGCCTTCACATCGCTGACATAGCGCTGCGCGCGACCGATCATCGTGCCGACCATGCGTGCCACGCGTGGCAGTTTTTCAGGCCCGATCACGATCAGCGCAACAGCGCCGATCAGGGCAATTTTAGAGACACCAAGATCGATCATGTGAGATGGGGTGCAACGACAAAGAGCGCAGTTAGCGCACGAAAAGCTCGCAGATGGAGCCCGAGTGCATCAATGGCAAATCGCGTTAGCTTTTTTGCTTAGCTTCAACGTCAATCGTGGTCTTCGCTGCATTGGACGCATCAGAAACTTGCGCCGAGGCTGCATTCGTTGCAGTGGCTGCCGCATCTTTGGCTTCTTCGCCACCCGTTTTGATGCCATCTTTGAAGCCCTTGACAGCACCGCCCAGATCGGCACCCATGCCTTTGAGTTTCTTCGTGCCGAACACGAGCACCACGATGACTAAAACGATCAGCCAATGCCAAATTGAAAATGAACCCATGACAATCTCCTGATAAGCGACGCGTGTCGCGATAGATGTTGATTCTAAAGCCCTACTAAGCGTTCAAGCTAATTTTGGATTTTTAGCCTTTTTTCCAAGGTCGCGCGCCGCCAATCACATGAATATGTAAATGTTGCACTTCTTGCCCGCCTTCATCGCCCGTATTCGAGACCACGCGAAAGCCACCAGCTGGATACGGATTGCAGCCTTCTTGCGCGGCTAATTTTGGAATAAGCAGCATGATGCGCCCCATCAATGCAGCGTGGCGCTCTTGCAGATGCGCTATTGAGGTGATGTGCTCTTTAGGGATTACGAGGAAATGCACCGGAGCCCAAGGGTTGATGTCGTGAAAAGCAAGGATTTCATCGTCTTCGTAGACTTTTTTGCACGGAATATGGCCTGCAATGATCTTGCAGAAGATGCAATTTGGGTCGGTATGCATAAATCAGGGCAAAAGAGAATAAAGCCTTAGCGTGGCTGGCGATTGTCGTTAAACCGCAGCCAGCCTTTGATGCAGCGGTACAAATACCACAGACCCACAATGCCTTGTGCTACGACACCGGGCAAGATGAAGAGCAAATACAGTGGCGAGGTGACGATCAACCAAAGCACGGTCCACCAGAACGTGGAAATCATGTAGCCGTGATGCATTTCATACAGTGGATCGGTTTCATCGCCGCGCTTGATGTAATTGATGATCACGGCGACCACAGCCAACGTGCCCAGAGATGCCCAAGCCACGGTGTGCATGGCATACAAAATATGCATGATGGTGCGGTCGCCGGGGGTTTTAGGGGCGAAATCGGCGAAATTGGTTTCGGGCATTAAGGCAGTCCTCTTGTTTGGAGCGATCGAATCTAGATCAGTTGAGTAAGAGTTGAGGGCTGTTTCTGTGCTTTCAATCGCGCTTTTCTGAATCTCTGCTTTGCGCTTTGCGTGCTGCTTTTTCATCCAAGCCGCCCAAGCCCACGCGACGCTCAAGTTCAGCCATCACGTCGCGTGGCGTGAGGCCATAGTGCGCCAGCGCCACCATGCTGTGAAACCACAAATCCGCTGTCTCGCAGACGATCTTGTGTTGGAGTTCGGCCGTGTTGCCGCCGCTGCTGGCATCTTTACAAGCGAGCACCACTTCGGTGGCTTCTTCGCCAATTTTCTTCAAAAACGCATCGGGTGCTTTGGCGAAAAGGCGAGCGACGTAGCTTGTTTCGGGATCGCCGCTTTTGCGGTTTTCCAAGACGGAAGCTAACTGATCGAGGGAATCGTTGGAATTCATAGCTTCATGATTTGTAAATGTGCTCAGGGTCTTTCAAGACGGGCTCGACGCTTTTCCACTGCTTATCTACGCCAATATCTTGAAGTTGATTAAAAAAGCAGCTGTGGCGGCCGGTATGGCAGGCAATCCCCGGCTCATGGCCGAGTTGCGTGACAGTCAGCAAGATCACATCCGCATCGCAGTCGAGCCGAATGTCGTGCACCATTTGCACATGACCCGACTCTTCTCCTTTGAACCAGAGCTTGTTGCGTGAGCGGCTGAAATAAACGGCGCGTTTGAGCTCGGCTGTTTTTTGCAGGGCTTCGCGGTTCATGTAAGCAAACATCAGCACATCACCCGTACCTTTTTCTTGTGCAATCACGGGCACGAGGCCAAGGGAGTCCCATTTGATGTTGTCTAGCCAGTTCATGAGTCGGATTGTCTGCGATAAATGCTGTGCTTTGTTGCATAGCGCTCTTTGGCCTGCGCTTGGGCTGTTCCCCTCCGCGAATGTCCCCCGGCTGGCGCTACGCGCGTGCCTCCTCCTGTATTTCGCTGCGAGAAACAGCCCAAGCGCAGGCCAGTTTTGTAATGTGCGACTGTTTGGTGTGAAGATTTTTTGCTTCCCCACAGGCCGCGTGTTTGAGGTATTTCGACCGATCGATTAGTCGTATCCCGACCATGAGAGTGGGCGAAATGCCTCAAACACGCGGCCGTTGTATCTAAAACTAAGCCTTCTAAATGCTACAAAATCAATAGCATTTTGCGCAATAAATACGCCAGCTAGGTGCCAAAAATGCTTCAAATTCGTACAGGAATCCCGCGCTCAGCCATCAACGCCTTGGCTTGCCCCACAGTGAATTCACCGTAGTGAAAAATACTTGCAGCAAGCACAGCATCTGCGCCGCCGATTTTGATGCCGTCAGCCAAATGCGCGAGCGTGCCTACGCCGCCAGAGGCAATCACCGGCACAGAGATCGCATCGCTGACAGCGCGAGTGAGCGCCAAATCAAAGCCAGATTTCGTGCCGTCTTTGTCCATGCTGGTGAGCAAGATTTCTCCTGCGCCGAGTGCTGCCATGCGCGTCGCCCACTGAACAGCATCCAGTCCGGTGTTTTTGCGGCCGCCATGGCTATAAACATCCCAGCCGCTGCCAACGGGTTTGCCGTCTTCACCCATTCGAGCTTCATCGGCAACGCTGCGCTTCTTCGCATCAATCGCCACCACGATGCATTGCGAGCCATATTTTTGCGAGGCATCAAAAATCACTTGCGGGTTGGCAATGGCCGCTGAGTTGAATGAGGTTTTGTCAGCGCCCGCGTTGAGTAGCCGCCGCACATCATCGACCGTGCGCACGCCGCCGCCCACGGTCAGCGGGATGAACACTTGGCTTGCCACGGCTTCAATAATCGGCAAGATCAAATCGCGGCCGTCGCTGGTGGCGGTGATGTCTAAGAACGTGAGCTCATCAGCGCCTTGTTCGTTGTAGCGTGCTGCGATCTCTATTGGGTCGCCCGCATCGCGCAATTCCACGAAATTCACGCCTTTGACGACGCGGCCTCCGGTCACGTCGAGGCAGGGGATGATGCGTTTGGCGAGCATGATTGACAGATTAATAGAAATTGACAAATCGGTATTTTATGGCAAAATTATAGCATTGTGATTGATTTAAAGGAGCTGTCATGAATGCATTAGCCATGTCGGAAAACGGAAGGGTGCTGATTCCAGCGGAGCTGCGTGAAAAACTCGGCTTTACGCCTAAATCGCCTATCCACATTGAAGTCAAAAATGGCAGTTTAATCTTGACCTCCCGTGCGCAGAGATTGGCCAACATGCGCCAGTTTTTTGACACGCATCTGCCAAAAACTCCGCCCAATACATCTGGGATGGACTCTGTGGATGAATTCATTGCTGAGCGCCGCGCAGAAGCCCGCCGAGAGGAAAACCAAGGGCATGGCGCATGATTCATGTGATGGACGCTTCTGCGCTGCTTGCTGTGAGCAAAGGCGAGATCGGTGCGGATACTGTCATGGAGATTTTGCAAACACAAGACTGCGTGATCAGTAGCGTGAATATGGCCGAGGTGGCGACACGTCTGCTCGATATGGGGCTGCCACCTGAGGAGCTCGCTCGTGGTTGTGAGCAGTTTGGCATTGATGTGATTGATTTCAACAAAGAGCAGGCGCTCATCTGTGCAGCGCTCAGGCCGTTGACGAAATCCGCTGGTTTGTCTCTCGGCGATCGCGCTTGCCTAGCACTCGCCCAGCTCATGCAGGGCTGTGCCGTCACGGGAGATCGCGCTTGGCAAGATGTGAAGAATTCGGTGGATGTGAAGATCTTGCAGATTCGCTGATATTTAACAGCGATTTATGCCGTTTGCCGGCACAGAATCTGCGCAAGATGCTATGAAAGTAATAGCATTCACATTGTCTTGATGCGCTGCACCATCTCGCTGGCGAACTCCACAAAAGCCATACTGCCTTTGGCTGATGGATCAAACACCACGCCGGGCAAGCCGTAGCTGGGCGCCTCCGCCAAGCGCACATTGCGCGGGATCACGGTGTTGAACACCTTGTCGGCAAAATGCGTTTTTAGCTGGTCGCTGACTTGCTGCTGCAGCGTGATGCGCGGATCAAACATGACGCGCAGCAGGCCGATGATTTGCAAATCTTTGTTGAGATTGGCGTGTACTTGCTTGATGGTGTTGACCAAATCAGTCAGGCCCTCGAGCGCGAAATACTCGCATTGCATCGGCACGATCACGCCGTGAGCGCTGCACAGACCGTTCAGTGTAAGCATGCTCAAACTCGGCGGGCAGTCGATCAAAACAAAATCGTAGTCGCCACTTACTTGCGCTAACGCCTTGCGTAGGCGCTGATCGCGACCTTCTAAATTGACCAGCTCGATCTCTGCGCCGGCCAAATCGCGGTTCGCGCCGAGCACCGTGTAGCCCACTTTTTCGCTTTTCACGGCGGCCTCAGCAATGCTGGCGGATTCGAGCAACACGTCATACACCGAAAGCTCAAGTTTGCGTTTGTCCACGCCTGAGCCCATCGTGGCATTGCCCTGCGGATCGAGATCGACCATCAACACGCGCTGGCCGATTTTGGCCAGACCTGCGGCTAAATTCACGCAAGTCGTCGTTTTGCCGACACCGCCTTTTTGATTGGCGACACAAAAGATTTTCATTTGCCCACCGCTAGTTTGACGCCAAAGGCAATGAGCATCGTGCCCGCAATCTTGTTCAGCCAACTGGTCATCTGCGGGCTGGAGCGCATGCGCTCGGCGGCGAAATGCGTGATCAGCGTGACGGAAAAGCAGTAGAGGAAAGTGAGAAACGCAATCGTTGCAGCCATGACAGCGAAAGTCACGATGCCTTGATGCTTGGCGGGGTTCACAAAAAGCGGGAAAAACGCCATATAAAACACAATCGCCTTCGGATTGAGCAAAGTAATCAACATGCTTTGCTTGAAATACTGGCGCGCTTCCATTTTGAGGATCGGCGCGTCTCCCGGCTTGGCCAAGATCATTTTCACGCCGAGGTAAGCCAAATACGCAGCTCCGGCGTATTGCACGACTGCAAATACACTGGGATGTGCAGCCAGAAGAGCCGCTACACCTGCCACGGCCAGCCACATCAGGATTTGATCACCAGCGATCACGCCAAATGTCGCCGACAAGCCGCCCAAAATACGACCTTTGCTGGTGGACGTGATGATCGCGAGGTTGCCCGGCCCGGGAATCGCCAAAAACACAACGACAGCGATCACAAACGCCCAGTAGTCGCGAATTCCGTCGGTGAGAGCCAGCATGATGAGGTGTCCTTGCAAAGAAGTCGTTTGGCCATAAGTTTAACCGTGAGCATTCGAGCAGATGGCAAAGCAAGCCCAGCGCCTACAATGATGGGTTGCCTTAACTAAAGGCTAACGCTTGGGGCTTTAAGTGAATACTTAGGGCTTTTTTAAAGATCCACGGAGTTTTAGATGTTGATTTCTTCCGCTTTCGCCCAAACCGCCCCTGCCGCAGCTGCAGGTGGTGGCCTCGATTCTTCATTGATGAGCATGCTGCCTTTGGTGCTGATGTTCGTCGTCTTGTATTTTCTGATGATTCGCCCACAGATGAAGCGCCAAAAAGAGCAGCGCTCCATGATTGATGCGCTGCAAAAAGGCGACGAAGTCGTCACCATTGGCGGCGTGCTGGGCAAGATCGAGTCCATGAGCGATACCTACATGACGCTGTCTGTGAGCCAAGGCCAGATGCAGATCGAGCGCTCGGCTGTAGCGCGCGTATTGCCCAAAGGCACGATCAAGTAAAGCCGCATTGTGCCCCCGAGCATCCTGCAACGACAGAAGCTGATTTTATAGAAAATAGGCCTGTTGCCGGCACGGAATCTGCGTGAAGCGCTATTGTTTTGTGAGTAAGCTATGAACCGTTATCCGTTGTGGAAATACATCCTCATCGCCTTCGTGGTGGTGATCGCCACCTTGTACACCCTGCCCAATTTCTTTGGAGAAGCGCCTGCAGTACAGGTATCGAGCGGCAAAGCCACGATCAAAGTGGACAGCACGACGCGAGTGCGGGTGGAAGATGCGCTGCGTGATGCGAAGGTGGCCACAGAAGGCAAAGTCGAGCTCGATACCAATTCTGTGCGCGCACGCTTTGCCGATACCGAGGTGCAAAAGCTCGGCCAATCGGCCATTTCTGCGGCACTCAACCCGGATAAAAACGATCCGGCTTTTGTCGTGGCGCTCAATCTCGTGCCGCAAACACCGCAATGGCTGCGCAGCCTGCGCGCCGCGCCGATGTATTTGGGGCTAGATCTGCGCGGCGGTATTCATTTGATGCTGCAAGTCGATATGGCGGGCGCGATTGACAAGCGCCTGGATACGCTCACCAGTGACATTCGCACCACGCTGCGCAGCAAAGACATTCGCGGCCGCACTGCGCGCGAAGGCAATACCATCGTCATGCGCTTCTCCGCAGCGCAGGCCAGCCTCGCCGCCAAAAACGCCATTGATGATCAATTTGGCGCAGATTTGGCTGCCGTAGAAAGCACGCAGGGCACGGATTATTTGCTCACGGCCAGCATCAAAAAAGATGCGGTGCTGCGCATTCAAGAATCTGCGCTCAAGCAGAATATTTCGACGCTGAACAATCGCGTCAATGAACTGGGCGTGGCTGAGCCAGTGATTCAGCAACAGGGCGCAGATCGCATCGTCGTGCAGCTGCCGGGCGTGCAAGACACCGCCACGGTGAAGAAAATCATTGGCCGCATTGCGACGCTGCAAGTGCGCATGGTCGATGAAGGCTCAGAAGGCTTGGCCGCTGAGCGCGGCCAAGGCGCTGTGCCCTTTGGCTCTGAGCGGTATCTTGATCGCAATGGGCAAGCCGTCATCGTCAAACGCGATGTGATCTTGTCGGGTGAGAATTTGACCGATGCGCAAGCTGGCTTCGACAGCCAAACGCAAGAGCCCACCGTCAATCTTTCGCTGGATGCGAAAGGCTCGCGCATTTTCAAAGACATCACGCGCGACAACATCGGCAAGCGCATGGCGATTTTGTTGTTTGAAAAAGGCAAAGGCGAAGTCGTAACAGCGCCTGTGATTCGCAGCGAGATCGGCGGCGGACGCGTGCAAATCTCGGGTCGTATGAGCACGATGGAGGCCAGCGACACAGCGCTTTTGCTGCGCGCCGGCTCACTCGCCGCGCCGATGGAGATCATCGAAGAACGCACGATTGGCCCCACGCTGGGCGCAGACAACATCGCCAAGGGTTTTAACAGCGTGATCTACGGATTCTTGGTGATCGTCGCGTTCATGTGCGTTTACTATCGCTTCTTTGGCATGATTTCTGCGATTGCGTTGTCGGTCAATTTGCTGATGCTGGTCGCGATTCTCTCGATGATTCAGGCCACACTCACCTTGCCCGGCATGGCAGCCATCGCACTTGCACTCGGTATGGCGATTGATTCCAACGTGTTGATCAACGAGCGCGTGCGCGAAGAATTGCGCAGCGGTAAATCGCCGCAGCAAGCGATTCACGCCGGCTATGAAAACGCTTGGGCGACGATTTTGGATTCGAATATCACGACGTTGATTGCCGGTATTGCGCTGCTGATTTTCGGCTCGGGCCCGGTGCGCGGTTTTGCAGTGGTGCACTGCTTGGGCATTTTGACGAGCATGTTCTCGGCGGTGTTTTTCTCGCGCGGCTTGGTCAATCTTTGGTATGGCAGCAAGAAAAAGCTCAAAGAAATCAGCATTGGGGCGGTTTGGCGGCCCGATGGTGATATGAAGCCGATAGCCGATGAAGATTTAGAAGAAAAACCATTGGTAACCGGCATGAAGCCTGCGCAGAGTGCTACGAAAAAAGTAGCATTGCCGATCAAAACCAGTCTGAAGAAATAAGGCAGAGCAATCATGGAATTCTTCAGAATCAAAAAAGACATCCCATTCATGAAGCACGCGATCGTGCTGAATGCGATCTCGTTCATCACTTTCGCGCTCGCTGTGTTTTTCCTCGTGACGCGTGGCCTGCATTTGTCGATTGAATTTACCGGCGGCACGTTGGTCGAAGTCAAGTATCCGCAAGCAGCCAACATCGCCAAAACGCGCGAATCTGTGGAAAAACTGGGTTTTGGCGAGGTACAGGTGCAACTCTTTGGCTCGGCCAGCGACGTGCTGATCCGCGTGGCAAACAAAGCAATTCCTGCAAGTTCAACGCCGGCCAACTCACAGCCCGCAAGCTCAGCGACAGCTGCCGCAGCCACTGCAAAAGCTGCCAGCAATCAATCCGACACTGTGCTCAAAGTTTTTGAAGGCGTTTGCGCATCAGAGGGCGGAAAAGTGCAGTCGAGTACGGTGATCACGCCGCAGGGCGAGACGCTGCAAAAGCTGCTCTGCAAAACGGCCGAAGGCAAAGAGCCCGTCACATTGCAGCGCAGCGAATTCGTCGGCCCTTCTGTCGGCGCGGAGCTGGTCAGCAATGGCTTGATCGCACTCGGCATGACGGTGCTGGGCATCATGATGTATTTGGCTTTCCGCTTCGAGTGGAAATTTGCTGTGGCTGGCATCATTGCTAACTTGCACGATGTGGTGATTATTCTGGGCTTTTTCGCCTTCTTCCAGTGGGAATTTTCGCTGGCCGTGCTCGCGGCGATTCTGGCGGTGCTTGGCTATTCGGTGAATGAGTCGGTGGTGATTTTTGACAGAATTCGCGAATCTTTCCGCAAATTCCGCAAGATGACGACGCGCGAAGTCATTGATCATGCGATCACGTCAACGATTTCTCGCACGATCATTACCCACGGCTCTACCGAGGTGATGGTGCTCTCGATGCTGATTTTTGGCGGACCGACCTTGTTTTACTTCGCGCTGGCGCTCACCATAGGTATTTTGTTTGGTATCTACTCGTCTGTTTTCGTGGCCGCTGCGATTGCCATGTGGCTGGGCGTGAAACGCGAAGATTTGATCAAAGCCAGCCCGAAGAAAGAGGGCGAGGGCACAGAGCCTGTCGATCCCAATGATCCCAACTCCGGCGCGGTGGTGTGAAACCGTTATTCTTCATGGGAACTGTTTGCGTTTAAGCGCGTCCGAGTGTGGCGCATCAGATACAAGTCTGCGCATGATGTCTTGAGTCGGTCAAGCTACGCCGCAGCAACGCGTCATTGTTTGACCAGCCGGACGGCCTTTACGAGTAATATGTGTACATAACAGCGCTGCTTGTGCGCTGTGGGTCTTTTTGTCCTATGCAATTGTGAGCAGCCCACCCATTCAACGCCCCGTCAACCACGCAGCCATTTCGCGCCAAGCGCGAGCTGTCTTTGTGGAGCAGTCTGTTAAATTGCTTGCCGATTTGGGCGCAGCGATTGGTACGCGCCTGTCCACCTTGTTTGAGCAGTCAGCCAACGCGCGTGAGGCGCAGGACAGGCGTGATGCCATGGTGGCCTACAGCCAAGGCCAAGCGAAATGGCTAGAGGGTACAGATCGCGCCTTGAAGCTCGCCTCGCAGATCGATCTCTCAGCGACAGGCGCTCGGCTGCCCGCCCTGAAACTCGAGCTGATTGGCAACGAAGTCGTGGAAAGCAAGATCCTTTCCTCGCGGTTGACGATGCGTATTCTCGACAAAGCCAGTTGGGATTACAACGATTTGCAAGTGCGCATACGCACCTTAGATGGCAAAGAAGAGCTGGACAAAAACGACATCTTGCGCCCGGAGTGCTTTGCGCAAAACTTACTCGAACAATGGCTCAATGCTGGGCTCTCCCAAGAAGCTTGGGTTTCGGTGCAAGATGTCATTCAGCAATCGTTTGGCGACAAAATAGTTAAAGCGTATAAAGCGACAAATGAGTTTCTCATCGCGCAGGGCGTGATGAAGGAAATTGATCTGCGATCCAACGTTAAACGCACACCTAACAGCAAGGTGGGTGGTGGCGGTAGCGCAGGTTTGAGTACGGAGGCGGGCAGTCTGCCAGGCCATTTGCCCAGCGGCTCGCAAGGCGCAGGCTACAACACCAGTTACAACAGCGGCGTGATGGACGACGCTTACGCTGTCACGCAATTCGGGCAACCCGCTTTTGCGCAAGATAACCTGCCCAGCAGACGCATGCCCCCGACCACGGGCGCGATGAGCCGCGCAGGCAACGCATCCAGCCAAATTGCGGAGCACATCACCCGCTTGCGCGCGCAAGCAGCGCAATACGGTGCGCAGCAGGCCGCAGCGAAGCAGCAAGCGGTGGAAAGAAGGGTAAGTGTGGGTGCAAGCGTGGGCGTAGGCGCGGGTGGAGGCGGATGGGATAGCAGTTCGGCTGGTGCTGGCTTGCCTTCTGGCAGTAGCAGTGGTAGTAGCAGTGGTAGTGGCGGCGGCATTGGGCCAGCGACGGGCTCGGGTTATCAATCTAGCTCGGGTTCGGCAATGGGAATGAGCGCCGGCATGGGCATGGGCAGCGGTTTAGCAGGCGCGTCGGGCATGAGTGCAGCGGGCATCATGTCTGGTGCAACGCAGGCGCGTGGTTTTGCCGGCGGCGAGCAAGCCACTGGCGCGGCTGCGGGGCGTCAACGTGGCGCAAGCTCAGGAGCGGGCTCAGGTGTGGGATCAGGTGTGGGATCAGGGGGTGCGGCTGGCGAATCCAGTAGAGCGGGTGGCGTTGCTTCTGCCTCTCAATTCGGTGGGCCGCGACCCGGTCGCTCGGCGGTCGCCAATTACGTGGCGCAAGATGAGTCACAGGAAACCCGAATGCAAACCGCGACCACGCCGCTGGCAAGAGCCCGCATGCGTGCGCAAGGCGTGATGGGGCAGCTCAAAAGCATGCTGGTGCAGCGGGTCGCTGGTTTTGAAGATACGCGCGGGCCGCAAATGTCGCCTCAATTAACAGCCGCTTTCGCGCAACGCCCAGCTGTGCGCCCGACCGGCTACCAACGCTCTCAACTCGGCAACACGCAGGCGGTACAAGCGGCGCCGATGTATGCGGGTGTCGGTGCGCAAATCTTGGAAGGGATGCAACCTGCGCAGGTCAATAAAGCCTTGCGCGAGCAAACGAAAGAGCTCAAAAAAGCAGCGGATACGGATGGCGAAAAAGCCACGATTGAAATCGTGGCGCTGATGTTCCAAAGCATCTTGTCCGAGGAGCGCATACCCACCGGCGTTCGCGTGTGGTTTGCGCGACTGCAAATGCCTGTGTTGCGTTTGGCGCTGTCTGAGCCTGAGTTTTTTGGCACCACGCAGCATCCCGCGCGTCGCCTGATTGATCGCATGGGTTCCTGCGTGCTCGGCTTTGATGCGAATGTTGGCAGCGTTGAGCTGGAGGCCGAAATCAAGCGTATCGTGCAAACGATTGAGCAGTATCCCGAGACGGGGCGGCGTGTGTTTCAGCTCGTGTTTGATGAATTCGAGAAATTCCTCACCAAATTTCTCACTGAAGGAAAAGCCACAGCCAAGGTCGTGTCACTGGCTCAGCAGGTGGAGCAAAAAGAAACGGCAGCAGTGCAATACACGATTGAGCTGCGAAAAATGCTGGGCAGCATGCCGCTGCGCGATGAGATTCGTGAGTTCCTCTTCAAGGTGTGGGCGGAGGTGTTAGCTCTGGGCGCGATGAAAAATGGTGGCCAGCATCCGCTCACCTTGGCGCTCAAGCAAGTGGCCTCAGATCTGCTTTGGGCAGCGAGCGCAAAAGCAAGCCGTGCCGAGCGCGCCAAAGTCATTGCAGATTTACCTGATTTGCTCAAGCGCTTGCGAGCGGGCATGGGCTTACTCGGACTGACTGCCGCAGCGCAAGAAGAGCACATTAAAAAGCTGAGCGATACGCTGGCTGAGGCTTTCATGAGCAAAACGGCAGGCATGGATTCGGCTCAAGTGGCCGAAATCGCGCAGCGTATCAAGCATCTGGAAGATTTTGTTTCTGAAGAAGAGGTGGGTGATTTGCCGCTCGATGCAGAGAGCATTGAGCTCATGCTTGGCATCGACATGACCGGCGTGGAAATTGTGAGCGAAGGCGGCAGCGAGCCGACGCAAGCCATGCGCGCTTGGGCTCTCGAACTTGAGCGGGGATGCTGGTTTCATCTGGATCACAAAGGCAAGATGGCCAAGGTGCAGTATGCATGGCGCAGCAAGCGCGGCCAGTTGTTCCTCTTTGCAGATGCCTCTGGGCTCACCTATCTTTTCCAGATCAAACGCTTGGCGGCTTATCTGCAAGCGGGCCTGATGGCGCCGGTGGAAGACGAAACGCTTACCGTGCGCGCCACGCGTGCAGCGCTTAGCAAGATCGATGCGCAGCCGGATCGTTTGTTGGCAGCGGCATAACGCGCCATGCCGAAAGATCGGCTTGCGGACGCTATGAATTTAATAGCATCTTGCGCAGCAAAAATGCCGGCTATCGACCTAGAACGCCTTAAGAATCGGACTTCTTTTGATTTTGATCGGCTGTGTCAGCTGTGTCAGCTGGATCAACAGCAGGTAATTCGCCATTTTTACGGCCAGAAAACATCGTCCACCAGACGATGAGTACAAGCAGTAGCAACGCACCCATTGCTTCGAGCAAAATAAGACCCATGAGGATTCTCCATCTGTTGCGTCTGCAACCCATAAGGTCATGCCGCAGCGCATTTGTGGTGTGTATTGTAGGAATTCTGGCGGCCTGTAGCAGCGCCCCGCCTCTAAGCCCGCAAACAGATCGCGGCTTGCCGCCTGTAGTGCCGCCCGCGCCTTTACCCACAACAATTCCTGCGCCTCCACCGCCCGCTTTGAGCACTGAGCCTGCGCCCGGGGTGCTACCTATCGTGCAAGCAAAAAGCCGTTGGCTGCCCGTACGCTGGGTCGACATTCCTGGCTTTGAAAACGATGCCCTACATGAAGCTTGGAACGCATGGATGCGCAGTTGCGAGCGCCCAGCGCCGATTTGGAATGCGCTTTGCGCAGATGTGCGCCGGCTCTCGATAGCCGATGGCGAGCAGCAGCGCGCCTGGATGAGGCAGCGATTGCAAGCTTACCGGGTTGAACCATCGAGTGGCACAACAGAGGGCTTGCTCACCAGCTACTACGAGCCCGTGTTTGAGGCCAGCCGCCGCGCGAGCCCCAAGCACGCCGTTGCGCTGTGGCAGCTGCCAGCAAGTCTGGCTCAGCGCAAGCCTTGGTTTACACGCAAAGAGATCGATACGCTGCCCGAGGCGCAAGCTGCATTGCGTGGTCGCGAGATAGCTTACTTAGCCGATCCCGTCGATGCGCTGATTTTGCAAATTCAAGGCTCGGGCCGTTTGCGCATCATTGAGCCCGATGGCAGCCAACGCCTCGTGCGCGTGGCTTTTGCGGGCACGAACGATCAGCCTTATCGCTCGGTGGGTCGTTGGCTGCTTGATCAGGGCTTGATTCGCGATGCGAGTTGGCCGGGCATTAAGGCGTGGATCGCCGCCAATCCGCAGCGTGTACAAGAGATGCTGTGGAGCAATCCGCGCATGGTGTTTTTCCGAGAAGAGGCGATTGATCCTGCGCAGAGTAGCCAAGGCCCGCGCGGTGCGCAAGGCGTACCGCTCACGGCTGGTCGCTCGATTGCCGTAGACAGAGAAAGCATTCCTTTGGGCACGCCGGTGTGGATGCAAACCAGCGGTGCTGCGCTGAACACGCAGCGGTTGGTGATAGCGCAAGATGTGGGTAGCGCGATCCTAGGTGCAGTGCGCGCGGATTACTACGCTGGCTCAGGCGATGCGGCGGGCGAACTAGCCGGGCGGCTAAAGCAAGGTTTGCAACTTTGGGTTTTTTGGCCGAAATAGTCAATATTTCAAGCTATATCGGCATCTAGCCTTTAAGGGATCTGCGTGAAGCGCTCATTTATTCATAGCAAAATAGCTCTTTCAGTGTCTGCAATCGCGCTGCTCACGGCCTGCGCGAGCGCGTCTGCCCCTACGCCCCAAGCCCAGCGTTATCGCTGTGAGCTCGGCATCGAATTCAGCGCTCGCTTCTCGGGAGCATCTGTGGCGTTGGATAGTTCGCGCGGCTACGAATTGTTGTTTCGCGATGCCAAGCCACTGCCAGACCCAAGCAAACCGAATGAATACCGCAATGCGCGTACGAGCGTGGAATTCAATCTTGGTAAAGATGGCAACGAAGCCTTGCTGCGCTATCCCCTATTGCCGCTCATTGCGCGTTGCGTGAAAGATCGCTAAGCGCTGCGACCTAGCAGGCCAGCATTTGCCATCAAATTGACACGCGAATGCCATGCGCGTGTCACATGCGCTGATCACACTTCGTGGGTTCACCTCAACCCATGCAAGGAAATCACCATGTCTCATAGCCACGATCGCGATGATGAAATCACCAACGCATCCAGCAATCCCTCTTTCGATCAAGTTTTACAAGCCCGTATGAGCCGCCGCTCCATATTACGCGGTGGCATGGCATCCACGGCTGCTCTGGCAGGCGCGACCAGCTTGGGCGCCATCGCGCTCACGGCTTGCGGTGGCAGCGATGCCCCGGCGGCTGCTACTGCCAACCTCTTGAGCTTTTCTGCCGTCGCCAAAAACACCAACGACGTGGTCACTGTGCCTACCGGCTACTCCGCCAAAGTTGTCAACGCCTTGGGCGATCCGTTGTTTGCAGGCACAGCAGCCTACAAAAACGACGGTACCGACACAGATTTCGACAAACGCTCGGGCGATCACCACGATGGCATGGAGTATTTTGGTTTGTCTGCAGGCGGCGCACGAGATGCAAGTAGCAGCACGCGCGGCTTGCTGGTGACAAATCACGAAGCAACCAGCCAAGATGGTCTGTCATCGGTGTATGTTCATGCCAATGGCGGCGCGAGAGCATTGCCTCGGCCCGCCTCCGAAGTGGACAAAGAAATTCCTTTGCATGGCGTCTCGGTTGTCGAAGTGCTCAAAACATCTGGCAACTGGGGCACGGTGCAAGCATCCAGCTTCAATCGCCGCATCACGCCGCAAACGCCGCTCACGCTCTCAGGCGCTGCGGCTGGCAGCGCGTTGATGAAAACTAAGTATTCAACCGATGGCCTATCTGGCCGGGGCACGCTCAACAATTGCGGCACAGGCTACACGCCATGGGGCACCTTCCTCACCGGCGAAGAAAACTGGTCGGGCTACTTTACGCGCAACGCCACAGACAACACTGCACGCGGAGGCGCAACAGCGAAATCAGTCGTATCGCTCAATCGTTATGGCCGCGCGCAAGGCTCGGCCAGCCGCCATGGCTGGGAAAGCGCCGGTACAGGTGATCAATACGCCCGCTTCGTCATTAGCCAAACCGGCGCGTCAACGGATGGCACAGATGACTACCGCAACGAACTCAATACCTTCGGCTACATCGTCGAAGTCGATCCGTACAGCGCAACCAGCACGATCAAAAAGCGCACTTCTCTTGGCCGCTTCGCGCATGAAAGTGCTGTGTTTAGCAAGGCAACGGCGGGCAAGCCATTGGCGGTGTACATGGGCGATGATTCGCGTGGCGAATACATCTACAAATTCGTCTCCAACCAAAACTGGGCAGCAGCCGACGCAACGCCAGCTAACCGCGTCGCCACCGGGGATAAATATCTTGATGATGGCAAGTTGTATGTTGCCAAGTTCAACACTGATGGCACCGGCCAATGGATTGAATTGAGCATGGCCAACGCAGCCATTGCAACCTACGCTACCTATGCTTTTGCTAACAATGCCGATGTCGCCGTTAACTCTCGCCTTGCAGCAGATGCCGTCGGCGCGACCAAGATGGATCGCCCAGAGTGGTGCGCCGTACACCCGACCACAGGCGAGATTTATTACACGCTCACCAACAACAGCAACCGCAAGCTCGAGCCCACGGGTTCGCAATTCGGTTTGGATTCTGCTAACCCACGCGCCTACACCGATACTTTCTTAGGTGATAAAGCCGGCAACGCCGCAGGCACGAATGGCCCAGGCAATGTGAACGGCCACATCATTCGTGTGAAAGAAACGGCAGATTTGAGCACAGCAACGACTTTTTCATGGGATGTCTATCTGTTCGGTGCAGAAGCCAGCGCCAGCGCGAGCATGGTGAATTTGTCCGGTCTCACGGCAGACAACGATTTCTCTAGCCCCGATGGCCTGTGGTTCAGCCCTACATCGGGCATCGGCTGGATTCAAACTGACGATGGCTCGTTCACCGATCAATCCAACTGCATGATGCTCGCAGCGATTCCCGGCAAAGTGGGCGATGGCGCAGAGAAAACACTGAGCTACACGAAAGCCGATGGCACGACAGCCAGCGTCAAAACCTACGTTGGCAAAGTCGCCAGCGGCAGCACGCTCAAACGCTTCCTTGTCGGTCCTGTAGATTGCGAGATCACCGGTATCGCCGAGACGCCAGATGGCAGCACGATCTTCGTCAATATCCAGCATCCTGGCGAGCGGATCACGGTCGCCAATATCGGTACGCCATCGAGCTATGTGAGCCATTGGCCGGGTAATGCGGGCTATGGCGCAGGCGGCGTAGATGCTCGCCCGCGTTCGGGCACGATTGCGATCAGCCGCACGGATGGGCAGCGCGTCGGGATTTGAGCGTTCTCCTCGCGGGGCAGATGCGCAAGGCATGTCCCGTCCATTGATAAGCCACTGAGCATCGCCCATTGCTCAGTGGCTTTTTTGTTTCGCACCACGCCTTAACAAACAATTTATTTTTCTAAATTCCGAGTAATCGAGCATTAAATTGCTTTAAAAATCATTTTTTGAGCAACAAAATGATCTTGTGAATCCTGATTTCTACGCAAACAGCAAACACTTATCCAGCGCTCTGGCCTAAACTGCGTCTAAAGCATTAAGCCATGCCCAGAGCGCATATGCCAGATCGCTGTGAAACATTGAAAAGCCAGAGACAAGAAAGTTTGCCCCATGAATGCACCGCTGCCCGAACACATCCGTAAAGCGCTAGAGACCGTCACGCTGGATGATAAATATTCTTTAGATTACGGCCGCGCTTTCATGAGCGGCACGCAGGCTTTGGTAAAGCTGCCGATGCTCCAGCGGCTGCGCGATCAGCAAAATGGCCACAACACCGCAGGCTTCATCAGCGGCTATCGCGGCTCGCCACTGGGCGGCTATGACCAAGCTTTGTGGAAAGCTAAAAAGTATCTGCAAGAAAAGCATGTGGTGTTCCAGCCCGGTGTGAACGAAGAGCTGGCTGCCACCGCCCTGTGGGGCACACAACAACTCGGCTTTGCACCGCCCGGCTCTAACAAATACGATGGTGTGTTTGGCATTTGGTATGGCAAAGGCCCGGGTGTGGATCGCTGCTCGGATGTGTTCAAGCATGCGAATATGGCGGGCACTACGCCCTTGGGCGGCGTGATCGCCGTGGCCGGGGACGATCATGTGGCCAAAAGCTCCACCGCTGCGCACCAGAGCGACCATATTTTTAAAGCTTGCGGCCTGCCAGTATTCTTTCCTACCGATGTGCAAGATATTCTCGATCTAGGCCTGCACGCCTTCGCACTCAGCCGCTATGCGGGCGTGTGGTCAGGCATGAAGACGATTCAGGAGATTGTGGAATCATCGATGAGCACGCAGATCGACCCGGATCGCGTCAACATCATTATTCCAACAGATTTTGAGATGCCAAAGGGCGGTGTACACATTCGCTGGCCGGATGCGGCGCTGGATCAAGAGCAGCGGCTGTTTGATTTCAAATGGTATGCAGCGCTGGCCTATATTCGCGCCAATCGCTTGAACCACAACGTGATCGAGGGTAAAAATGATCGCTTGGGGCTGATCGCTAGCGGCAAAGCTTATAACGATTTGCGTCAAGCGCTGATTG
This sequence comes from Variovorax sp., assembly GCA_031376455.1. Classification (GTDB taxonomy): domain Bacteria; phylum Pseudomonadota; class Gammaproteobacteria; order Burkholderiales; family Burkholderiaceae_C; genus JANMDU01. The sequence goes on along the minus strand of JANMDU010000001.1, from coordinate 46,966 downwards.
ATTTAGGGCTGGATACTGAGACGTGTCAGCGCTTGGGCATTCGTGTTCATAAAGTGGCTGTGGTGTGGCCACTGGAGGCGCAGATCACGCGAGAGTTTGCTACGGGCTTGAAAGAAATTTTGGTCGTTGAAGAAAAGCGTCAAGTCATTGAATATCAGCTCAAAGAAGAGTTGTACAACTGGCGCTCAGATGTGCGGCCTGTGGTGCTGGGTAAGTTTGACGACGAAGGCGAGGGGGGTGAGTGGAGCAAGCCTAATCCAACAGCGAATACTTTGCTGCGCGCTAACTCAGATCTATCGCCTGCGCTGATTGCCAAAGCTGTCGCCGCGCGCGTGAAAAAGCTCGGCGTGGATGCCGACACGCTTGCCCGCATCGAGTCGCGCCTCGCTATCATCGAAGCCAAAGAACGCGCGCTGCAAGTGATCGATTTGAAAGCGGATCGCACGCCTTGGTTTTGCTCTGGCTGCCCACACAACACCTCCACCAAAGTGCCCGAGGGCTCACGCGCGATGGCTGGCATCGGCTGCCATTACATGGCGCTGTGGATGGATCGCGCCACCACCGGCTTCACGCAAATGGGTGGCGAGGGCGTGCCTTGGGTGGGGCAGCAACCGTTTACGAACGAGCAGCATATTTTTGCCAACTTGGGCGACGGCACGTATTTTCACAGCGGCTTGCTCGCCATTCGCCAAGCGATAGCTGCGGGTGTGAACATCACCTACAAAGTGCTCTACAACGATGCCGTGGCTATGACGGGCGGGCAGCAGATTGGCGAACGGCCCGAGGGGCATAGCGTGATTCAGATTGCGCATTCGCTCACCGCAGAGGGCGTGGCGAAGCTCATCATAGTCACGGATGAGCCTGAGAAATATTCAAGCGCTAAGCTACCGGCAGATGTGGAAGTGAAGCACCGCGATCTGCTCGACGATATCCAGCGCGAGTTCCGAGAGATCAAAGGCACCACAGCCATCATCTACGACCAAACCTGCGCCACAGAAAAGCGCCGCCGCAGGAAGCGCGGCACGATGATCGATCCCGCCAAACGTGTTGTCATCAACGAGCTCGTCTGCGAAGGCTGCGGCGATTGTGGCGTGCAATCGAATTGCATGAGCGTCGAGCCGCTTGAGACCGAATTTGGCCGCAAGCGCACGATCAACCAAAGCACCTGCAACAAAGATTTCTCCTGCGTCAATGGCTTTTGCCCCAGCTTCGTCACTGTCGAAGGTGAGCTGAAGAAGAAATCAAAGACGGGTAAAGCAAATCCTTTTGAACTCAGCGCCACATTGGGTGATCTTCCCGAGCCAACGATTGCACAGATCCCAAAAAACACATCGTGGGGCATCATCGTCGCCGGCGTCGGTGGCACTGGCGTGATCACGATTGGCCAGCTGCTCGGCATGGCTGCGCATATCGAAGGCGTGGGCGTTGTCACGCAAGATGCCGCTGGCCTCGCGCAAAAAGGCGGCAACACGTGGAGTCATGTGCTATTGGCCAATCAGCAAGCCGACATTGCCACCACGCGCGTCGCCATGGCCAGCGCCGATTTGATTCTTGGCTGCGACCCGATGGTGGCCGCCAGCAAAGAAACTATGGCGCGCATGCAAAGTGGTCGCACGCATGTGGCGCTCAACGCACATGGCGCACCTACCGCTAGCTTCGTGCTCAACGGCAATTGGCAAAACCCCTCTGAGCGCTGCGCCGCTGCCATCGTCGAAGCCGTGGGAGCGCAAGGCGTCAGCGCGTTCAATGCCGACGCTGCTGCAGCCAAACTCATGGGCGACACGCTGTACACCAACCCCATGATGCTCGGCTTCGCCTGGCAAAAAGGCTGGATACCATTGCAGAAAGCTTCGCTCATTCGCGCGATGGAATTGAACGCAGTGGCCATCGACAACAACAAAGCCGCCTTCGAGTGGGGCCGTCGCGCCGCGCATGATTGGGCCAGCGTCGAGGCATTGCTTACGCCCGCGCAAACCATTGAATTCAAAAAGCGCGATGGCATTGAGCACATCATCGCCAAGCGCTATGAATTTCTCACCTCGTATCAAAACACTGCGTATGCTGAAAGCTACAAAGCCTTCGTAGAAAAAGTCAGCGTAGCGGGTAACGCCCATCTCACCGAAGCCGTCGCTAAATACCTCTTCAAACTCATGGCCTACAAAGACGAATACGAAGTCGCCCGTCTGCACACCGACACCGCTTTTCACGACAAAGTGAAAAACATGTTTGAAGGCGAGGTTAAGCTCAGCTATCACCTCGCCCCTCCATTGCTCTCCAAGAAAAACAGCAAAGGCGAATTGCAAAAACAACCCTACGGCGCATGGATGCTCACCGCATTCAAACTTCTCGCACGCATGAAAAGCCTGCGTGGCACAGCGTTCGACATCTTCGGCAAAACCGAAGAACGAAAAATGGAACGTGCCCTGATCTCTCAATACCGCGCCAGCATCGAAAAGCTGCTGCCCCAACTTAACGCAGCCAATGCATCAATAGCCACTGAGATTGCCCGCCTCCCCGAGCAAATCAAAGGCTTCGGGCATGTGAAAGAGCGCAATGTCGTTGTTGCGCGTGCGAAGTGGAGCAAGCTGGAGGCAGAGTTTTCATCTCCGCTTGCCAAGGCTGCTTGACATCTTGTGTCCGCTTCGCGTTTCGTTCAGGCCGCTCGCCTGCCCCGTGACGTGCCCGAAAAAGCCGAGGCCTTTCTTTCGTGTAGCGCTCTGAGCCGCAAGCGCCGAGCTGCGACCTTTTGTGGTTTTGATAGCGTGATTTGCTGCGCTCAACCGAAGAAAGGCTTCGTTTTTTCAAACCCATCACGGAGCGGGTGGCGATGGTGGGCGCGTCGTTTTGGGCTGCTAAGCCACTTTTACAAGCATTTTGAGTGCTTTGCCGGCGTGTTTACTGCGCAGAGCGCTATTGTTTTCGTAGCGAATACTTTCTGTAAAAAGATACGTTTTCGTATATACTTTCCTCATGACAGCTCTAGCCAAAGTCTTCACCACAGGAAACAGCCAAGCGATTCGCCTGCCCAAGGCGTTTCGGGTGGATGTGCGCGAGATGTGGATTTCCAAGAACGCAGGCACAGGCGAAATCACGCTGCGCCCAAAGCCTGAGCCAGACGCTTTACAAGCGCTAATGGCACAGTTAAAAGAGCTGCCCCGATCAGGCGAATTCATTCCGCCACGCGATGATGCGCCGCGTAGCAGCCCGTTTGATGAAGCGTAGGCTGCTTGATGACACTGCGCTATTTGCTAGACACCAACACAGTCAGCTACTTCATTCGCAGAAGCTCAAGCGGACTAGAAAAGCGCATGCAGCTTGCCATGAAGAACGAGAGCGCCGCAATCTCCACGCTCACACGTGCAGAGCTACGATACGGCCAAGCGCTGATGGAGCGCCAAGACAAGCGCCGTGCTGTGATTGACTCACTGTTGCTGCTGTTGCCGCACCTGCCTTGGATGGTAGAGGCAGCAGATCACTACGGTGAAATCAAATCGCAGCTCAAGCTATCTGGCGAACCTATCGGAGAGCTAGACACGCAAATCGCCGCGCATGCTTTGGCTGAAGGCTTAATTCTAGTGACGCACAACACTAGACACTTTGAGAAAATTTGTAGCTTGAAATTGGAAGATTGGTTTTAAAAAACGGTTCTGATAAGCTAAATAAACTAAACCATTGCTCACTAAAACATGACATCGCCTGACTCAAACCCAGTTCGCAATGGAGTAATCGCTACGATAGTCGGTGGCGTAGCAATGGCTGGCCTTGCTGAACTTTGGCCACCCGCGAAGCGTGCGTTGATTTGGTGCTGGGATCAACTCGTTTCTTTTGTCGCACTGTTTGGTGCTTCTTATCAAGTTGCAGGTTGGCTTCTAGCCTTCCTTTTTATATTAGCTCTTGTAACTGTAACCCGCTTTATAACTGGATTGAAAACAACCTCTCAAGAGGCCACTCATTTTCAATTTGTTGAAGATCAACTCTATGGCGCAAAGTGGCGCTGGTCTTGGGCGAACGGTGACATATCGAACCTTTGGTGTTTTTGCCCTAGGTGTGATTCAGAGCTTGTATTCAACGATAACGAAGCTAGGGATATTTTTCGCATGAACGAGCCCCGGACTAGCTTCATCTGTGAGCATTGCAGTTCCGATATTGTTGCGAGAATCTCCGGCGGTGACAAAGACTATGCTCTTGGCGTAGTTCGTCGAGAGATACGCCGTAAAGTTCGACTCGGCATTCATGCCACAGGACACGGCAGCGCATGATTTTCCTTGCAAGTGTTTATGCTGCGACGCAGACTAGCGCGATCACGGTGATATCAAACAGTGATCACTATTGTTCCGCTCCGTGATGGGTCTGAAAAAACGAAGCCTTTCGCTGGTCGGGCGCGGCAAACCTCGTACAGATCACTACAAAAGATCGCAGCTCGTCGCTTGCGGGTAGGAGCGGCCAACGAAGAAAGGCCTCGGCTTTTTCGGGCACGTCACGGGGCAGGCGAGCGGGTTGCGTCAAACCTCAAGCTCACCAACCAAGCAAAGAATCAACCAGCGGCCCGCTTCCCCAATATCTCAAACGCAGGAAGAGTCTTACCTTCGAGCACTTCGAGGAAAGCACCACCGCCAGTTGAGATGTAGCTCACTTCTTTTTCAATGCCGTATTTCGCAATCGCGGCCAAGGTGTCGCCGCCGCCTGCGATGCTGAAGGCGCTGGATTTTGCTATTGCCTCGGCGATGGTTTTGGTGCCATTCTCGAACGCGGCGAACTCGAATACGCCGACCGGGCCATTCCACACGATCGTACCGGCGGCTTGGAGTTTTTCGGCGAGGATGGCGGCGGTTTTGGGGCCGATGTCGAGGATGAGGTCGTCATCGGCTACATCGGTGGCGGCTTTGACGGTGGCTACTGCATCGGGTGAGAAGGTTTTGGCGCAGACCACGTCGACGGGGATGGGCACCGAGATGCTTGCGTCTCCTGCCTTCTCGCCGCGCGCCTTCATTGCTTCGATCACTGCTTTGGCTTGATCGAGTAAGTCTGGCTCGGCTAATGATTTGCCAATGTTCAAACCTGCAGCTAACATGAAGGTGTTGGCGATACCGCCGCCGACGATCAGGCCATCGACTTTGCTGGAGAGCGCTTGAAGAATCGTGAGCTTAGTGGAGACTTTGCTGCCTGCCACGATGGCGACCAGTGGGCGCTTTGGATTAGCGAGGGCTAGCGAAATAGCATCCATCTCAGCCGCTAGTAATGGGCCGGCGCTGGCGATTTTTGCATATTGCGCAATGCCGTAGGTGGAGGCTTCGGCGCGGTGGGCTGTGCCGAAGGCGTCATGAACGAAGATGTCGCACAAAGCCGCCATTTTTTGCGCGAGCTCGGGGGAATTCTTCTTCTCGCCGACATTCACGCGACAGTTTTCTAGCAGCACGACTTCACCGGGATTGACAGCCACGCCATCGACCCAATTGGAGACGAGCTTGACGGGCTTGCCCAGTAATTCACTCATGCGCACAGCCACAGGCGCGAGGCTGTCTTCAGGTTTAAATTCGCCTTCCGTCGGGCGGCCAAGATGAGATGTCACCATAACTGCTGCACCAGCCTTCAAAGCCATTTCAATGCAAGGAATGCTGGCGCGGATGCGGGTGTCTTCGGTGATCTTGCCAGCATCATCTTGCGGCACATTGAGATCAGCGCGAATAAAGACACGCTGTTTGGCAACTTTGCCTGCGGTGCAGAGGTCAGAGAAGCGGATGAATTGCATGGTTTGCCCTGAAAATGTCATGAATACCTTGCCAAAATTCGGCAAACTTGGCTATTGTAGGTAGGCAAGGCGTGGCAAATTCCGTTCTCGTCTTGTAACTGGCGTGCGTGCCCTCAAATACTTAAAATAAAGTTAAATTACTGAAAGAAAAAAATGGTTCCGCACCTCATCACCGCCACCAACAGCCCGATCAACGAATTGGAGCAGCGCATTTTGGATTGCATGCCAGCGATTGAGCGCTGGTTTCGCTTGGAGTGGATGGAGCACACGCCGCCGTTTTATAGCTCGGTCGATGTGCGCAATGCGGGCTTCAAGCTCGCGCCTGTGGATACCAATCTCTATCCTGGCGGCTGGAACAATCTGACGGAAGAAATGCTGCCGCTCGCAGTGCAGGCGGCGATGGCGGCGATTGAGAAGATCTGCCCGGACGCAAAAAATTTGCTGGTGATTCCTGAGAACCACACACGCAACCCCTACTATTTGATGAACGTCGCGCGGCTGGCGCGCATCTTCAACATGGCGGGGCTGAATGTCCGCCTTGGCTCGATCAACCCTGAGATCAAAGAGCCCACGCGCGTTGATTTGCCCAACGGCGAGAGCATTCTGCTCGAGCCCACTTTGCGCATCAAGAGCGATTCGGGGCTGGGCAAAGGCCGGCTTGGCCTCAAAGATTTTGATCCTTGTACCATTTTGCTCAACAATGATTTGAGCGCCGGTATACCTGGCATTTTGGAAGATATTCACGAGCAATTTTTATTGCCGCCGCTGCATGCTGGTTGGCATGTGCGCCGCAAATCCAAGCATTTTGAGGCCTACGAAGAGCTCACCAAGCGCTTCGGCAAGTTGCTAGGCATTGATCCGTGGTTGATCAATCCAATGTTTGCGCAATGCGGCGAAGTCAATTTCCAAGAAGGTGTGGGGATGGATTGCCTCACGAGCAATGTCGATACCTTGCTGACCAAGATCAAGAAAAAATACAAAGAATACGGCATCAACGAGAAGCCTTTCGTCGTCGTAAAAGCCGACAACGGCACGTATGGCATGGGCATCATGACGGTGCGCGATGTGAAAGATCTGGATGTGATCAATCGCAAAACGAAAAATAAAATGAGCGTGTCCAAAGATGGCATGGAGATCAATCAAGTGATCATCCAAGAAGGCGTACACACCAATGAACGCGTGAACGCTGCGGTGGCAGAGCCAGTGGTTTATATGATGGATCGCTATGTGGTGGGCGGTTTTTATCGCGTGCATTCGGAGCGCGGTGTGGATGAGAATTTGAATGCGCCGGGTGCGCAATTTGTGCCGTTGGCGTTTGATAAATCAGCGCACATGCCGCAGCCGGGCGCTAAGCCGGGAGCGAGCTTGCCGAACCGCTTTTATATGTATGGCGTGATCGGGCGGCTGGCGATGCTGGCGGCCAGCTACGAATTGGAAGCCACCGATCCCGAAGCTGAGGTGTACGATTGATTTTTAAGGCAAAATAGGCTTCTAGCCGGCATATTTATTGCGTGATGTGCTATTAAATTCATAGTATGTCTATAACCGCCACTGCTCAAAACACGATTCGCTCCACGCGCCACGCGTACCGCTGCGTATGCGGCTCGCCGATCTTTTTTCGCAACAGTCAGTGTTTGAACTGTGGCCGCACGCTCGCCTATGAGCCCAGCAGTGCGCGCATGGTGGCGCTGGTGGCGCATCATGGTGATGCAGGCGACGCTTGGCATATCGAAGGTGATTCCGATGGCGAGGCCTTTCACCGCTGCGCCAACTTTCAAACAGCCGCGAATTGCAATTGGCTGCGCCCCGCCGGCATCGCTTCACATCATGATCGCGGGCTGTGCATTTCATGCAGCTTGAATCGTATGATCCCAGATCAGAGCCTGGAAGAGAATCAGGTTCTTTGGGGGCGGATTGAAAACGCCAAGCGCCGCTTGGTCAGCCAGTTGCTCTCGCTGGGCTTGCCAGTGCGCTCTAAGTTACCCGGCGTTTGGCAGGACGAGGAGAGAGGCTTGGCCTTTGATTTCCTGCGCGATTGGCCGGATCAACCCGTGATCACCGGCCATGGCCATGGCCTCATCACCGTCAACGCGATGGAGGCCGATGATGCCTTCCGTGAGCAAAATCGTGCTGCGCTGCATGAGCCTTACCGTACCTTGCTAGGCCATCTGCGCCATGAGATCGGCCACTATTATTGGGACAGATTGGTCGCAGGCACGCCGTGGCAGAGTAGCTTTCGGGAGCTGTTTGGCGATGAGCGAGCAGATTACAACGCTGCCCTGCAGCAGCATTATGTCCAAGGCGCACCGCCAGATTGGCGCGAAAAGCATGTGAGCGAATACGCCAGCAGCCACCCTTGGGAAGATTGGGCCGAGAGCTGGGCGCACTATTTGCATTTGCGCGATGCGCTCGATAGCGCTGCGAGCTTTGGCTTGACGGCCCATGATGTGGAATCGCGCGTTCAGTCGTTTGGCGCGGATGCGCTTTGGGATGCGAATCGCGAAGGTGCGCCCGCCTATTTGCAGCTCATCAACGATTGGCTGCGCTTGACCAGTGTGCTCAATGAACTGTCTGACAGCATGGGGCAAGCACCGTTTTATCCCTTTATGCTGCCCCGCAAAGGGGTGGCGAAACTGCAGTTTATCCACGAGGTGATTTCACAAACGCGTGTGTGAGCGTCTGTTTGTTTGTCGGTGTGAGCGTACACAAGGCAAGCACTTGCACAATTTACATTTACTACTGATTTAGTAGCAATCTGCGCATAATCTATGCCGGCTATAGCCCGGTTTCTCTGTAAAAAGATGTGGAAAAGGTGAGAAGCGTTGTGCGCCATGTGAGATAACTGCGCGCCAGATAACAGTTGGCAAAAGCGCTTGGTGATCTGCGCTTGCTGAGATTCAATGAAGGTTCGTTCAACACTTCAAGGAGTTTTCGCATGAATCCAAAGCCATCCGTTCAGCTGAGCAAACGCCAACAGCGCAAAGCAGACACCAGCCTCGTCACGCGCTATTTCAATACCTTCAGCATTGGCTTGGTGACACTCGCTGCGATGCATATGAACTCAGCCTTGGCGCAAATGAGTGCGCCTGCCAAGCCATCGGAGATGAGTGCGAAAGTACAAGAAGCTTTTGCTCGCGCTGACAAAAATACCGATAGTAAGCTGAGCAAAGAAGAAGCCGCTGTAATGCCCGCTATTCTTGAGATTTTTGACAAAGCCGATCTGGACAAAGACGGCTTTCTCTCCAAAGTGGAGTTTGCGGAAGTGGCTAAAGAGTAAGTTTGAACCTTTGCTCACTTTCGTTTTGAGGAGGGAGGCCAGATCAATGCACCACAATCATCGTCGCCGTCACTTTGATTGTGGGATCTGGTCTCCTCTTCAATCCACTTCACTGCTCATTCAAGCCGCATTACGTGGCAGGCGAGCGGCTCGCATTAAACTTTAAATTAAGCCACGAGTCAAACCAAAGAAAGCGCACAACACAATCACCCGCAAAACGCTCCATTGCCATTTAAACAAGGCAAATGCAGCCAACAACATCAATGCAATAGCAACCCAATCCACACCGCGCAAGCTCCATACCGTATGCTGAATAAACAAAATGGCGAGTGATGCAATTGCACCCACTACGGCTGCACTGATCGCTTTGAGTGGCGCGGTAAAGCTTATGTTGCCATGTGTCGATTCGATAAACGGCCCGCCGCTCAAGATGAAGACGAAGCTCGGTAGAAATGTGAACCAAGTGGCAACTATTGCGCCCAAGCTTCCCATGATGAACATCGCTGTGCCGATCAAGTTTGCTCCACTACCCATACGCTGCACCTCCAGCGCTTGCCCCACGTAGCCTACAAAAGCGACGATCATGATGAGAGGCCCCGGTGTCGTCTCGCCGAGTGCCAAGCCCGCCATCATTTGATCAGGCGTGAGCCACTGATTGGCTACCGCCGTTTGCGTCACATACGGCAGCACCGCATATGCACCGCCAAATGTTACCATCGCTGCCTTGCTGAAAAACCAGCCCATTTTCGTAAGGCTTGAATCCCAGCCTTGCCAAGCGACTAACGCAGCAAAACTCGCTGCCCAGAGCGCCAAGCCCACAGCCAACACACGCAGCATTTTTGTTTTGGAATACATCGCGTGAGCTGGCGTCGGCGTATCGTCCCCGATCAAATATGCTGTGTCGCCTGCCTTTGCCACACCGTTATGCCCGCCATGCCCGCCACCTGCAAACTGCTCTGGATGCCATTTTGCAGCCGCCCAGCCCACCACGCCTGTAATCAACACGATCCACAAGAAGCTGACGTTCAGAAAAGTAAGTGCTATGAAACTCATAGCACTTAGCGCAAATAATACGCCGGCTAATTGCCGATTTTCCTTAAAATTTGGCATCGTGCGAGTTGCGACGCGATGCAAGGCATGCACCACAATCGCAGCCACGGCGCATTGCACGCCCCAAAGCACCGAAGCCACTGCGGGCACTTGGCCATAGACCACGAATATCCAACTCAGCGCAATCAGAATAAACAGCGATGGCAACACAAAAAGTCCGCCTGCAACGAGCGCGCCTGGCGTGCGATGCATCAGCCAACCGATATAAGTGGCCAGTTGCTGAGCTTCCGGCCCGGGGAGCAGCATGCAGTAATTCAGCGCATGGTTAAACCTTGCTTGAGAAATCCAGCGTCGCTCATCAACGAGCTCTTTTTGCAAAATAGCGATCTGCCCCGCCGGCCCGCCGAAGCTGATGAAGCCCAGCTTGAGCCAGAAAAGCAAGGCTTGCGTGAAAGAGACTTGTGGCATTGAAGGCATGTTGATCGCCGCCTTCATTTTGCTTGGCGCGGCAGATTTGTGGCGCGCCAGAAAGCTGTCTCGCTGGGTGTATCTACGCCGTCCTCCCCACCTTGGATGCCGCCTACAAGCGCTCGCGCATTGAAGCCTAGTGCGCGAAGCTGTACACATGCGTCGGCACTGACGTTGTGCCCATAGACGCAGTACACAACGATCTCTTTATCGCGCAACGCGGGATTGGCTGCGCCCCAAGCAGCCACATCCTGTGGCGCACATCGCGTGGCGCTGGTTATTATTTGCGAGCTGGTGTCAAAAGCAGCATCACGCCGCACGTCGAGGAGCACAGGTGCATCTGCTGAGCCGATGCGATGCAGAAGGTCAGAAGGAGAAATAGAGAAAAGTGTTGTCATCGCGGTGTCCATGCAAAAACGTCCTGAAATTCAGGGTGGCCAGCACTTGGACGGGACACCGTCTATCTTCTCAAAGTGATTCAAGAGATTCGGGAGGCTTTGAAATCCCGATGGATGAGTGTACCGTTATTTATCGCAGCAGAGTATCCGGCAGATTAATGTTTGAAGGCAAACACCGCCATGCTGGCGCGAACGTTCGGTGCGAAGCGGATTTCTTTGCTGCCCTGCCAGCCAAATCCGTCTTCAATACGCAGGCCATTTTTTTGGGCGAGTTGTTCGAAATCTTTAAATGTCCCCACGCGAATATTCGGCGTGTCATACCACTGGTAAGGCAGCGTTTTCGTCACAGGCATTTGGCCTTGCAGCACAGCCCAGCGATTGGGCCAATGTGCAAAATTAGGGAAGGCGACGATGCCCAGTTGGCCGACGCGTGCGGTCTCGCGCAGCATAGTTTCGGCATTGCGTAAGTGCTGAAGCGTGTCGATTTGCAGCACCACATCGAAGCTCTGATCGCGAAACATGGACAGGCCAGCATCTAAGTTGGCTTGAATCACATTCACACCGCGCTGGATGCAAGCGTGTACGCCTTCATCACTGATCTCTACGCCATAGCCTGTGCAGCCGCGCGCTTGCTTCAAATGCGCAAGCAACGCGCCATCGCCGCAGCCGAGATCGAGCACATGTGCGCCTTGGGGAATCATTTGCGCGATGCGCTGGTGGAGGGCTAAATTGCTCATTGGCCGGCATCCCTATTGCGCAATATGCTCTCGAAATAGGAGCGTACAGCATTCATATAACGCGCGTCATCGAGCAAAAATGCATCATGCCCATGCGGCGCATCAATCTCGCAGTAGCTGATATCGAGGCCATTGTCGAGCAAGGCGCGCACGATTTCCCGGGAACGCGCGGGAGAAAAACGCCAATCGGTGGTGAAGCTAATGAGGAGAAACTTTGCTGTGACCTCAGCGAGCGCGGCGCTTAAGTACCCATCGAATTTTTTTGCAGGATCAAAATAATCCAAAGCGCGGGTGATCAGCAAATACGTGTTGGCATCGAAATATTCGGCAAACTTATCGCCTTGGTAACGCAGATAACTCTCGATTTGGAATTCCACATCTTGCGTGGAGTATTTCAAATCTACGCCATCACGCAACAGTCTTCCGAATTTCTCATTCATCACATCGTCCGAGAGATAGGTGATGTGGCCAATCATTCGCGCAATCCGCAAGCCGCGTTTTGGGATCACGCCATACCGATAAAAATGCCCGCCATGAAAATCAGGATCGGTGGCAATCGCGCGGCGTGCCACTTCGTTGAACGCAATATTCTCCGCATTCAAATTCGGCGCGCTGGCCACAACGACGGCATGCGTGATGCGCTCGGGGAAAAGCAACGTCCAACTTAGCGCCTGCATGCCGCCTAAGCTGCCGCCCATCACGACGAGTTTGTCGATGCCCATCGCATCGAGCAGCCGCGCTTGCGCATTGACCCAATCTTCCACAGTGACGACTGGGAAATCAGCGCCATACACTTCGCCGCTATCCGGGTTCGTATGCATCGGGCCGGTGGAGCCAAAGCATGAGCCAATGTTGTTCACGCCGATCACAAAAAAGCGATTTGTGTCCACGGGCTTGCCCGGGCCAATCATGTTGTCCCACCAGCCTTCGGATTTATCCTTGCCTGCGTACACGCCAGCCACGTGATGCGATGCGTTAAGTGCGTGGCAGATTAAAACGGCGTTGCTCTTGTCCGCGTTGAGCTGGCCATACGTTTCATAAGCTACGTCGTAAGCGCGAATGCTTGCACCGCTTTGCAGTGGCAAGGCAGCTTCAAAATGCATCGACTGTGGCGTGGCGATCAAACTCATAGACAATAAAAAACCCGGTTCGCTAAACGCGAGACCGGGGTTGGTGTTCGTATTTAGCAGTATTTTTAAAGCGCCCGCAAGCTGATAACAAATCGGCGCTAGTAACAAGTATATCAAGTCTGATGGGTATCGCTAAGCATCGTGAGGAGTTGCGTTTTTTGCACTTTTCCCAAGGCGGTTTTAGGTAGTGCAGATAGGAAATGCCATTGGCGTGGAAGCTTGTAGCGAGCGAGTTGGCCAGAGAGCGCATCGCTCAAATCGAGCTGAGCCTGATGAGCGTCAATGCCACTAGCGAGCACCACACAAGCGGCCACCACCTCGCCCCATTTCGCATCCGGCAAACCAATTACCGCACATTCGATCACTTTCGGTTGCGCTGCGAGCAGGGTTTCAATTTCCGCAGGGTATATGTTTTCTCCGCCCGAGATGAGCATCTCTTTCGCACGGCCAACCACCCAGTAGCTGCCGTCTGTTTCTTGCCTCGCCAAATCGCCGGAATGAAACCAGCCCTCTTCATCTTTCAAAGGAAGATATGGCCAATAGCGCTCGGCGACATTAGGCGCACGAATACAGATTTCACCGACGCCTTGATGTTGATCGAGCAGCTTGACTTGCACTGCATCGCCAGCTGGCCAGCCGCAGCTGCCCACATGCGTGTGCGCGTGCGTCTCGTTCAAGCTGATCGAAAACGGCCCTGTCTCCGTGCTGCCATACACATTGCACACCGGTATGCCGCGCGCATGAAACGCTTCAATCAAATTCGCAGGCAAGACGGACGAGCCTGCCCATACAGCGCGCAGGCTGCTCAAATCCGTGGCAGCCCAATCAGGATGCTCGATCAAGGCGCGCATTGTGGCAGGCACTTGCAGCGTGAGCGTGGGGCGGTCTTCTGCAAAACATTTCAAGGCCACACTTGGGTCAAATTTCGCATGCAGTATGACGCAGCCGCCCGCAGCAATTGCAGGTAGCGTTTGGATGCACAGGCTGCCCACATGAAAAAGCGGCAACATTGTTGCTATTAAATCAGTAGCGCATAGCGCAGCATTCTTGCCGGCAATGGCCATATTTGTGCATAAATTACGCTGCGTGTGTACTGCGCCACGCGGCAGGCCAGTCGTGCCTGAGGTGTAGACCAATAAAACCGCATCATCTGTTTCGCCGAGGTTTACATCAGCGACGGGCAGCTTCAAACCACTGTCCAGCATATCTTCATATCTGTGCAGCGATGCGCCGCAACGCGTTCGCAAGCCGCGTGCTACATGACCCCAAGCCGCATCATGAACGAGCAAACTCGGGCTTCCATCCCGCATGATGCGCTCCAGCTCGGTCGCGGCCAGCCTGTAATTGAGTGGCATCGCAATCGCACGTAACCCCGCGCAAGCAAACAGCAGCGCGATTTGCAACGGGTGATTGAAGCCGATCCACGCGACGCGATCGCCGCGCTGAATGACGCTTGCCTGCAAAGCGGCGGCCATCGCGCGCGAGTGTGCAACGAGTTGGCGGTAGCTCGTCGCCTTCCCCTCAAAGCGCAAAGCCGGCGCATTGCCACGCCGCTTGGCTTGAGTCAGCAGCACTTGCCAAAGCGTGGATGGAGAAGTCGTTTGCATTTACCTAACTTTACCGCGCATCTACTGTTACTTTGCATGAACGGCGCAAAGTTGGATGTGTCTGACTTTCAAAGGAGTTTTTATGTCTGATAACGCATTCACCCCAACTAACGGCAAACGCCGCGCCTTTCATGCCATTGCCGCTGTCGCTACGCTTGGCTTCCTTGGCAAAGCTGTTGCGCAAGCTGTTCCTGGCCGAGGCGGCCACGGCGACATGGCTGCCATGGCCGAGCGCCGCGTGGATCATTTGATCAAGCTCGTGAGCGGTACACCCGAGCAAAAAACCAAGCTGCTCGCCCTCGCGCAAGCCGCCATGAAAGATATACAGCCCATGCGTGAGCAACTCATGGCCGCTCGCAAGCGCGGCATGGAGCTGCTAAGCGCGGCCAACCTTGATCGCGGCGCGATGGAGAAACTGCGCGGCGATTCAGCCCAGCTCATGGATGGCATGAGCCGCCGCATGAGCGCTCATATGATGGATGCCGCCGAGGTGCTCACGCCTGCACAGCGCACGATCGTGGCCGACAAGATGAAACAGCGCGGCGACAGAGGGCACGGCGGCCGTGGCCGCCATCATGGCGGGCATGGTGGTGGCCATAGCGGCGGCTTCGGTGGCTGGTTTCGTTAACTCAAATCGTTCGGCGTGATAAGGTGGCAGCATGTCTGCCGTCTCAAATCCTCCACGCTTCTGGCTCATGAAGGCCGAGCCAGACGAATGCGCCATTGACGATCTCGCCCGCCTGCCGCAGCAGACTGTGCCGTGGACGGGCGTGCGTAACTACCAAGCTCGCAATTTCATGCGCGAGATGCGCTTAGGCGACCTCGCGTTTTTCTACCACTCTTCTTGCCCGCAACCTGGCATTGCAGGCATTGTGAAAATCAGCCGCTTGGCCTATCCCGATGCCACGCAGTTTGACCCGAAGAGTAAATACTTCGACGCGAAATCTAAGCAGGATGCGCCGCGTTGGGAGCATGTCGATGTGCAGCTCGTGCGCCAGCTGCCATTGATCCATCTCGCCACATTGCGAGAAGCCCCCGAGCTCTCAGACCTCACTATTTTGAAGCGCGGCAATCGCCTGTCCATCACGCCGGTTGAGCCCGCGCATTGGGATCAGGTGCTCAAACTAATTGCTATAAATTAAATAGCACTTTGCGCATATTTTGTGCCAGCTAAGTGCCGATTTGGCCTAAAAATTCAACTCTAATCACGCCGATGCTTCGCCAACTTCCCGCGAATCGCATACGCAATCGATAAGCGCCGCGCGCCTGGAACTAGCGTGAAACTCTCACCGGAGAGCAAACGCCCCGTCTCCACCACGGAGAGATAAAACCCACACCGCGCCTCTTGCACCATCAGCTTGCCACTTTGCGCAAAGCCCATCACCGCCGCAAATTTAAAACAAGGCTCACGCGGCGCTTCCACCCGCAGCCGGCAATTGGCAAAGATCAACTCATCACCAACAAACACGGCCGTTTCGAGCAGCCCAGAAATCGTGAGGTTCTCACCCATAAACCCATGCGGCAAATCCTCATCAAACATCGAAGCGCCATACTCGCGCCGCGCCGCTCGCCAAAACCCATAGTGCTCCACCGGATAGGCATACAGCGCCTTATCGAGCCCACCATGCACCGACAAATCCGCCTGCTCATCGCCCAGCAGCCCCATGCGCTCCACGGCCGTTGCGCCCGAGACAGCCCGCTTACCTATCGCAGAAAGCACTTTTCGGCCTGAGGCGAGCAGCGGTTTGGCGGAGGCGATGTTGACAGAAAGCAGCTGCATACCTGTTAAGGCTAAAAATCAATTTGCAGTTTTTCTAGCTCGATCACTGATACAGGCACACCCCGCGAAATCAACTCGCAGCCCTTCGCATTTATGACCGCATCATCCTCAATCCGGATTCCAATATTGTGGAATTTTTCGGGCACGCCAGCAGCGGGGCGCACGTAGATGCCGGGCTCTATCGTGAGCACCATGCCACCCTGGAGGATTCGGCTAGGGCGGTTTTTGATGATCTCGCCGCTTAAGGGGTCTTTGCGCTCTGTGGTTTTGTCGAGCTCGGTGAGTTCGTTATAGCCAGCGCAATCATGCACATCCATGCCGAGCCAATGGCCGGTTCGGTGCATGTAGTAGGCGAAGTAGGCGCGCTTTTCAATGACGTCATCCACGCTGCCGTGTTTGTCGTGGGTTAGCAGCCCGACATCGAGCATGCCTTGCGAGAGCACTTTGACGGCGGCTTCGTGCGGATCGATAAAACGCATGCCGGGTTTCGTCACGGCGATCGCCGCTTGTTGGGCTGCGAGCACGATC
Organism: Variovorax sp.; assembly: GCA_031376455.1. Classification (GTDB taxonomy): domain Bacteria; phylum Pseudomonadota; class Gammaproteobacteria; order Burkholderiales; family Burkholderiaceae_C; genus JANMDU01. The sequence continues at coordinate 30,242 of JANMDU010000001.1, read as the reverse complement.
TCGTAGAGCTCGCGCTGCGGCGCTGTGAACTTGCCGTTGGCGGGGAAGGTGCGGGTGATGTCTGACGCATAACCGTGCAGCTCGCAGCCAGCATCGATGAGGACGAGATCACCGCTATTGATTTTTGCGCCGCTGGCTTGGTAGTGCAAGACGCAGGCATTCGCGCCGCCTGCGACGATGCTGCCGTAGGCGGGATACTCGCTGCCATTTTTGCGAAATTCGTGCAAAAGCTCGGCATCTAAATGGTATTCGCGCAGGTCTTTGCCTTCGCGAAGCATGCGCGCGGAAAGCTGCATGGCGCGAATGTGGCCTTGCGCGGAGATTTGCGCCGCGCGGCGCATGATGCCCAACTCATGCGCATCTTTGACGAGGCGCATTTCATCCAAAATGCTGCACAGATCGCGCTGGCTCTCAGGGCAAAGCGCGCCATAGCGCACGCGGCTTCGCACTTGCTTGAGCCAGCCATCTACTTGGCCTTCCAAGCCAGCATGTACGGCAAACGGATACCAAACAGTGGCGCGGTTTTCGAGCAGCTTGGGGAGTTGGGTGGCGAGTTCTGCACTGGAATGTGCAGCTTTTAGCCCTAAGAATTCTGGCGCGGCAACAGGCCCAAGGCGGTAGCCATCCCAGACCTCGCGCTCGGCATCTTTGGGTTGGCAAAACAAGGTGCTGCTGCCATCAGATTCGATCAGCAGTGTCGCGCCGGGCTCGGTGAAGCCGGTGAGGTAATAAAAATAACTGTCATGGCGATAGAGGTAGCCGGTATCGCGGTTGCGAGCGCTCTCGGGCGCTGTGGGGATGATGGCAATCGCGTCTTTGCCGAGTGCGGCTGCTACGCGGGCGCGGCGCTCAGAGTAGATGGCGTGGTGGTGGATCGTATTCATGGTGAGATTTTCGCGCGTTTCTGGATGAGATGTTGGTTCTCTATGGAGTAAGAACACGGAAGGCACGGAAACTACACGAAAGACACAGAAAACTTCCGTGATTTCCGCGTACTTTCGTGCCCTCCGTGTACTTTCGTGCCCTCCGTGTTCTTTTATCGGCTAGTTAATTGTTGAGCTGTGCCAAGCGCTCTGGTGTGCCTACATCTGTCCACTCGCCTTCGTAAACAGAGGCGCTCACGCGGCATGCATCCATGGCGGCTCGCAAGAGCGGGGCGAGGGCGATTTTCATGCCTTGGGGGTTGCCTGGGGGAATATCGCAAAAGGGAGGTGCGAACAAGGCTTTTTTGTAGAGCGCGACGGTGCTGAAAGTGTAGAGGATGTGGCCAGCATCTTTGGGGAGATGGAGCGCTCGGCCGTCTGCGGAAATGCCAAAGTCACCACGCGGATTGTGCTTAGGATTGGGTACGAGCCAAAGGTGAGCCAACGCATCGCTTTGCGCGAATCGCTCATAGGCTGCGCGGCTGAATTCAAATTGCGGCATGAACACATCGCCTGCCACGACCCAAAACACATCCGCCAATTGCGGCAGAGCGCGGCAAATGCCCCCTGCCGTCTCTAAAGCGCCGCCAAAATCACGCCCTTCGTGAGAAAACTGTAGTTGCCATGCCGAATGAGAAAACTCCTGATTTGATAGCACTTCACGCAATATATACGCCGGCAGATGGTCATTTTTGCTTAAAAAATTTGCCTCGATCTGCTCCCCCAGCCATGCGGTGTTGATGATCTGACTGATAAATCCTTCGCGCAACAAAGCCTCCATGTGCCATTGCATGAGTGGTTTGCCGCGCACTTGGAGCAAAGGCTTCGGCGTTGAGTCCGTCAAAGGCCGCATACGCTCACCCCGGCCTGCAGCCAAGATCATCGCGGCGCAGGGTGTGGGAGATGTACTAGGGTTCAATGCCATAAGCCAATGGTAGCCCGCTAAAATTACGGATTCTTTGATCCAACAAACTAATTTCCCATGAGCGCTAACTCTCAAACCATGGCGAATGCCATCCGAGCCCTGTCGATGGACGCTGTGCAAGCGGCTAACTCTGGCCATCCCGGTGCGCCGATGGGCATGGCCGACATGGCTGTTGCGCTGTGGCATGAGCATTTGAGCCACAACCCAACGAATCCGCATTGGGCGAATCGGGATCGCTTTGTGCTGTCGAACGGCCACGGCTCGATGCTGATTTATTCGCTTTTGCATCTGACAGGCTACGACTTGCCCATCCAAGAGCTTAAAAATTTCCGCCAACTGCACAGCAAAACCGCAGGACACCCCGAAGCAGGCATCACGCCCGGCGTGGAGACGACCACAGGCCCGCTCGGCCAAGGCATCACCAATGCTGTGGGCATGGCGCTGGCAGAAAAGCTGCTCGCAGCTGAATTCAATCAGCCTAAACACAGCATCGTTGATCACCACACCTACACGTTTTTAGGCGATGGCTGCATGATGGAAGGCATCTCGCATGAGGCTTGCGCGCTTGCGGGCGCGTGGAAGCTCAACAAGCTGATTGCGCTGTATGACGATAACGGCATCAGCATCGACGGCCAAGTCGCGCCTTGGTATGTGGACGATGTGGCGGGCCGCTTCAAAGCGTATCAATGGAGCGTCATTGGCCCCATCGATGGGCACGATACCAAAGCCGTGAGCCGTGCCATTGCCGATGCAAAAAAATCAGCGACCCAGCCTACGCTCATCATTTGTAAAACCCACATCGGCAAAGGCAGCCCGAACCGCGCGAATACTTCTAAGGCGCATGGCGAGCCGCTGGGCAATGATGAGATCAAGCTCACGCGCGAAGCGCTCGGCTGGAATCATGCGCCGTTTGAGATTCCCAAAGATGTGTATGCCGCTTGGGATGCCAAAGCCAACGGCGCGAAGAAAGAAGCTGCATGGAACAACAAATTCGCAGCCTATGCAAACGCCTACCCGGCGCAAGCCGACGAGTTCAAACGCCGCATGGCGGGCGTGTTGCCCAAAGGATTCTCAAAACTCGTCGCTGAAATGCTGGCTGCAACGCACACCAAAGCCGAGACTGTGGCCAGCCGCAAAGCCAGCCAACTCGCGCTCGAAGCGTTCACCGCAGCCCTGCCTGAATTGCTCGGCGGCAGTGCTGACCTCACCGGCTCAAACCTCACCAACACCAAATCCACACCCGCCCTGCGCATTGATTTAGCCGGCGATGTGAAGCGCGATGCAGAGGGCAAACTTGGCCGCCATATCAACTACGGTGTGCGTGAATTCGGCATGGCCGCCATCATGAATGGCGTGGCACTGCATGGCGGCTTCATTCCTTATGGCGGCACGTTCTTGACGTTCAGCGACTACAGCCGCAACGCGATCCGCATGGCTGCACTCATGAAGCAGCGCGTGATCCATGTGTTCACGCACGACTCGATTGGCCTTGGCGAAGACGGCCCGACGCACCAATCGGTAGAGCACGCGGCCAGCCTGCGATTGATTCCCAATCTCGATGTCTGGCGCCCCGCTGACACGTTAGAAACAGCGATTGCTTGGGCAACAGCACTGGCCAACGCCACGCGCCCCACAGCGCTTTTGCTCTCTCGCCAAAATCTGCCTTACTTGCCTAAGCAAACTGCAGACAACATCGACAAAGGCGCTTACGTTTTGAGTGAACCGCAAGACATCGGCTTGAACAAAAAAGTGCAGATCGTGCTCATGGCTTCTGGCTCAGAAGTCGGTTTAGCAATGGATGCGCAAAAACTACTTGCTACACAAAAAATAGCAGCACGTGTTGTTTCTGTGCCCAGCACCACGACTTTTGATCGTCAAACTGCAATGTACAAAGCGCTCGTTCTCCCCAATGGCTTGCCGCGTGTGGCTGTCGAGATGGGCGTGACGGATGGCTGGTGGAAATACGGCTGCGCCGCCGTCGTTGGCCTCGATACCTACGGCGAATCAGCGCCAGCGCCGGTGCTGTTCAAGCATTTCGGTTTTACAGCGCAAAATGTGGCTGACACGGCACTTGCCGTGCTCGCTAAGCGACGCTAATCGTGCCGTTAAATGCATTGGTTGATTTCATTTCATAACAAGGAACACACATCATGAAAAAATGGCTTCTTATCTCGGGCACTCTGCTCGCCATCAGCGTGCAAGCGCAAACTTTGAGCGGCTTGAAAATCGAGCCCGCAGCGCCGAAAGTGGGTGAGGCTGTGAAAATCACGCTTGATTTCACCAATGCCGACACGCCAAACTGCGGCATGACCATCAAGACAGGTGATGGCCGTGTGGAAGAGGCCAAAATCAACCAAACGAAAGATGTACCCTACGTGATCAGCCACACCTATGCCAAGGCAGGCAGCTTCACTGTTATCGCTGAGCCCAAGCGCTCCGGCTCAGCGCTGAAATGCGCCGGCAAAAACATTAACAAAGCTGTGACTGTTGCGGCGGTAACGCCCATCGCAGTTGCGCCAGCACCAACCGCAGCTGCCGCACCAGCAACGGTCTCTGCCAAGCCCACCTCACCTTGCCCTGAAGGCTGGTCGCTCGCCAAGCCTGGCGTGAGTAAAAAGACGCAATCTTTCACCTGCACCGCCAAGGCCGGCACGAAAATTCCCGAGCCAAAAGTAGCCTGCCCAGGCGATTTAACTTACTTTGACAACAGCAAAAAAGGCCAGCTCGGCTGCCGCGTCTAAGCGAAGCACTTCAGACTAAAAAAGCCTTCGGCAAAGAGGCGCAGTGCAGCGTTTGCATTGCGCTTTTTGACTGAATGTTTTGAGTTTAATTTTTGGAGAAAAAAATGACGATTAAGTTAGGTATCAACGGATTTGGCCGCATTGGCCGCATGGTGTTTCGCGCAGCAGTGCAGAATTTCTCAGACATTGAAATCGTCGGCATTAACGATTTGCTCGAGCCAGATTACTTGGCTTACATGCTCACCTATGACAGCGTGCATGGTCGCTTCAAAGGCACAGTGTCTGTCGATGGAAATACGTTGGTTGTCAATGGCAAACGCATTCGCTTAACCGCTGAAAAAGATCCAGCCGCACTTAAGTGGAACGAAGTCGGCGCGGATGTCGTGTTGGAAGCCACTGGCCTCTTCCTCACCAAAGATGCAGGCGAGAAACACATTGCTGCGGGCGCGAAAAAAGTGATTTTCTCTGCACCATCGAAAGACGACACGCCAATGTTCGTCTATGGCGTGAACCACACAACCTATGCTGGTCAAGCGATCATCTCGAATGCGAGCTGCACGACCAATTGCCTCGCGCCTGTGGCCAAAGTGCTCAACGACAAATGGGGTATCAAGCGCGGTTTGATGACCACCGTGCATGCCGCAACAGCCACGCAAAAAACGGTGGACGGCCCATCGAACAAAGATTGGCGAGGTGGCCGCGGCATTTTGGAAAATATCATTCCATCGAGCACAGGTGCTGCCAAAGCCGTGGGCGTGGTGATTCCTGAGTTGAATAAAAAACTCACTGGCATGGCGTTTCGCGTGCCCACCAGCGATGTGTCGGTCGTTGACCTGACCGTTGAACTCAACAATCCAGCCACGTATGCTGAGATCTGCGCAGAGATGAAAGCGCAAAGCTTGGGTGCGATGAAGGGCGTGCTCGGCTACACCGAAGACAAAGTCGTCGCGACCGATTTTCGTGGCGAAGTCTGCACCAGCGTGTTTGATGCAGAAGCTGGCCTCGCGCTAGACAGTACCTTCATCAAAGTCATCAGTTGGTATGACAACGAGTGGGGCTATTCAAACAAATGCCTTGAGATGGCGCGCGTGGTGGCTGCATAAGTGTCTATTCAAGCGGTTGCTGATGAATTTAAGCTAAAAGTGTCGCTCGCCGGCATAGAACCTGCGCAAAGTGCTATTAAATAGATAGCAAATTGAGTGGCACCTAAGAGCTTAGTGTTTGCAGAAGATTGGCTAATTCCACAGCTGATTTCACGCCCATCTTTTCAAACACACGCGCGCGGTGAACCTCAACGGTGCGCACGCTGATTTGCAGTTGATCTGCGATCAGTTTGTTAGGCAAGCCTTGAGTGACTAAGCGCATTACATCGTGTTCACGCTCAGTCAGCTCGGACATCTTGTCATCCATCTGCTGACGACCTTGCCATAGCGCTAAGGCCGCTGCGCTCTGAGCCAGCGCTTGCTCAATGCGATCGACTAAAGCGTTGTCGGAGAATGGTTTCTCGCAGAAATCAAACGCGCCGCGTTTGACTGCATCTACCGCAGTGGGCACATCGGCATGGCCGGTTAGGAAGATCACGGGCAGTGTAGCGGCCCAAGGCAGTGCGAGTAATTTATCAAACAACGCCAGTCCGCTCATTCCCGGCATGCGCACATCCAGCAACACGCAGCAAGATTGTCGCGGCGCTGCTGTTTGAATCAAAGCCCAAAAATCTTCTGCATGGGCAAAGCCTTCATGCAAATGACGGCGCGAGCGCAGCAGCCAAGCCAGTGCAGCACGCACACTGGCATCGTCATCGACGATATACACCAACGAATCAACGGGTTTGATCATGAGATGGAGTCTGCCACAGTCAGCGCACTTGTCGACTCCGTGGATGCCACAGGCAAGCTAAACACAAACACCGTGCCGCGCGACACGCGAGTCATGTGGCCATTCAAACGATTCGCCTCAAATTGCAAAAATCCGCCATGTTGCTCCACCACCGTACGGCACAAGCTCAGGCCCAGTCCCATGCCTTCTGCCTTCGTGGAGAAAAAAGGCGTGAAGAGTTGCTTGGCCGTCTCGTCGGTGATGCCTTGGCCAAAATCTGCGATAGAAAATTCCAGCCATTGCGTGCCCAGTTTTTTCGCGTGAATATGCAAAATACGCTGCGCAGCATCTGTGCTTTCCATGGCTTGAATCCCGTTGCGAGCCAAATTGAGCAGCACCTGCTCAACCATGATGCGATCCACACGTACAGGCGGCAGATGAGCCAAATCATCCAGCTTCACCTGCACGCCAAGCTTGCGTGCCTGCAACTGCACCAGCGGCATCACCGCGTCGATCAGCGACTGTGCTGCCACGCTTTCATACTTGCTCTCACGCCGGCGCACAAAATCATGCACAGACTTGATCACCTTGCCGGCTCGCTCGGCCTGCGTGGCAATTTGCGCGAGTGCATGCGACACATCTTGCGCGCTGGCGCTGCCGGGTTGCTCCAACATGTTGGCTGTGCCGGTGGCATAGCTCGATATGGCGGCCAAGGGCTGATTGAGTTCGTGACTGAGCAGCGAGGCCATTTCGCCCATGGTGGCCAATCGCGCGCTGGCTTGCAATCGCTCTTGGCTGGAGCGCGAAATTTCTTCCATGCGCCGTTGCTCAGAGATATCCACAATTGCGCTCATCCAGCCGCTTTGCGTGCCCAGCGCATCAATCAGTGGTGCTTCAAACACCAGTACGGGAAAGCGAGAGCCGTCGCGGCGCACAAACATGGATTCATAGCCTTCGCGAGCCGGCGCGTTGCTTGACAGGCGCACCGCTTGGCGCTGTTGATACTCATCAATCAGCTCGGGCGGCCAGTAAGGCATAGGCGCTTGCGCTCCGATCAATGCGTCATGCGCAAAGCCTGTCATTGCGCAAAAAGCGGGATTCACATAGCTGATACGCCCATTCATATCGCGTGCACGAAGCCCCGTCACCAACGAGTTTTCCATCGCTTTTCGAAAGGCCAGCGCTTCGGCCAATGAGCGCTCGGCCTGCAAGCGGCGATTGATATCTCGCCCGAGCATGATGAGCACGGTGACGAGCGCCACCGACATCAGCGTCACCAGCGCAGAGAGCACGTTGGGAAACACATCAGGCGCGCTTCGCCAGTGATCCGCCCGCAGCATCATTGTGTTACCCGGCAGATCAAGCACTTGCTGCCCACTGAACATACGCCCACCGCGCTGCGCTGTGCCTGCAATGGCTAGTCGTGTGCCATCAGGCTCGGTGAACGACAGCTCCTGCCCACGCAGCGTCGTCTTGCCCGTCAATTCAGTGAGCACCGATTGAAGCGCATAGACAGCAACGGCGTAGCCTTGGTGTTGGCCAGAGGCCATGAGCGGTAAGCACATCTCGATGAGCTCTGTGCCTTGGCCAGCACCGCTGGGAGAGAAATGGCTGGGCGCATACATCGGTCCGCTTTGGCGGCGGGCGCGCTCGCAAGTCAATTGCAGATCGCCGAATGCTGCGTCGCGCGGTGTCATGTTCAGCACGGAGGGCGCTTGGTTCACATAGGGGCTAACAGCGCGTGCGATCAATGCAAAGCTGGCATCGCGCCATTCCAAAGATGCGATCTCGCGACGGCTGCGCAGCAGCTCTTGTGCGTCCGTTTGCCAGAGTGGCAGCACAGTTCGTAGTGCTTGCACGTTTTGAATATTACGTGTCAGAGAAGAGCGAACATCGCTGGCTGCATCCTGTGCATCACGATCAATGCGCGCTTGGATTTGATCGGCCTCATAGCGCCCGGCGAGCCAAATCAGCGTGACAAGCAGGCCCGCCACGAGCAGTAGCAGGGCGAGCCAAAGCGCGATGCGGCGCTGCATCCACTGCTGCATCCAGCCGGTCTTCCAGCGAGCCAGTTGCTGACGTATTCTGTTGGGCATACGCGCAGGGCTGAGCATCACAACAGACGGTGCCTCAAAGCTGGCAGTTGTGCGCGGCGCTGCATCATCGCGGCATGATCGAGATCCGCGCAGACCAAGCCCGCGCCAATTTCGCGCATCGCTAACACTTGCCCCCAGCCATTGACCACCATCGAGTGCCCCCAAGTTTGGCGGCCATTGGCATGTGTGCCGCCCTGCGCGGGCGCCATCACGCAAGCAAGATTTTCAATCGCGCGCGCCTTAATCAGCGTCTCCCAGTGTGCTTGCCCGGTCGTGTGCGTGAAAGCGCTGGGGATCAGGATCAGATCCGCTTGTAGTGCGCGATACAGCTCGGGAAAGCGCAGGTCGTAGCACACCGATAGACCGACGCGCCACACCTGTCCATCGCGCGATGGCAGATCAAATGCGACTGGCTCGCTGCCTGCTTGCAACACGCGCGCCTCGTCGTAGCGCTCCATGCCATTGTCAAAAGCAAATAAATGCATCTTGTCGTAGCGTGCGATTTGCATGCCCTGAGGATCGTAGGCCAGACAACTGTTGAAGACACGATCTGTACTCGTGCTTTTCAAAGGCAAAGTGCCCGCCACAATCCAAACGCTATGGTGTTTCGCGGCTTGTTGCAGTGCATCTTGCAATGGGCCGCTGCCAGCGTCTTCGGCAATCGCCAATTTGTCGGTATCACGCGCGCCGAGCAAGCAAAAATACTCGGGTAATACGAGTAATTCGCAACCTTCTTTTGCGCCAACTGCTATGAAATCGAGAGCAACCTGAAGATTGATGGCCGCATCTGTGCCAGAGACCATTTGAATGGCAGCAACTTTCATGGTTTGGTGACTCCCGTCGAGGTGGGTGGCGGGTCGCTGGGCGCAGGCTGCGCGGCGCTGTTTCCACTGCTGCCACTGCCACGCTTTACCCGCGTGATTTGCGGCTCTACCCATGGGCCCGTGATGTGAAATTCTTGCGTCGCTGCTTCAATCAAAGGACGGCGCAAGATAAGCTGGGCTAAAAATGTACCTAAGCCGATGGCAGGATTGATCGCTGCGGCCACTAACGAAGCCGTGCCTGCATTGATTTCTGGCACCACAACGACTTTAAGATCCTGAGTTTCTCGGACAATATTGGCCGTACCTTCCATGAGGACGGCAGCATTAACGCCCTTCATCTGCAAATTGTTGGTGAAAGCTGTGCCTTGCTCGATTTTTACGTCGCCACGTAAAAAATCGAAAGAAAAGCCTTCTGTGAAAACATCGCGAAAGTCGAGGGAGAGCCGGCGGGGCAGAGATTGCAGGCTGAGTACGCCCAGCAACTTGGCGATACCGGGATCTGCTTTAAGAAATTGTCCATTTTCGACATTGAGGTTGAAACCGCCGCTCATGCTTGCGCTGTCCAACGCCCATGGCGCACCAACCCAAGCGATCTGCCCCTGCATCACGCCCTTACCGCGGGCAATCACATTGCTCTGCCCAAAGCGTTGAAGAAGCTCGCCGCTGTTGGCGATATCGAGCTTGAAATTGAGTGCAGTGCGTCGGCGCTCGCTGCGTACTGTGTTTTGACTTGACCCGATTTGTGTCCAATTACCTGTGGCAGAAAACTGCGCCTCAGGCAGACTCACATTCAATCGAGACAGCCGCCATTCGCGCACACCAGCACTCTCGCGGTTAATGGCTTCCAGCTCAACACGCCCCAGTTTTGTGCCGCGTAATTCAAAATCTTCCACCACCACATCCAACGCGGGAATGCTATTGGGCTGTTGATCTAGAGTGGCTTCGATATCCGATGCGGTCGCTGCGGCAAGCGACAAGCGAGCAAGTCGCGCATAAACGCGGCCTTGGCTGTTGCCGCTGGGTTGGCGATACTCGATGTAGCCGCTGAGTTCGCGTGCGTCTAAATTGGCGCGCCACGTTAAATCCTCACGCGAGCCGCCCACCACGACGTTATGCAGGGTGCGGCCTTGCGCAGTGAGCTCGCGCGCGCGAACAGACAGGATCGATGGCAGATACATCTGCATTTCAGTCGATAAGCGAGCACTGTTTTGTGATGCTGCAGATCGGCTGACGGAGCTCACCGGAACACTGCTTGCATTGCTCAGCAATTTCTCCCATGTATCAAGATTGAGTAGAGCAAAATTAATATTGGCGGCAACGCCAGGATCATCGTTTGCAGCAATCACTTCTCCGGGTGCAAGACCGACACCAATACGTCCTCGGATCACTCGGGGCACTGTTCCAGATATATCGCGCAAATAACTCACTGAGCCAAGACTGCCTAGTTCCAAACTGATTTGATCTTGCAGCTTGCGGCCCTCTTGCATCGATTCGCGCACCAACGTATTTTCATAGCGCAAGGGCAGGTTGGCTTCGGCAGCTTTCGTCAGAGGCTGCGGCAGATCGAGACCGAGCCCAGCCAAGCTGCTGCTGACGGAAATCTCAGGTACGCCTTTGCGAATCATCATACTGGCCGCATACGCTGCGCTGCCCGTGGCCTGTGCTGCTAAGCGAGAAACGTAGCCCAACTCTTTGGCAGCGCGCAAGCCATCTGCTGTGGCGGTGCCCTGTGCGCGCAAAACCACGCTCACATCGTTGCTACCGCTAACGGGCCGGCTGCCGCCTTCCAAGCGCAGATCTCCGCCAAATGCACGAGCGGATACATCACGCAGCCCAAAGCCCTTTTCGTTGAAGAAGACCTGCCCCTTGGCAACTTGTAAGACGGGAGAATCAGGCGAGAATTGAAAATCGTTGCCGGCTAAAGTCACAGTGCCTTGCACGCGGCTTTTCTCGAGTTCCCCAATGGGCAGCAGCAAACGCATTTTCAAATCTGCTGTGCCAGCGCTCTTGGCTTGTGCTAAGGCTTTGCTGCTGATGTCTGATAATGGTGAGGTGTTGACCAGCGCGATCAAATCTGCCGCATTGCCCCGCGCATCAGCTGAGATGGCGACCTGCTGTTTCTGGCTGAGATCGGCAATCACAGCTTCAACTTTACTGAGCACCAAACTGGGAGCGCCCGCAATCCGCGCCGTCGCACCTCGCAGAGCCATGGATTGCCGGTCAAACACCAGCTCGCCGTTGATTTGCGTGAGCGCAGGCCAAGGCAAGTTGCCGGCAGGTAAAAGCAAGCGCGGAACGTAGTCAAGAATCGCGCCTGCTACTTGGACAGCAATGCGGAATTCGCCTTGGTTTGGCGCCGCGAACGGCATGTCGTACAAGTCGCCTTTGATCTTAAAAGTGCCCTGGCTCGCTTTGCCTTCAAGCACCGCATCACGCACGTAGCGCCGCGCTTCTGGCGCAATGAACGACGGGAGATAGCGATGCACCTTGGTGCCCTCCAGCCGTACCAAACTCCCCTGTAAATCCAAGATGCCTGGAAAGCGTGACTTCGCGGCGCTTTTGGCAGGATCGGCGGTTTTCCAGTTGGCCTTGGCCTCGCCTTGCGCATCAGCGTTGGCAAATTTGAGTAGCGGCATTTGCACTTGCCATTGCTCGCCATTGAGTTGCCAATTAAGCTCAGTGCTCAATTGATCGAACGCCACAGTCGGTTCTTCAAATACGCCGGGCAAGGTGATGCTGCCCCGCTCAATTTGCAACTGAGCACGGCCGCTTTTTTCGTTGAATTTGAAATCCAGCTGCGTGTTGCGCACGCCCGGATGCCAAGCCAAAGTCGTGGTGCTGATGCTTGTGTTTGTAGTCGCTGCTAAGCGGTTGTTGGCATCTGTCCGGCTGGCCTGTAAGCTGATGCCTTGTGCTTTACCTTGTACTTCGTATTTTTGGAGATTTGACAGACTCCCTTGCCACTGTGCCTTCAACTCCGGCAAAGTGCCTTGGGGCTGGAGTTCCCGCAGCCAAGCATGAAGGCTAGCATCCAAGGGCAGGCGATCGGAGATTTGCGCTAGCGCTGTTAAATCGAGCTTGTCGGCAGAGAAATCGCCACGTGTCTTCTCGGGATCGCTGCGATCTTTGAGTGAGAATCGCACATTGCCACCTGGCCAGCGCAGACCATCGCGTAGTTCAAAGGCCAAATTTTCTGTGCTCACAGCTAAATTACTGTCGTCCAGTAGCAGGTTGTAGCGGCCAGATAAAGCCTTCATCTCAAGCGGCATAAGATCAGAGCGCAGCCGCACATTCACATTGACCAAGGCGGCATCTACCGTGGATGCGCGCACGAGACCTTTGTCGAGGGTTAACCAGCCGCGCAACGCGCCACTCCCCTGACTCACATCCACATCAAGCTGTGCGTACTGGCGAAGCTGCTGCACATCGACCCGTGGCATATCGGCATAAAGCTGGCCTTGCCAACTTCGCCAATCGCCTTGCTTGCGGCTAAGCAGCGGGCCGCGAAGGTCTCCGGTGATGCTCAAGCGAGAGCCCCAGAGTGCTGGCGGGGTGGCTTCTATTCGCGCTTGATGCCAGCGCCCTTGATTGCGCAAATAAAAATCCACTTGGCGAAGTGCCAAAGGCGGCGCACTGCGTAGCTCATCGGTCCAGACGAGAGTCCCCGAGCGAATCACAATCTCACCTTGCGTAAACAACCAATCCGCGGCCACGCTCGTGTCAGTTTCGGGTGCGCTGGCATTTGAGACATCTAGCCCCGCCACCGTAATGCGGCCTTGAGCGTTACGCCGAACGGCCAACTGCGGTTGCTCAATGACCAATTGCTCAAAGCCCAGATCAAACAGCGATTGCGGCGAAACGGCTGCCGTCACCGTTTTAAGAACCAGCGCATCACGACCTTGTGCGTCGAGCAAGCGCACTTGGCTCATGGTGAATGTGGGCATCAGCCCATCAATCCGAGCCGAAATCTCGCCAATTCTTATCGGAACGCCCAGAGCACTGCTCAGCCTCGTTTCGAGCTGCGGGCGAAATTCGCCAATTCGCGGCACAATCAGGCTGTAAATTGCGAACCAAGCCAAAACTATCAGGCCAAAAAGCACGGTGCTTACCCACCAGAGCACAGTTGCCAAACCTGAAAACCAACGTAAGCCCTTGGAGGCTGCAAGTGGTGTGCTGGGGGATGCGATTAGAGACACGATGGATGTAGTACAGGACATGCTTGAGGCTAACAACGCAATTATGACGGGCTCGCCAGCGCGCGAAGAGCCAGCGCCAGCGGTCGTTGCAATGAATGCCGGCTCATCTTGGAGCGAAAACAGCTTTGCAAGTTTCTCCAGATACTCGATACGCGTGCGCCGACGCTATGTGGATCTGTTGCCGTTTTTGCCTGCTGGCACACCGATGCGGCAAGCATTGCAGATTTGTTACGACGAGCTACAAAAAAAGTATGACATTGCCGCTAGCCTGCGCATTACGCGCGCGCTGGCCATGGAGCGTTTGACTGTTCTCGATTGCGATCAATCTGCAACACTGTCCGTCGTTACAGCTTGCATGACGGAGCTGGCCGAGTGGTCGCTTGATATCGCACTGCGACATTGCCAAACTCAATTGCAAGTTTTGCATGGCCAACCTCAATCGAGCGATCTGCAAAATAGCAATTTGTGGATTGTCGGCATGGGCAAGCTCGGCGCACGTGAGCTCAATGTTTCAAGCGATATTGATTTAATTTTTGTGTATTCGCATGAGGGGCAAACAACGGGCGTGGGCGACCAGCAACGCGGCAGCATCAGCAACCATGAGTATTTCCAAAAATTGGTGCGCTGCATTTGCCAGACGCTTTCCGACGTCAGCGAACACGGCTTTGTATTCCGGGTCGATTTAGCCTTGCGTCCTCATGGTAATTCGGGCCCTCCCGCTATTTCACTAGCCGCGCTCGATGATTATTTCCTCGTGAGCGGCCGGGAATGGGAGCGCTTTGCATGGCTCAAAAGTCGCGTGGTGGCGCACACCGGCGATTTGGATGCCGCGCGCGTGTTGCATGAGGCCGTCAGCCCCTTCGTTTACCGGCGCTATTTGGATTACGGGGTGTTTGATGCTTTGCGTCAATTGCACGAACAGATTCGCGAGCATGCCAGCCGCCGTGCTGCAGGCCGGCCTGAGCGAGCCAATGATGTGAAATTGTCGCGCGGTGGTATTCGTGAGCTGGAATTCATTGTGCAATTGCTGCAAGTGGTGCGCGGCGGGCAGTTTCCTGAGCTGTGTACTCGGCCTACGCTTAAAGCATTGCAACGTATCAGTGCTTCTGGTTTGATGCCACATGCTACGGCCCAAGCGCTGGCGCGCGCCTACGAATTTTTGCGTCGCACCGAGCATCGCATTCAGTATTTAGACGATCAGCAAACCCATATCTTGCCCACGCAAGACGAGGATTGCGCGTGGCTTGCGCGGAGCATGGGATTTGAGGATGGCTGCGGCTTCCTCTCGGCGTTGGATGCGCATCGCGAGCTGGTTGCGCAAGAATTTGATAAATTGTTGGGTCAAGATAAGCCCTGCAAAGGCTGCGGAAGCGCAGCAAACCCGGCAAACAGCGACTTGACGGACATCTTAGTCGGGCTGCCAGAAGCTTTGAGGCAGCGCATCCATCTGTGGCAAGAACATCCGCGCATCCAAGGATTGAGAGAAGAATCGCGCCAGCGCCTGTTCAAATTGGTGCAACGCATGGCACAGTGGTTGCTTGAGGGCAGCATCACCGAAAACGCTTCTTTGCGCTTTGCCGATTGGCTAGAGCCGTTGCTGCGGCGTGAGGCCTATTTAGCGCTGTTGTTGGAGCGCCCTGCCGTGCATGAGCGCTTGCTTCGCGTTTTGGGCGCGGCGCGCTGGCCGCAGCGCTATTTGATGCAGCATCCGGGTGTGATTGATGAGTTGGCCAGCGAGAGCATTTTGGCGGAGCGTTTTGATGCTGTGCAATTTGCGCAGGAGCTTGTCGGCCGTCGCGCCGCATTGCAAGGCAGCGGGCAGGGCGATGAAGAAAGCCTTATGGCCTTGCTTCGCCGAGCACAACAGGCCGAGCTGTTTCGCATTTTGGTGCGAGATTTGGAAGGCCGAATCACGGTAGAACAAGTGGCCGATGATTTAAGCGCCTTGGCCGATACGATTTTGCGCGTCAGTATCCAATGGGCGTGGGAGTGCATTAAAGAGCGGCATCTGGAGCAACCGCAAATCGCCATCATTGGCTATGGAAAATTAGGCGGCAAAGAGCTGGGTTATGGCAGCGACCTGGATATCGTTTGCTTGTACGACGATGCGTATCCGGATGCCGGCTCCCTTTACGCCAAACTCGTGCGCAAATTGATCAGTTGGCTATCGACCAAGACCGCGCAAGGCGATTTGTACGATATTGACACGGCGCTGCGCCCTAACGGTAACGCCGGCTTACTCGTTACGTCTATGGATGCCTTTGCGGATTACCAAACCCAGCGCGGCAGCAACACCGCATGGACCTGGGAGCATCAGGCCATGACGCGAGCTCGCTGCGTATGTGCTGCGCCAGACTTGGCCGTGCGTTTTGAGGCGATTCGGCATCAGGTGTTGGTGTCCGTGCGCGATGCGGTGGCTTTGAAAGTCGAAATTCTTGCGATGCGCGAGCGTGTGATGCAGGCGCATCGCGTTCCTACAGAGCGTTTTGATGTCAAGCACAGCACGGGCGGCATGATGGACGTAGAGTTTGCGGTGCAGTATCTCGTGCTCTCGCAAGCGGCTGCGCATCCTGCTTTGGCGCTTAACAGTGGCAATATTGCTTTATTGCATGCCGCTGGAAAAGTAGGCTTACTGCCCGCGAAAGTTGGCGATGAGGCAGCGAATGCCTACCGTCAGTTGCGCAGCGCCCAGCATTTGGCTCGGCTGGATGAGCAAACGCCGCAAGTCGCGCTCGACCAGCTCCAAAATGAGAAAAGCGCCGTGAAGGCGCTTTGCGATGCGGTATTCGGCAATGTACCGACGGCAATCAGGCCATGAATACGGCAATAAAAGCCAACAAAAACATCAGCACAGCGCCCATCACTGGCAGCACTATAGGCATCAATGGCACGATGGCTTCAACACCATCAGGTGGCGTATCAGCGTCTGGGGCTTGGGTGGCGTGATTTGTGGTGTGTGGGGCGGACATTGTGAAACCTCATATCTACAGTGAACATGATTTTACAAGACTCTTTACGCACGGTAAAAATTTAATGTAAACCGCGCGCCGGGCGAGTCGCCCTGAAAATCTGCATCATCGATTTGCAAATCAGCGCCATGCCGTTTGGCGATCTCAGCCACGATCGCAAGCCCTAGGCCAGAGCCGTCGGCCTCTTGCCCCAAGCGCCTGTAGAAAGGCTGCAAAACTAACTCGCGCTCTGAAGCCGGTATGCCCGGCCCGTTGTCTTCGACCTGCAGCAACACATGGCCTTCCCTGCCCGCCAACACGCGCAGGGTAATCACACCGGCACGCTCGGCCGTGCTGGGCACATAGTTGAGCGCGTTGTCAATCAAATTGCGGACTAGCTCAAGTAACAAGGCGGGATAGCCTTGAATCACGGCATTAGTGTCACCTGCGTCTAATCCCTCGTAGCCTAGGTCAAAACTGCGTTCCATGGCGCGAGGCAGCGCATCGCGCACCACTTCAATCACCAGTTGCGCCACATCCACGCTTTGCCGAGGCAGGCTTTGCCCACTGCCTTCGGCGCGAGCCAGCGCCAGCAATTGATTGACGGTGCGCGTGGCACTCATGCTGGCGCGGCTGATTTGCTGCAGAGATTGCTTCAAATCCGCTTCGCTGGCATTGGCGCGTAAGGCTAAATCGGCTTGCATGCGCAGGCCAGCGAGCGGTGTTTTGAGTTGATGCGCCGCATCGGCCAAAAAACGCCGTTGCGCGATCAAAGATTGACGCTCACGGTCAAACAGCTCATTGACCGAATTGACCAAGGGCGCGACTTCCAGCGGCACGGCCTGCGGCTCAATGGGGCTCAAATCGTCTGGGCGACGTGCGCGGATACGATCTTCTAACTCACGCAGCGGGCGGATGCCGCGAGCCAATGCGAGCCAGATCAAAAATACTGCAAGCGGCAACACGATAAATTGCGGCAGCATCACACCTTTAACGATTTCGGTGGCCAGTCGAGAGCGCTTCTCGCGCGTCTCGGCAACTTGGATCAAGATGGGCTTACCTTCGTTTTTCCCACTGTTCGTTGATGGCTCGGCGCGCGTATAGAGCCATGCAATGCGGACATCTTGTCCACGAAATTCATCGTCTCGCATTTTCACGAGGCCCGTCTCCGTCGCATCGTCTTCTGGCGGCAGTGGCAGATCTCGCTCGCCACTTAAATACTCACCGCGTAGGCCGAGCACTTGGTAGTACACCTGATCATCATCGTCTGCACGCAATATTTCTTTGGCTGGTGCGGGCAAACTGAAACTTGCCTTGCCTTGGCTGACGCTGACCAATTGCGATAGCGCTCGCGTATTGTGCTCAAGCGCACGATCAAAAGGTGCGCCAGCAATGCCTTGCGCCACCGCCCATGTCAAAATCAAGCTCGCTGGCCAAATCACCAGCAAAGGCGTGAGCATCCAATCAAGAATTTCGCCGAAGAGGCTGCGTTGCTCGCGCTGGAAGATTTTCATGGCAGCGCGCTAGGAATCTATTTGTGATCAGCTGGAAATTTTCTCAAGGCAATAGCCCAAGCCGCGCACGGTCGCAATGCGGATGGGGCCTTTCTCGATCTTTTTTCGCAGGCGGTGGACATACACTTCGATGGCATTGTTGCTCACCTCTTCGCCCCATTCGCATAAGCGCTCGACCAGCTGATCTTTGCTGACCAAGCGGCCCGAGCGCGCCAGCAAAATCTCTAGCAAACTGATCTCGCGAGCAGACAGATCAATCATCTTGCCATCAATGGTGGCCACGCGGCCTGATTGGTCATACGAGAGCGGCCCGTGCTTGATCAACGTGCTGGCACTGCCGGCAGTGCGCCGCGTGAGTGCGCGCACACGAGCCTCCAGCTCTTCCAAAGCGAAAGGCTTGGCCATGTAATCGTCTGCACCGTAATCGAGCCCCTTCACCCGGGCATCCACACTGTCTGCCGCTGTGAGAATCAAAACTTGAAGTGAAGAGCCTCGCGAGCGCAGGCGCTTTAATACTTCTAAGCCATGGAGTTTAGGTAGGCCCAAATCGAGGATCAGCAAATCAAATTCAGTATTGGTCATCAAAGCCGCATCGGCCTGCACACCATCCGTCACATGATCTACCGCCGCACCCGAGCTGCGCAGCGCACGCAGCAACCCATCAGCGAGCACTTGGTCGTCTTCTGCAATCAGGATACGCATGGCTTATCTCCTAGAGGTTGTTCTCGCTCCTATGAGATTGTAAGGATTGGGCTTAAGTCTGCCTGACGCAGCAAAATCATGGCAAAAGCGAGAAAATCAGGGCATTTTTAGGAGATCGCCATGCTTCAATTTTTATTCACATACCGCACCCTGGCGCTGGGCTTTGTGCTCGTTGCATCCTTGCCCGCGCTTCAAGCCAGCGAGAGTCAATGCATTTTGGCAGGCCGCGTCAATCAAGAAGGCCGCTGGGCGCCACAGGCCAAAGGCATGCAATTGCTCGATGCCGCTGGCAAGCCCGTGAGCGGCGCGGCGCAAAGCATGCTCTCAAACGTCAAAGCCGTGCGTTTGGCTGAGCCCGCGCTGCTCTCCACATGCAATGCTGGTCAAGCCATGGCCAACGGCGAAGCTATTCGGGGCAGCAAGAGCCCTGCGCCTGCTTTAACTGCAGGCAACACGCCCATTGAAGTGCAAGCCTTGGCCACATTGCCCGGGCGCGCTGGCGCGCAATGGATTGAGCTACGTGTGAGCGTGCCCACAGAGCGCATGGTGATGCGATCTCCCTGAGCTTGGTTTTTCGCTAATATTTAAGGCAAAACAGGCCAGTAGCCGTCACAGAATATGCGCGACGTGCTACTAATTTAGTAGCAAGCACCCTTTGTCGGAAACACTCAAACAGCTGCGAGTTTGCTGCGCAGCATATCGTTGACTTGCGCAGGATTGGCCTTGCCTTTGCTGGCTTTCATGACTTGGCCGACCAAGGCGTTGAAGGCTTTTTCTTTGCCGGCCTTGAATTGCGCCACGTTGTCTGGGTTAGCGGCGAGCACTTCTTCGATGATTTTCTCGAGTGCGCCAGAGTCGTTCATCTGCTTGAGGCCTTTGACTTCGATGATTTGATCGACTTCTCCACCTTGCGTCCAGAGCGTGTCCATCACTTGTTTGGCAGCATTGTTGGAGATTGTGCCGTCGTAAATGCGGCTAATCAGAACGCCCAGCTTTTGTGCTGACACGGGGCTTTGTTCAAAAGGTTTGTCATCTTGATTTAGCAGGCGAGAAATCTCGCCCATGACCCAGTTGCTGACTAACTTGGGTTGCACACAGACTTTAGCTGTTGCCTCAAAGTACGCGGCCATTGCTTGGCTTTGCGTGAGCTGCGTGGCATCGTATTCGGGCAGGCCGTAATCTCTCACAAAGCGCTGCGCCATGACGCGCGGGAGCTCGGGCATGGTGCTTCTTACCTCATTCACCCAGCTTGTCGCCACATGCAGCGGCGGCAAGTCGGGATCGGGGAAGTAGCGGTAATCGGCAGCATCTTCCTTGGTGCGCATCGCGCGGGTCTCACCGGTATCGGGATCAAAGAGCACGGTGGCCTGCTGGATTTTTTTGCCGTCTTCGATTTGCTCGATTTGCCAGCGGATCTCAAAATCAATCGCTTGCTGCATGAATTTGAAGCTGTTCAGATTCTTGATTTCGCGGCGTGTGCCCAGCTCTGCACCCGGTTTGCGCACGCTCACGTTGGCATCACACCGGAAGCTGCCTTCTTGCATGTTGCCATCGCAAATGCCGATCCAGGTGACGATTTTGTGCAGCTCTTTCGCATAAGCCACGGCTTCGTCTGAAGAGCGCATATCGGGCTCGGTGACGATTTCTAGCAGCGGTGTGCCGGCGCGGTTTAAATCAATGCCGGATTGGCCGATGAAATCTTCGTGGAGTGACTTGCCAGCATCTTCTTCGAGATGCGCGCGCACCAAACGGACTGATTTTTTCTCATCGCCGAGAAAGAACTCAACCGAACCGCCTTGAACCACCGGAATCTCGAACTGGCTGATTTGATAGCCTTTGGGTAGATCAGGATAGAAGTAGTTTTTACGCGCAAAAATGCTCTTCTCAGCGATTGTTGAGCCCAGCGCCAAGCCCAGCTTGATCGCGCATTCCACGGCGCCTTTGTTCATCACGGGCAACGAGCCGGGCAGCGCCAAATCCACCGGGCAGGCCTGCGTGTTCGGCTCAGCGCCAAAAGCGGTGGATGCGCGACTGAAGATTTTGGATTTCGTGGCTAGCTGCGTGTGCGTCTCGAAACCGATGACGACTTCGTAGCCTTGAATTAACTTAGAAGACATATCAAAAACCCTCCGGGCGGCGGGTGTGGAAATCGGTGGCCTGTTGGTATTGATGGGCGACGTTGAGCAATTGTGCTTCTTTGAAGTAGTTGCTAATGAGCTGCATACCCACGGGCATATTTGCTGCGCCGAAGCCGACAGGCAAGCTCATGCCGGGCAAGCCGGCCAGCGAGGCGGGCAGGGTGAAAATGTCGGCCAAATAGTTGGCGACTGGATCATCAGATTTTTCGCCGATTTTCCAAGCGACGGTGGGTGCAACCGGGCCGGCGATCACGTCGCAGTCTTTGAAAGCTTGTTGGAAATCGTCCGCGATCATGCGGCGGATTTTCTGGGCTTGGAGATAGTAGGCATCGTAGTACCCATGGCTCAAAACATAAGCGCCAATCATGATGCGGCGTTTGACTTCATCGCCGAAGCCTTCCATGCGCGTTTTTTTATACATATCCGACAGATCTGTGAAGTTTTCGGCACGATGGCCGAATTTCACGCCGTCGAAGCGAGAGAGATTAGAGCTGGCTTCGGCGGGCGCTATTGTGTAGTAAACCGGGATAGAGAGCTCTGTGCGCGGCAGCTGCATGGGTACGAGTTTGCAGCCGAGTTTTTCGAGCTCTTTGAGCGCTGCGTCGATGGCAGTACGTACATCGGCACTGAGGCCTTCACCAAAAAATTCCTTGGGAATACCGATGCGAAGTCCGTCGAGTTTGTTACCCAAATCGCGTGAGTAATCTTCAGCTGGCAGGTCAATCGAAGTCGAATCGCGGTCTAAATCCGGGCCGCACATGGCAGACAGCAGCAAGGCGCAGTCTTCTGCGCTGCGCGCCATCGGCCCCGCTTGATCGAGGCTAGAGGCAAAGGCCACCATGCCATAACGACTAGCACGGCCATAGGTCGGCTTGATGCCGGTGATGCCGCAAAAGGCGGCGGGTTGGCGGATCGAACCGCCGGTGTCGGTGCCGGTAGCGGCGGCGCACAGACCCGCTGCCACGGCCACGGCGCTGCCGCCCGAGCTGCCGCCGGGGATGCGGCTGGTGTCCCAAGGGTTGAGTGCATTGCGATATGCGGAGTTTTCGTTGGAGGAGCCCATGGCGAATTCATCGCAATTGAGTTTTCCAAGCGAAACAGCTCCTTGGCCGGCAAGATTGCTCACGATCGTGCTATCAAAAGGTGAGCGGTAGCCTGCGAGCATTTTTGAACCAGCAGTTGTGGGGAAATCTTGAGTGACGAAGATGTCTTTATGTGCAATGGGCAGGCCGAGCAATGGCGCGGCATCGCCTGCATCAATGCGCTTTTGTGCAGCGGCAGCTTGGCCGAGCGTGACGGCTTCGTCGGTGGCTAAAAATGCGCCGAGTTGCGAATGGGCTTTGATGCGAGAGAGGAAATGCTGAGCCAGCTCGGGTGCAGACAGCTCTTTTTTTGATAGCTGTTCGCGCAGCATCTTCAATGGCTGGAGGTGAATTTCGTTCATTTTTTTATTCAATGACTTTAGGCACGAGAAACAGTCCGCGCTCCACAGACGGGGCACTACGCTGATTGGCTTCGCGATTATTGGGCTCGCTCACGACATCTGGGCGCAGACGCAACTGGATGGCTTGAATCGCGGCCACGGGGTGCGCCAAAGGTTCGATACCCGTGGTGTCCACCGCTTTCATAAGTTCTACGATGCTGAAAAATGCGTTGAGCGAGCCAAGCATGCGCTCGCCCTCGCCATGGTGCAGCTCAAGCCGCGCTAAGTTGGCAATGCGGTCGATGTCTTTGGGTTCGAGAGGCATGGTGATCAGGTTTGAAAGCACAGAGATGCAGTTGTGGGCAGCGTGGTGTTTTGCAACAAATTTAGGAGCAAAAAACCCACGTATTGAAGGGGCAATCAGGTATTATCCTGTCTTTGCTGTGCGATTGGTTTTGATTGCTCCGACCACGAGCACGAAACCCACAAAAAAGGATTGAAGATGTTAGGTGTATTCCGTCGGTATTTGTCAACCGACCTCGCCATCGATTTAGGCACGGCCAACACATTGATCTTTGCACGCGGTAAGGGCATTGTGCTCGATGAGCCGTCGGTGGTGGCGATTCGCCACGAGGGCGGGCCGCAGGGGAAAAAAGTGATTCAGGCCGTGGGCCGCGAAGCCAAGGCGATGCTGGGCAAAGTGCCGGGCAATATTGAGGCGATTCGCCCGATGAAAGACGGCGTGATCGCCGATTTCGTGATCACCGAGCAGATGATTAAGCAATTCATCAAAATGGTACACCCGCGCACGCTGCTCACACCCTCGCCGCGCATTATCATTTGTGTGCCTTGCGGGTCCACGCAAGTGGAGCGTCGCGCGATTCGCGACGCAGCAGAAGCGGCTGGCGGCAGCCCGGTGGATTTGATTGAAGAGCCGATGGCGGCTGCCATTGGCGCAGGTCTCCCAGTTTCCGAGGCGTCAGGCTCGATGGTGGTGGATATCGGCGGCGGCACGACAGAAGTGGGCGTGATTTCGCTGGGCGGCATGGTCTACAAAGGCTCGGTGCGCGTGGGTGGCGACAAATTCGACGAAGCCATCATCAACTACATTCGCCGCAACTACGGCATGCTGATCGGCGAGCCCACAGCAGAGGCGATCAAGAAAAAAATCGGCTCGGCCTTTCCGGGCTCAGAAGTCAAAGAAATGGAAGTCAAAGGGCGCAATTTGTCGGAAGGTGTTCCGCGTGCGTTTACTATTTCATCAAATGAAGTGCTGGAAGCGCTGACCGATCCGCTGAACCAAATTGTGTCAGCCGTCAAAAATGCGCTCGAGCAAACGCCTCCCGAGCTAGGTGCAGACATTGCCGAGCGCGGCATGATGCTCACGGGTGGCGGAGCGCTGCTACGTGATCTGGATCGCTTGCTGGCCGAAGAAACGGGCTTGCCAGTGCTGGTGGCAGAAGATCCGCTGACCTGCGTGGTGCGCGGCTGCGGTATTGCGCTGGAAAATTCTGGCCATCGCATGGGCAGCATCTTTGCTTCCGAATGAAGCTGACACGACTGCAACGATAGAGCCCGCTAGCCGCAGGAGTCCTCTGTGCCATTAGGAACACTGGACCGCTCCCCACCGCCCTTTTTTAAACAAGGGCATTCGGCATTTTCTAAGCTCATGGTTTTTAGTGCTGTCGCGTTATTTTTGATGGTGGCGGATACGCGCTTCAAACTTACGAACCCCATTCGCGTAGCTGTCGCCTCCGCGCTATATCCGGTGCAATGGGCTGTGATGCGGCCAGTTGAGATGGTGCATGGCGGCGGGGAATACTTCACATCGCTTGATACATCCCAGCGCGCGGAACTCGACGCGAAGAAGCGGCTTGCCATGCAAGCCCAGCGTGCTGCGCAGGTCGAACAATTGGGGCTAGAGAACGATCGCTTGCGAAAATTGCTTGCCTTGAAGGAACGAACCAGCACGCCAGCGCAGGCTGCAGAGGTGGTCTACGACGCAGCTGATCCTTTCACGCGCCGCGTCATGGTGGATAAGGGCAGCATGCAAGGCATCAAAAACGGCTCGCCTGTGATGGACGCAGAGGGCGTGCTGGGGCAAGTGACGCGCGTCTACCCGCTTTCCAGCGAAGTCACGCTTCTGATTGATCGAGACCATACGATTCCCGTGCTCAACACGCGCACCGGTGCGCGCAGCGTGGTGTATGGCGATCCCTCGGTACACGGTGGTACGCTGGAGTTGCGCTTTATGGCCGGCAATGCCGATGTGCAGCAAGGCGATATTTTGTCGACCAGCGGAGTCGATGGGGTGTATCCACCGGGCATGCCGGTGGCAAGGGTGGATAAGGTGGAGCGTCGTGCGGATTCGGCGTTTGCTAAAATATTTTGTCAACCTTTGGCCAACACGCTCGGCGCGCGCCACGTCATGATTCTTGAGCCATTTTCAGTGCAAATACCGATACCAGCCGGCGTAGAACCTGCGCAGAATGCTCCTAAAAAAGGAGCGAAAAAATGATCATGCGCTCTGGCCAGCAACTGCTGCTGCCTGCCAATCCTTTGTTTGTGTGGGGCTCATTGCTGGCCGCCTTGATGCTCAATGTGTTGATTTCCACGTTGCTAGGCCGGGCTGCTTGGCCGCCCGACGTGTTGGCGCTGACGTTGGTGTTTTGGGTGATCCATCAGCCGCTGCGTGTGGGCGTGGGCACGGCTTTTGTCTTTGGCTTATGCATGGATGTCCATCAAGGCGCTTTGCTGGGACAGCATGCGCTGGCGTACACCACTTTAAGTTTTTTTGCCATCACGATTTCTCGCCGCTTGCTGTGGTACTCGATCCCTTCGCAGGCGCTGCAAATCTTTCCATTGCTCTTAGGAGCACACGCCCTGCAGTTACTTGTGCGCATGTTGGCGGGCAATAGTTTTCCGGGCTGGGGATTTGTACTTTCGCCGTTTATTGAGGCGGTGCTTTGGCCGGTTGTGACGCTGATCTTGCTCGCGCCTCAAATGCGTGCGCCTGATCCTGATGCAAATAGACCGTTATGACAGAACTTCCGCCATGACCGAACTTCGTAATGTCGATGCTGAGCTTGCCAAATTCCGCCGCCGGATTTTGGTGGCCAGTGGCGTGGTGCTGCTTGCGTTTTTAATGCTGGTGATTCGCCTCGTTTGGCTGCAAGTGGTGCGCCATGAGGATTTTGAAGAACAGGCCGAGAGCAATCGCACAGCAGTCGTGCCTATCGTGCCCAATCGCGGCCTGATCATGGATCGCAACGGCATCACCTTGGCCACTAATTATTCAGCCTATACGCTGGAGATCACGCCCTCGAAAATTTCCGGCACATTGGAAGAAACGATTGACCAGCTTTCTGCGCTGGTGGAGATTGCGCCGCGCGATAAGCGCCGCTTTAAAAAGCTCCTCGATGAATCCAAAAGCTTTGAATCGCTGCCGATCCGTACGCGCTTGTCTGATGAAGAGGTGGCCAGATTTGCTGCGCAGCGCTTTCGTTTTCCCGGTGTGGATATCAAGGCGCGCCTGTTTCGTCAGTATCCGCATGGCGAGCTGGCTAGCCATGTGATTGGCTACATTGGCCGCATCAATCAGCGTGAGAAAGAGCAGATCGAAGAGTGGCCCGATGAGCAGCAGACCAACTACAAAGGCACAGACTACATTGGCAAGCTCGGCGTGGAGCAAAGCTTTGAGCAGCAGCTGCATGGCATTACCGGCGTGGATCAGGTTGAGACGTCTGCTGGCGGCCGCGCCGTGCGTAAGCTCGCAAGCAACCCCGCCACGCCCGGCAACACGATTAAGCTCTCGATTGATATCAAGTTGCAAAAGCTGATCGAAGAGATGTATGGTGATCGGCGCGGGGCGCTGGTGGCGATTGATCCGCGCAATGGCGAGGTGCTCGCTTTCGTGAGTATGCCGACTTTTGATCCGAACCTTTTTGTTGAAGGTATCGATGTTGAGAATTGGCAAATCTTGAATGAAAGCATCGACAAACCTTTGCTCAACAGAGCGCTACGCGGCACTTATCCACCCGGCTCAACCTACAAGCCTTTCATGGCCCTAGCCGCCTTAGAAACGGGCAAACGCACTGCTGGCACGATCATCAATGATGCAGGCTCATGGACATTTGGCGGCCATACTTTCCGCAGCCACGGCGATGGCGGATTGGGCGCGGTGGATATGTATCGCAGCATTGTGAAATCATCGAACGTGTACTACTACTCACTCGCTAACGAGCTGGGCGTTGATGCCATGCATGATTTCATGAAGCCACTTGGCTTTGGGCAATACACGGGGATTGATATCAATGGCGAGGTGCGCGGCGTGTTGCCTAGCCAAGATTGGAAGCGCGCCTATTACAAACGAGCCGAACAGAAAAAATGGTATGCCGGCGAGACGATCTCCCTAGGTATCGGTCAAGGCTACAACACCTTCACCATGCTGCAATTGGCGCATGCCACCGGAATTTTGGCCAATGGTGGCCTCCGGCATCAACCCAAGTTAGTCACAGCCACGCAAGATGCACTCAGCCGCAGCTGGATTCCAGCTGCCAAAGAGCCTGCGCTCAGTTTGGGCTACAAGCCGGAGCATATCGCTGTCATCAATCGCTCACTGGTGGGCGTGACGAAAGAAGGCACATCGGCGCGCGTGTTTGCCGGGGCAGGCTATGTGAGCGGCGGCAAGACGGGTACGGCGCAAGCTGTGACGATTGGTCAAAAAGACAAATACAACGCCTCCAAGATGGAAGAACACCAGCGCGATCACGCGCTCTACATGGCCTTTGCGCCTGCCGACAACCCGCAAATTGCGCTCGCCGTTATTGTGGAAAACGTAGGCTTTGGTGCCGAGCATGCCGCGCCAATTGCGCGCCGCGTGTTTGACTATGTGCTGCTTGGCCAATATCCCAGCGAGGAAGACATGGCAGCGGTAAAAAAAGGGCAAGCTGCTGCGCCGATAGGCAAGCCGCGTAAGGCGGAAGAGATTCCTTGGAAAGCCGCACAGCCTTGATTTAGAGCGCTCAGCCAAGTCATTTCGCGGGTTTTCCCGAGTTGGCGCAGCGCGTCAGATTTCAGACAATATGAAAAAAAGAACGACCGTTCTTTTTATTCAAATCTGGAGACACACATGAAAAACAAACTCCTGGCCGCTTTAGGCGTAGCTGTTCTTGTATTGGCTACTGCAGGCGCTGCTGTAGCCACCAACTATTCCCTTTGGATCAATGGTCGCAACAACCCTGGAGTGCAAGGCGGTAACTATGCCGATTTCACTTACTGGGGCCCGGCCAGCACAGCCGCTGGCGTGAATAAAATCTCGGTGAACTGGGATGGATCAAGTCGCATTGCGGATCAAAATTTCCGCGTTCGCGATGCGTTGGATTGCTATTGCACCGGTAGCAATTGGTGCTATGTCGCTGCACACAGCGCGGGCAACCTGCAAATTGGCTATGCCATGTCGCTCTACGGCGGCACAGCGCGCACAAAGAAAACGGGCATCGTCTCGGGCGGCCAATGCTCCAATGCAGCAGGCGGCGGCACGCAGACGGGCTGGAATATCAAGTGGGTCAATGTTGCTGCGGGTGCTGCCGGCGGTAGCGAGTTGGCAGATTTGGGTAGTTGGGCTGTATCGGATGCGCTCACCAGCGATCTCAAAACAGCCACAGCCCGCGCACTCTATGACCACAACCAGACCCGTGCGAAATGGTTTTATATGTTTGCAGGTGCCAGTGGCGCGGTGCAGTCTGGCTTGATGCCCGGGCAAGATGATCAAGCTGTGGCCTACCATTCTTCGGGCGGCACGGCTGGTTCGGGCGGGCGTGGCCTGTGCAACCCAAGCGATTGGTTTTGCAACGATCTGAATCTTGGGACCGCGGCCAACGAAGGCGGCAGTCTGAAATGGACAAACCACACCTTGCAATTCCGCGACAACAACCAGCAGTACAACCACTACACCAATGGCAATTGGGGTGGCGTGGTGGGGCTGGTGCGTGCAGATATGGTGACAAACGCGCAGTAAGCGCAACAAGCCTCATCGGCGCCGACATAAAGCTAAACAGACCGGCCTATGCCAAAGCGTTCGGTGCTTGCTTGGGCGCTTGCTTCAGTCGCCGTTGCAACACTTTCGTGGTGGTTGTTTGCTTCTGATCAAGTCGGCGTTGCGGCGGGGCTGAGTGCAAGCGCAATAAGCCCGCGCGGTCAAGTGCAAGGCGTGAGCGGATCATCGCTAGCCAGCGGAGCAAGCGCGGGCGGTGGATCTAACCCGCCTGGCGCACCGCTGAGTTCAGAAGGGCTTAAGTTACGCGAAGAAAAACTCGCTCAAGCGCGCGCCCGCTTCGAGCGAGCCTCGCAAGTCTTCAGCACCTACCGCGATGCCACGCGCTATCCGCATGAATCGCGCCTGATGGCAGATGCACCGGATCAAGTGCGCCCGTTTGACGCGATAGTGGAAGAAAAAACGATGCGTAACGAGCGCGGCGAGCCTGTGGCCGGCATCACGCTCAAAACGGGTCAAGATCGCGTGTTTCTGTCAGGGCAAGACGCGGTGAAATTGACAGTGCAAGCCACAGACAAGAGCGGCAAAGTGCTGCCGCTTTTGATCAGCCGTGCTGCGGCGCAATCTGTGCCCGATGGAAAGCAACTCGCGCAGCTGCGCACAGCGAATTTAGAGTTTTCAGATGCGGGCTCTAGCAGTCTCGGTGCAGTTGACGATGTGGCGGGCGATGGTAATTTCAGCGCACGCCTCTCCCCCTCCACACAAGGCTTTGCGGGCTTCGCTGGCACGATCCGCATCCTTGTCTTCGTGCGCGCTGATGGCAAAGAAGGCGTGGCGCATTTCGATGTGATCTACACCGAAGATGTGCCCGCTACATGGGGCGCGGTACGTGAGGTGCAAGAAGCGGGTTCGCTCAATTTTTATCTCAAAGCCAACGTGCGCGTGGCAGGCCGCTACGTGGTGAGCGGGCGTATTGATGATGCGCGAGGTCAGCCGTTTGCCTTGGTCACGTTCAATGAAGAAGTGGCCGCTGGCGTGCAAGAGTTCAAGCTGCATCTGTTTGGCGCGTTGATCCGCGATAAGCGCCTGATCTTTCCGCTGAGGCTGCGTGATGTGGATGGATTTCTGCTTATTCCCGATAAGTTTCCAGATCGGCTGATGATGGCGCGCCGCGCAGGCGTGGTGCATATCAGCGGTATGTACATCGCAGAGAATTTTTCACCGAATGAATGGAGCGGCGAAGAGCGCAATCGGTATCTCGCAGAATATGGCCGTGATCTGGATACGGCGCGCACAGAGCTGGAGCGGCTGGGCGGACGATAAATCCTTTTATCACTTATTTTTAAGCCTTTTGAGCATCTAGCCGGCATAGAATCTGCGCAACATGCTATTGTTTTAATAGTAACTCTAGCTGCGTGATGAAATGTGTTGCCACATCCCAACCGGTTTGATCTTTGATTTCTTGGAAGCAAGTCGGGCTGGTGACGTTGATCTCGGTGAGCTGATCGCCGATCACATCAAGGCCGATCAAAAACAAGCCGCGCTTGGCCAAAATCGGGCCGATGTGCTCGGCAATTTCTCGATCACGTTGTGTGATGGGTTGCGCCACGCCTTTTCCGCCTACCGCTAAATTGCCGCGCACTTCGCCGCCTTGCGGAATGCGCGCAAGGCTGTAGGGCACGGGCGCGCCGTTGATCACCAAGATGCGCTTGTCGCCCTGCTCAATGGCGGGGATGAATTTTTGCACCATCACGCTTTGCGCGCCGTCTTTGTTGAGCGTTTCGATGATGCCGCCCAAATTGAGGCCATCGGCTTTCACGCGGAAGATGCCAGCGCCGCCCATGCCATCGAGTGGTTTTAAGATGATGTCTTGGTGCTCAGCGTGAAAGCGCTTGATGTCCGATGCATCGCGCGTGACCAATGTGGGCGAGACGAACTGGGGGAACTCCATAATCGCCAGTTTTTCGGGATGATCGCGCAGCGCGCGCGCTTTGTTAAAAAC